>NZ_JAAKZD010000001.1:0-254869 GCF_015230035.1 Campylobacter concisus
AAAAACTTTTAGTTTTTATAATTAGTTTGTCTAATCTATTATTTAATCATAATAGACTGGCTCAATCGATCACTTGTTTAGATTTCAAAGATTGACTAATAGTTTAACAATTGTAAGTTAAAAGAACAACGATAAGAAAAAGGCTTTATTAACGTTGAAGTTAAAGGTGGTTTCTCGTTTCGTGAGCTGGAATTATATATGAGGGATGCTTAAATGCAGATTAAAAAATGGCAACTTTTTAAAAAAAATAAAAACTATAAAATTTTAATCAAATTTAACTATTTTCTTTTATAGATGCAAAGCCGCTTTCTTTTTCTATAGTAATGATTGTTTGATTGCCGCGTTTATCAGTTATTGTTATACTGCAATCTTTTTTAAGAAGTCTATCATAAGGACGCTTTGCTCCACCAGAAGTAGTACTTGCTACTCTCATAGGTCGGCCCATTTCATCAAAAATTATAGTTTGCATTCCGCTACAACCATCTTTAAAATCAACCGATGTTATGCCAAACCTTTTTCCTAAATTTAATTCTTTATTCCACTTTTTGCAAGTAGCTTCTGTTACTATTCCACTACTCCAGCCTCCACTAAGGAGTTTTCCGCTTTTATAGATATCGTTTGCAACTTCACTTTCTGAATTTATATTTCCATTTAAACTTTTATCAAAAAAGACACTATATTTCCAAGTATTAACTCCCGGCTTATCTATAGAGCATTTTTGCAAACTAGTATTATTAAAAGCTACCCCCCATCTCATTCTAAACCATCCCACAGGATTATCACTAACAAAATTTTCATATTTATCATCCTGCATAGCGAGATGTTGAGTATATCTTATATGAGTTAGGATCTGATTTGCAGCTTCTCTTGAGGCATTTCTATTTAGTTTTGGGATCATAATAGCAGCTAAAATTCCAACAACAACAATAACAAAAATAAGCTCTATCATCGTAAAAGCTCTTTTTTTCATATTTTATCGTTCCTTGACATTGAAATTTGCAACTACTTTTCCCATTTTTTCTATACTAAATTTTGACTTCTCATCTAAATCGGCACTTGCTAATAAATTTTTAGAGTAGCTTTTTGTTTTTATCCCATAAAATTTAAGCCTAAGCGCAAGCCTTGTATCTTCAGTCGTTATGTCCTGCACTCCAGCCTCTTTTAGCTTATCTGCCAGCTCTTTTGCTACATCAAATTTATAAGTGAGATGTTTTGTAGGATCATTTAAAAAGAGGTAAAAAATTTGATTAAAGATGATCGCTGACCAGTTAAATATCAAAAAGAGCATCACTAAGCTAGTGCAAATTTTATGACCTTTTCTAAATTTTGGCAGCCTCACGCGATATGAGTTGAAAAAAACTCTTACCATAAGTGGCGTTGCTATCACGCAAAATGGCAAGAACTGCTCAAGCTCCAGCCTTTGGCGCACAGAGACTATCATACAAAAGCAAAATGAGCAAATGGCGATAAACCACAAAAGATCTTTCTTCTCCTTAACCCAAATTCTATAAATCGTATATACAAAAAAGATAAAGACAAATGGCGAAAATACAGCAGCAAATATGCCAAAGGTATCGATAAAATGCCCGCTTGGTCTGCCATTTGTTTCAAAGCCAAAAAAGTAAAGTGTCAGCAAAAATAAAATGGCGCTTAGCCAAGCAAGAGGTGGCTTTCTTTTGTAAAGCGCAAATATAAAAAATCCTGCATAAAATATCAAAAAATCACCATCTATAAAAAAGGCTAGGCAGAAAAAGAGGCTAAATAAAATTTTCTTTTTAATATGAAAAAGATATATGCATAAAAGCGCTAGAGTGATGCAAATTCCAGCATTATTTATGATAAGGGCTGAAGCTAGTGTGCCAGGAAGCAGCACAAAAAGTAGGACCGCTACGATCCTGTCAAACTCGAGCTTGATGTAAAATTTACTCACCTTATACATCAAAACCACGCTTGCGATGTGAAAAAAGATCATCACACCTCGCACAGCGAGGTCATTTTGACCAAAAAAATGGGTGCTTAGTTTTAAGATATAGCTTAGAAGGCTGTGCTTTTGAAAGAAAATTTCAGCCTCGTTGTAGCTTATACTAAGAGAATTTGCCGCATAAAGTAGAAAAACAAAATCAATCAAACATATCAAAAATACGCTAAAAGCGATGTGCCTGCCAGCAAATTCTCTAACTCTTTCTAACAAATTTAGCCCTTAAATATGTATATCCCAGAAAAACTCAACCCAGTCATGAGCCTCTTTTACCTTAAATTCAGGCAAAAGCAGAGCCTTTTCTTTGTAAAATACAGTTGCTATCTTTATATCTAAATTTGGATAGCGTTTAAGCAGCTCTCTTTTTATCTCGACCATGCTCTCGCCACTATCGATGATATCATCAACAAGCAAAATTTTAGTGTATTTGCTAAGATCTGGCACGTTAAAAATTTGTATCGTATCAAGCTTGTTTGTATCCTCGTAGTGGATAGAATTTAAAGTAAATAAATTTCTATTTTCAAGCGCAACAGCTAGTGAGTGGCCAAGCGTTAGACCACCTCTTGCCACAGCTAGTATCACCTCTGGATCAAACTCATCTTTTATATCCTTTGCCATCTTTTTGGCATCAACGGCAAATTCATCGTAGCTATAAAATATCATCTTTCATCCTTATCAATGCACCAAAAATACGATAAAACTAATGAGCGCTAGCACGACTACGCCTAAATTTATATCGCTAAATTCTCTCTTTATGAGCTTAACTATGACGTATGACATAAAGCCAAATGCAAGGCCGTTTGTGATCGAGTAAGTAAGCGGGATGAGCACAACTATGAAAAATGTCGCAACAGCTATGGCTGGATCTTTGAAATTTATGCTAGCAAGCTCAGCAAACATAAGCACACCGACCATTACGAGGATCGGATAGATGGCATTGCCAGGGATAGCTTTAAAAAGTGGCAACATAAATAATGTAAGTATAAATAAAAGTCCGCAAAATACAGCTGTTAGACCAGTCCTACCGCCCTCTTCTACGCCGCTTGCGCTCTCTACAAACGATGTGGTCGTACTTACACCTACAAGAGAGCCAGCTGCCGTAGCAACAGCGTCAGCTTCAAGAGTTTTTTCAAGTTTTACGACGCCATCTTTTTTGTTTTCGTCAAATATCCCAGCCCTTGTGCCAACGCCAGCTAGTGTGCCTATCGAGTCAAAAAGATCGGTCACAAAAAATGTGATAATAACTGGTAGCAAGGCTAGGCTAAAGGCACCTTTTATGTCAAGCTCTAAAAATATCGGAGAGATAGAGGCTGGGGTTGAGAAAATTTCTGTTGGATGAGGAGCGATGCCAAGCACCCAAGCTATCACCGAAGTGACAAGCACAGCTAGGATAAACGCACCCTTTATCTTCCATGCCCAAAAGCAAATAACCAAAAATAGCCCCAAAACGCCAAGAAGCACGTTTGGATCTCTGAAATTTCCTATGCCAACCAAAACCGCATCGTTATTTACGATAAAGCCCATTTGCTGAAACGCAACAAAGCTGATAAACGTGCCTATGCCAGCGCTTATCGCTCTTCTTAGATCAAGCGGGATGGATCTTATTATCCACATTCTAAAATTTGTAAAAGACAAGACGACAAATATCACGCCACTTAGAAAAACAACACCAAGAGCCGTTTGCCAAGGCACTTTCATACCGATGCAAAGACCAAATGTAAAATAAGCGTTAAGCCCCATGCCAACGCTCATCGCAACTGGCGTGTTCGCCCAAAGACCATTTAATATCGTAGAAAATATGGTAATTAGCGCAGTTGCAGTGATTAATGCCTCATAAGGCATGCCAGTTTTGCTCATAATGATCGCATTTACCGGCACGATATACATCATCGCTAAAAATGTCGTAAGTCCCGCTCCAAATTCCTGCTTCACACTCGTTTTGTTTTGTGCTAAGTCAAAAAATTTCACCCCAAGCTCCTTTAGTAAATTTTAAGTTCGTTATACAAGCTATCACGCTCAACCGGCGTAAAACCAGATGTTTTTATGAGATCACAAAATGTCTTTAGTGTGACGCCATTTGCGCTATTTGCGCCAGCTGCACTTTGTATGCTCTCTTTTTCTATCGTGCCATCAAGATCATCAGCGCCAAATTCCTGAGCGATCATCGCTAAATTTAGCGTCGAAGTAGCCCAGTATGCCTTTATGTGTGGGACGTTATCAAGCACCAAGCGAGATATCGCCATAGTCTTTAAAATTTCAGCTGATCCTAGAAATTTAATATCTTTTAAGTAGTTATTTTCTCTTTGATAGACAAGCGGGATAAACGCGTTAAATCCGCCAGTTTCATCCTGTAAGTCTCTGATCCTTAACATGTGATCGATCCTATTTTCACGGCTTTCTATGTGTCCAAAAAGCATTGTTGCGTTGCTTTGTCTGCCTTTATCATGCCACATTTTGTGGATCTTTAGCCAGTTCTTGCTACTTACTTTACCTTTGCAAATTTTAGCCCTGACCTCTTCATCAAAAATTTCAGCCCCACCTCCTGGCATGCTATCGACGCCGTATTCAAGCATCTTTTCTATCACCTCATCGTAGCTTAAGCCGTAATGCCTTGATAAAAAATCAATCTCAGCCGCCGTCATCGCCTTTACGTGAAGCTCTGGGTGGGCTGCCTTTATCTTTTTAAAAATTTCTAAGTACCACTGCCAGCCGCTAGTTGCGTTGTGCGCTGAGACTATGTGTATCTCTTTTGCGCCGTGGCTCACGCTCTCATCAACGATCTTTAAAATTTCTTCGTGGCTCATTAGGTATGGATTTGGATTTTTTCTGTGGGCTGAAAATGCGCAAAATTTACAGATGTCAGCACAGATATTTGTTGGGTTTATGTGGCGATTTACGTTAAAAAAGACCTTGTTGCCGTGCAATTTTCTGCGCTTTTTGTCGGCAAATTTAGCCAAGGTAAAAAGATCAAGCTCATAAAGCGAAAAAGCCTCTTGCTTGCTTAATCTCTCGCCACTTTCTAGTTTTTGTAATAGATTCATTAGTTATATCGTCCTAAAGCTGAACTTAAGGCTTTATTATAAGCAAATAAAGCTTTGTTTTTGCAAAAATTATGTAACATTTGCCAAGATATTTTTAACAATGGAAACACTAAATGCTAGCTGATAAAAGTGCCAAAAATAGCGATAATTATTCAAAGATCAAAGAGAAATTTCTTGATTTTAAGGCAAATTTGCCAAAACATTTTCAAAAAAACCAAGGCAGAAATTTCACAAATTTCTTAGCCAAAGAGTATGATGATTTTATAAAATCTTATTTAAATGAAACTATGCGAGAATTTTTTGATGAGTTTGTACCGCAAAATGACAGCTTTGCTTTTAGCGTTCTAGCCACTGGCAAATACGCTCAAACGCTACTTAGCGCAAATAGCGAGCTTGAAATTTTACTAGTTTATAAAAATTTAAAGGGCTACAATATAAAAAATTTCTTAAAAGAATTTTCTGAAATTTTAGATAGCTCTGGCATGAAATTTGTGATAAAAAGCGCCGAAGTGGATGAAATTTTTATAAATTTCAAAGATGACCTTAAATTTAAAAGCGAAACCTCACAACTTCGCTACATCTGCGGCTCAAAAAGCCTCTACCGCCTAGTAAAAAGCGAGATCATAAAGATAAAAGAATTTGATAAAAAAGCCTTTTTAAACTACCATTTAAAGGCATTTTTGCCATTTTCTAGCATAAGCTACTTGGCACAAGAGCCAAATTTAAAAAGTGGCTTTGGCGGGATCGATGAAATTTACCGCTTAAACTGCATACTAAACTGCCTTGATAGCGACGTTTCGGTTAGATCACAAGCCCTAAAAGTGATGAATGAAAAAGAGATCGCTAGTTTTAATCTAAATGTGGATTTTTTACTAAGCTTGCTAAGTGCTTTAAATTTAACTCAAAACACCGATACTTTCAGCGCTTCAAGTGTCGAGATCACGACAAATTTCATGCAGACAAAGTCTAAAAAGCTTCAAGACAACGAAAGCGTCATCAGCCAAAAGATGCTAAGCTCGATGAATAATGTAGCCATTTATTCAAGATTTATCGCGGCTTCGCTTTGCAGGCCATTTTTCAAAAGCGAGCTAAGCTTCGTTCAAAGAAAATTTGCTAGACTAAAAAATGGCTTTTATGAGATAAATGGCGTCATCTACGTGCCACTTCACAAAAGGCCAGCACTTATCGAGAATCTCATAAATGAGCTTTTAGAGCTAAAAGATGTGGATTATAAATTTGATATAAGCGCGATCTTTTATATCAAGCGAGCCATCATCACAAAAGATGGCTTAGAGCGCGCTATCAGCGAGTTTAAGAAGATATTTTTAAGAGAAAATTCCTACGCCATCTTAAAATCCTTGCTCGATGCGCAGATGATACAAATTTTGATAAAACCGATGGAGCATATCTCCCAGCTAGCAGAATATGACGGCTATCACGAATTTACGGTTGATGAACATAGCATCTTAAGTGTCAAATTTCTTGAAAATATAAAAGATAAATTTATAAAAAATCTCTACACTGAGCTTTGCTTGGAAGGCAAAACGATGCTTAAGATCGTGACGCTTATGCATGACGTTGGCAAAGGACTTGGTGGCAAAGATCACGCAAATATCGGCGCAAACATCTTTAGAGCCTATGCTAACAAGCTAAATTTAAGCCAAAAAGCTATCAACATCGGTGTCATCTTGATAAAATACCACACCCTAATGAGCAACGTCTCAAACAGAGAGGACATCTACTCGCAACGCGTCATATTTGCCTTCATATCAAAGCTAGGCGACAAGCAGGTTTTAAAGCTACTTTACATCCTTAGCTACTGCGTGATAAACGCCACAAATGAGAGGCTTTACAACGCCTACACAGCAAAGCTTTTAAGAGAGCTTTATGAAATTTCTCTTAGCGCATTTAGCGATGAAAATTTACTTGATGAAGCGACAAGGCGGGTAAAAAAAGAGCAGTCTATAAAACGAAATAGCGAGTTTTTGGCGCTTGAGCCAAAGCTGCAAGAGAAAATTTTTAAGATCACATCAAATTTGGTCTTTACAAAATATAGCGCGAACGAGATCATAAATTTAAGCAAAGTGGCTGATAGCTTAAACGAAACCGAAATTTTCATAAACAATACTAAAAATTTAAGCATTCAAATTTATACAAACAAGAGCCTAAATTTAAGCGCCCTGCTCTATGAATTTGCCAAATTTGACCTTGCATATATGGAGATATTTGAGCTTTTTGAGAAAAAATTTTATATCAGGCTTGACTTTAACCAAAATGTAAAAAATCATGAGCTTGAAAATACTAAAATTTTAGCCCTAAAATCCCTAAATAGCGAGGTTTTAAGAGAGCCTTTGAAACCAAATATTAACAAAGATGAGATAAACTTCGAGCTAAATCACTCAAAAGATTACGCCAAACTTAGCATCAACGCAAAAGATCAGCGCGGGCTAATGGCTTATGTGATGAGTGTTTTTGACAGGCTTCATTTTCAAGTCACGAGTGCTAGAATTCAAACGGTTAAAAATAGAACGAGAAATCTCTTTTTGATCGAGAAAAACGAGCGACTTGAGAGTAAAGGCGAAGAGATATTAAATTTATTAATAAGCGAGTAAAACATGTGTGGAATCGTAGGATACATCGGAGATAAAGAGAAAAAAGAGGTCATTTTAAGCGGTCTAAAAGAGCTTGAGTATCGTGGATACGACAGCGCTGGCATGGCTGTGATGAGTGATGGCAAGATCGACTTCTTTAAAGCGGTCGGCAAGCTTGAAAATTTAGCCCTAAAGACAAAGGACTTTACATCAGAGGGTTTTGGCGTGGCGATAGGTCACACACGCTGGGCGACGCATGGCAAACCAACTGAGATAAACGCTCACCCACACCTTGGCGAGCACTCATTTGTCGTTCACAACGGCATCATCGAAAACTACAAAGAGCTTAAAGATGAGCTTGAGGCAAAGGGTGTGAAATTTGTCAGCCAAACCGACACCGAAGTGATCGTGCATCTTTTTGAAGAAATTTTAAAAGAGAAAAAAGACCCATTTAAGGCTTATGAGGCGACTATCGCAAAGCTTAGAGGCGCTTATGCGACGCTACTTATCACCAAAACTGCACCTGATAAGATATTTTTTGCAAAAGATGCCGCTCCTATGGCGATAGGCAAAAGCGACAAAAAAGAGCTATATTTTGCCTCATCAGATGCCCCGCTTATCGGCAACGCAACCGAAGTAGCCTACCTTGATGATAACAACTACGGCTATGTGAGCTTAGACGAGATAGCTGTTTTTAAACACGGCAAAAAGGCTAGCATAACATTTAACGCACTGCCAAAAGATAAGAGCTATGCCCAAAAAGAGGGTTATACGTTTTTTATGGAGAAAGAAATTTACGAGCAAGGCGCAGTCGTGTCTGAAACCATCATGGGCAGGGTCAAAAACCACAAAGTCACCCTTGAAAATTTAGACGATGAATACCTAAAAGGTATCGATGATATCGTGCTTTGTGCGTGCGGTACGAGCTACCATGCAGCGCTTGTTGCAAGCTATCTTTTTGAAAGGCTTGCCAAAGTTAGAACAAAGGTCGAAGTGGCAAGCGAATTTAGATATAGAAAGCCTTATCTAAACAAAAACTCGCTCTTCATCGTCATCTCGCAAAGTGGCGAAACAGCTGACACTCTTGAGGCGCTTAGGATAGCAAAAGAGGCTGGGCTAAAGACACTTGCAATTTGCAACGTCGATAACTCATCTATCGTTAGACTAGCTGATAATACACTTCTAACTCGCGCTGGCATCGAAAAAGGTGTGGCGAGTACAAAGGCATTTGCTACGCAGATCATCGTGCTTTGGATGCTTGTGCTTCAAATGGCATCAGCAAAGGGATCTATCAGCAAAAAAGAGCTTGATCACGAGATCAAAACGCTTCTTCACATCCCACAAATTTTAAATATAGATAACTCTTTGCAAGAGAAGCTTCACCGCCTAAGCAAGCACTATTTGCACGGTCATGGCTTCTTCTTTATCGGTAGAGATATCTTCTATCCGCTAGCACTTGAAGGTGCATTAAAACTTAAAGAAATTTCATATCTTCACGCCGAGGGCTATCCATCAGGCGAGATGAAGCACGGACCTATCGCACTTGCAGATGAGAAGCTATTTACGATCGCTTTAATGCCTCAAAACTTACTATATGAAAAGACAAAGAGTAACGTCGAAGAGCTTGCTGCAAGAGATGCTTACATCCTAGCGATCAGCCCACTTGAGTTTGAACTAAGCGATGACTATGTAAAAACTAGCGTTCAAGATCACTATATGAGCGAATTTTTCGAGATGATGCTAGTGCTTCAGCTGCTTGCACTTGAAATTTCCGTTAGACTTGGCAACAACGTCGATATGCCAAGAAACCTCGCAAAAAGCGTAACTGTCGAATAATTTATGTGGCTGGCATCTTGCTGGCCGCTTAAATTTTTTGTGAAAAATAGTTTTGCATTATGTTGTTAAACATAAATTTTATATTAATATTTTTATAATATTTACTCATATATAATTCTAAAACCAACTTAAATATTAAGGATAAAAATGAAGTTAAGTTCATCTTTACTAAGCGTAGGTCTTGGAGTTTTACTTTTAAGTGGTTGCGCAACTGGCAACAACAATGGCGTAACTGGCAGTGCTGCTGGCAGCAATAACAAAAATGCTAACACAAAAATAGAAAAGTGTAGTAGCACTCTTGGAACACTTGCGTTTTATGAAGACCAAAATTCCGACTGGTATTCATATTTAACACGCAACTACAAGCTCACATCAACTATTCCTGTTTTACGTCTTCTTGCACAACAAACTGGTTGTTTTGTTATAGTTGAGCGTGGTGCTATGATGGATAATATGATGCAAGAGCGTGCGCTTGATAGATCAGGCGAACTACGCGGTGGTTCTGGCTTTGGCAAAGGCAAAATGGTGGCAGCTGATTATACTATTCGCCCTGAAATTTTCTTTAGCAACGAAGATACTGGTGGCGTAGGCGGTGTTGTTGGAGCACTTTTTGGTAGTGTAGCAGGTGCTGTAGCTGGAGGTTTTTCAACAAAAGAGACACAGACCACATTGGTTCTTATAGAAAACCGCTCAGGTGTTCAATTAGCAGCGGCCATTGGCTCAGCTTCTAGCACTGACTTCTTTGGCATGGGTGGCGGTGCTGGCGCTTCTCTTGGTGCTGGACTTGGCGCATATTCAAGAACACCTGAGGGAAAAACACTTGTAAATGCTTTCCTTGATTCGATGAATCAATTGGTTATCGCCCTAAAAGACTACAAAGCACAAACCGTAAAAGGTGGTCTTGGCAAAGGTGGAAGCCTAAAAGTAGGAGATTAATATGAAATTTATAGCCATTTTATTTTGTTCATTAACTTTTTTGTTTTCTATGAGTTACGAAAAAAAAGTTGAAGCTAGGCTTTGTGGTCTTATAAATCAAAGAGAAATGGCTAAAATTTATGGCGACATAAGAAGTATTGATAGCTTTGATAAAAAAATAGAAAGCTACAAATTTCGCAACGGAATAGAAAAGTTTGACGAGGATAGTTGTCGTGCAAATGGCTACTATCCTGTTGACCCAAACTATGCGCCATATCCGCCTAACTACCGCCCATACTATCAAAATGAGTACGACAGATTTGATAGATTTCAGCGTGGTTACCGTAGAGGCTACTATAACGATGATGACGGCTATGATGATGGTTTTGAGCGTGGTTATAGACGTGGCTACAATGACGCTAGAAGAGAGTATAGAAGACCTTATAGATAGGCACAAAAGCCATAATCTTTAAAGAAATTTGATGCAAAACCTGTGGATATGGCAACATCCCAACTACCCAAATTTTTATTTCGATAAAAGTGCAATAGACCCTTGCGAATAAACTAGAGCAAGATCACGAAATTTTAAAAGAGATAACAAGCAAGACCGGTAGAAATGATCTTTTAAAGGCGCAAATTAACGCCCTAGAAGATGAGATCTTTTACTCATCTCTCATAGAGGGTTAGAGGCTAAAAAGATCAAGCATTCGCTCATCGGTAAAAAAGAGACTAGATGAAAATTTTGACTGGTTAGCTGACACTCATGCGACTAGACACAGCGATAATCTAGTCTCGCTAATGCTTGATGCAAATTTAAACAAAGCTCCTATGAACTTCGAGCGGCTACATGGCTGCACAATGCCTTGTTTGGATATAGTCATAGCAAAATTTACAAGATAAAAAGAGCTAAATTTAGAGATGATGAGATGAGCGTCGTCTCAGGCTCACAAGAAAATGTGCAAATCCACTACGAAGCCTTGTCAGTAGAGCATATAGAGGATGAGATGAGAAAATTCTTAAATTTTATCAATAAAAATCACAAAAACACCTATGTAAAAAGTGCCTTAGCGCACCTTTGGTTTGTGATCATCTATCCTTATGAGGGCGGCAATAGCCGCATCGCAAGGGCTTTGGCGCACTACTTTTTCTATCTCCAGCGTCATTTATGCAAATAAAAAAGATTATTATGAAATTTTAGAACAGACGACAAAGCTTGAAAATAATTTAAACTTTGACTTCACAGCGTGGGTAAAGTGGCATTTAGAAGCGGTAAATAGCGCCATAAAACAAGCTATAAGCTCATTAAAAGATAAAATTTCTATCAAAATTTAAGAGCCAGAGCCCTTAAATTTTATCTTTACTTAGGATTTTTGCGAGCTGCTCTTTGATCTCGTCATCAAATTCGCTAACGCTTATCACACCCCTGCTCTCGCACATCTTAGCGTCATTTACCTCGCAGTAGCCACTCAGCGCGTTTTTGTATCCGCCCCTTATGCAGGCCTCTCTGTCTTCTAAAAATCCAGCCCCACCAATGATAAGCACGCCAAGGTCAAAGCCGATCTTAAATTTCGCGCTCGCTGAGCTTTTTATCCAGCTTAAAAATATCTCATCATATCTTAGTCCAAGCGCTCCAACGCCGTCTGGCACGACCAGGATATCCACGCCGTAAAGGCTCTCAGCGTAAATTTCAGGATGAAGCCTGACGCCAAATTCATCGACTATCTCAGGCTTTAGGGCGTAGGTTTTGATGTTAAAACCTTCAAATTTATGCAAAAAATCATAAATTTTGGCAAAGCTTAACAAATTTATCTTGTCAAACATCAAAATGCCAACTTTCATGTTAGCTCCTTTTAATGAAGTGCCTCATTTAGCTTGATCGCCCTTTTGCTCGCACTTGCGGTGATCTGACCTGTTTGGCTATTTTGTCTAAAATGAAGCCCGTTTAGTCCGCCAAGCTCAAGCGCTTTGTAAATTTCAGCTTCAAATTTAAAGCTAGGATTTAGCTTAGCTAGTTTTTCGCGCTCGCTTGCCGAGATATAGACCTTTGTGCCCTCAAGCACCGCTATGCCAGCGTCCACGATGCAGTTATCGCCAAGTGGCACGCCAGTAACTGAGTTTGCGCCAAGCAAGCAGTGTTTGCCGATGCTTACAGGGTTGCCGTTTGTGCCGCTTAGCACGCCAAGTATGCTAGCTCCGCCACCAACGTCGCTGCCCTCGCCCACTACGACAGAGCTGCTAACCCTGCCTTCAACCATAACGCCACCAGTCGTGCCTGCGTTAAAGTTGATGTAAGCAGCCCCTGGCATGACGACTGTGCCAGGATGCACAGCTGCACCCATGCGGACTTTGGCAGCGTCTAAAATTCTCGTGTTATCAGCTGGGATGATGTGACTTAGAAATCTTGGAAATTTATCCACGCTCACGATCGCTGGATACTCGCCAAACATCTTTAGAGAAATTTCATTTTCTCTTAGCCACTCAAGCTCGATCGGGATGTTTTGACTAGTCCATGCGACATTTGGTAGCACTCCAAAGGCTCCATCAAGTGCGATCGTCCTAGGTGCGACCTTGCCAAGTGAGATCAAGTAGAGCTTGAGATAGACGGCCTCCACGCTAAGTGGCTTTGCGTCATCGAACAAAAATACAAGCTTAAATTTATTCTCATTTAGCTCAAGATCGTCATCAAATGCCATCTTCACAGCGTGTAAATTCTCCACGTTTTTATGCGATTTTATATCTTTTTCAAAGACGCTAAAGAGCTTACTAGCCTTTTTTGCTACCTTTGGCGTGAGATCAGTCACAAACTCGTGAGCACTAAAATCAACCTCAACATCGCACTTTTGCAAGGCGTAGATAAAAGCAGCTGCGCTTAAAAAGCTCTCTTTATAATTTACAACGGCATAACTTGCTTGCAAAATTTTGTCGCTATTTTTTTGTCCGCGATCAACTCTTGCGATGCCAAAAGCAACTGGATCTTTATAACCATCTTTTTTTCTAAATTCTTCAAAAAATTCCTTAAATTCGTTTGCGTCTTTAAACTCTTTAGACATCTATTCTCCTTTAAATTTTTTCTTAGTCTAGCCAAAAATGGCTAAAAATTTTATGATTTTAAAGCATTTAAGCTTTGATAAATTTATAAATTATAATAATGATTAACCTTATCATAAAGAAAATAGAAATAAAATGCCTCAAATTTTACAAGGAGACAAAATGTCAAATTTAGCTACCAAACCAAAATTTGCCTTAGCTGCGTTGATCGGCCTCGTCGCTGGCGTAGTTTCAGCTTTTGTCAAGTGGGGCGCAGAAGTGCCACTTCCGCCAAGAAGCCCTATGGATATGTTTAACGCAGCTTGCGGACCAGAAAGTGCCATCAGAGCGGCTGATGCGATCGACTGCTCAAGAAATTTTCTAAATCCCCCTTATGTGTTTTTGAGAGATTATGTCGGTATCGCCGATCCAAACGCTGCTATCTACGAGTTTGCAGGGCATGCCTTTAACTACGTGATGCTAACGCACATCATATTTTCAATAGTCTTTGCCGTTGGCTACTGCGTCGTGGCTGAGAAATTTCCAAAGATCACGATGTGGCAAGGCGTGATGGCTGGTATCTTAGCAACTATCGCAGTTCATGGCATCTCACTGCCGCTTCTTGGCCTCACTCCGCCACTTTGGACACTTCCTTGGTATGAGTATGTCTCTGAGTTTATGGGTCACATGATCTGGTTTTGGTCGATAGAGATCATCCGCCACGACCTAAGAGCTAGGATCACAAAAGAAAAAGATCCAAGCGACTGCTGCAACGCTTAGCTTATAAATTTGCTGTTTTGGGCGCAAAAACCTAAGACAGCAAAATTTAATAATTCAAAAACTCTAGCGCCTCTTGATCGCAGCCAATACCTAAAAACAAAATTTCATCATTTTTTGCAAGGCTTGAAAATCTTAACTATCTTTTAATGCGTAAATTTAAACGTTTAGAACTCCTCGCTAAGCTCTAAATTTTCTAAACGAAGCGGCTTTTCACCATCAAAGATCACCCCAACGCCATAAGGCTCACAGATATCAAGCGCGCCCTCTGCAAATCTCATCAGCCACTGCTTATCATGCGCATAAAAGGTGCATTGTGGCGAGCTAAATGGCAGGTCGCAAACTGGCACGTCAAGCAAGTTAAGCTCGTCCTCGCTCAAAAAGCGCCCTCGCCTAAACTCATCTTTTAAAAAGGTAAGCGCCTCTTTTACGTGCCGGTCAATATCGCTGGCAATGCGCTCTGCTAGTAAAGTAGTCTCATCATCCAGGTCTGCTCTATCTGTGCTAACGAGGCAAAATAACACCTGACCGAAATTTTCGCTCATTAGCTTCACCTCCGCATACCAGATAAAGCCACCATCTGTCGCTATTTTTTCAAGCTCGCCAAATTTCAAAGTCATTTTTTATACTCATTTTTGTGATTTTGCTACTATTATGGAAAAGAGCCAAATTTAAGCAAATTTGTTGTGATTTAAAATAGAAATAGCTTGTAAATTTGCCCTTTTAACATAAAGCAAAAGCTAAATTTACAAGCAAATTTTCAATGTCTTGCTACTTAAAAGCAAAATTTCTCATCAGTGCCATTTTGCTTGCGCATAGCTTTGAAGTTAGCAAGATTGTCTTTGTCTAAAAAATAATCTTTCTCTTTTTTATTGCGCGCTTCTAGCTTTTCTATGCCTTTTGCAAGGGCTGCTTTTCTATCTTCGTGAGGTGAGCTAAATTCTGGCGAAAACATCGCTTCATAGGCATTTTTCTTAGTCCATTCAAGCGCTTTATCAGCGATCTCTTGTTGCTTTTTGATATCGCAAAATGCATAAGGATTGACCACGTCGCCAACAAGCTTCATAAACGCCCCTATCGCAGCCACCACGTCAGTAAATTTCTCGCCCTCCATGTCTATAACGCCTCTTAGCAAGATCGCGCGATTTTTTGCCACGTAAAACCAAAATACCGCATCATCGCGAAGTCCAAGATCATAAGCGCGAGCTGAGAGAACAAAAAGAGTTATCGGAGAGACCATTTGTGGAGCGTCTTGCACGATCTTTTCAGCCTTTTTAAACTCCTCCACTTTGCCACTTTTTAAAAGCTCATCTATCTTGTCATAGACCTTGACATACTCCACCTTGCCAGCATTTGCTGAGTAGTATGGCGTGACGTAGATGTCGATACTTCTTACTTTACCGTCGTTTGCAAAGCCACATACCGCTGTAAAAAGTAGCACCGTAAGCAGTGATAAAATTTTCATTTTAACTCCTTGGTTTAAAATTTTTATTATTTTAACTAAAAGCAGTTGAAAAGATTAGGATAAATTTAAGAAAAAGTCCGCAAATTTAAAGCGGACTTTGTAGATTAGTTTTTGAAACTATGAATAGGTGCTGGAATTTGTCCGCCACGAGCGATAAAGTCGGCACTTGAAGCTTTATTTATCTTCATCACAGGTGCTCTTCCTAAAAGGCCGCCAAACTCGATCATATCGCCCTCTTTGCCTAAAGGTATGATACGAACGGCCGTTGTTTTTTGATTTATCACGCCGATAGCAGCCTCATCAGCGATCATCGCAGCTATACTTTCACTTGGCGTATCAGCAGGTATGGCGATCATATCAAGCCCAACTGAGCATATCGCTGTCATCGCCTCAAGCTTTTCTAAATTTAGCGATCCCGCACGCACAGCAGCTATCATGCCCTCGTCCTCTGAGACTGGGATAAACGCACCGCTTAAGCCGCCAACTTGATTGCACGCCATGACGCCACCTTTTTTGACCGCGTCATTTAGCAGGGCAAGCGCCGCAGTCGTGCCGTGCGTACCGACAGCCTCAAGCCCCATCTCCTCAAGCACGCGGGCCACCGAGTCGCCCACAGCAGGCGTTGGAGCAAGAGAGAGATCGACGATACCAAATTTAACCCCAAGGCGCTCGCTCGCCATTTGACCAACGAGCTGACCGATACGAGTGATCTTAAAAGCTGTCTTTTTCACAGTCTCAGCCACCACGTCAAAGCTCTCGCCACGCACCTTTTCAAGCGCTCTTTTTACGACGCCTGGGCCTGAAACGCCGACGTTTATCACCACATCAGCCTCGCCCACTCCGTGAAATGCACCAGCCATGAAAGGATTGTCCTCGACTGCGTTTGCAAAAACAACAAGCTTCGCACAGCCCATCTCTGATGCTGCCGCCGTCTCTTTTATGATGCGTCCCATGTCACGCACCGCGCTCATGTTTATGCCACTTTTTGTTGAGCCGACATTGACACTTGAGCACACTTTTGCAGTTTGTGCTAGAGCTTGCGGGATAGAATTTATCAAAATTTCATCGCCCTTTTGATAGCCCTTTTGAACCAAGGCCGAAAAACCACCTATAAAATCAATACCAACTTCAATAGCCGCTCTATCAAGCGTCTTTGCGATCATCACGTAGTCTTTTGCGTCCGTTGCGGCGCCGATTATCGAGATAGGCGTCACGCTCACTCTTTTATTGACGATTGGTATGCCTAGTTCAGCGGAAATTTCGTTGCCCACCCTAACTAGGTCTTTGGCTTTAGTGGTGATTTTTGCGTAAATTTTGTCGCAGGCTTTGCCCATGTCAGGGTCGATGCAATCAAGCAAACTAATGCCCATCGTGATCGTTCTGATGTCAAAATTTTGCTCCTCGATCATCGAGATCGTTTCAGTTACGTTTTTGATATCCATCTTTTGTCCTTAAATTTTGTGCATAGCATCAAAAATGGCTGAGCTTTGGATATTTATCTTTACTTTTAGGCTCTCTCCAAGCTTATCTAGCTCCGCTCTTAAGGCTGTAAAGTCCTTATTTTCATCGCTTGAAACCACCGCCATCATCGTGAAAAAGTCGCTCAAAATAGTCTGACTTATGTCGTCTATGTTTAGCCCTAGCTCGCTAAGCTTTGCTGAGACGCCAGCAACGATGCCAACTCTATCTTTTCCGACTACGGTTACGATCGCTTTCATCTTTTCTCCTGTTAAATTTTCTTTTTAATGATTGCATTTTGGCTCCAAAATTTAAGCCCCTACATCAAGTAAAGCCAAATTTTGGTAGCCAAAATTAATTAAAATTTGCTCTGAATTTTATATTTTACAAATTTACTTCGAGCAAGCACTCTTGCCGTCATTTACTGGCTGGATCGCCGAGTTATCAGCCCCGCCGCCGTTATTTATATTTTCTATCATCTCCCAAAGTCTTGCAGCTGCGCTCTCATAGCGTTTTGCAGTAACTGAGTTTGGCTCGTAAAAGCTAACTGGCTTGCCACTATCGCCGCCCACACGAACCGCTGGCTCGATAGGAATTTCGGCTAAAATTTGAGTGTTATAAGCCTTTGCCACCTCTTCAGTCGTGCCTTTGCCAAAGATATCATACTCTTTGCCGTTATCTGGGCAGATAAAGCCACTCATGTTCTCTATGACGCCAGCGATTGGGATGTGAAGCTTCTCAAACATATCAAGCGCACGCTTGCTATCATCAAGTGCTACTACTTGAGGCGTTGTGACGCATACACCTGCCGTTACTGGCACGCTTTGAGCTAGAGTTAGCTGCGCGTCGCCCGTTCCTGGAGGCATGTCGAGAAACAAGACATCAAGCTCGCTCCAAAGCACATCTCTTAGCAGCTGCTCGATCGCTTTCATGATCATCGAGCCACGCCAGATAAGGCTCATGCCCTCTTCCATCAAAACGCCCATACTCATCATCTCCACGCCGTGGCTAAGGATCGGCTTTAGCTTGTTGCCAACGACTTGTGGCTGGGTATTTACTTCGCCAAGCATCCTTGGGATATTTGGTCCGTAGATGTCAGCGTCTAAAATTCCCACTTTTTTGCCTAGTTTTGCCATTGAGATGGCTAAATTTAGCGTTGTGGTTGATTTACCAACGCCGCCTTTGCCTGAGCTTACCATTACGAAATTTTTAACTTGCGGCGCGATATTTTTGCCACTTTGAGTGTTGCTTTTCTCCTCAGGCATCTTTGGCTGGATCAAATTTAGCACGTACTCATTTGAGCCCATGACACGTTTGACGTCCGTTTTTAGCTCATTTGCCACATCAGGATTTGAGCTAACTATCTCGACTTCGATTGTAATTTTCTCGCCGATTTCTACATTTTTTACAAAGCCAAAGCTAACTATATCCTTCTCAAATCCCGGATATATGACACCTTTTAATCTATTTAAGACCTCTTCTTTATTTAACATTTTTCTCCTTTTTCTAGATCTTTTGAAATTTTATATGCACAAAATTTTGGTCCGCACATCGAACAAAAATGAGCGCTCTTAAACGCATCTTCTGGCAAGCTCTCATCGTGAAGCTCTCTAGCCTTTTTTGGATCAAAGCTAAGCTCAAACTGCTTGTTCCAGTCAAACGCATATCTCGCATCACTCATCGCATGGTCTTTTTCGATAGCTCCAGCCTTACCAAGCGCGACGTCTGCGGCATGAGCTGCTATCTTGTGAGCTACGATACCCTCTCTTACGTCATTTTCGTTTGGCAAGCCAAGGTGCTCTTTTTGCGTCACATAGCAAAGCATGCTAGCGCCGTGATATGCTGCCATCGTACCACCTATCGCTGAAGTGATATGATCATACCCCGCGCCGATATCGCTAACAAGCGGTCCAAGCACGTAAAATGGGGCGTCATGGCAGAGCTCTTGTTCGATTTTCATATTATACTCAATTTGATTTAATGGCACATGACCAGGGCCCTCTATCATCACTTGCACATCTTTCTGCCACGCACGAAGTGTTAGCTCTCCAAGCACCTTTAGCTCACTAAGCTGTGCCTCATCTGTCGCGTCGTAAAGACATCCTGGGCGCAAACCATCGCCAAGCGAGAGCGAGACATCGTATCTAGCGCAAATTTCTAAAATTTGATCAAAAATTTCATAGAAAGGATTTTGCCTATTTAGCTTTGACATATAGCTAGCGCTTAGGCTGCCACCGCGGCTTACTATGCCCATTTTACGCTTTTTAACAAGCGGTAAAAACTCACGCAAAAAGCCAGCGTGTATCGTAAAGTAACTAACCCCTTGTTTTGCCTGCTTTTCAAGTATCTGCAAAATGAGCTCATTTGTGATATTTGTAACCTCTTTTGCCTCTTTTAAAATTTCATACATCGGCACCGTTCCAACTGGCACGCTTGAATGCTCTATGATAGCGCTTCTAATGGCATCCAAATCGCCGTCCGTGCTTAGGTCCATAACCGTATCAGCGCCAAATTCTAGGCAAATTTCAAGCTTTCTAAGCTCAGCGCAAATGTCACTACTTAGGCTTGAGTTGCCGATATTTGCATTGATTTTTGTCTTTAGCTTTCTGCCTATGCCCATAGGCTTTAAATTTGTGTGATTTACGTTTGCTGGGATGATGATGCTGCCTTTTGCCACCTCATCCATCACTAAATTTTCGCTCACTCCCTCGATCTTTGCCACATAGCTCATCTGCTTTGTGAGCTCGCCACGCCTAGCATAGTGCATCTGAGTCTTTTCTCTCATGAATAGCCTTTTTTTAAAATTTAAGGGCTCATTTTAGTCCTTTTTTGTTTTGATCTAACTAAATGCTAGACTTAAATTTATTTTTATAAAAAGAAATATTTAGCTTTTAGGTGTATAATTCCGTAACAATCTTCAAAGGAGCTACCTTGCTTGATATCTCACTTATAATGCTAGGAGCGGGAAATTCCAGTCGTTTTGAGCTACCTGTAAAGAAGCAATGGCTTCGCATCGGCAGCGACCCACTTTGGCTATTTGCCACCAAAAATTTGAGTAACTTTTACACATTTAAAGAGATCATCGTCGTTAGTAAAGAGTGCAAATATATGTCTAAATTTGCTCCAAATTATAAATTTGTTGATGGCGGCGAGACAAGGCAAGATAGCCTAAAAAACGCACTTGAGCTAGTAAGTAGCGAATTTGTCCTAGTTAGCGACATCGCGCGTCCTTGCATATCAAGCGAGCTCTTTCACAAGATCATCGAGGCGGCCGCTCAGGCTGACTGCGTAGTCCCTGCGCTAAAGATCGCTGACACTGCCTATCTTGGCGAAAATGCAATCGACAGAGAAAAGGTAAAGCTTATCCAAACACCGCAGCTCTCGCGCACAGCACTTCTTAAAAAGGCTCTTAGTAGCGGCGAAATTTACACAGATGATAGCTCGGCTATGAGAGCCATAGGCGCAAGTGTTTGGCACATTTTGGGCGATGAGATGGCTAGAAAGATCACTTTTAAAGAGGACCTTGCTAAAATTTCAGCCCTAAAAGCACCAGAAAGTGAGCTCTTTGTTGGTAACGGCTTTGACGTGCATGAGTTTGAAAAGGGCAGACCGCTTGTGCTTTGTGGCGAAAAGATCGACTATGAGTTTGGGCTAAAGGCTCACAGCGACGGCGATGTGGCACTTCATGCGCTAACAGACGCTATCTTGGGAGCTGCTGGGCTTAGCGACATAGGTGAACTCTTTCCTGATACGGACGCTAAATTTAAAGATATTAGCTCCATTTATCTGCTGCAAGAAGCCTATAAAAGGGTGCAAAGCGTGGGCTTTGTGCTAACAAACGCTGACATCACGATAATGGCGCAAAAGCCAAAACTTTCAAAACTAAAATCAAAAATGGAGGCAAACATCGCGCAGGCTCTAAATTTAAGCCAAAGCCGCATAAATGTAAAGGCGACGACGACTGAGGGGCTTGGCTTTGTCGGCAGATGCGAGGGGATCGCTGTCATGGCAAGCGCTAGCCTTAAATTTTACAACTGGACACAAATATGAAAATTTTAATAGTAGAAAACGAAATTTACCTAGCTGGCTCGATGGCTAGCAAACTAGCTGACTTTGGCTACGACTGCGAGATCGCAAAGAGCGTCAAAGAGGCTTTGAAATTTGAAAATTTTGACGTAGTGTTACTTTCTACCACACTCCCTGGGCAGGACTTCTACCCAGTCATAGAGAAATTTAAAAGCTCTATCATCATCTTACTCATCGCCTATATCAACAGCGACACCGTGATAAAACCGATACAAGCGGGTGCGGTGGATTACATCCAAAAGCCATTTATGATAGAAGAGCTAGTTAGAAAGATAAGACATTTTGAAGAGTTCAGAGGCTTTAAAAACGAGATAAAAAACTACGAAAACTATATAAATTTCGCCCTAAAAGACTACGAGATACCTTGTCTTGAAGCTAAAAAGATCAAATTTCCACTTCTTTTAAAATCAAGCAAAAATGGCTACAGCGATAAATTTATCTTTAACTACGCAAAGGCTGGGAATTTGCCATTTTTGTTTTTAGGTAAAGCCTGTTTTAGTGAGCTTGAAAAAGCACTTGCTCAAAGTGGCGACGAGCTAATATACATCACAAATCTCGAAGAGCTAAAAGATGATGAAAAAGAGAAAATTTTAGAGCTTTGCAAAAAGAAAAAAGTAGCTATACAAACTAGCGATTTTGCGCAAAGTGCGCCATTTGAGGTGCTTGAACTCTCCATCCGAGATAAAAACTTTGACATCGGCGAGATCGTCACGATCGATGAATATATAAAATATATCATCGTTAATTATCAAGATAAATTCCCCGACACCGAGCTAAGCAAAAAGCTTGGAATTTCTAGAAAATCACTTTGGGAAAAGAGAAAGAAATATGACGTCAGCAAGAAAAAATAGTGAAATTTCTATAAACACCGAAGTTTATGGCGCCTTAGAGCTTATCAAAAACAAAATTCTCTCAAATTTTAGCGCCCTGATGGACGACGAGCAGATCAAAGAGGTGGCAAAAAAGGGCTACTTTAATGGCGAGCCTATGCCCTACTCTTTTGGCTTTGCTCCATTTGGCGAGGTCAATCAAAATATCGCTAGCAAGCTGTATGCTGGTCAAAGAGTAAATTTAAATATGGACGGCAAGATCGTTGGGCACATCGATGTGGCAAAGGTCTTTAAATTTGACGAGAGCATGCGAGCTAAAAATATATTTTTAGCAAATGAGTCAAACAGCGAAATGTCACTAAATTTAGGCAAATACGGCATAAGCGGCGAGTTTGAGCTATATGATGAGAGCTTGCAAATAAGCAAAGATGCGCTAAATGAGCTAATAAAAGAGAGTGGCGCCAAGAAGATAACGGCTGTTTTTTTAACGGCTGATCCATTTAACCGCGCGCATGAACGCCTAGTTAGGATGACTATCGACAAGGCCGATCTTGTGGTCGTTTTTCTAATAAGAACGCGCGAAGAGAGGCATATTGACTACGAGATCAGAAAGCAAGTGCTTGACTTTTTTAACCAAAACTATCTGCCAACAAAAAAGGTCTTTGTCTTTGCGCTAAAAAACACGACCCTTTTTAGCTCGCACGCCAACCCAACGCTTGAGTGCATCGCGGCTTCAAGACTCGGCGCAAATAAGCTAGTCATCGGACAAAATCACTCTGGTATCGGCATGTTTTTTGACCACAACGAAGTTCATACGATACTTGACATCTACAAAAACGATCTAAATTTAGATGTGATCGTCCTGCCTGAGCTCGTTTATTGCAACAAGTGCAAGACGCTAGTTAGCACCAAAAGCTGCCCACACGGACAGCACCACCAGATCAAATACCACCCAGACGTGATCAAAGAGCTGCTATTTAACGGCATCATGCCACCAGCCATACTAGTAAGACCTGAAATTTCAGCGCTCATCTTAAGCAAGCTCTATGTAAATCGCTTCAAAGATATACAAAAGCTCTGCGACGATCTCTTTGTAAATTCTGGACTGCTTGAAAACAAAACCGACCGCGACTTTTACGAGGAGCTCATGAAGCTCTACCAGACATCATCACTCACTTAAGGAAATTTATGCAAAAGCTATTTTTGACATTTTTTGGATTTGGACTTTTACCAAAGGCACCTGGCACTTGGGGCTCGGTGGCTGGAGCTGTGGCGGCTTATTTTGTGTTATATTTTTTCTCATCTACCACGCTTTTGCTAGCTAGCATTTTGTTATTTTTGGTGAGCATCAGCGTCATTGATGATTTTGAAAAAAAGATAAATTCACACGACGAGAGCTTTATTGTGATCGACGAAGTTGCTGGCGTTTGGCTCGCTATCGCCATTAGCGGAGCGACTATCTCACAGCTAGTTCTCTCACTCGTGCTTTTTAGAGTGCTTGATATCAAAAAACCATCGATCATTGGCAGGATAGACCGCAACGTAAAGGGCGGACTTGGCGTTATGGGTGATGATATGGTTGCTGGATTTTTCGCTGGCATTATTAGTGCGATGATATATGGTGTGGCTATGAAATTTGGCGTAGTTTTGCCGTAAGCTGAGCTAGCTATCTTGCTGGCTCTTTTTAAATTTAACTCTCCCTGCTTTTTATTTTAAACCTCTTTTGAGATGAGAGCTTTGTCGCTTGAATTTATCTCATCCCTGCCTGCAACTTTATCTTTGTCATAATTTTTTCTAAAGATGATCATATTATAAAGCGAAAATCTAAGCTTTCCAACAAGGCTTAAATTTTTCACATTTTCAGGGGTTATCTCATTGCCATTTTTGTCACGTCCTTTGCCACCTAAAAATAGCAAATAAACAAGCGGAGTCATGAAGCTAAATCTTAAAAGAAGCGCCCAAAAGCAGTTTATAAAGCCGTGATTGTATTTAATGCAAACGTAAAAGCCAAAAACGGCGTAAATAGCTATTATAAAAAGCATAGTGTAAAAAATATAAGCTAACCCATCATCGTTTGAAACGTCAAAATACTCACATACTGCACAAAAGATAGCTACAAAGATGGGAAATATCACGAGTGGAAAAATGAGATGCAGTCCGATCAAGTCAAATTTACTCAGATAGACTTTTATATTTCGCCTGCCAGCAAAGATCATCAACAAAATAGCTAGCACTATCGGCAAAAAGACTAAACTAGCATAGAGATCATTGATGTCCAAATTGCACTCCTATTTTTGCTTTGTAAATTTGAGTTTTGCTAACGACGTTTTGCGTTCTTAAATTTAAAAAAGTTAATTTTACCTGCGATTTTTGCGGTTTTCTATGCCTATCCTCTCACTATCTTCGATCTCTGCAACATAGCTTGGATTTTTCTTTTTAGCCTCTTTGTCTAAAAAGCTAATAAGCTTTGCGTCGGCATTTTGATGAGAGCAGATTAGGATTATAAAATTTATGTAGTTGCTAGCTTCTTTTGGAGCAACCTGATTTTTTTTCGCTGGTATTATAAATTTCTCTCCAAAAATTTGTATAAGCTCGAAAAGCTCGTTTTTGCTTAGAGTTTTATCACCAGCAAGTTCTTCAAGCTTTTCGATCGTGATCTCTTCTTCACTCTCAGCTTCTAGCCCTCTTGCCAAGACTTGATGATCTTTGTTTTTTAGCAAAAGATAGACTAGCGCACAAATGGCCACTATAAGCAAAAAAATAAAAAAGACTATCAAGCCTTTAAGAAGCATCTATAACCTTGTGCAAAGAGAGCGTTTCATAAATGCAAGAACGCTCATCGCTATCATAATGGCGATGCTTATCCAGACAAAATCAGGCACTGGAAGCGGATCTCCAGCTGCGTATGAGTGCATGCCAGCTAGATAGAAATTTACCCCAAAATAGGTCATTATGATCGACCAATAGGCAAAAAATGATGCAACAGCAAATGCGTATTGATTATTAAGCTTTGGTATAAATCTCATGTGAAGCACTGCCGCATAGACAAGGATCGAAACTAGTGCCCAAGTCTCCTTGCTATCCCAGCCCCAGTATCTACCCCAGCTCTCATTCGCCCAGACGCCACCTAAAAAGTTTCCAAGCGTGAGCAAGCTAAGACCTAGTATCATCGCCATCTCATTTATGCGTGTCGCTTCAGTGATATTGCGCGCGATCTCTGTATTTGGCTTTTTCTTGTTTTGCAAGATGATAAGCAGCAAAGTAAAGCCGCCAAGCAGTGAGCAAAGACCCAAAAAGCCATAACTTGCGGTTATGATAGAGACGTGGATAGTTAGCCAGTAGCTCTGAAGCACAGGCACAAGCGTCGTGATCTGCGGATCCATCCAGCTAAGGTGTGCGACAAATAGCGTAACACCAGCTAATATAGATGTAAGCGCAAGTGCGATCGGACTGCGTTTTGCAAAGATGATGCCTGAAAGTCCAAGCGCCCAAGCGATATAAACCATCGACTCGTATGCGTTACTCCAAGGTGCGTGCTCGGCGATATACCAGCGAAGTCCAAGACCTACCGTGTGCGCAAGAAAGGCTAGTAAATTTATAATATATACGGCTTTAACTATGCCATTTATCTGTACTTTTGGTGCTAGCATCTTGACAAAAACAAATAGTAAAAGCGCAAGTCCAGCCAAAAGATATATCGGCGTCAAGCGGTCAAATACTTGAAATTTATTAAATAAAATTTCTATGTCTATTTTTTTCTCACTTGGCATGACGGCAGAGCCGTATTTGTGCTGATAGGCTGAAATTTTCTCAAGCGCCGCATCCGCCTTACTCCAGTCATTATCCTTTGAGGCTGCATCAACAGCTGAGAAATACTCTCTCATCATACCAACGACTAGCTCAGCCTCTTTTGGCGAGAAGTACATCATCGCACTAGCTGGCGAATACCAAGAATTTGACGGATCATCTTGTTTTGGGAAAATTTTGAAAATTTCACCGATAAATATCATATAAAATACATTTAGTCTCTCGTCGATCTTTATCACATCTTTGTCAAAAGTATTGCGTGAGCCTGGGTGTTTGCGGTTTGCTATCTCGGCAAATTTTGTTAGTTTATACTCGCTTCCACCATCTTTTGTCGCTTTAAAAAATTCATCAAAGCTTGCGTATCTTGCATTTTCATCGACGCCTAGCTCTTTTTTTAGCTCCTTGCTTTGACCAAGTGCGATGATCTTCTCATTTCGCCAAAAATCAGGCGTTACCATTATAGAAAGCATCGCTTGGTTTGAATTTAGGCCACCTATGCTCTCGCCTCTATGAATTTTGTTTAAAACCTCTTTGCTAAGCGTATCAAATGGCTTCATCCTGCCATCTGGACTTTGCACGATAAGCCTAGCAAGCTTGTCTGCATGCTCTTTGCTGATATGCGGCAAGAAATCCTCTGCCTTTAGCGAGCTAAAATTTAAGCCTAAAAGTAAGACCGCTATGAGAGTAGCTACTTTTTTACCGCTTTTTGTTGATTCATTATCTATTAGTTTTGCGAGCTTTCTAAAGCGGCTGTTAGGATTTATGACATTTAGCAAGAAGCCAAGACCTAGCAAAAAGTAGCCGATATATGTCGGGATCTTGCCTGGGTCTTTATTGACAGAGAGGATCGTACCTTTCTCGTCAGTATCGTATGAGCTTTGGAAAAATCTATATCCATCATAATCAAGCACGTGGTTCATATAAATTCTATAGTCAAACCCAGGATCATTTGTGCCATCTTTTACCACAACCTCGCTTGAGTAGCTCATAGGAGAATTTGAGCCAGGATATCTTTTTAGCTCAAAGTCCTTTAGGTAGAGGCTAAATGGAAGTTTTATCTGCTGAGCTCCCCATGAAGCGTTAAATTTCTGTCCAGCCACAGCGATACGTGAAGGCTCCATTAGGTTGTAAAATACATGCATCTCTTTACTCTCACCTTTGTAGTTTAGCTCAGCTATCAATGCGTTAAACTCACTATCCTTTGAGCTAACTAGCTTTCTTGTGGCGTGTGCTGAGACTAGCCTTGGGGCAAAATTTATATTTGAGATAGTATATAAGCTGCCTGTGCCAAATTCATTCACGCTGCCAGCTTTTAGCTCAGTTTTTGAGCTATCTGCCATAGTAAATTTTGAAAGATCAGCATTTGAAGTAACAGTGAAATTTCCATCATTTAGTCTAAAAAGAACATATTTTTTATTTTCATCTGGTTTAGCATTAAAGATAAAGCTGATATCTCCAACCCTCGCCTCTTCTTCTTCAAGTAAAAATATCTCTTCACTTTCGCTCTCGTTTGAGACTACAAACTCAACGACAGGCTTTCCGCTATCATCATTTACAAATTTATAACTTGCATTTGGCACAAATTCTTTAAATTTTAAACTAGCCTCTCCATCTGCTGTTTTTAGTTTTAGATCAAAGCCCTTCTTTACATCAGCAAGTCCTAAGGGCATAGCCGAGCTGATCTCCTCGCCTTTGTCGTTAAGCGCTGTTAAATTTATATATGAAACCTTCGTGCTAACAACGTTTGAAGCAGTGTTTTCACGTATATGCATATCAGCTTCAAAGCCAAGGTATCTTGTGATGCCAGCACCAATTAAGATGACGATAAAACCTAAGTGAAAGATGAGCGATGGCAGTTTTTTAGGATCGATTAGATTGTATCTAAAGATGTTAAAGGCTAAATTTATACCAAGAAGTAGTTGAATGAGCGCAAACCAGCTAGCGCCATAAACATAGTACCAAGCTGCTTCGGTGCTAGTTTTGCTCTCTATTATTGTGGCGGCTCCACTAGCTACGGCAAAGATTATCATCAAAACGATAGCTGAGCCCATACTTAAAAATAATGTTTTTGGATTTAACATCTGCTTCCTTTTATTTATATTGTGGCAAAGCTACCGAAGTGAAATTTATCTTAAATAACTGCCCTGCTTTGTTTCGGTTGAAACTGGTTTATTTTCGTTTGTATCTTGATCTGCAAGTGCATCTTTGCCTTTTAGATAAGCTAATATTGCACCTAGATCATTGTTTGAGATGATCTTAGCTTGGTTTTGCATTACGTTTTTACCGCTACCACCAAAGCTTGAGTCACTTCTATAAGAGATGATACTATCTTCTATATCTTTAGCATCCATGTTTTTAAGCGGCGTTGAGCCAAACGGTCTTTTATCTGCACTTTCGCCATGGCAACTAGCGCATTGTTTTTCATAAAGCTCTTTTCCTAAAGAGACACTATATCTACCTTTTCTATCAACGCCAAATTTTAAAATCCTATTGTCTTTATAGCGTCTTGGATCTTCATCGACATAGACATTTACTTTTTCGTTTCTATCATTAGCCTGCTTTTTTGCCATCTCGGCAAGCTCTTTACCAAACTCACCACGAGCTTCTATATAATAAACCTGAGAAGCTGCAAAGGCATTTGCCACCAAAAAACACGCCAAAAAAGAAATTTTGATATTTTTCATAAGTTTCCTTGAAATTTTGCTCTAAATTTAAAAATCCCGGATCAGATTGCTCCGACCCGGGATTATATCATAAGTTGATTAACGAGCTATGAATTAGAATGAGTATTTAGCTTCAAATCTGAACTGATCTTCTTTCTTTTTGTCTTGATCAGCAAATTTTGAAGTCTTGAACGCATAGTATGAACTAAATTCTAGCTTTTTGCTATATTGATAAGCAAATCTTGGAGTGATCTCTTCAACTTTTTCTTTACCATTTTTGCCAACAGCTGCAGCATGTTTAATATGACCTTTTATGTAGTCTGCACCAACTGTAAATTTATCGAATGTATATCCAGCTGTAGCATATATTAAGTTAGCTTTACCATCAGCCCAAGTGTGATCAAGTGTAAGTTCACCAACATTTATTAGACCACCTTGGTCTTCAAAGCTGAATGATGTTACGCCTTTATCTTGGACTTTCCAACCCATATAACCTAATCTTGCGTCAAAACCAAATAGTGAAGCTGTAAGTTCGCCAGCATAGAAGTTACCATCATTGTAGTTTGCAACGCCATTAGATGCATCTATGCTTTTAGATAAAGGCGCAAATGATTTTGCATCTATATCTGCATTGCTATTTACATAGTTTATTCTACCACCTAAGCTAACATCGTCACTGATGGCAAAATTTGCAGAAACATCAGCAGCAAGAAGATCAGCTAGGTTTGTTAGACTACCATACCATAGTTGGAAGTTAATAGGATCGTATGAGCCAATAACAGCTGCAGCATATAGATTGCCAACATCATAAGCTCCAAGTGATCTTGTACCTTTTGTTATTTCGTATAAAGTGCCATTACTCTCATCTTCGTTGTCTTCGATAGCATCAAAAGCTGCTGCTGCTAAAGTAAGACCTTCAATATCTTGATTTACAACTTTAAGACCAGTAGCAACAGCATCATCGGTAAAGTATGAACCTATAACTTGTTTGCCAGCTGTTACAGTAGTGCCACCAATCTTATAACCAAGATAGAATTGATAAACATTAAAGGCTGTTGTTGTATCTGTTTTATCTGTACCTTTGCCTGCATTATCGCCTGAACCATCAGCTTTATTGTATCTTAAACCGATAACACCAAAGAAATTATCATCAATGGCGGCTTTAAAATCAGTGACCATTTTAAATCCATGACCTGCTTCATTTCTGTCTTCTGCTGGTGTTGCTGAAGCATCAGCACTCTTGTCTCTAGTATTTGTATATCTATATCTTGCAAATCCTGAAAGATCTACATTTTTTATAGCTTCTTCAAGTGGAGTAGCACTCGCTACACTTGAAAATGCGCCTAAAGCAACCAAAGCGGCTAAACTAATTTTTGTTAGTTTCATTTTTTCTCCTTTTAAGGTTTTTGTGTCGACGATTATAATCAATAAATTTTAAGATGAAGCTTAAAAAATCATAAAATTTTGTATTTTTGTTACCAATCGTTTACCGATTTTGACCAAAAAGAAGTATATTTTGATAATTTATCTTTCACAAATGAGACTTTTAAAGTGGGGATAAAAAGAAAAAGGGGCCGTTGCTTTGCCCCTTAAAAGGAGTTCTAGTTTTGATTGCTGATGAAATTATATATGCTAGCAGTAAATCAACGGTAATCTAAAAAGAAATTTTCTCCTCTTTTGGTACCTCAATATTTGTTTTTATATTTTTTCTTTTTACGACTACTTCATTTTGTGGTTTTCTTATGCCATTATATGCGCCTCTAGAGCCGCCCTCTTTTATAAGAAGCATGTCTATGAGCTTATCTGCGTAAAAAGTCGCATAGACAAGATCGCCCTTATCGTAATAATATCTGTTTGCACAAAAATTTGCTTTGTTTAGTTTGTGATTTTTCACATCGCTGGCTACTATCTCGTAGCAGTATTTCGAATCTTTATAGCTGACATCTTTTATGAAGCCTTTGATGGAGCTTTTTGCGGGCGCAGTTTTAGTAGCTTGCCTTGGTTGCTTGCGGATTGGTGGATTATCATCAAAAAATGAACATCCCAAAAACATAGTGGCTACTGCTAGAGGAAGTAAAATTTTAGCTTTCATCTTTTCTCCTTAATATAAAGAGAAAAGTATAGCTTTTAAGATTAAATAAAATTTGTGAGTTTTTAAAATTTTAGTTTTGTACTTACATTAATATATTTAAATTTCTTGGGAGAGCTCCCAAGAAATTTAGGCTGATACGTTTAAGACGTTACCACCAAGCTCGGCGATCTTTTTATCGAGCGTCTCAAGGGTCTTCTCGATAGTCTTTTGTGAAATTTCAGGTAGCTCACCGCCCCAAATTTTCTTAGCATCCTCAAAGCCCTTTGCCACGCCCTCTCTACCAGCTTTTAGCTTCTCCACATCATCACCTGCACCATTTAGCACAAAGCCGGCTATCCTATCAGCTGTATTTGCGATGCCAAAAAAGCCATTTTCACTAACTAGCTCGCTCGCCTCATCACTACTTAGCTCTCCTAGAGCTTTGCCGTTGTAGCCAATGCCTGCTAGATCAAGTCCGGCTAAAATGTCTGATAAATTTTCAGGCACACTAAAGCTTAGACCGCCTTGCGCTAGTAAATTTGAACTAGCATTTTGAGTAATATCTTTTTGATACTGCAAAAAGTAGCTATTTGATATCTCTTTTGCGCTTAAATTTGAAATCTCAGGCTGCTTTTTAGAAACCTCTTTTTCATCTTTGTGAAGTGAAATTTCTGATTTTACATTTTCTTTTACACTTGAAGTGTTGTATGAGCTTACGATTTGACTGATTTGCATATTTGGCTCCTCTAAGTTTATAAAAACTATATCGCCAAAAGGTGGAATTTATTTAGGGTAAAGCGGGAGAGCTCCCGCTGTGATTATTTACCAAGTGTTGCGTTTAGCATCCAGATGGCTTTTTCAAATTTAGCTATTTGATCTTGTGCGTACATCTGAGTTGTTGTGTCGCCTTCTGCAAGCTCATCAAGCTTTTTAAACTCACCCAAAAGGTGCTTGTAATCAGCCAAAACGATCTCTAAAACTTCAGTCGGAGTGTAGCTCTCTTTTGGCTCGTGTTTTATGTGAGCGACTTTTGCTAGCTCCTCAGCCTTGACGATAGGTCTGCCACCAAGCATAAGAGCTCTCTCAGCTGCATCATCAAAAATCTCACTCATATCCTCATAAGCTTTTTCAGTATACTCGTGGACGCTAAAAAATTGAATACCTTTTACGTTCCAGTGAAGATCATGAAATTTGATATAAAGTGCATTTGCATCAGCCTGAATTGTGTTTAACTGTAAAATAACTTTTGACATTTTGTCTCCTTCTTTATTGTTTAAATGTGATGAAATTATATTGGCTTAGAGTTAATCACTGGTTAATCAAGTAATAAATTTTATTATTCGATAGAAATTTTGACTACAAGTTAAATTTGATCTTGTAGTCAAAAGTAGAATTTTTAAATTTACTTATTTTTTATATGGCGTAGTTTTGTAGCCTTGCTCGATCAAACTACTCATACCACCATCTAAATTTATAATCTTAAGATCTGAGCTATCTATAGCTGCAGCTGCCGCTGTGCTTCTTCTGCCGCTTCTACAAACAAGAGCGATAGGCTTTTTGATATCAACCGCTTTTGAAAGCTCATCTAAAAATGCACTCTTATTACTTGGATCAAAAGTGATGGTCTTCGCACCAGCTATGATGCCAGTCTCTTGCCATTCAGATGGGGTTCTAATATCAACGATCTGATCATACTTTTTGATCTCATCTGGACTTATATTAACAGTTTTAACATCAGCTGACAACATGCAACAAACGGCTCCTAAAAGTAAAATTTTTTTCATCTATTCTCCTTAAATAAATTTTTGAAATGTTAGCATGGATTATTAAATGGATTAAATTGTATTTGAAATAGGCTAAGTGTGTGGAGAGAGGCTCTCCACATTAAATTTATTTTATAGGTGATCTTCTGGAGGTGTTGGAACTGGAAAATAAAATGTGGTAGGTGTGCTTAAATCAGCAACATTTCCTGCTTCATCAACGCTAGAAACAGCTCTTATTTCATAACCTTGGTCAAAATATGCTTTACCTTTAAAGTCTATATCCTCGGCCTTCCAGTTGCCATTTTCATCAGCTTTAACTGAGACTGTGGTAAGTAGTTTATCTGGAATATTTGAATCCCAATAAGCTGACTTCATCCAAATTTCAAGATTAACATCAGCAAATGCTTCAGCCTTACCAGTTATAGTTGGTGTCCAGTCAAGATCATTTGGGCTATTGATAAGAGTGCTATCATCTATATGACTAGTTATACTATCAGGATATCTAAACATGTGGAAATCTCTTAAATCGCCAAAGTGATCTACTTTGATGCTATCAATGCTTAGTTGATTATTTACTGTATCAATAGTCAAATCTTGCGTGCTTGTAGCTTTTAGCTCTTCGCCGTTTGCAGCTACTTTGCTAGCCTCGATAGTAAATTTATGATCTCCATCAGCTAAAGGCGAAGTTGGAGTATATGACCAGTTGCCATCATTATCAGCAGTTGTCGTGCCAAGTAGTGGTGCATTTTCACCTTCGCCATCAAATATGCTTATAGTAGCGTTTGCAGTAGCTTTACCTACTAAAGTTGGAGTGTTGTCGTTTGTGATATGTAGGCCTGTTCTTTCAGAAACATTGTGTTCTAAAATGTTATCTCCAACATCAATATGGCGACTTACTGATTCGTCTGTATTACCAGTCACTACGTTATCATCCACTGCCGTAACAGTTACTTCTAGTGGCTGTGGCAATATATTGTTATATGCATTATCTATCGCAGCCGCAAGCGTATCAAGACTAAAGCCCTCCTCGCTTGCGCCACCGCTTACATTTGTAAAGGCCTCTGCACTTGCATTTGCTTGAGAGCTTAGGTTTTCAAAATTTGCATTGATGTTTGAGTAGTGACCGCCTTGCGCAAAGCTAGCAGCACCAAGGCTAACACCATCTCCACTATTGCTACCGCCTGCTGAGGCATTACCACCAGCTGCAGTCTCTTCAAGATCAGAGATATTTTTACCATTTAGTAGTTGCTCTTGTAGCGATGCTATCTCTTTGCCAGTCTCATCGCTAGCTTTTTCATTTTCACTATTAAGAGGTTGCACCTCAACCTTTAACACCGTCTTGCTCTTTTATGACCTCATTGTCATAGATCACGTCGCCTGCTTTTAGAGTTCTTTGATTTCCATTAGCATCAACTGCGACGATGGCATCCGTGCCGATTATTGATTTGATTAGTCCTTTAACTTTACTCATAATTTTTCCCCTTTGCGTATTTTTATGTTGTCAATTATAAGTAAAAAATTTATTTTATAGCTATTGTACTTTGGTACAGTTGTGACATTTTAGAAATGTGAAGTTGTAAATTTTTGAGTTAAATTTAGTAAAAATTTGCCGTATTTTAGGGATTTAGTTTAAAATTTAAAAAGGCAAAAGTTACAAAAAATATTTTTAAATTTTATTTTTGGATTTTGTGTTTTGGAGAATTTGATATAAAAATGGTGTCCCCAGCGAGGTTCGAACTCACGACCTCAGAATTAGGAATTCTGCGCTCTATCCAGCTGAGCTATGAGGACAAATTTGCAAGTTAGTTTAAATTTTTACTCAAGTAGTTAAATTTTAAAGGGCAGATCGCTCTGCCCTATTTTGGCTAATTAGCCATTTCTCTTTTTAATAATCTCTTCACTTACGTTTTTAGGAACTTCTTCGTAGTGATCAAATTCCATAGAGTAAGTCGCACGACCTTGAGTCATTGAGCGAAGATCTGTTGAGTAGCCAAACATTTGAGCAAGTGGACAATAAGCTGCAATGATCTTAATGCCGTTTCTATCATCCATTGAATTTACTTGGCCACGGCGCTTATTAAGGTCACCGATAACATCACCCATATACTCTTCTGGAGTCTCAACTTCAACTTTCATCATAGGCTCAAGGATAACCGCACCTGCTTTTCTAGCGCCCTCTTTAAAGCCCATAGAAGCAGCAAGTTTAAATGCCATTTCAGATGAGTCAACTTCGTGGTAGCTACCATCAAAAAGCGTAACTTTAACATCTTCGACTGGATATCCAGCAAGAACACCGCTTTGAAGCGCTTCTTTACAACCTTTTTCAACAGCTGGGATGTACTCTTTTGGAACAACACCACCTTTGATGTCGTTAACAAATTCAAATCCGCTAGCAGCTGGAAGTGGCTCAATACGTAAGAATACGTGACCATATTGACCACGACCACCTGATTGTTTAGCATACTTATACTCTTGCTCAACTGCCTTACGGATAGTCTCGCGGTAAGCAACTTGTGGCTGACCAACTTCAGCGTCTACTTTAAATTCACGAAGCATACGATCAACAATGATCTCAAGGTGAAGCTCACCCATACCACTAATGATAGTTTGTCCACTCTCCTCATCAGTGCTAACTCTAAAGCTTGGATCTTCTTGAGCTAGTTTTTGAAGAGCGATCGCCATTTTTTCTTGATCTGCTTTTGTTTTTGGCTCAACCGCAACACTAATAACTGGCTCTGGGAAGTCCATTCTCTCAAGGATAACTTTGTCTTTTTCACTTGCAAGAGTATCGCCAGTTAGGGTATTTTTTAGACCAACAACGGCGCCGATTTCACCAGCGAAAAGTTCTGTAATCTCTTCACGTTTATTTGAGTGCATTTTTAGTAAGCGGCCAATTCTCTCTTTGCAGTCTTGAACTGTGTTGTAAGCGTAGCTACCACTTTCAAGGCTTCCTCTATAAACACGGATAAATGTTAGCTGTCCAACAAATGGGTCAGTCATAATCTTAAACGCAAGAGCAGCAAATTCGCCATCATCTGTACTTTCAACAGTCACTTCGGCACCATCTTCGTAAACACCATTTATCGCTGCGATCTCATCTGGAGCTGGCAAATAATCGACAACAGCATCAAGTAGAGGTTGGATACCTTTGTTCTTAAACGCAGTTCCACAAAGCATAGGCGTAATAGTCATTCTTAAGCAGCCTGCTTTAATACCTTTTTTGATCTCTTCTTCAGTTAGTTCTTCGCCTGCAAAGAATTTCTCCATCAAGCTATCGTCTGTCTCAGAAACAGCTTCGATTAGTTTTGCACGATATTCTTCAGCTTTATCTTTAACTTCAGCTGGAATTTCTTCTTCTACATAGTCAGTTGGCTTTTTCTCGTCATTCCAAACGTATGCTTTCATTCTTACAAGATCAACCACACCTTTAAAGTTATCCTCTGCACCGATAGGAATTTGAATAGGTACTGGATTTGCTTTTAATCTTTCTCTGATCTGCTCTTCAACTCTAAAGAAATTTGCACCAATTCTATCCATTTTATTAACAAAAACAATTCTTGGTACGTGATATTTATTTGCTTGTCTCCAAACAGTTTCAGACTGTGGCTGAACACCACCAACAGAACAAAATACCGCAACAGCACCGTCAAGAACACGCATAGAACGCTCAACTTCGATAGTAAAGTCAACGTGTCCCGGAGTGTCGATTAGGTTTACTTGGTAGCCCTTCCAAAACGCTGTAGTTGCAGCTGATGTAATAGTAATACCACGCTCTTTTTCTTGCTCCATCCAGTCCATAGTAGCAGCGCCATCATGAACCTCACCTATCTTATGACTCATACCAGTGAAGAACAAAATTCTCTCACTAGTAGTTGTCTTTCCAGCATCAATGTGAGCCGCAATACCGATATTTCTTACCTTATGTAAAGGCGTTTTTCTCTCTGCCATACTAATTCTTTCTTACCAGCGGTAGTGAGCAAATGCTTTATTAGCCTCTGCCATCTTGTAAGTATCTTCCTTCTTCTTGAAAGATGCACCTTTTGAATTTGCCGCATCTAAAAGCTCATTTGCTAATTTATCAACCATTGTTCTTTCGCTTCTTTTTCTAGCAAAAGTTATAAGCCAGCGGATAGCAAGAGCTTGTTGGCGAGCTGGGCGAACCTCAACTGGTACTTGATAAGTAGCGCCACCAACACGGCGTGATTTAACTTCTAAAATAGGTTTTACATTTTCGATAGCGTCGTTAAAAACGTCGATGCCTTTAACCTCAGCATTTTTCTTTTCGATAGCTTTAATAGCACCATACATTATCTCTGTAGCGACGCTTTTTTTGCCATCATACATAAGAGAATTAATAAATTTAGTGATTATTTTATTTCCGTAAATCGGATCAGGTAAAACTTCCCTTACAGGAGCTTTTCTTCTTCTCATTTTGATTTTTCCTTCAAATTTTTATGAAATTTTACTCAAACGTTTGCAAATTTAAGCAACGTCTGCGAACCTAATTTTTTACTTTTTTGGAGCAGCAGCGCCAGCTTTAGGGCGTTTTGCACCATATTTAGAACGAGAAACTGTTCTTTTTGCAACACCAGCAGTATCAAGTGCACCACGAACGATGTGATATTTAACACCTGGTAAGTCTTTAACCCTACCGCCGCGAACTAAAACGATACTGTGTTCTTGTAGGTTGTGACCTTCACCGCCGATATAGCTGATGACTTCAAAACCGCTTGTAAGCCTAACTTTGGCAACTTTCCTCAAAGCTGAGTTTGGTTTTTTAGGAGTTGTAGTATAAACCCTAGTGCAAACTCCTCTTCTTTGAGGGCACTCTTTTAACGCTGGAGATTTTGACTTAACAGTCACTTTCTTGCGTTCATTTCTGACCAATTGATTTATGGTTGGCACAATAATTCCTTTCAACTAAATTTATTAAAAAGACCTAATTTTATTTAAAAAAAGCTTAAATAACGGTTAATAAGTTAGACTTATTCATACGTTCCTTTTTTTATAAAACCGCTGTCATCTTTTAAAATTTCACCCTTTGCAACGACAAATTTAATCTCAAATTTCTCATCGATTAGCAAAATATCTGCATCGTAATTTTCTTTTATCTCGCCTTTTTTATTTTGCAAGGCCACACTTCTTGCCACGTTTGTCGTAAAATATGGCAACGCCTCTTCAATACTAAAGCCATCTTTTACAAAATTTACAAACTCTTCGTATAGGCTCTTAACGCTAGCAATGCCAATTTTTAGTAAATTTCCGTCGCCATCATAGCTAGAGTAGCTACCAAAGCCGTCTGAGCTAATGGTTATCTTATTTGTCGGTAAATTTTCTTTTTTGATACGCTTTACAGCTTCAAGTGGCGTAAGTCCTGGCATGCAGGTAAAGTCGATATAGCCGCCATCTTTTATAAATTTAAAGCTTTGTTTAAAAAGCTCCTCGTTTCTATTTACGTGCGTTGGCTGAAGTAGCGTGATCGGCATATCGTACTCATTTAGCACTTCATAGATCAAATTTAAGCCCTTTTGCCATCCCCCATGTGAAGCGTGGTATGGCCTGACTTCGAGCTGATCATACCAGCCACCCTGCCAGCGGAGACTATGTGAGCGAGCTCATCTTTGCTTACACTTGATGAGCGGTGGTCGCTTATGGCTAGTTTGGTGCCGATTATCGGATCAACAAAGACAATATCTTTTTCGATCTCGCCAGTTATGGTTGGCGTTTTAGAGCTGTATGCGCCAGTGTGAGCATAGCATGTGATGCCCTCGTCGTTTAGCGCGTGTGCTTTTGCGACTAAATTTTCAACGCTTCTTGTCGTGCTGTCAGTTCCAAGTAAGCCAACAGCCGTCGTTATGCCAGCTTCTATTAAATTTGATAGCATGATCTCAGGCACTCTAGTCTTAAAGCCGCCCTCTCCGCCGCCTCCAGTGATATGTACGTGCTTATCGATAAGGCCTGGTATAGCTGTGAAATTTGAAGCGTCGATCACCTTTACATTTGGTAAATTTGGCTCTAAATTTTCAGCTATGCAGACGATCTTGCCATTACATATAAATATATCTTTTTTACCAAGAAATTTTGGCGAGTAAATTTTGACGTTTTTTATGAGTATCATTTAGTTTCCTTGTTGATTTTAGCTATGCCGATACCTGTGAGCGCTAAAATGATAGCAAAGACAACACCCATGTAGTTTAAAATAGCCCATGGCAAATAATCTACCGTTGGCACACCAAGTGTAGCAGTCATATATGCGCCTGCCGCTGACCAAGGGATGAGTGGGACGATCACGGTGCCAGAGTCCTCAAGTGTTCTTGATAGGTTTTTGGCTGCTAAATTTTTCTCTTTATAAAAGTCTTTAAACATCTCGCCAGGGATGAGGATAGAAAGATATGAACTACCTGTGACAAATGCGACAGTTAGGCATGAGCCGATAGTCGAGATGATGACGCCTGCTGCTGATTTGACCCTTGCCATGATGGTGTGAAGCACCTTTGTAAGCATGCCAGTTTTTGAGATGATACCAGCAAAGCCCATAGCGCAGATGACTAGGATAGTGGTTGAATTTACAGAGCTCACGCCGCCTCTATTTAGAAGCTTAGTGATATCTTTTGAAAACTCCATATTAATGCCGCTCATCGTGACGTTAAAGCCAGTCATCACTGAGATAAAGCCATTTTTAAAGCTAAAATCTTGAACGATAACACCAAGAAGCACTGAAAATAGCGAAGCTATGATCATGACAGGTATAGTTGGCCACTTTAGCACCGAACCAGCCAAGACAAAAAGCACAGGCAAAAGCAAGATGATATTCCAATGAAAAATTTTATCAAGCTGACCTTGAAGCGCCAAAACCGACTCTGAAACATTTGCGCCACTACTTGCCGCCTCGCTACCAAAGAATAGATAAGCTGCTATCGCAACGATAGTTGCTGGGATAGTCGTATAAAACATATGTCTGATGTGCTCATAAAGCTCTGAGCCAGCTGCTATCGGAGCTAGGTTTGTCGTGTCTGAGAGTGGAGAGAGCTTGTCGCCAAAGTATGCTCCTGCGACTACCGCGCCAGCAGTTGCTGCTAAATTTACATCAAGACCTTGAGCTATGCCCATGATGGCGACACCGACTGTGCCTGCAGAACCCCAAGATGTGCCAGTCACGGTTGAGATGATAGCTGCGATGACAAAAGCTGTTAGGACTAGATACTGCGGACTTATAAGATCTACGCCGTAGTAGATGATCATAGGGATGGTGCCTGAAAATACCCACGAGCCAATAAGCAGACCGACTGCCCAAAGTATCATAAGTGCTGGCAATGAGCTTGAAATTTTCTCTATCACCCCTTCTTGAAGCTCGCTCCAACTATATCCTAGTCTCCAAGCGATGCCACCAGCTACGAGGGCTGCTATCAAAATGATCGGCTCAACCTTTAGCTTCATATAACCAACGCCAAGCGCAAGGCCTACGATCATGACTAAAATAGGTGTGACTGCGAGCAAAAACGAAGGCTCTTTTTTTGTCTGTTCCATCGTGTGTCCTTTAAATTTGAGATATTTTTGAATTTAAAGGCTACAAACTTAAATTGTTATAAAAAAATAAAATAAATTTAAAATTTAAATAAAATGTGTGAAAATTTAGCACATCTAATATGTGCTAAATTTAGATCAGTCTTGCTTGATAGCGTATTTGCCACTGCCAGTCGAGATGATGCAAAGTGACATAGCGATATAAAGATATATAAGCTCTGCTTTAAAGCCATTTACATTAGTTAGCTCAAGTAAATTTGATAAGCCAAAATACGAATACAAAATGACAAGACTAGAGCCAAAAACTAGGAGCGCGCCAAGCCTTGAGTAAAAACCAACGGCGATCATTATAGGGGCTAAAACCTCGCTAAGATAGGCAAAATACGCTAGAAAACTAGGTAGTCCAGCATCGACTAAAATGCTCTTTACGCCGCCGACTCCATGTAAAATTTTGCCAAAGCCGTGCATAAAAAGGCAAATTCCAAGACCTAAGCGCAGAAATAAAAGTCCAAGATCGACATTTTTCATAATATCTCCGTTACATATTTTTAGTTAGGGATTTTATTTAATATTGATTAACGACTTGTAAATTTTGAAATTTTGTAAATTTAAGTGGGTAAATTTATAAAGGGATTAAGCCCCAGAGGTGGGGCTTAATATATTAGTTTTCTTTGATCTTTATCTTTTTATCTTTGTAAAAACCAGTACCAACTGGGATCATACGTCCAAGGATGACGTTCTCTTTTAGATCTTCAAGATAGTCAAATTTAGCAGCGATTGAGGCTTCTGTTAAGACCTTAGTTGTCTCTTGGAATGACGCAGCAGAGATCACACTATCACTTCCGATGGCCGCTCTTGTGACACCAAGAAGGATCGGCTCAGCGATAGCTGGCTCGCCACCCATCTTCATAATGCGCTCGTTCTCTTCTTTAAATTTGTTTCTTGAAACCATGTCGCCAACGATGAAATTTGTATTTCCGCTATCGACGATTTTGACTTGGCGAAGCATTTGAGAGACGATGATCTCGATGTGCTTATCAGCGATCGCAACACCTTGGCGGCGATAAACTTGCTGAATTTCGCTGATCAAATAGTAGTGAAGTGCCTTTTCACCAAGAATTCTTAAGATATCGTGGCTTGAGATAAGTCCGTCTGTTAGTTTCTCACCAGCATGGACAAATTCGCCGTCTCTTACTTGGATCTGACGGCTCTTCTCGATCAAATACTCAGCTGTCGTGCCATCTTCTGCTTGGATGATGATGCGCTCTTTTGAGCGAAGTGGCTTGTCAAATCTAACAACACCGTCGATCTCTGCAACGATAGCTGTATTTTTAGGGCGTCTTGCCTCAAATAGCTCACTAACTCTTGGAAGACCACCAGTAATATCTTTTGACTTAGCAACAGCTTTTGGAGTCTTAGCCAAAATGTCAGCTTGAGCTACTTCATCGCCACTTGAAACGAAGATCGCAGTTTTTGGATCAAGCGGATACTTGATCAAATGTCCGCTCTTTGTAGTGATAATGATCGCTGGTTTTACGCCACTTGGTAAATATTCGTTGATGACAAGACGCCTTTGACCAGTTGCCTCGTCAGCTTGCTCAGTCGCACTATATCCTGGCTCGACATCTTCAAAGCTAACCACACCAGCTTCTTCTGCGATAGTTGGAGTTGAGTATGGATCCCACTCAGCGATTATTAGCTTGTCATCTTTTTCAGGTAGTGAGACTACTGTCGCTCTTTCTACCGCATCATTGTCTGATACTTGAATGATAGAATTTCTTGGGATGTAGTGGCGAACTGCCTCGCGTCCATCCTTGTCAGAAACGACAACAAAGAAGCCTTTTTCAGTTACTTTGTGACCTTTTTTGATATCTTTTAGTCTGTCAAGGAAGTCACCTTTTAGTATGAAAAATTTAACCACACCATTTGCATCTGCTGTGATCTTTCTAGTTACTGGATCGCCGTCTGAAATTTTAAGCTCACTAGCATATGGGATACGATTTGGAATGTTCCAACCCTCTTTTATGATCTCGACGATACTCTCGTTCTCTTTTACCTTATCGCCATTTGCATAAGGGATATACATCTTACCTTCGATCTTACCGCTAACGCCAGCTAGTTCGTTTGGTTTAGCAAGGTCGTTTCTTCTGATTGTATATTTAACCTCTTCTTTTTTGCCTTTGATAACGATATTTACGTCTTCGTGGGCATATTCTATCTCGATTTTACCATCGATTGTTGATTTTATCTTTGGCTCAACAAGTAATACAGCAGCACTTCTTCTGTTTGCAACGATTTTCTTGCCGTTGTTCTCGTATGTGCTAAGGTTGTAATATCTAATAAAGCCCTCTTTTTGAGCGATGACTTGGCGGTCTTGCTGCTCAGTAGAAGCCGTACCACCGATGTGGAATGTTCTTAGCGTTAGCTGAGTACCTGGCTCACCGATTGATTGAGCTGAGATGATACCGACAGCCTCGCCTGGTTTTACAAGTTTGCCCTCACCCAAATTTAAGCCGTAGCATTTTGCGCAAACGCCTTTTGGCGCCTTGCACGTGATAGGTGTTCTAATGCTTACTGATTTTATGCCAGCTTCTGTTATCGCCTTAGCTTTCTCCTCGTCAAGCAATGTGCCTTCGCTAAATAAAATTTCATTTGTTATAGGATCGATCACATCATCTGCTAAAACACGGCCCAAGACCCTCTCTTCAAGGCTTTCGATTAGCTCACCGCTCTCTGTGATATCTGTGATCTCGACACCCTCGTGCGTACCGCAGTCGTGCATTGTGACTTTAACATTTTGAGCAACGTCGATTAGCTTTCTTGTTAAGTAACCAGCGTTGGCAGTTTTTAGCGCGGTATCTGCAAGACCCTTTCTAGCTCCGTGGGTTGAGTTGAAGTACTCCATTATGTTTAGACCTTCACGGAAGTTTGAAATGATCGGCGTTTCGATGATTGAGCCGTCAGGTTTTGCCATAAGACCACGCATACCAGCTAGTTGGCGAATTTGCGCTGCACTACCTCTCGCGCCAGAGTCTGCCATCATATAGATCGAGTTAAATCCGCCTTTGTCGTTTTGGATAAGCTTCATCATCTCGCTTGCAACGCTGTTATTTGTATCTGTCCAGATATCGATGATCTTGTTGTATCTCTCACTATCTGTTAAAAGACCAGCGCCATATTGCTTTTGAATTTCACGAACTTTTTTCTTAGCTTCGTCGATATATTTTTGCTTGCTGTCTGGCACGATGATGTCTGCGATAGAGATAGAAATTCCCGCTTTTGTAGCATATCTAAAGCCTAAATTTTTAAGCTTATCAAGGAAGTCAGCCGTTACTTCAAGGCCGCCATTTCTATAAACATAATCAACCAAATTTGCAATATCTTTTTTCTTCATGATCTTATTCCACATATTTTCAGGGACAAAATCAGGTAGTATCGCTCTTAGGATCAAGCGACCAGCCGTTGTAAAGATGATCTTGTTATCAACCATTGTTTTGATCTTTGCGTGAAGGCCAAGAGTATTAGCCTCTTCAGCGATCATTACTTCATCGACGCTTGAGAAAATTTTATTTGCACCTTTTTCGTCATTTCTCTCTAAGCTTAGGTAATAAATTCCTAAAACCATATCTTGCGAAGGGACTGTGATAGCCTTACCACTTGCAGGAAGCAAGATGTTCATTGAGCTAAGCATCAAAATTTTACACTCAGCGATAGCCTCTTGAGATAGTGGTACGTGAACAGCCATTTGGTCGCCGTCAAAGTCTGCGTTGAACGCCGCACAAACTAATGGGTGAAGCTGGATCGCCTTGCCCTCAACAAGCACTGGGTGAAATGCTTGGATAGAAAGCTTGTGAAGTGTCGGAGCACGGTTTAGCATGACTGGATAGTCTTTAACAACCTCTTCTAAGCACTCCCAAACCTCATTTGTCTTATCTTCTATCATCTTTTTAGCTTGCTTAACGGTTGTCGCATAGCCTTTTTCTTCAAGGCGAGCAAGCAAATGTGGCTTAAATAGCTCTAAAGCCATCTTCTTTGGAAGACCGCACTGATCCATCTTTAGCTTTGGACCAACGACGATAACAGAACGTCCAGAGAAATCAACACGCTTACCTAGCAAATTCTGACGGAAGCGGCCTTGCTTACCTTTGATGATCTCACTTAGTGATTTTAGTGGGCGTTTATTTGCACCTTTTACTGCATTTGCTCTGCGACCATTGTCAAATAGCGCATCAACAGCCTCTTGAAGCATTCTCTTTTCATTTCTGATGATGATCTCAGGTGCGTCAAGCTCAAGCAGACGTTTTAGACGACTATTTCTATTTATTACACGGCGATATAGATCATTTACGTCCGAAACAGCAAATTTACCACCATCAAGATTAACAAGTGGTCTAAGATCAGGCGGAAGAACTGGTAAATTTGTTATCATCATCCACTCTGGGCGGTTGCCTGAATTTAAAAAGCTCTCGATAACTTTTAGGCGTTTTACGATAGTCTTTTTCTTAGCCTCAGAATTTGTAGCCTCCATCTCTTCTTGTAGTTGATTTAAAATTTGAGTTAGATCAAGCTCAGCTAGCATATCATAGATGACCTCGCCACCCATTCTAGCACTAAAGCCACTCTCTTCATATCTTGAAGCTAGGCTTTGATATTGCTCTTCGTTTAAAACGTCATATTTTTCAACTTTTTTAGAATTTTCATTGTCATAATAAGCCTCGCCAGCATTATCAACAATGTATGCCTCATAGTAAAGTACGCGCTCAAGATCTTTCATCTTGATACCAAGAAGCGCACCTATACGGCTTGGCAAGAAATTTACATACCAGATATGAGCCACTGGAGTTACAAGCTCGATGTGACCCATGCGAGAGCGACGAACCTTAGATGTTGTTACTTCAACGCCGCACTTTTCACACTTGATACCTTTGTAGCGCATCTTTTTATATTTACCACAAAGACACTCGTAGTCGCGGATCGGTCCGAAAATTTTGGCACAAAATAAGCCATCACGCTCAGGTTTTAGCGTGCGATAGTTGATAGTTTCTGGTTTTTTAACCTCGCCATAACTCCAAGATTTTATCTTCTCAGGACTTGCTAAACGAAGTTGAAAAGCTTCAAAATCACGAGGTCTATGCTCTTCTTTTATCTCAACTGGTTTTAAATTAGTTAGTTTCATTTGTCTCATCCTCATCATATACTTCCACGTCAAGAGCTAGTGATTTTAGCTCGTTTGTTAGAACAAAGAACGTCTCAGGGATACCAGTCTCAGGAACGTTTTCACCTCTAGTTAAAGCTTTGTAAGCAGAAAGTCTTCCCTCGACATCGTCTGATTTTACAGTTAGCATCTCTCTTAGTGTATGAGCAGCACCATAAGCCTCAAGTGCCCAAACCTCCATCTCACCAAACCTTTGACCACCAAATAGCGCCTTACCACCGACTGGTTGTTGTGTAACAAGGCTGTATGGTCCAGTACTTCTTGCGTGAACTTTTTCATCAACCAAGTGGTGAAGTTTTAGCATATACATACAACCAACATTAACGCGTTCTCTTATCTTTGAACCTGTGCGTCCATCATATAGCTCAGTTTTACCATCGCTATCTATCTTTGCCATCTCAAATAGTTTTGCGAATTCGTCAGCTTTAACACCTTCAAAAATCGGAGTTGCAAATCTTACGCCATTGCTCCAATCTTTTGCGTACCCAAGAAGCTTCTCATCACTCATCTTACCAAGAGCTTTTTTAGCGTCCATTAGCTTAGCAACGCTTGCGATCTCTATCATCTTAGCTCTTAGCTCTTTTATCCACTCGCCTTTTTTGGTCTCAAAAATTTCATTGATCTGCTCACCTAAACGGTAACCAACAAGACCAAGGTGGCTCTCTAAAATTTGACCGATATTCATACGGCTTGGAACGCCTAGTGGGTTTAGCACGATATCTACGATCTGACCGCTTGGAAGATACGGCATATCGACTTCTCTAACTATATTTGAAACGATACCTTTGTTACCGTGACGTCCAGCCATCTTATCGCCAACTTTTAGTTTGCGTTTTGTAGCTATATAGACTTTTACAAGTTTTACAACGCCGCTTGGTAAAATGTCATCTTTTTCTAAAATTTCTATCTTAGCGTCATGCTCTTCTTTAAGCTTTTTCTTCTCATTTTGGAAGTAATTTTTTAGCTCGTCATATTTCTTTTGGATATCTTTTGAAAAGCTCTTTACGATAGCATTTAGAGTAAATCTATTGATATTCTCAAAATCAGCTTTATTGATCTTTGAGCCTTTTTTATACTCTTTTTTATTTACCTCTTGATCGCTAGCTAGTGGGTTTTTAGAAAGAAGTGCTGTAACTTTTAGCATCTCTTCGCGGTCTAGCATAAGCAGTCTATCGTGGTGCTCTTTTTCTAAAAGCGTCTTCTCTTCTTCATAAGCCTTGTTTGTTCTGCTATCTTTCTCATAGCCTTTTTTGGTGAAAATTTTAACATCAACAACCACGCCCTCCATTGAAGCTGAAGCATAGAGCGATTTATTTACAACATGGCCTGCTTTTTCGCCAAAGATAGCACGCAAAAGTCTCTCTTCTGGAGTTGGCTTAACTTCGCCTTTTGGAGATACTTTACCAACAAGGATCATACCAGGCTTGATCTCTGTACCAATTTTAACAATACCACTTTCATCAAGGTGCATAAGCTCCTCTTCTTTGACGTTTGGTATATCTTTTGTTATCTCTTCAACGCCGTCTTTTAGCTCACGAGCCTCAATCTCTTTTTCATAAATATGAACGCTTGTAAAGGCATCTTCACGTATCATTTTTTCACTAATAACGATCGCGTCCTCGTAGTTGTAGCCATTCCAAGGCATAAATGCAATTAGTGCGTTTTTACCGATAGCTAGCTCGCCTTTTTCCATGCTTGGGCCATCAGCTATAATTTGATTAGCAACGATCTCATCACCTTTTTTAACGATCGGATGTTGTGAAAATGTCGTATTTTGGTTTGTTCTTAAATTTTTCTCTAAAGAGTAGTGATCGATATATGGACCAGCTTCATCTTCACCAAGGATAAAGATGTTTTTATTATCAACCTTTTCAACCACGCCTCCACGTTTTGCTTTTACGCTCTCCCAAGCATCTCTTGCGATAACACTCTCCATACCTGTTCCAACAATAGGAGCAGTTGAACGAAGTAGCGGCACTGCTTGACGTTGCATGTTTGAACCCATAAGCGCACGGTTAGCGTCATCGTGTTCTAGGAAAGGGATAAGCGAAGCCGCAACACCGGCTATCATACCAGAGCAAAGGTCGATCAAGGTAACATCTTCTCTACGAGCAAGCATCATCTCGCCCTCTTTTCTAACCTCGATCAAATCCTCAACAATGTGTCCATTTTCATCAAGCTTAGTTGATGCTGGAGCGATAACATTGCCCTCTTCTTGTGTCGCTGTTAGATAGACTATCTCATCAGTCACTTTGCCATCGACGACCTTTTTATAAGGCGCCTCAACAAAGCCAAGATCATTTACTTTTGCATAAGTTGAAAGAGTGTTTATAAGACCGATATTTTGACCTTCTGGTGTTTCAACCGGGCAAATTCTGCCGTAATGAGTTGGGTGAACGTCACGCACCTCAAATCCAGCACGCTCTTTTACCAAGCCACCCTCGCCAAGTGCAGATAGACGGCGCTTATGAGTAACCTCACTAAGTGGGTTTGTCTGATCCATAAACTGACTTAGCTGACCGCCTGTGAAAAATTCCATGATTGTCGCTGTGATCATTTTTGGATTGATAAGATCATAAGGCATGATCTCGTCAGTATTGTTGCTTAGACTTGTAAATTTATCACGGATAGCCTTTTGCATCTTAACAAAACCAAGGTGAAGCTCACTAGCAAGTAGCTCACCGATAGATCTTATGCGGCGGTTACCAAGGTGGTCGCGATCGTCAATGTGGCCTTGTCCGTTTTTAACTTTTGTAAGATATTTTGCAGTTTTGATGATATCTTCGCTAGTTAGCAAAGTAACGTACTCTGGTACATCAAGCGAGAGCTTGTGATTCATCTTCATACGACCAACTTTTGTTAAGTCATATCTTTCAGGATTAAACAATATATCATTTACAAAGCTTTTTGCAGCCTCTTTAACTACCGGCTCGCCAGGTCTCATGACCTTGTAAATTCTAATCGCAGCAAGGTCATTTTCATCATCAACGCCCTCAGTTTGTTTTAAAACCTTGAGCATATCGTTGTCGGCGATAAAAGAATTTATTATAGCGTCATCAACGCCAGCTGCAGAGTTGTTTATAATATCAATACTTTCATGCTCAGCTAAAATTTTTGCAAGTTTATTCTCATCAAGAGCAGATAGTGTGTCATATAAAATTTCGCCGCTTTCTGTGTTTATCACAGGGTTTGCCAAATATCTACCTATAAGTGCTTCGATCGGATACTCGACAAATTTAACGCCATCTTCAATTAATTTATCAGCTTTTTTCTTTGTTAGACGCTTGCCAGCTTGATGAAGAACATCACCCTCTTCATTTTTTATATCATATTCAACCCTTCCTAGATAATCCTCTGGATTGAAAAGAGTTAAAAATTTATTATTTTTAATAACTAAATTTTGTATCGGATAAAATAGCTTAATAATGTCTTGTTTTTTATATCCTAATGCCCTAAACAAGATAGTTACAGGCACTTTTCTGCGCTTGTTTATCCTAACATATAAAATATCTTTTGTATCATATTCAAAGTGCAACCAAGAGCCACGATCTGGGATTATTTGAGCTGTGTAGATAAGTTTGTTTGCAACAGTCGCACTCTCTTCTTGTTTGAAGATAACGCCAGGGCTTCTATGGAGTTGATTTACAACAACACGCTCAACACCATTTATAATAAATGAAATTCTATCTGTCATCAACGGAATTTCACGTATAAAAATTTCTTGCTCTTTTATATCTTTAACGCCAACTTTATCACCAGTCTTATCATCTTTTTCATGTACGATAAGGCGTATTTTCATTTTTAAATTTACAGAGTATGTAAGACCTCTTTCTATGCACTCTCTGATTGTATATTTTGGTTTTCCAATCTCTGAGCTAACATATTCTAAAGTCAAACGATTTTGCGGATCATGTATAGGAAAAATCGACTTAAAAACTTTTTCGATACCGCTTTCTGTTTGATTGTTATTTAGATTTAAAAAATTATCAAAGCTCTTTTTTTGTAGTTGTAGTAGGTTCGGAACGTCTATCTCTTTAACGACATTAGAGAAGTCAACCCTAAGACGATTTCCTGAGTATAAGCTATTTAACATTGCATCTACCTCGTGGTAATTTTGAAAGAAAAGTATAGCCTTTTAACAAGGCATCTAAAATTTAAAAAAGAGAGAGCCTCTGCTCTCTCTTGAAATATTAAGCCTAAATAATAAAAAATTATTTAAGTTCAACCTTAGCACCAGCCTCTTCAAGCTCTTTTTTAGCTGCTTCAGCTTCGTCTTTGCTAACGCCTTCTTTAAGAACAGATGGAGTTCCTTCAACTGCGTCTTTAGCCTCTTTAAGACCAAGACCAGTAAGTGCTCTAACAACCTTAATAACGTTGATTTTCTTATCACCAGAATCAACAAGAACGATATTAAATTCTGTTTTTTCTTCAGCAGCAGCTGCACCACCAGCAACAGCTGCACCACCAGCCACCATTACAGGAGCTGCGCTAACACCAAATTTCTCTTCAAACTCTTTTACAAGTTCGCTAAGTTCAAGTACAGAAAGATTAGATATAAACTCTAATACGTCTTCTTTTGTAATTGCCATTTTTTATCCTTATTATTTTTTTAATTTAATTAAGCTGATTGTTCTTTTTTCTCTTTAAGCGCATTCAAACCAATTGTGAAATTTTGAATTGGCGCATTCCAAACTTGCAAAAGCATCGCAATAAGCTCATCACGGCTAGGCATTTTAGATAGAGCTTTAACTTTATCAACGCTTGCAACTTCGCCATCAATATAAGCTGTTTTAATTTTGAAAAGATCAGAATTTGACTCTTCAAATTTTGCGGCTACTTTAGTTACTGCTAATTGATCTTCACTCCAAAGATAGATATTTGTATCTTTGAGTTCCATTCCGACTTTATCAGAATTTTTAAGAGCAATATTTGCAAGAGTATTTTTAATAACTTGAACTTTTACATTTTGTTCTTTTGCAGAATTTCTTAAAACTTCAAGTTTTTTAACTGAAAGACCACGATAGTCACAAACTACAATAGCTTCAGCAGTTTTAAATTCACTCTCTAATTTTACAACAACTTCAGTTTTTTCGTTATGTGTCACTTTTTCTCCTTTCCGACCGGTAATTTCAAGCAGAGCGGGTCGAATCAATTAAGCCCAATGGCCTCGGCTATCTCCAATCTAAGATATAAATTTGTCTAAATTCTTATTTTAAGTCCATAACTTCTTGAGTATCAAGAGTTACAGAAGGGCTCATTGTTAAAGACAATGAAGCATTTTTTACATATCTACCTTTTGCAGTCGCAGGTTTATGTTTATTAATAGCTTTAATAAATGTTGAAATATTTTCATTTAATTGCTCTTTAGTAAAATTGACCTTACCAAGACCTGCATGTATATTTCCTTGCTTATCAACACGGAAATTTACCTGACCACTTTTTGCATTATTAACAGCTTGCGCAACATCCATTGTAACTGTTCCAGTTTTTGGATTTGGCATTAACCCTTTAGGTCCTAAAATTCTACCGACTTTACCTACAAGACCCATTAAATTTGGAGTAGCTATAAGAACATCAAAGTTCATTATACCTTTTTGGATATCCTCAACTAGATCATCAGCACCAACTATGTCAGCACCAGCAGCTTTTGCCTCATCAGCTTTAGCATCTTTTGCTATAACAGCAACTCTTACAACTTTGCCTGTACCAGCTGGTAAAACAACAGAACCACGAACCATTTGATCAGCATGTCTTGGATCAACGTTTAATTTTAACGCAATCTCAACTGTCTCATTAAATTTAGCAGAAGCTAGAGTTTTAACAGTATCGATAGCCTCGCTAAGGTTATAAATTTTATCTTGCTCTACTTTTTTGAGCAATTCCTGAAATCTCTTACTAGTTTTTCCCATAAATTTCTCCGCATATAAATTGCTTCCGTCTTTTGAAAATCAACCTGACGGTAAAGGTTTTAGTCTACTACTTCGACACCCATTGAACGAGCTGAACCAGCAATAATCTTAGCTGCTTGCTCTTTATCATTTGTATTTAAATCAACAAGTTTTTTCTCAACAATTTCTAAAACTTGAGCTTTTGTTAATTTACCTACTTTATTTTTTAAAGGATTATCTGTTCCTTTTGTTATACCCGCAGCCTTTTTAATAAGGTCTGTAGCAGGTGGTTGCTTTGTGATAAATGTAAAACTTTTATCAGCATAAACTGTTATAACGACCGGGATATTAAATCCAACCATATCTTTTGTTTTTTCATTAAAGGCTTTACAAAATTCCATAATATTAACGCCCTTTTGTCCTAATGCTGGACCAACTGGCGGACTAGGATTTGCTTTTGTTGCGGCAATTTGTAATTTTATTTCACCTATAACTTTTTTAGCCATTTCTTGCTCCTTAAATTATCTTCTCAACTTGTGAATACAAAATATCAACAGGGGTACTTCTACCAAAAATAGAAACATTGAGTCTAAGCTTACCATGTATCATATCGTATTCTTCAACGATACCTGTAAAGTTAGCAAAAGGACCTTCTGTTATGCGAACGCTTTCACCATCCTCAAAAAATATTTTAGGTTTTGGTGCCGCTCTTTTTTGAACTTTTTCCAAGATAGTATTTATATCTTTTTCAGTCAATGGTGTAGGCTTTTTAGCCTCACCAATAAAACGTCCAACCTTTGGTAAGGACTGAATCTTATGCCAAAGAGCTGTATCAAGATCTAAACATGCAAAAGCATATCCAGGATAAAGAGTTCTTTCATTAATTTTTTGCTTACCGTTTTTTATCTCTATTACGTCTTCTGTAGGAACTATAACTTCTTTTAGTTGATCTTCAATACCGTGATCTCTAACTAAATTTTCGATTCCTCTTTTTACTGCCATTTCGCTACCAGCGTAAGTTTGTATAGCATACCATTTGTGTGACATTATTTTTTCCCCATTCTATATAACTTTAGAAAGAACAAAGGACATAATAACATCAACAAGAGCTAAAAAAAGTGAAACAACAGCGACCACGATAAAAACTGCAATAAAAGCATTTCTAATTTGTTCTTTAGTAGGAAAAATAACTTTCATTATTTCCAATTTAGATAGCTTTATATAATTTATAAATTTTTCCATAATCTTAACCTTAATTGTGGCAGGGCAAGAGGGATTCGAACCCCCAACCATTGGATTTGGAATCCAGCGCTCTACCGTTGGAGCTATTGCCCTAATAGCTACTTATTCTTAATTAGCTTTTTAACTTAACTTCTTTATGAACAGTATGTTTTTTTAATCTTGGGCAATATTTTTTGAGCTCAACCTTATCTGTAGTGGTTTTGCTGTTTTTTGTAGTAGTATAATTGATATCACCACACTCAGAGCATTTTAAACCGATTTTAATTCTCATATATATTCCTTATAGAAAGCCAAAGGGTTTCCCCTTTGGCATAATTTTATAAATTAACCAAGTATTTTTGAAACAACACCTGAACCAACAGTTCTACCACCTTCACGGATAGCAAAACGAGTACCTTCTTCAAGTGCAACTGGAGCGATAAGCTCAACAGAAATTCTTACGTTATCACCTGGCATAACCATCTCTGTTCCCTCTGGTAATGTAATAGAACCAGTAACGTCAGTTGTTCTTACATAGAATTGTGGTCTATAGTTATTAAAGAAAGGAGTGTGGCGACCGCCCTCTTCTTTAGTTAGAATATAAACCTCACCCTCAAATTTTGTGTGAGGAGTAATTGATTTAGGTTTGCAAAGAACCATACCACGTTCAACATCTTCTTTTTTAGTACCACGAAGAAGAACACCAACGTTATCGCCAGCCTCACCTTGATCCATCTCTTTTCTAAACATCTCAACACCAGTAACTGTTGTTGTTTGTGTAGGCTTGATACCAACGATTTCTATTGTGTCACCAACTTTAACAACACCTTTCTCAATTCTACCTGTTACAACTGTACCACGACCTGAAATTGAGAAAACATCTTCGATTGGCATAAGAAGATCTTTATCTGTAGCACGAACTGGAGTTGGGATATAGCTATCAACCGCATCCATTAGTTCCATAATTTTTGCTGACCATTCGCCATCTTGTCCAGCTTTTGCCTCTTCAAGAGCTTTAAGTGCTGAACCAGAAACTATTGGAGTATCATCGCCTGGAAAGTTGTACTCGTTAAGTAGTTCGCGAATTTCCATTTCAACTAGTTCAAGCAACTCAGCGTCATCAACCATATCTGCTTTGTTCATGAAAACAACGATATAAGGAACACCAACTTGGCGAGATAGCAAAATGTGCTCTCTTGTTTGTGGCATTGGGCCGTCTGCTGCAGAAACAACTAGAATAGCGCCGTCCATTTGAGCAGCACCAGTAATCATGTTTTTTACATAGTCGGCGTGGCCTGGGCAGTCAACGTGAGCATAGTGACGTTTTTCTGTCTCATACTCAATGTGTGAAGTAGCAATTGTAATACCACGCTCTTTCTCTTCTGGAGCATTATCAATATTATCATAATCTTTTAGCTCAGCAAGACCTTTGCGTGAAAGAACAGCAGATATTGCAGCTGTTAAAGTAGTTTTACCATGGTCAACGTGACCGATAGTGCCTATGTTTACGTGTGGCTTGTTGCGTGAAAATTTTTCTTTAGCCATCTTTTCCTCCGTTATGATATGTGTCTTTATCTAATTCAAATTCGTATAGTAATATAAAATCATATAAACCAGTGGAGCTCATAGCGGGACTTGAACCCGCGACCTCTTCCTTACCAAGGAAGTGCTCTACCTCTGAGCCATATGAGCGAAAAACGCTTGGCTGAGATGATTTTAATCAACATACAAACAACTAAAAATTCATGAAAATAAAGATGGAATAACTGTGTTTAGTAAAATCTAGATACAGCTCCCAGTTTACTTTCCCAAATTTTGGAGCGGGAAACGGGGCTCGAACCCGCGACCCTCAGCTTGGAAGGCTGATGCTCTAGCCAACTGAGCTACTCCCGCATAACAATGGTGGTGAGACGTGGATTCGAACCACGGAAGACATAGTCAGCAGATTTACAGTCTGCCCTCGTTGGCCGCTTGAGTATCTCACCTTAAACATTAATAAGTTATTTTGGTATTTTCTGGTCAAACACTGTTACAAAATGGAGCTGGTGAACGGACTTGAACCGCCGACCCACTGCTTACAAGGCAGTAGCTCTACCAACTGAGCTACACCAGCACCTGTTTTGTGAAGTGGCAATTATAGCCCAAAACAAAATAAAAGTCAAGGAGATTTTGAAAAATATTTTATCTAATTTTTTTGCAATCAAAAATCTATAGAATTTATAAAAAAATTTCAAAAACACCCACTAGACTGAGCATCTTTTACAAAAAACAAAGATAAATTTTACATATATAAAATTTCATATTTTCATAGTTTTATTTTTTTTAAAAGCTAAAATTTCTATAATTACGAAAAATTACAAAGGATTTAATATGCAATTTTTACCTTGGGCGGTAATTTTACTGCTAATTTACGTGATCTATTTCTTAATGATCCGCTATGAAAAAAAGATAGCGACGCTAAGCAAAATGATCGAGCAAAACAGTGATGGTATCAAAGAAAATAGAGACCTTATAGGTCAAAACAGATCACTAATCGAGAAAAATAAACACAACATTGAGAAAAATACTAAAGACATTACAACAAATGTTGAAAAAATAGACATTGACTTGGAAGATTAATTCTTCCAAAATTTCTCTTCTTTTTCCTTTTTTATCAAATTTTCGTAAGTTTGCATTCTTATATTCACTGGCTCTAAATTTATGCCATCTTTTTTTATCTTAAAATATTTCCCATCCATTAAGCAATACTCTGGCACCAAGTCGTAGCGCTTTGAAAGTGGCAAAACTCTAAAGCTTAGATTATCCAGTATCAAAGGCTCTTTGTGTAAATTTTCCCAAACAGCTAGCACCATATGATATTTTTTTGTATTTTTTTCTTGAACCACTAGAAGGCATTTTTGATTATCCACGCCAAGATCTTTTAGGCTATCGCGCTTTGATATCGCGTACTCTTCGCAGTCTCCGCCACCTCGCCTTAAAAACTCCCCCCTAGTGCTCCACACATCTACATTTGTATTGTAAAAATCATCATATCTTGGCATCAAAGAATTTAGATATGAATTTATGAGCTCTAGCTTTCTGATAAAGCTTTCGTGTTCTATTTTTTTCATAAAATTTGCATAGTGGTTTAGGATATTTTTGCAAATTTGATTTTTGCACTGAGATATATTTTTTGGAGAAATTTCAAAATTATTTGCAAAAAGTGAAGAGGCAAAAAAGAAAAGAAGCAAAATTTTACGCATGAAGCTGCTTCATCAAAAGCACAAGACCTATTCTATCTTTCACATTTAGCTTGCTGTAAATCGACGTAGTGTGCGCCTTTACCGTCCTTAAAGTAATACCTGTTTGCTCTGAAATTTCATTATTTGTTAGACCTTGGTAGATTAAGTTTGCGATCTCTTTTTCACGTGAGCTAAGCTCACTTAGATCAGACTTTTTCTCCAAAGTCTCACTTTCATTATTTATATATGAGCCAGTTAGCTCTCCGATCATCGCTTGGATAAATTCTGGATAAAGCCAAACTTTGCCATTTAAAATCGTCTCAAAAGCATCTTCAAAGTGAGTTTTTCTCATGTGTGAGTTTGCATATCCTTTGACACCAAGTGCCAGCAGATGTTTGCCTTCGCTAAATTTTGGTTCGTTTGCAAGGATTAGACATTTTATATTTGGAAAACTTTCATGAATGGTTTTAATATTTTCATCAAGGCTATCTTTAAAAGCATTTGTATCGATACCGACGATATCGACCTCGTCGTTTAAATTTGCAAAAAAATCCTTTTTATTGTGAGTAAATTTCACACTATCATCTGAAAAATATCCTCGCCAAAGATTATTAAGCGAACCATTTTGAGTAAAAAAAACCACATTCATAACCATATTTCCTTATATCACATATAGGTTTGCTCGTAAATTTTTGACTCATTTACGAAAACGATCACGTGGCGCTCCTTGCCACTATTTGCCTCAAATTTATAACTAAAAGTGGATAAGAATTTCTCAACCACTTCATTTCTCTCATTTAAAAAGATACTCATCTCAAAACAACCATTTGATATAGCGTATCTATATGGCACGCTAAGAGATAGTAAATTTAGATCAAAGTCCAAGCTGTCGCTGTTTTCATCGTAGCCGCTAATTGATATCTTGATGCTGCTTACTAGCTCATCTTCTATCTTTAGTCCAGCTAAGCTGATATGCTCTTCTTTTTTTAAATTTATCATCTCATCAAAGCTTTTTTCACAGTCTTTAAAGAGAAATTTGACGATCTCTCTTCCGATTAGATCGCATATTTTGCCATCATTTAAAATGACAAATTCCTCAGCCAGCTTTGCTCTTGAAATTTGATATTCGCTAAAATTTCGCTCAAAGCTAGCTGATTTTTGCATTATCGCTCCGTTAAAGCGTTTTGTTTTGCTTTTAAGATAGGTTTTAACAGATAGTCAAGTATCGTCTTTTTACCAGTGATGATATCAGCTGAAACTATCATACCAACCTTTATCCTAAGCGGCTTCTCTTCGCTACCAAGATAGTTTTTCTCAGTTTCTATCCTGACTAGATAGTAGCTCTCGCCTGTTTTTTCATTTGTCTCAGTATCGGCACTGATCTGCGTTACTTTGCCTTTTAAGCCGCCATAAATACTAAAATCATACGCCGTAAATTTAACCATCGTATCAAGTCCAGGTCTTAAGAACGCAACGTCAGCTGGCTTTACCTTTACCTCAGCGATGAGCTTATCTTCTAATGGGACGATCTCAGCTATGTTTTCACCAGGCTTGATAACGCCCGAGACGGTATGCACCATCATTTTACTAACGATACCATTTACCGGAGATCTTACATAAGTTCTTTCAACCCTGTCGCTTAGACTGATTTGTGACTCGTTTATCCTTGCGATCTCAGCAGAGACTTCATTTAGCTCTTTTTTTGCATTGTTTTTAAATGCCAGCTTTGCCTCTTCTATCTTATTTTTTGCCTCTTTTATGGTTGATTCGACCCTTGGCACGGCAAGCACAGATGCGTCAAGCTCGCCCTTTAGGTCATTTACACGTCTTTGAAGCTGGATATACTCGACCTCACTAACAAGACCTTTTTTAAAGATAGGCTCCATGATCGCTTTTTCTTTTAAGACAAGGTTGTAGCTATTTTGAGTTTGAGAAATTTTATTTCTAAGCTCATTTAGCTCACTTTGGCGTTGATGGATCTGCTCTGTTAGAATTCCTATTTGCTCATTTAAGTGATCGATGTTTGAGTTATGCAAGCTTATCTCGTATCTCACAGCCTTGCTATTGTTCGCATCTCTTGTTTCATTGTAGTCAAATTCTTTATCATTTGCTTCAGCATCAAGCCTCATAAATTTGGCCTGAAGCTCATCAAGTCTTAGCTTTGACTCTCCGTAGCTACTTGTAAAATTTTTATTGTCAAGCCTGATTAGAATTTGATCTTTTTTAACCTCATCACCCTCTTTTACAAAAATTTGATCTACGATACCACCCTCAAGGTTTTGTATCGCTTGGTTTTTTCCTGATGGGATGATTTTACCACTACCTCTTGTTATCTCGTCTATCTGTGCCCACGAAGCCCAAAGAAGTAGCCAAAATACAGTTATGCTAACTGCATAAAGTATCTTTTTAGAGGTTGATGGAGCTTTTGCCAAAACTGCTTCCGAGAGGCTTGACATAAATTTCAAGTCATAAGCATCGTAGTTTTTAGCTTGGATGTTTGACTTGATGCCATCTACGCTATTTAAAATTTGATCTCCAGCGCTCTCTTGCTCTTTTATGTCGCTTTTTTGGACTGGCTTTTCGTCTGGCTTTAAATTTTCATTTTGTTGATTTTTTATATCTTCTTGCATAATCACTTCCCACTAAGTCTAGCTAAAACTTCGTCTCTTGGACCATCTAGTAAAATTTTGCCGTTATCCATCACTATGAGCCTATCAACAAGATCGAGCATCGATGTTCTGTGAGTTACTAAAATCATAGTTTTATTTACGGTATTTACCTTTAAATTTGCTTTTAGCTTGCTCTCAACTGTATTGTCTAGTGAATTTGTAGGCTCGTCAAGCAAGATGATAGGACTATCAAGCAAAAATGCCCTAGCCACAGCTATACTTTGACGCTGACCGCCGCTGATACCATCGCCTCTTTCAAATACTGGCATATCAAAACCAAGTGGATGGGCATTGACATATTCATCTACACCACTTACCTTAGCAGCTTTAATGATCTGCATATCATCGACATAAGGAGCTTTTTGAACGATATTTTCTCTAACCGTTCCTTTAAATAGCACAACATCTTGTGGCACGTAGCCGATATTTCTTCTAAGGTCAGCTGGGTCTATCTGGTTGATATCTATACCATCGATTAGTACCGAGCCTTCGGTCGGTGCATAAAGGCCTAGGATTATCTTTTGTAAGGTTGTCTTACCAGAGCCATTTCTACCGATGATGCCTACTTTCTCACCCGGCTGAATGACAAAATTTATCCTATCAAGTGAGCCTTTTGTAGTGTCTGGATATGTAAAGCTAACGTTTTTAAACTCTATCTTGCCCTCAAAAGAATTTCTTCTAACAAATTTCTTGCCCTCAGGTCTTTCAACTGGCATCTGCATGATCTTGCTAAGGCTTTGGTAAGCTGTCTTTGTCTGCTCGAAATTTGCAGCTAGTGAGGCTACTTGACCCATAGGGGCGATCGCACGAGAGCTAAGCATAACAGCAGCGATCAAACCACCCATAGTAAGGTGCGTATCTTGTATCATATAAACACCAAGAACGATGATAGCGATAGTGTTTAACTGCACCAAAAATGAAGTTACGGTTGTGATCGAAGTAGTGATTATTTTTGATTTGATGCTTCTGTTTGCTATCTCGCCAGTCGCCTCTTCCCAGTTCCACTGCACATGGCCGCTAGCACCAAGAGTTTTAATGGTCTCTAAGCTACTAAGGCTCTCTATCAAAATTCCATTTTTCATAGCTGAAGCCTCAAATGTGCTCTTGATAGCGTTTTGAAGTGGGTCTTTTATAAAAAATGTGTAGCACAAAATAGCTATCATGATGACGATAGGCACAAGCACAAGATAGCTTCCAATAAAATAAGTAACTATCAAGAAGATTAACGCAAACGGTAGATCCACAATGGCAGCAAGTGACGCAGATGAGAAGAAATTTCTAACTGTGTCAAATTCTTTCAAGTTACTAGCAAATGAACCAACTGACTTTGGCTTATTGCTAAATTTCATATCCATTACGCGTTCAAACAAGATAGAGCTCATAATAATATCGCTCTTCTTACCTGCGATCTCAAGAAAATATGAACGAACAAATTTTAAAAATAGATCGATGCCATAAACGACGCTCACGCCAAGCGCTAGAACCCAAAGTGTCTCAACAGCGTTATTTGGCACAACGCGGTCATAGACGTTCATCGTAAAGAGTGGGCTTGCAAGGACAAATAAGTTTATGATAAAACTTGCTATCACGACGTCAAAGTAAATTTTCTTAGAGCGCTTTAAAGTGCCCCAAAACCAGTGGTCATTACCAGCGTCGATAAGCTTTGTCGAGCTTGTATCTTCTGGGACAAATTCACGTTTTAGGTAGTAAGCATAGCCTAGATACTCATCTTTTAGCTTGCTTGTTTCTATCGTGCTAGTGCCAGTTGAAAGATCAGGTGTGATGATGTTTGCCATCTTTTTGTCTTCGCTGAAAGATTGCAAGATGCACGCTTTTTTGCCTCTAAGCATCAAGATACAAGGCAAAACTAAAGGCGAAATTTGATCAAGGTCTTTTCTGACAAGCGTCGATGCAAAGCCAGCACGAGAAGCTGCACGAGAAAATAAAGACTTCGAGCTCTTTAGTGAAAAAAGCTCGATCTCTTCGCCATCTTTTACAGGCAGACCGATAGTCAAAGCATCGGCACTATATGGGTTGTTATGAAGTTTGGTAAAGATCACCAAACATTGAAGCAGTTCGTCTTTTATCTTATCGCTATGCATCTATCATCCAATATTTTTGATTTCATCTATGTAAATTCCTTGCATATTTTTAATGCCAAGCTCAATTAGCTTACTCTTTTGCTCTTCGCTCTCAACACCAATCGCAATCAAAATGATATCTTTTGAGCTTAAAACAACATCTAGTGATTGTTTTGTGTTTGCTCCTGATTTATCACTTAAAAAGTCGATTAAGACGCTTGACTGGATCTTTACGTAGTCTGGATTAAATTCTTTTAGCTTCTCAATGCCTTTTGCGCTGAGTTCAAAGTGGTCAAATCCAAAACCAAAGCCGAGTTCTTTTAATTTTTTAGTAAGTCTAACTATACTTTCGATACTAATATCGTCTTTGTTTGGAATTTCTATATAGTTTTTAGATTTTGAAATTTGAGCGATTTTCTTAAGCGTAGCTTCAAGTTTTGAGAAATTTTCGTCCGAGCTTAATATCTCTTTACCCAAATTTATCGCCAAGCTTCCTTGAGGCAAGATATTTTCAGGCAAAATTCTAGCGATTCTATTTAGGATATGAAGATCAAGCATCGCACCTAAATTTAGCTCATTTACCATTGGCATAAAGTATGATGCCATACGCCATTTGCCCTCGCTATCGACTAGCCTTAGATAAAGTTCGTACTGCTCAAAGTTTGAGTCAAAACCAACTACTTTTTGAGCTGCAAATTTAAATTTATCCTCTTTTATAGAGTCAAAGATAAGCTCTTTGTATTTCTCTTTGCCGATGACTAGGGTGTTTTGATTTGCATTAAACTCCTTGCAAGCAAAGCAACCAGCCAGTCTTGCACTAGCCAAAGTGACGTCAGCTGATGTAAGTAGTGTCCTCATGTCAGTACTTGGCGAGTACTCGACAATAGCAGCATTGACTGGGCATTCGCTATCATTTATAGAGAAATTTGCATAGAGCTTTTTAAACTCAGCCATGATCTTATCGTCTAAAGCTGAGAAATTTGATGAGTTTTTACCGTAAGAAAGCAAGATAAAGTCGTTGTCATTTAGCCTTGCAACAATCGCATTTTGGTCATTTTCGGTTGATTTTTCTTGTAAAATTTGAGCTATTTTTATGATGACACTTTGCCATTTTTCAAAGCCAAGAACGCCTTTTAGCCCTGCTAGATCTTTAAAGCTAACAAGTGAAGCAACACCGCTTGAATACTCTTCACTCGCTAGATACTCGCTAAATTTAGTTTGAAAAAATCTTCTATTGTAAGCGCCACTCATAGAGTCTTTATATAAAAGCTCTTGATACTTGCTAAGTGTAGCCGCCTCTCTTTCAAATATGTCTTGAACCTTGCTAACCATTGAGTTCATGGCGAGCACCATCTTTTTAAGGTCGGTTGTGAATGGAATTCTCTTTTGGATGATAAATTTATTATCAAGTATCGCTTCAGCTTGATCTTGCACCTTAACAAGCGGTCTAAATATCGCCTTAAGGGCGAAAAACGCCACGACAAGAGCGATGATGATCATTAAAGCTAGAAAGTTAAAAATATTTTTTGAGTTTGAGTAAAGCTCATTGTAAGCAAGTGCTGTGCTACCTTGAACATAGAGTGTGCCAAATTTAGCCCAGCCAGTCATGATCTCGCTTGTTGCAACAGGAGCTTCAAATTTAGCGATCTTGTAAAACCACTCAGGGATATCTTTAACGATAGTTTGTTGAGAATTTTCTATAAGCACCTTACCATCGACGTCTTCAAGTTTAATGAGCTTGTATCTGCCGCTATCAAACATAGAATTTATCATCGTTTGTGCCAAAGACATATCCTCAGGATCAACAATCGGCTTTAAAGCAAGTCCAAGTGAGTTTGCTGTGTGTCTTGCGTTTTCACCGAGCTGGTCGTTGATGTATCCATTTAGGCTCTTAAAATTTAAGTAGCCAACAGCCATAAAAATCACGATGCCAAAAGCTATCACAGCGATCATAATCTGTTTAAATAGCGTCATAAATCCTCTTTTCCTATCCTATCTATTAGTTCCATCCACTTAGGATTTTGTTTTTTATTTCCACCTGGTATTGCCTGACCAAGACCTTCTTGTTTTGCCAAGTATAGCGAATCACCGTTGAAACTATAAACTGGCACAAGGTCTGTTCTTTGAGTTGCGATTTTTATTTTACCATTTATGTTGTCTAAAATTAATGGAATAGACTTTGGTGTATCATAATATGCCAAAACCATATGTGCTTGGTTGTATCTTAAGGCTTTAACGTATGTGAAGTATAATTTTTGAGTTGGAATTCCAAGTTGCTTTAGTGTGAAATATTTTGCGATAACGTAGTCTTCGCAGTCACCAGCGCCTTTTCCTACAAATTCCATTCTGGTAGCCCAGTAATCTTTTTTATGCCAAAGTTGCATATCATCAACCCACCTAAAAGAGTTAAAAAAATCATTTACTTTTATTAATTTCTCTTGTTCGGTTGCATCTTGCAATGAAGTCATTAAAGAATTTAATGCCGATGCCCTTCTTCTTGCATCTTCTCCATAAATTTTAGCCACCTTTGCTATCGTTGTTTGTTTTATAAAATCCCCGACAGCATTTAATGCTAATAACGAAAAAAGGACGCTTAAAGTAAGCGTCCAGAATTTTGCTTTGACCCTCATGGTCATCACTTTTTAAATTTTTATCTTAAGTCGTTTTGAATACTGCAAGCGCCTTGAATATATCTCTTAGCAAAGCCTGGCTCAAAACTATCTGAAACCATACCCATGTTATCTAGCAATCTATATTTTGCATAAGATAGTGCAGTCTCAGTTGTAGCGATCTCTTTTAAAGCTGTATTGTACTCGTTTTCTGCATCAAGTAGATTGATAAGGTCACGGCGACCGATTCTAAACTCATCTTGGTATGCATCAAGAGTAGCTTTTGAATATTCAACGTGTTGATTTAGATATCCCATTTTCTCTTGGTTAAGAACATAGTTTTGCCATGAGAATTCTAAAGACTCTTTAAGTTCTCTTACAAGCTCGTCCATAGTTTGTTGCTCTTGTTGAACAGCAAGTTGGCTCTTCTCTTTATTTAGCTTATCGTTACCTTTGTTGTAAAGGTTATAGTTTAGTCTTAAAAGAGCATCAAATGTTTGCTCCTCATAATCATCATATAAAACATTTGAGTGATCATAAGCACCTGACACAACAAGATCTAGTTTTGGTAAAAATGGCGCATTTGACTCTTTTACAACAGACTCTGCCATAGCGATGTTTGATCTTTGAACTAGAAGTGTTGGGTTACAAAGAACAGCTTTGTCATAAACAGCCTCTTTAGTGCTTGGTAATGGCAGGTTAAATTCAGGCATTACTAGATTTTTAGCAGCAACTTTTCTTCCATATAGTTTTTCAAATGTAGAAAGTGCGTCTTCATAGTTATTTTTAGCAGCTACATAGTTTGATTGAGCCAAAGTATAGCGTGATCCAGCTTGTCTCTCTTCAGAAGCTACGCCGTAACCTGATGCGGCTCTATCTTTGATTTGATTATAAATTTCCTCATGGCTTTTTACGTTTTCTTCTTCAATGTCAAGAATTCTCTTTGTTTGAAGAACTTGTAGGTAAGCATTTGCAGCACTTAGTGTTAGTCTATCTGCAGCTTGAGCTACTGTGTAAGCAGCTGAGTCAAGTCTTGCGCTTTGAGAGTTGATTCTATTTTTATCAGCACCACCATTGTAAATGTTTTCAACCAAAGTTAAAGATGCGCCAGATACTCTGCCATCGCCTCTTCTTGTTGAGATGCCATCATCAAGACGTTTTCTCTCATATCCTACTCTAGCAGCTGCATCAAGTGTTGGATAGTAAGCATTTTTAGCTATTTTTAGATCTTTGCCTACTTGTAAGTAGTTAAATTCTGTAGCTTTTAAGCTTGGGTTTTCATTTAAGATAGTTTTTACAACTTGATCCAAAGTCAATACACTATCATCAGCTTGTGCTGTAGCTACTGCTTTAGGCTCTGCTGATATAGTTTGCTCTATATTAGATTTTTTAGCTGACTGAGCATTTGTTACAGGTGACTTAGCTCTCATTAAAGCATCTTTATAACCTGACTCATTTTGAACTTTTGCAAGTAACTCATTAGCTTCATTTTCAGAAACTGGAGCTGTATCAACATATAAAAACTTTCTTCCACCAACTTCATAAACGCCAGTAGTTAGTCTGCTATCTGATATTTTGCTGTTTAATTTATTAACAGCATTATCAACCTTAGCAGCGCTATCATCTTGAGCGAATGAAGCTAGAAAAATCCTATAAGGGACATCTTGAGCAGACAGCAGTGTTGCTGCGGCCAAAGCACTAATTGCCAACATCTTTTTCATAACTGGATCCTTTTACCTTTTTATTGTCAAGCTTTGGCTCGACCTTTTTTCGCGGATTATACACTAAAAAGCATTAAATATATTTTAAATATCTTATGACAAAAAAATAATTTTTATATCGTCTTAGAAAATCGCCTTAAATTTTCAGGAATTTTCTTAAGATACTCATCAAAACACATTGCAATATTTCGTATTATCAGCGTTCCTGTCTCATTTACGCTGATTTTATCTGTCGTAACATCGACAAATTCACTTAAATTCTTTAGCTCTTCAAGCTCATTTTTAAAATGTTCAAAGAAATTTATATGAAATTCATCCTCGACTGCCTTGATATTAAGCCCAAAATTACTCATCAAACTCATGATCACACTTTTTCTAAGCAAGTCTTCATCGCTTAGATAAATTCCCTTTGCGTATGGCAATTTTCCACTATCGATCGCTTTTTCGTACTCATCCATATCTTTATGATTTTGCGCGTAGTGTCTTTTGCACTCACCGATACTTGTGATGCCTATACCGATAAGATCAGCGCCACCCTTTGTCGTGTATCCTTGAAAATTTCTATGCAAAGTGCCGTTTGCAAGAGCGCCAAAAAGCTCATCATTTGGCTTTGCAAAGTGATCCATTCCTATCATTTTGTAGCCATTTTTGGTTAAAAACTCAGCTGTAAATTTTAAAATTTCAAGCTTCACTTCTGGATTTGGCAGGGTTGTCTCATCAAATTTACGCATTGATTTTTTTATCCATGGTACGTGAGCGTAGTTAAACACTGCAAGCCTGTCAGGATCAAGCGTAAGAGCAAGCTCAAGCGTCTTTTTAAAGCTCTCTAGGCTTTGATACGGCAGGCCGTAAATTAAATCCATATTGATTGATTTTATGCCCTTTTGCCTAGCCATTTTTACGGCATTTTGAGTGATCTCATAGGGCTGAATTCTATGAATTTCTTTTTGCACCTTCTCATCAAAGTCTTGCACGCCGTAGCTTATGCGGTTAAAGCCGTGAGATATGAGCACATCAAGCTGCTCATTTGTCAAAAATCTAGGGTCTATCTCGCAGCTTATCTCAGCCTCTTTTGAGAAATTTTTAAATTTAGCCTTGATAAGTTTAATAATCTCATCAAGCTGGGCGGCATTGTAAAATGTCGGTGTGCCGCCACCAAAGTGCATCTGCAAGACCTCAGTGCTAGTATCTAGGTGGTGAGCTAAAATTTCAAGCTCTTTTTCTATATATCTTATATATCTCTCTTTGCGGTCTTCTTTGCTCGTGTAGATGACGTTACAGCCACAAAAATAGCAAGCACTCCTGCAAAATGGCAAGTGTAAATAAAGCGAAAGCGGTCTTTTTTTATCGCGGTTTTCAAGCTCTTTTACGTAAGCCTCGTAGCTAAATTTATCGCTAAACTCCGGTGCTGTCGGATAGCTCGTATATCTTGGCCCTGGCCTTGAATACTTCACATACGCGCTAAAATCAATCATCTGCCCTGCTCCTTGCCATTTGGATCATCTCTTTTATATCTACAAATAAATTTGGATGCTCTTTTTTGATATTTTTTACCAGCTTATCAAGGTCGATGTTAAACTGCCTGCTCTTTTTATCGTGAGCGATCTTTTTGATCTCATCCATCGCAACCACCCAAACATCGCTAAAATCAACTGGGATATTTTGCCAGATCGTCTTTTCAAGTCTTAGGTCAAAATTCTCTTTTTGCGACTCTTTTAAGGCCTCTATCAAAGCTGAGAGCGATTGTACAGAAATGACCGTGTGTAAATTTTGATTTTCATCAATGCCAAACCACGGCTCTTTCGAGTCCCAAGAGCCACTTTTTAAATTTAAAATGTGCTCGTTTGGATTTTTCGTTGAAACTATCTCAAAGACCGTTTTTTCAGGCTCGCTTAACCCAAGGTTATTACCGATCTCATCTATCTCATCATATATATTTTTCTCTTCACTCATCTTCTTCTCTCGTCTAACCAGACCATCACGCCCTTTTGTGCATGAAGTCTGTTTTCTGCCTCGCTAAAAATTTCATCCGCGTGCCTTTCAAAGACCGCCTCGCTCACCTCGTAGCCTCTATAAGCTGGCAAGCAGTGCAAAAATATCGCATCTTTTTTAGCTAGGCTCATCAAATTTTCATCCACGCAGTATCCAGCAAAGTCTTTTAGCCTCTTTTCTTTCTCGGCCTCTTGACCCATAGACACCCAAGTGTCCGTAGTCACTACATCGGCACCATTTAGCGCTTCTTTTATATCATTTGTGATAAAAATTTTCGCACCTGAAATTTTTGCGTTTTCATTAGCTATTTTTAAAATTTCAGCATCCACCTCGTAGCCTTTTGGCGTGGCGACCCTTAGCTCAAGACCAAGCTTGCTTGCTAGCATGAGCCACGAGTGCGTCATGTTGTTGCCGTCCCCTACATACGCGACCTTCTCGCCTGCGCTAAATTCAAGCATGGTAAGATAGTCCGCCATAAGCTGCACTGGGTGAAATTTATCGCTTAGGCCGTTTATCACTGGCACGCTTGAAAATTTAGCAAATTCTTCTAGTGTCTCGTGTTTATCGACCCTTAGCATAGCCATATCGCACATCCTACTTATCACTCTAGCGGTGTCACGGATTGGCTCACCACGACCTATTTGTATATCATTTTTACTTAAAAATAGCGCATATCCGCCAAGCTCATGCATGCCCACATCAAAGCTCACTCTAGTTCTGGTTGAACTTTTTTCAAATATCATCGCAAGCTTTTGATCTTTAAGATATGGCTTAAATTCTCTAGCCTTCGCCTCTTTTTTGATCTTGCGGGCTAAATTTATCATCTGCTCGATTTCATCTTTGCTAAAGTCATTTAGCGTCAAAAAGTGCCTCATCTTAGCCCCTTAAAATTTTAGCCGCTTCTTTTGCGTGATAGGTGATGATCAAATTTGCCCCTGCTCTTTTAAAGCCGATTAATGTCTCCATCATAACGCGCTCATAGTCGATGATGCCAGCTTTTGCGCCAGCTTTTAGCAGTGCGTACTCGCCACTTACGTTATAGACGCAAAGTGGCAGAAGTGTTAAATTTCTAAGCTCTCTAACGACGTCAAGATAGGCAAGTGCTGGCTTTACCATCAAGATATCAGCACCTTGCGCCTCGTCTTGCAAGCTCTCATTGATCGCCTCTAGGCGGTTTGCGCTGTCCATTTGATAGCTCTTTCTATCGCCAAAGCTTGGTGCGCTTTGCGCTACGTCGCGAAATGGATCGTAGTAGGCTGAGGCAAATTTAGTTGAGTAAGCCATCACTGGCAAATTTTCAAAGCCATTGTTATCAAGTGTCTCTCTTAGCGTTGTGATGATGCCGTCCATCATACCACTTGGTGCGATCATGTCGGCGCCATTTTGAGCGTGTATCAAGGCTTGCTTGGCTGAAATTTCAAGCGTTGCGTCGTTGTCGATGGTGTTATGCACATGGTCGATTATACCGCAGTGGCCGTGGTCTGTGTATTCGCAAAAGCAAAGATCGGTGACGACTACTAAATTTGGAAATTTATCCTTTATAGCTCTAAGTGCGGTTGCGATGATGCCGTCGTTACTTAGTGCGTCGCTGCCAACGCTATCTTTTAGGCTCGGTATGCCAAATAAAATGATCGATTTTATGCCTAAATTTACTATTTCTTCGCACTCTTTTAAAATTTCATCGATACTCATATGATAAACACCTGGCATCGAAGCGATCTCGTTTTTAACGCCCCTGCCCTCGACCACAAAGAGCGGATAGATGAAGTCATTTACGCTAAGGCTAGTCTCTCTTACCATGTCTCTTAAAGCTGGATTTATTCTTAATCTTCTAAAACGTTTAAACATATTTTTTCCTTTTCTTTGTTAAAATGCGTGATTTTTAGCTAGTTTAGCACAGTTGGAGTAAATTTAAAATGAAAATAGAAATTTCAAACGCCGCAAATCTACCCTCAAGATTTGGCACTTATAAGGTTCAAGCCTTCAAAGAAGGGGCAAAAGAGCACCTCGTGATCTACAAAGAGCCATTAAGCGAAGTAGTAAATCTTAGAATTCACTCTGAGTGCCTAACTGGCGATGCTATCGGAAGCCTAAGGTGCGACTGCCGCGACCAGCTCGAAGTGAGCCTAAAATATATCGAAGAAAATGGCGGCATGGTCATCTACCTGCGTCAAGAGGGCAGAAATATCGGGCTTTTAAACAAGATAAATGCCTACAACCTCCAAGACAAGGGCTTTGACACGATAGAAGCCAATCACCAGCTAGGTTTTAAGGCTGATGAGAGGACGTATGAAGTGGTTGATTTTATCCTAAATCACTACGGCATAAAAGAGGTAAATTTACTCACAAATAACCCTTTAAAACTTCATGGACTAAGCTCAGTAAAGATCGTAAAGCGCGTGCCTATCGTCATCAAACCAAATAAATTTAACGAAGGCTACTTAAAGGTCAAAAAAGAGCAAATGGGGCACATCTTGTGATGAAAAATGGGCTTTGCTTGCCAGCTGAATTTGAGGAAAAAGTAAAGGCTTACGCTCAAATTTTTGCTAAATTTAATAAGGTTCATAGCTTAAGCAACTATAAAGATATAAGCGAGCAGGTGTTTGATAGCATAAAACCGCTTGAAATTTTTGACCTAAGTGCCAAAACAGCGATCGATGTTGGTAGCGGAGCTGGCTTTCCAGCGATATTTTTAGCGCTTGCGATGCCTCAAACGAAGTGGCACCTTTTTGAGCCGATAGCCAAAAAGTCATCATTTCTAAGCTATGCTAAGATCGAGCTTGGCTTGCAAAATTTAGAAGTTCATAGCCAAAAGATCGAGCTTGCAGATAAATTTACGGCTGATCTCATCACTTCAAGGGCGCTTAGCAAGACAAAAGAGCTTATAAAAATTTGTGAGGGATTTTATGATGAGAGCACTAAATTTCTCATCTACAAGGGCTCTAGCATCATGGATGAAATTTCAGGCATAGACGCGCAAATTTATAATGAAAAAAACAGAAACTACATATTTTTTAATCTCAAAAATCAAGGGGAGATACGTTGAAATACTTGCTTTTTGTAGCGATTTTGGTTGCGATTTACATTATATTTTTTAAAAATAGGAAAAAAAGCGACAAGATAAGCAGCAGCAACTTCGAGGAGTGCAGCAAATGCGGCGTCTTTACAGACATCGATCAAATGGTGCTAAGGGACGGAAAATACATCTGTAAAGAGTGTATAAAGGGTGAGAGATGAAAATTTTAGGTGATGAGCTGATCAAATTTGAGCCATTATATCTTTGCAAAAGCGAAGATGAAATTTTAAGCGGCAGGCAAAATCTCTTTAAATTTGATAGAAATTTGATAAAAAAAGCGCTAGAGGCTGGAGCAAACTTTAGTATCATCGCAAATGACATAAACGAAGCCATCATCGCAAACGGCGCTGGAGCAAAATTTATTATTGCCGATATTACGCTAGCAAAAGATCTAGCAAAAATCGCGCAAAACTACCTATTTGACGCGCTTATTGCTGTTTTGATAGAAAGTGAAGCAAGCCTTTGCGAGCTTGCGAAATTTGAGATCGATGCAGCGATCTTGCCAAATGCTATAAAATAAGGAAAAAAATGGAAATTTTCAAAACCGCTTTTTTAATGGTTGCTTTAATGCTAGTTTTTATCGCTGTTGGCGGCTACGTGGGCGGCGAACAAGGTATGATGATCGCCTTTTTGATGGCAGCTGGCATGAACCTATTTTCTTACTTTTTCAGCGACAAGCTCGTTCTAAAAAGATATAACGCCATCCCAGTTGATGAGAGCAACGCTCACGGCCTTTACGAGATCGTCTCACGCCTCACACAAAAGGCGAATTTGCCGATGCCAAAAATTTACATCATACCAGAAGAGGTGCCAAACGCCTTTGCCACAGGGCGCAACCCAAGCCACGCAGCCGTTGCAGTAACCGAGGGGCTTTTAAAAATTTTAAATGAAAACGAGATCGAGGGCGTGCTAGCTCACGAGCTAAGCCATGTAAGGCACTACGACATCCTAACTGGCTCAGTTGCTGCCATACTAGCTGGGGCTATCGCGATGGTCGCAAATTTTGCCAAGATAGGCACCATCGCCGGTCAAAATCAAAACTCGCAGCGAAACGCCAACCCAGTGATTATGCTAATCATCGCCGTTGTGATGCCACTAGCTGCTACGGTCATACAAATGGCGATATCAAGGGAGCGCGAATACAAGGCGGACAAAGGCGCAGCCTATCTAACGGGACACCCAGAGTGGCTAGCTAGCGCGCTAACAAAGCTTGAAAACTACTCGAATTCTTACGTCATGCAAAACGCAAGCGAGCAAAGCGCACATATGTTTATCGTAAATCCATTTGGCTCGCTAACTAGCAAGCTTGGTGTGCTTTTTAGAACGCATCCTAGCACTAGCGACAGGATCGCTGAGCTTCAAAGACTAGAGCAAGAGATAAAAAGAGGTATGTAAAAATTTAGCCCTTAGTAAATTTTGGGCTAATCTTCTTTTTTGCCATCTTTTTTGGCTTTAAATTTAGACATTTGCAAGCAAATTTAAATTTCATGAACGAGCATGTTACGCTTACAAATTCAGAGCATGAGATAATGTGACCTAAATTTGATAAGTTACTAAGGCGATTGAGTAAAGATTTAAAATTTGTAAATTTGCTTTGTCAAATCAGGTGAGCGTCAGGCAAATTTTAAAATTTATGAGTGAGCATATCACGGCTCTAAATTTAGTGGCGAGTGGCTACGAGACCTAAATTTAGTAGTCTGCTAAGGCGAGTGAGTAAGATTTTAAAATTTGCAAAGCAATCTAATGAAATTTATAAATTTTATTTATCAAAAGGGAGACAAGGGGACTCAAGTTACGAGGCCGTCCCCTTATCTCCCTTTAGATCCCCCAATCCCCTCGCACGTTAGAGGTGCATGCTTCAGTGCTTCGCACTGCATGCGGTTTTGTTAAAATTTACAAAGACGGTTTGGCTAAAAACTAAATTTGCAGGACAAAAACGAAAATTTAACCCCGAATTTCACTGAAGTCTCTTGCAATCTTCATCTTTTATGGTGTATTCAAAGATTAGTTCGCCGTTTTCTGAGTAGAAAATTTCATCCAAGCTAACGCCGATACTTAGCATATTTAAGATTTCTTTATCCTTGCATGCAGTTCTTAAATTCTCTTTTTTTATAGCCTCGATAAATTCCAAAAGTTCTTTTTCTTCAAGCCTTTTGATCTCTTGCTTTCTTGCGTGTTTGACGGCGTATCTGTAGATGAGCGTATCGCCGACGTTTAAGATATCATTAAGTGTCAGTGTCGGTGTGCAGATAAATGGGAGCTTTTTTTTGTAGTATGTTACGTGATTTTTCGCTGCCATATCTGGCGTAAGAGCCAGAGCTAGCGAGCAAAAAACCAGCGCAAAAATGGCTACTCGCAACTACTCTTATCCAGCTTCAAATCAAAAAGATGCCTGCCCTCAAAGCCGTAGCTACCACTTAGCGTGATGCCGCGATTTAGCGCAGCCCTTGCCATGCCTGAGTTGCAAAGCGCCTCTTTTCCGTTTTGATAAAATTCATCTTTTAAAGCCGAAATTTGAGCTTTGTTGTAGCCTTTTAGCTTCTTTGTCTTGGTCTCATTTAAGACAAACTCGCCATGAATATTCAGCCCGTCGCTACTTACATCTTTTAGCGTGATCATCTCATCGACCCTGCTTGGTAAATTTGGCTTTGCAGTTTGGACGACAAAGGCTGGGATCTGCTTTGTATCAAGCTGATTTAATATCTGCTCATAGACTTTAAACTCACTCTCTTGCACACCAAAAGCAAGGCTTGCAAGAGCTAATAAAACGATCTTTTTCACATATTACCTTTATATAAATTTTCTAGTGATATTTGGCGAGAGTTTGACCAAGATGTCGTAGTTTATCGTGCCAAAAAAGTTAGCCCAAACGTTTGCGTCCTCAAAGACACAGACCCACTCGCCACTATCTTTGCAGCTAAAACTATCCATCGAAATTTTGCCAAGTACCATCTCGCCGTTTGCAAGCCTTAGCTCGCCATCTCCGCCATATCTTAGCAGTCCGTCGCCATATCCAAGGTCGTAAGTAGCGACGTTTATATCATCTTTTGCTATAAATTTAGCCCCATATCCCACGCTTTGACCACTTTTTAAAACGCGTCTGCTAACGCGCTTTGCCCAAAGTGAAAGCACTGGCTTTAGCTCCAATGAGCCGTTAAACTGGGCATATCCATACTGAGCGATGCCAACGCGCACCATCTCATCTTTTATATCGCTTGCTCTTTCAAGGGCGGCTGAGTTGTGAGAGTGAAAGATCGGTTTTTTTATACCAAACTCATCGCAAAGGGCTAAAATTTTCGCTTTTGCGGCGTTAAAGTTTTCTCTTTGCACGAAATAATCAGCATTTAGCTCATCGCTTGCGCGAAAGTGCGTATAAGCGCCAAGAAGCTCTAAATTTCTTCTAGCTAAAATTTCAAATGCATAATCAAGCTCGCTTATATCAAGCCCATTTCTATGCATGCCAGTGTCGATGGCGAGGTTGATTTTTGTATTTTCTTTTATCTTTAAAAGTGCGTCTATGTCGTTTATGGCGTAGGTAAATTTAGCGCTCTCATCGCCTGTTGGGATGTGCGAGAGGATCAAGATATTTTCAAAGATATCAGCAATCTCATCTGCTTCAAATTCGCTCTTTACAGCGCAGTTTTTTATGCCAAATTTCTTAGCCTCGCTAGCTATGAGCCTTGCGCCGTGTCCATAAGCGTTATCTTTTAGCACAACGATCACTTTTTCTTTTCCGCCAGCTTTGTCACAAATTTTAGTTAGATTATGGATATAAGCTGCTTTGTTTAGGCGTATCTCAGACATTGAAATTCACATTATAAGCTTTATAAACGTCAGGCAAGAGCTTTCTTACGTTGTAGTCAAATGCGTAAAATTTAGCGTAAATTTCTTTTAGATCAGCCTCTTTGACCTTGCTAAAGTCAAAGACATCAGTGCCATTTTTCTTTGGTACTTGGCGGTCTAGCTCAGCAAAAAATGCAGACCTCGCCTCTAAAATTTTCTCTATCTTCTCTTTTACTTCTTGAGATTTTTCCACTTCTACTCCTCTATAAAAATTTTCATCTCATCGCCATAAAGCTTGACATAAAGGGTCTTTTGACCTGCAAATTTATGCGTATCAGCAGCATAATCCTCATAAAAACTCACGCGAAAGAGCTTGTCATTTTTAAGGTTTGGATAAGGCGTGATGAGAAAATTTGAAAAAGCGATATGTTTTTTCTCTTTTTTAGAAAAGATCGCTCGTTTCATATTTTTAAAATTTTCTAAGCTCATGCCGTCATATCGCTCAAAATCTTTATCATAAAATTTCAAATAGCTATCGATGTCACTCTCGCTCCAAGTCTTCTTCCAGTTAAGAATTCCAGAGATGATCACCGCTATGTCGTTCGCGCTTGCTTCTGGGCGCTTGTCCTCATAGATAAATGCGAGTGTTTTTTTATGGTCTATAACTTCGTCAAATTTCATCAAGATGTCATTTTGCATAGCCACGCAGCCTTTTGTCTTTAGCTCATCTGTCCTTTGACCATCGAGTGGATAGCCATGTATCCAGATGCCGCTGCCATTACGTTTTGCAAGTTTATCAAGTAAATTTGGATATGAAAGAGAAAAGGCAATAGGTCCAAGATATCTATCATTTGGCGTAAATCTACGTGTGAGCTGATAGACGCCAACTGGCGTTTTTAGGTCGCCCTCAAGCAGTTTGTCGCCATTTTTGCCAACAATGACGCTTGAGCTAAAGAGTTTTTTTGTAACTCCATCTTTATAAGAGATGACCTCAAGCTCTTTGTCAGTCTTATCAACCACGCTTAGAAGTATCTCGTTGTCGTAATATCCGTATCTAACGTCCTTGTCTTTGAGCTTGTTTAGCCAGTAGTCCTTACTTAAAATGTTCTTTTCAATGGCTTCTATGACAGCAGATGGGCCATTTTTTAAGTAAATTTCTTCGTAATTTTGGGCAAAAAGACAAGGCGCTAACGCGATGAAGAAAAATAGTATCTTTTTCAAGTGAAGTGTCCCAAAAAGTAAAATTTAGTGCGTAATTATAACCTAAAAAATTTCAATTTTTAAATTTTAAAGGGAATTTTAGTTTCTTTATATGTATAATCTGAAAACCATTATTAATTTACCATAAAGGAAAAAATATGAAAAAACTTGTTTTTGGTGCATTGCTTGCGGCTTCTACACTAATGGCAGCTGACATCAGCCTAGAAAATGTCAGAGCAAGAGATACAAAGCCTGGCACAAACAATAGCGCTATTTTTATGAATATCAAAAACGCTTCAAATGCCGATGTAAAGCTAGTTGGCGTTCATTCAAGTGTTTGTAAAAGCACTGAAATTCACACTCACAAGATGGAAAATGGCATGATGGCTATGGTTCAGGTTAAAGATGCCGTGATCCCAAAAAATGGCGAGACTAAGCTAGCACCTGGCGGTCTTCACATCATGCTTATGGATCTAAATAGACCTATAAAAGATGGCGACAAGGTTGATCTGGAGCTTAAATTTAGCAACGGCGAAAGCATCAAGCTTGATAATATCGGAGTAACTAAAAACTTTAAATAATGAAAAAAATTTTAATCCTTTTTTCACTCATCTTTATCGTAGCAGGCGCTTTTTGGATAGGTCATAAATTTATGGTCAGCAAAGAGGATCCGCCTGAATTTGCCGATGTAAATACATCGCTTGATCCTCTAAAATGTGATCTAAACAAAGATGCTTGCGAGGTGAAATTTAATGGCGTTAAGCTAAAGATAGACATCTCGCCAAGACCGATCTTTGCGATGAGGCCATTTAGCTTTAAGATCATTAATGGCAAAAATTTAGGGCTAAAAGATCCAAATCTTGTAATCGATGGCATAAACATGAACATGGGTTCTATAAAGGCAAGGCTTGATCAAAGAGGCGATAATCTAATAGCACAAGTCGTGCTAAGTGCTTGCGTAGTCGATCTTATGAGGTATAGGTTTAAGCTGCTTGATGGCGAAAAAGAGACTGGATTTTTTGTCGATCTTGATCTAAAAATGTAAGGGCAAATGATGAAAAAGACACTTTGGGGCTTGATAATAATCTTAATATGTGCTGGTCTTGCGATGCTTTTTATAAAGCCTAACAAGTATGATTTTAAGGCGCTTTCAGAGCATGGCGAAGTGAGCCTTAAAAACTATAACGGCAAATATAAAGCGATATATTTTGGTTATCTTTACTGCCCCGATGTCTGCCCTACTACGCTCTCTCTTGTGGGCGATGAGCTAAATAAACTAAAAAGAGATGACTTTGAGCTACTTTTCATCACCCTTGATCCTGAGCGTGACACGCCTGAAAATTTAACCCTAATGGCAAAAAATTTCTACAAAGATGCAGACGGACTAAAGATGAACGATCTGCCAAAAGTCGCTAAAAACTACGGCGTAAAATACCAAAAAGTGCATCTTAAAAACTCTGCTATGGGCTACTCTGTCGCTCACAGCTCCGCTATCTATCTGCTAGATAAAGAGGGGAATTTCTACGGTGAAATTTCAAATTTAACTAGTGAAAATATCAGAGAAAATCTTTTAAATTTGATAAAAGAGCGACCTTAAATTTATCTTTTAGATCAGAATTTCTTATTTTTAAAGAAAAACTTCTTAAACAGCTATACAATTCTTTTTAAACTAGCCGATATAGACAACATAAAATCATTATGTAAAGGAATTCGTGTGAAGTCAATCACCAATAAAATAGCGCTAATGCTAATAGTTGCTCTATGTATATCGTTTGTGGCTATGTCAGCCGCTAGTTACTACACTGCTCAGAACAAGACAACCGAGCTAGTCACACAAGCTCAGCGCCAAATTCTAAAAGATATTAAAGATGCAATGGATATATTTTTTAACAATAATCTTCATATTGTCGATAGTATGTCTTCTATCCTGTCTAAGCTAGATGAAAACCGCAACGGTATCGACGCCATCTTAGCTCAAGGCAAATCGATGTCAAATAAAGAGGTTGGGCTTGTTTATGCTGGCTATAATGACGGTGCGATGTACCGCTCAAATGGTAAAAACGAAACCCCAAAAGATGGCTATGATCCAAGGGCTAGAGACTGGTATAAACTAGCTAAAGAAAAAAATGGCATTACCTTTACTGATCCGTATATATCTTCTTCTTTAAAACAAATGGTAATAAGCTTCGTTGCTCCCATAAAAGATGCCGGCGTTGCAGCTACAAATGTTAGTATCGAAGAGCTAAGCAAAGAGATCATGAGTATCAGCAAGACTGATTATAGCTATGCTTTTGTTGCAGATAAAGATGGTAAGATCATCATCCACCCTGATAAAAATATAATAAATACAGCCCCTGAACTAACCAAAAAGTTAATCGAGCGATACAAAGCAAAGGATTTTGACGAGAATGGTCTTATACTATATAAAAATTTAAAAGGTGAAGACTTATATGCTGACTTCATAGAGCTAAATGATCGTGGCTGGCTAGCTATCTCTGCTATGCAAAAAGATGTATTTACGTCAAATACTATGCCACTACTTAAAATACAAGCTATTATGGCTGTTCTTTTTATTGTTATTTTATCTGCATTTGTTTTCTTCCTTTTAAAAAGATCTCTAAAACCTATCAAGACCATACAAGATAAATTAACTGAAGTCTTTAAATTTGTTACATATAAGGCTGATGCTCCAGCTAAATTAGATATAAATAGAAATGATGAGTTTGGAGATATGAGCAAGGTTATTAATGAGAATATCAGCGAAGTAGTTGAAGGCATCAAAAAAGATAATGTAATGATTAGTGAGCTTAATGCTATTGTCAATACTGTCAATAAAGGTAAATTAGGAGTTGTTATAAACCAAAATCCAAATAACCCATCTTTGGCAGAGTTAAAAACACTACTAAACAGCTTCTTTGCTGGTATAACACATAATATTAGAAGTGTTACTGCTATTTTAAACACATATTCTAAGAATGATTTTACACCAACTATAGAGGTTCCAGAAGGTGCTGAAGCCGACCTAAAAGATATGATACTTGGAGTATCAAATATGGGTGAAGTAATTTGCACTATGCTAAACTCAAATTTAAATGATGCCAAGATGCTTGAAGAAAAGGCTACAACTTTGGCTTTGGCTATGAAAGAGCTCACACAAGGTGCTAGCACACAAGCAAATAGCTTACAAGAATCAGCAGCAGCAGTTGAGCAAATGTCTAGCTCAATGAATGCCATCTCTCAAAAGACAGCTGATGTTATAAGACAAAGTGATGAAATTAAAAACATCATAACTATCATTAGAGATATAGCAGATCAAACAAATTTACTTGCTCTTAATGCTGCTATAGAAGCAGCAAGAGCTGGAGAACACGGTAGAGGATTTGCAGTTGTGGCTGATGAAGTTAGAAAGCTAGCTGAGAGAACTCAAAAATCACTTGGTGAGATAGAAGCAAATACAAATGTCCTAGCTCAATCAATAAATGAGATGAGTGAATCAATCAAAGAGCAAAGTGAAGGTATCAATATGATCAATCAATCAGTTGCTCAAATAGATCACCTAACAAAAGAAAATGTAGTAATTGCAAACCAAGCAAATGAAGTCACATCAGAGGTTGATAACATGGCTAAGACAATAGTAAGTGAAGTAAGAAAGAATAAATTTTAATCAAACTGCTTTATAAATCTTCATAAATTTCAACCTGGTTTAGACTGGGTTGGGATTTGTATATTTTTAAATTTAATTTTTATCCAACTGCTTTAAATTTAATAATCAAAAAGCTTAAACAAAAATGCATGCAGTGCTAAAGCACTGCATGTGATTTATTTTTAAGAAATTTCTAGCAAATTTTAAAATTTCCGATTATAAACTAAAAATATTTTTTACAAGAGAAGCTCTAGCAAATTTTAAAATTTGCAAAACAAAAAGATGATTTTAAAAAATTAGATCGCGGACTAAGCCGCAATCCATTATAGATAAACTGGGATATTTGTATGTTCTAAGAAAAATCTTGATGTTCCGCCAAGGACCATCTCCATTAGTCCGTTTTCGCCATATCTGCTGGCTACGATAAGGTCTGCGTTTCTATCATTTGCAGCTTTTAAAAGTGCCTCGCCAGGTATCGTTGTAGTTGCTATGATCTCAAAAGACGCACTAATGCCATGAACCTTAAAATACTCTTCAAGCTTTTTAAGATTTAGCTCAGCATTATCACCAAGGCTTGCCTTTGAAGTGATGCACTGAACTTTTTTAGCGCTCTTTAAAAGATCGATCGCTCCAGTTAGGGCTCTTGAGCTTTGAGTAGTTCCTGTCCAGCTTACAAGGATATTATCAGCCTTAAAATCACGCATCTTTCTAGGGATAACGATCGCATTTTTGCCGCTTTTTAAAACAGCTGACTCAAATGTGCCAGTGATCTTGCCATCAAGTGGCACTGCAGCTACGACTAGATCGCAAAATTTACTCTCTTGCTCAACTATGGCGCTTCTTTTTCCATTATGGATCGTGAAATTTGCAGTGCAAACATCTTCGATGATCTCATTGCTCACCTTTATGCCTAGCTCGGCGCAAATTTTATTAAAAAGCTTTTCGTTCTCTTCGTGCTCAACCGCAAGCTCAGACTTGGCTGATTTTAAAAATTCCTCAAAAAGCACTCCACCACGAAGCGTCATTTTCATATTATAAACCACGCTTGGATCTAGTTGGCAAGTGAGGATCTCCATGTGAGCTTTAAACCATTGTGCAACCTTTAAAGCACCGTAAATTCTTGGCTCGATATCGTCCCCTGCTCCTATTGGAAAAAGCAACTTTTTGTATTTCATCATCTATCCTTTAAAAATTTATTCAACCAAAGAGAGCGAAATTTTGTTTCCTTTTTGCTCGCTCACACACACTTTTACCTGATCGCCTACGTTTAATGGGCTCTTTATCTTCGAGATGTGAAGCAGACCATCAACTCCGTCTTTTAACTCAATAAATACTCCAAAATCAACCACGCTTTTTACGCTTCCAACAAATTCATCTCCGATATTAAATGTCGGTTTTACACGCTCTTTGTCGTGTTTAAACGGCTTTTTGCCAAATGAGCGAGAGTTCTCTTTTGAAGTGATAGAGATGATGTAGTCTTTTGCTGCATCGACGTTTTTCTTAGCGCCGCCTGCGATTTTGACCTCGCCTTTTTCTCTATCAAGGTCGATCGAAACTTCAAATTTCTCGATGATCTCTTTTATAGTCTTGCCAGCTTGACCGATGATATCTACGATCTTGCTTGGATCAACGTTAAATAGCTCAAGTTTTGGTAATACATCTTCGTTTATCTCTATATTTTTATCAGCCTGTGTCATTAGAGTAAGGATGTGCTCTCTGCCGCGTTTTGCTTGATAAAGCGCCTCTTTTAGCACCTCTAGGCTGATGCCTCCAAGCTTGATATCCATCTGAAGCGCTGTGATGCCATCACTTGTGCCAGCAACTTTAAAGTCCATATCTCCGTCGTGGTCTTCAAGACCCATGATATCAGTTAAAACAGCGTGCTTATCACCTTCAAATATAAGACCCATAGCAACACCAGCGACTAGTTTTTGGGTATTGACCCCAGCTGCTCTAAGTGCAAGCGAACCACCGCAAACGCTAGCCATAGAGCTTGAGCCGTTGCTCTCTAAAATTTCTGAAACGACCCTTATCGTATATGGAGAAGCTAGATCGATGCTTGGTGCAAGGGCACGTTTGGCTAAATTTCCATGTCCAAGCTCACGTCTGCCTGGAGCTTTAAGTGGGCTTGCCTCGCCGACACTAAAGCCTGGGAAGTTGTAGTTAAACATAAATTTCTCAACCAAAGGAGCTTTTTCAGTTAGGATGTCATACATCTGCGCATCGCTATCTGTACCAAGAGTGGCGACAACTAGAGCCTGAGTTTGACCTCTTGTAAAGAGGCATGAGCCGTGAGCGTTTGGAAGGACATTTGTCTCGATGCTAATAGGTCTAACCTCTTCAAGCCCGCGTCCGTCGGCTCTAACGCCCTCATTTATGATCTGCTCTCTTACTATTTTCTTTTTATATTTACCAAGGACATTCGAGATGACAGCCTCGTCCCAGCCCTCTTTTTGAGCTACCTCATCGCTTGAAATTTGTTTAGCGATCTTGCCAAGCTCGCTTGCACGCTCGCTCTTTGCCATTTGATTGATCGCGTTTTTAACCTCTGCTTTATAAAATTTATCGATGTAAATAGCGATATTTTCGTTTTCTATCTCTGGTTTTAGCTCAAGTGCGGCATCCTCTTTTTTATGCTCTTTAAACGCCTCTTCATAAGCGCTGCTAGCTCTTAGTATAGCCTTGCCAGCAAAGTCGATCGCCTCAACCATCTTATCTTCGCTAAATTCATTCATCACTTGCTTTTGAGCCATGCTATCACTTAGGCTTGGATCTATCATCGGCTCGATCGCTACCATCGGTATGAGCTGCGTAGTTTGCTGAGGTAAGCTTCTCATCTCGATCATTAAAAGCTCATCTTTTGTGCCAGCAACATAAAGATCGATCGCGCTTTGTTTTAGCTCAGAGTTGCTTGGATTTATAACAAATTTATCATCTATATAGCCAACCCTTACGCCACAAACTGGGCGATTTACAGGGATGTCACTAAGGTAAAGTGCAACTGAAGCCGCATTTAGGCTCACAACTTGTAAATCAACCTCAGGATCAGCTGAAAGCACCATGACAACGATCTGTGTTGGGTATGCGTAGCCTTTTGGGAAAAGTGGGCGAAGTGATCTATCTATGATGCGAGCTGTTAGTGTCTCAAAGTCGCCTGGCTTGGTCTCACGCTTGACGTAACCGCCTGGTATTTTGCCAGCTGCGTAAGCTTTTTCGATGTATTGCACCGTTAGAGGCAAAAAGTCCTCTTCAACTTGCACATCTTCTCTTGCCACAGTTGCTAAAACTACGGTGTTTTTCACCCTTAAAAGCACTGCCCCGCTAGCTTGTTTAGCTACTTTATTAAGGTCAAAAATTTCGACCTGATTATTGACTTCTATACTATATTGCATTATTTTTATCTCCTTGTTGTTTTTGTAACGGTAAATAGTGAGGGCTCTCTTCTAATATCGACATGATGCGCTCGCTCGTAGCCTCGATCTTTTTCTCGTAATACGAATCCACATCGATAAAATCAACAATCTTATTTATCGTATAAATTTCATCGACCATATCATTTAAATTTGCAAAGACATCAGTGGCTATCATCGGCGTTGCGTATGAGATGGACTTTACCTTCACATCAAGCAGCGTCTTTATGCAAATGAGTGCCGTCATGCCAGTCTCACACCCCTCATCGATCAGTAAAATATTCTTGCCCTTTAGCTCTCCTATCAAATTTCCTTTTCTATATTTATAGACATTTTTTAAAATTTTCTCTTCATATTTTCTATGCGCTTCGCCGTAGATGTAGTCATAGCTTATGTTAAAAGCTTTTATGAGAGGATCGTTTAGCACGATATCCTCGGTCTCGCTAACTATCGCTACGTCGCATTCGGTGTTGTTTGGCGCAGGGATTGGCTCGCTAAAGAGCATCTCGTAGCTTAAATTTAGCCCCCTGCAAACCACATCAGTCAGGATAACTGACTCAAGCGACATGCAAAGAACTATCGTCTTAGCGTCATTTAGCTCTTTTTTTGGCAAGATCTCGATGAGCTTGTTAGCTGCATCTAGTTGATCTTTAAATTTAACGCTTGCCATTTATCTAGCCATCTTATTTGCTACTTGATGAAGTAGTGCTGCTTTGTGAAAAGTCATAGTGCAAGCCGCCCATCGGATAGAAATTTATAGTAAAGTAGATGCCACTTTTCTTAGTTGAGGCTGAGCCATTTGTCGTTGTTGTCGGCTCGACATCGTGTTGATAAATTAGCCCGTAGTTCCAGCACTTTCTTTGATGAAGCACGCCAACTCTCCAGCTCTTTGTATAGCTTCTCTCAAGGTCGTATTGCCAGCCGCCAATTAGGCTATATTGATGAGGGAGCTTCACGCCTGCACTGCTTGTAAAGTAGCTATCTTTTGTTGCGCTGTTTTTAGCAAGGCTATCGCTCTTTTTCATCGTATGGAGCATATTTATCCAAAATAGATCATGCGTATAGTAAAGTCCATTTTGAACCTTTTTAAGCTCTCTATCTTTGTGTGAATACTCTAGCTTGTTATAAATGCTAAAATTCTCAAACGGATATAGGTAGATGGCATTTTTTAAATTTGAATACTCATCATCTTTTGTGTAGTAACCTTGTGAGATGCTGTGTTTGACGACTTTTCTGCCACTGCCGTTAAAGAAATACTGCGTCAAATAGCCAGAAACTTCCTCTTTGCTCTGATCTTGAGCTAAGAAATTTTCATATTCATTTAGATCTTTGTCATAGATAAACTCGTCGTCTAAATTTCCTTTTCTGTAGCCTGGTAGCAAATACTCAGCACCAAAATTTAAAGTGTGATAAAAGCTCTCATACGCCTTTGCAAGGTCTGTGTGAAGAGCAAATTTATGGTAGTTATTTACAAAATTTGCGTGTTTATCTTCTCTTTTGTCATCAAATGAATTTATCTTATTTTCGTAGTTTATCCTTGAAGCGTAAAGGTACTCGTAAAATGAAAACGTTAAGCTATCATCAAACAGTGGCACATGCACTGAAGCTGGCAGCGTAAATTCATACTGAGTTGCTCTAACGCCTATCTTTCTATCATATCTATGTGATTGAAGATCGATTGAATATAAGATATTTGGCAAGACTATATCGTTTGTAAATTTATGATACTGAAGCGATGGAAGCTCTTGAAGCGTATCTTTGTTTTCGTTTTTTGAGCCGATTTTTTCGGTATCTATGTAGTATTTCGCATAGGCACCAAAGTAGTGATCGTCATTTGCTATGAAGTAGTTAAATTTAGAGGTGACAAGCGAGTCATAGTCATCATCTCTGCCCTTTAAATTTAGATAGTCTATATCATTTAGCTTAGTTGCATCTATCCACATGCCCTCTTGCAGATCGGCCTCGCTAAGGTATTTTATAAGCTTATCTCTTTCATATTTTAGCCCGACACCTTTATGGGTTTTGTTTTTTAGCTCAGCTCTGTTTGAAGTCTCGCTTTTTTGCTTGGCTCGGTAGCTGTTTTTATCAGTAAATGAACCAAAACTGATCTCACCTCTTGAATCAGGTGAATCAGTAAATCTAAAAGTACCGTAAATTCCAGCGCCCCTGTTTGTTCTTATCTGCGGATCAAACTCCAGATCCCACTCATTATAAGGAGCAAAATAGACTGGCTGCTTGTAGTAAAAGCCCTCTGACTTGCCATATCCAAGCTCTGGTGGCAAAAGGCCTGTCCTTCTTGTAGTATCAGTTGAGAAGCCAAAGTATGGCAAGTAAAAGACTGGCACGTTTGCTATGCGAAAGACTGGGTTAAAAAGGTGCAAAAATTTACTCTGTTTGTTTAGCATGGCTGAGCTTGAGGTGATGCTCCAGTCAGGATCTTGGACGTTGCAGCTTGAAACCATCGCCTTTCTTACTCTGTAGTACTCGCTATCTGAGCTGCTCTCATCACTTCTCATCCACACTTCCATGTCTTTGTTCATCATAAAGAGCGACTCAAAGGCAGCGTTGTTGTTTTTCAAATTTAGCTTAGCGTAGTTTGAGCGGGAGACCTCATCTTTGCCCTTCATCATATTGACATTGCCAAAGAGCTCAATGACTGAGTTGTTTTGATCATAAACAGCACAATCAGCCGTCACAAGATACTCTTGCGAATATACAACGACGTTTTTGTTTGCCGTTACGATGCCATTATCTTGCTTCACATCATCAGCCAATAGCTGCACATCTTGCACTGCTGCACTTAAACTAAAAACACAAACCGGAATCAAAAATAAAATTTTACGCATTTATCACCACTGTTTTTGCTATTTTGTCTTGCCACGTCTGCCTTGCAGGGTTTGAAAGTGCCCAAGCAAAGCCAAGATAAAAACAAGCTTCACTAACTATCCTAAATATCGCCCTAACAAGACTTTGAGTTAAATTTGGCTTATCTAAAATTTCTACATTTATACACATCGTCTTTGTTATCATCTGCCCGAGGCTTGCGCCATAATACCAAACAAAAAATGTGTGATAGATGACTTTTAAAGCGACCACTTGCCAAAATAAATTTAATACTAAATTTCTAGCGTCATCATAGTTAGTGCTAGTAGAAAGAGGCTCCCAATAGATGATCATAAAAAGAAACGAAACTATGATCTCATCGATAGAAAACGCCATGATCCTTTTAGCAAAAGGGGCAAGTGAAATTTCTTCGTTTTGAAGCTTCTCTTCTATCTGCATACTCATTTTAGAGCCTGCCACGCGATATCTTTTCTATAGTGTGCTCCGTCAAATTTGACATTTTCGCAAAGCTCATAGGCCTTATCACGTGCCTCTTTTATGCTCTTTGCAGTCGCCACGCAGACTAGCACTCTGCCCCCATCTGCGTAAATTTCATCACCCTCTTTGCTCACGCCTGCGTAAGCTATATGGGCATCTTTTACATCATTTAAAACAGAAATTTTAGCCTTTGGGCTGCTTTTATAAGGATAATTTTTGCTAGACATCACGACACCAACAGCAAATTCATCTTTTAAACTAATAGGCTTTAGCTCGCCCTTTGCAGCACTTAGTAAAATTTCGCTCAAATTTCCGTCGATTAATGGCATCAAAACCTCGCACTCAGGATCGCCAAATCTCACGTTAAACTCAAGCACATAAGGCTCATTTTTCACAATCATCAGCCCCACAAAAAGCACTCCACAAAACGGACTGCCCTCGTTTTTCATCCCTTTTAACGTAGGTTTTACAACCTCTTCTTCGACCCTTTTTATAAGCTCTTTTGAAGCAAGCGGACTTGGAGCATAAGCGCCCATGCCGCCAGTATTTAGACCCTCATCGTTATCAAGTAGGCGTTTGTGGTCTTGCGCCACTGGCAAGCTTACAAAATTTTCGCCGTCACAAATGGCAAAAAAGCTTAGCTCAAAGCCGTCCAAAAACTCTTCAACCACTACAAATTTACCAGCATCACCAAAGCTAGCTCCACTTAGCATGTCGCTAACTGCCTCTTTGGCTTCTTCTTTGGAATTTGCGATGATCACGCCTTTTCCAGCGCAAAGTCCGTCAGCCTTTATAACCATCGGAGCACTTAGAGTATCGATAAATTTAAATGCTTTTTCTTTATCGTCTGTGTTTAAATATTTTGCAGTTTTTATATTATTTCTAGCTAAAAAGTCCTTCATATAGGCCTTGCTAGCCTCAAGTCTAGCAGCTGCTTTGCTTGGTCCAAAGATGAGTAAACCCTCTTTTTTAAAGATATCCACTACGCCTTCACTAAGAGGCGCTTCAGGTCCCACGATAGTTAGCTCGATACTATTTTTTTTGGCAAAATTTGCTAGCTCATGAAAGTCTTTTATGCTTAAATTCTCACCAAGGCGTGAGGTCGCACCATTTCCAGGCGCAAAGTATAAATTTATATTTTTTTCGCTTTTTAGTTTTAGAGCAATGGCGTATTCGCGGCCGCCACTTCCTATTATGAGAATGTTCATATTATCTCCGTAAATTTAAAAACCCAAGTGGGCGTCGCATAGAAGAGTGGCCCATAAACAAAGCCAATCTTGCAAATAGATGGATACCAAAAGGTTGCAACTTCTCGCTGTTTAAGGCTCAAACGAAGCCACATCGCAAGGCACCCATACCTTTTCGCTAACAAAAAAGTGTTGGACCCCGTAAAATGCTGACTCGCTTCACTCAGGCAATAAAATTATATAAATTCTTTGCTTAAAGTAACGTTTTGGCAAGTGCGATACAAGCGTTTATATCTTGACTTTGACTAACAAGTGGCGTGCTAAATTTTAGCTCTTTTGCAGTGACCTTTCCGATGCTTATCGTCTGATAGCTCTCGTCCCAGCCAAAATTAGTAAGAAAATTTCTCACATTTATCGGAGATGCGAAGATCAAAATGCTATTTTTTGGTGGTTTTAGCTCCATTTTGCAAGGATTTAAGACATTTTCATAGGCAATGACCGCCTTTATATTTACGCCACCGTTTTGCAAAATTTCTAAGAAATTTGAAGCGCTATCTTTGCCCTTTAGATAAAGCACCTTTTTGCCCTTTAAAAGTGGCAAAATTTCTCTTGCAAAGTCATCTCCATGAGCATTTTGTCCAGTGTAAATTTGAGTAAAACCAAGCCCATTTGCAGCCGCCGCACAGCCACTTGCTATGGCAAAAACTGGTAAATTTTCTAGCGCACTGATCTCATTAAATTTTAAGGCATTAAAGGCATTTTTGGAGGTTGCCACAAGCGCGTCAAATTCGCTTAAATTCAAATCAAATTTCAAAAACTCTATCCTGCTAACGCTTAAATTTACAACGCTCTCATCGGCTGTTTTTGTGTTTGAGACAAGATAAATTTTACGCAACTCTTTTTAGCCCTAAAAATGAGATAAAAGCAAGCACGCTGCAAGCTAAAATGGCGATCGAAGTCGAGTAAAAAATGTCACCAAGACCAACTAGTGGCGAGATGATGCCACCTAAGAAAAATGGGCAAAATCCAAGCACCGCTGAGGCTGAGCCAGCGTACTCTCTGCCCTCATTCATCGCGAGTGATGAGGCTGTTGGTAAGATAAATCCAGTAAAGAGCAAAAGCAAGAAAAATGCGATGATAACGCCGATCACTTCAAATTTAAAGCAAAGCATAAACGCTATAAAAATGCTAGCAAACAAGGTGCCAAAAAGCCCAGTTTTTAGCGCTTTTCGTTCATTTAGCAAGCTTGAAAGCCTAGCACCTATAACGATGGCTAGGCCATTTGCCGCAAAGCAAAAGCTATAACTTACTGGGCTTAGCAAGTAAAACTCTTGTAAGATAAAAGAAGATGCCGCGATATAGGCAAACATCGCAGCCATCGTAAATGTCTGGATCGCAATAAATAGCATAAATTTCTTTTTTCTTAAAATTTTGCCAAAGACGCTGTAGGTCTGAAGCAAAGGCACTTTTAGGCGGTTAGCAGGGCTTAGGCTCTCTTTGAAGTAAAAATTTGCGATAAATAGCAAAATACCAATGATTGTTAGCGCCATAAAGATGCCGCGCCAGTCGGTAAATTTAAGTAGCAAGCTGCCGCCTATTGGTGAAAATATCGGAGCAAGACCATTTACAACCATCATCAAACTAAAAAATTTAGTCATCTCGTGACCCTTATAAAGGTCGCTCACAACGGCTCTTGAGATGACGAGACTGCCCGCACTTGCAAGCCCTTGGATGATGCGCATAAAGATAAAAAACTGGATATTTTGCGCAAAAAATATAAAAATAGTGCTAATCGTGTAGATGATGAGCGAGATGGTAAGTGGTGTTTTTCGGCCAAATTTATCGCTGATTGGACCAACTATTAGCTGGCCGATCGCAAGGCCTGCCATCGAGGTCGTAAGAGTTAGCTGGGTTGCTGGAACGCTTGTGCCAAACCACTCAGTTATGGCTGGAAGTGCTGGCAGGTAAAGGTCTGTGACAAATGGACCAAAAGCTGAAAGCGCGCCCAAAAATAGCAGTAAAAATAGTTTGGAATTTTCTTTTTTCATAGCTCTTCTTCAAATTTTAAAGGGATTATATTATGACTTTGCTTTTTGGGTTATTAAGGGTAAATTTAATGTGATTTATAAAAGAGAGAAGCCCTAAAATAGGGCTTATTTTACATTTTGTCTTTTGTGACGATTAGAAGCATTTTGAATTTGTCTTTCACTTTTAGACCGTGTGGGATCTTACCTGGAAGCACGATACTATCGCCCTTTACTAGATGAAAGCTCTCATCAGCTATCTTTAAATCAAGCTCGCCATCAAGCGCGATAAGTAGCGCATCTCCTGGGGCAGCGTGGGTTGAGAGCTCTTGGTCTTTGTCAAAACTAAGTAGCGACATCGAGCCATTTTCGTTTTTGACAAGCGTCTTGCTAACTATCTTGCCACTCTCGTAGCTAACGGCATCTGCGAGGCTAAAAACACTCGCCTTGTCTAAATGATCTATCATAACATTCTCCTTAAAATCTATTAGTAAATATTTTGTCTTCTTTGTAAATTTGAGCTTTCTCCAGGTTTTTGCCTCGATAAGGCAGGCTTCGTCGCGCCCAAGCCTCATCTGCTTTTCGCCATACTCAAGCTGCGCTTCGCCGTCAATGACGAAGGCAAGGCTATCTATAAAAAGCATCTCGTGATCAAGCTCCTCGCCCTCGTCAAATGCGTATATATCTACGCTTGCGTTTTTGTTTTTAAAGAGCCTTTTGCTAACGACGCTTTTTTCAACTATCTTTGTGTCTTTGTCAAGATTATAAATTTTGCTCAAGTTGTATCCTTTTATAATTTTACATGCCATTGTAGTTAAATTTTTTAGATGATTTATTGATAGAGATTATTTGTTTTTCAAATTTTAAAAGATTTATGTAAAACCAAAAAATATCAATACAACACCTGTTCTATTAGTAGTGATAGAACTTTTGCTGACCTTTATTTATATAAAAATTCTTGTATATCAAATTTCTTTTTGCTTCATATCTAGAAAGTAATCTTATTTTCATGTTTCCGTATCATTAATAGATATTCAAATATTAATCCATATAGTGTTTTTAGTTGTTGCTTTGCTATATAAGGCTATTTAATGATATACTGGTATATTTTAATCAACCTATAGTAAAACAAGACAAACATATTCGTCCAAACCAGGTGGTAAATGTATAATGTCTTTTTTAGAAGCCTACTGTAACTCATTATTGTTTTAATATATAAATTCAGCGTTTGTTAAAAAAATCTAATTTAACATTATATAAGATTATAAGTTTTATATAAAAATCACTACTATTTTATATACATTTAATGCATAGATTTAGTACTTATGTCATTATACTTTTGTTTTAAACGATAAAAATTTTTTATCATTTTTAATCTTCCAACTCAATTTCCAGTTTTTTTATAATTTCTCTAGAGAATTTTGCATATTGACTTGATGTATATGGAAAATTATCTTTTGAAAAATCAAAATCTAACTTATTTAAAAGTTCATCATAAAATTCAAAATCTTTAATTCCATATTTATCAATAAGTGTAAGATAGCTCATAATAAACCCATTTATAGATGTTACAGATAATATCTTAGATTTAGGATCATGCCATTCACTATTGAAATGTTTCCTTATTGCCTCAAAATATGTTGAGATTTTTTCTACACAAAATTTTTTATATTTATCCAAGGTTGCATCATCCATTCTTTTTAGTGCCTCTTTATCGCCATCCCAGTGAAAGAATAGATTTTTTCTACCATCCTTGGGGTCTAAAGTTATTAAATAACGCAACGCAAATTTAATTATTGACGCAATTTTAATTTTATTTTCATCCAATAATGACATTTCAAATTTATTTCGAAAAATACTTTCTTTATTTAGGAGATCAATGATTGACCTAGATAAACCAAAATCCGAAATAGGATCTTTAACCATTTGAATATGTAGTAATACATCTTGAGATACTGGTTTGGCATTAGAATTAATATCTAAAAATATTTCACTCTGTATCTTTATTTTTTGAGTATCTGACATACCTTTTGGAAAAATAAGACCCGTAACTAATAAGTGCAACTCTTTTCTTAACTGTGATATTTTAGACTCATCACTATCTGTTTCCAAACCTTCATAATGAGCATAAATACGATGTTGTCCATCAATAATACATATACTATTCATACAATTTGGGATAAGCATAGTGCATACATCAAGCTTATTAATTTCATCAATATTAATAGGTGTATTATCTCTTTTAAAGGAAATATCTTCAGGCAAAGCTACAATGATATTATTATAAAAAGCTTCTTTATTTGTTACTAAAAATTTTCTTATGCTGTTAATTCTTTTATCCTGAATTAGACGTTGATAAAGCAAAGAAGAATCTTCCCAGTTATCTTTTCTTAAGACATAAGAGTTTTTTATTAAAGTCTCTGCAGACATCATGAAGGATACTATTCTTACATTGTCTTTAATGCCGGTAAACGACTTTGGAGTAATTATTGTAGTTTTTATTTCTTTCTGGCTACTTTCTGTAGTAACAATACCTATGTCATCATCATTTAATCCTAAGAATCTAAAAATTTCATATCTGGCCGACCTTTTTATACATTTTGACATTTTAGATAAATACATTAAAGCATTATGGTCGACGAATTTTATCAATGAGTATAATTTATAATCATCATCACTAAAATCAAGTTTTTCTTGAGGAAAATACAAAAACTTGATTTTATATCTATCTAATGAATATTGTTTAATAAATGAACCTTGAAAATTATCATATAGCCATTGGCAAAACTCTGCTGTATTTTTATTGATTTCTACAAATCCCTCATGCTTTTTTCTAACATGATCTTTAATTTTATCTGTTTTTGTTGCTGTATCTTCACAAATCAAAATTATATTCTCATAAATAAATATAAAATCTAATTCTACAGTCCTATGTCCTACTTTAAAGTGTTTATTTAGTGTATTTAAATATTCAAAACCAGCCATAATAAAAGTATTTTTTATACTATTCCTAAAAATTCTAGACAATATTGCTTTTTTTATCTCTTCCGGAGATTTTTTTGATTTTCTAATACTTTTAGGCATTTATACTTGTCCTTCTCTAATTTTACGGAATTCTTCTGGTAACATCGCAACCGAACTATTTAAGTCAGGCTCCATAACTGGTACATCCTTTCTGACTTTTATAACCCCATCAATAGCTTCCTGAATACGCGTTTTGGCAATATTAAAGTATTCTTTTTGTATCTCTGCTCCCACAAAGCATCTCTGCTCTAGTATGGATGCTACACCTGATGTTCCAGAACCCATAAACGGGTCCAAAACTATTCCATTGATGGGCGTTAATGCTTTAATTAGCCTCTGTGGGATAGCAATTGGAAATTGACATGGGTGCTTTGTTTTTTCTATATGGTTGGCCTTAACATTTGGTATATCCCACACATCTGATGGGTTCTTACCCAAGGGGTTACCGCTAAATTCCCCTTTATTCCCTCCTTTATATGAACGTTTGCCTGGGTATTTTTGTGGTATACGTACATTGTCTAAATTAAAATTATATTCTTTGCCTTTTGTAAACCATAGTATTGTTTCATGTCTTCCACTAAAACGTTTTGAACTATTTAGACCATGTCCAAAAGTCCAAATAATTCTATTTCTTAAAACAAGTGGGATTTTATGCTTTAAACTACTTTCATAAAACACCTGATACACATAGTAGTCTAAAGGAAATATCTCTGTTTTGTTAACATGATATCCTACCTGCCAACACAAACTACCACCAACCTTTAGAACCCTATAAATATCATTAAATATTTTTGATTGTTGCTCCTTAAAACTCATAATATCATCATGAATATTTTCATACTCTTTACCTATACAATATGGCGGCGATGTGACAATTAGATCGCAAAAATTATCTGGAATTGTCTTTAGCAACTCCAGACAATCTCCATTAAAAATAGTTACCCTATTGTCTATTGCAAATTTTTCGTTTACTTCCATTTTGTATACCGATATAAATTTTACTCCCACTCGATAGTTGCAGGTGGCTTGCTTGAGATGTCATAAACTACGCGGTTTATGCCATTTACCTCGTTTATGATGCGGCGGCTTACGTTTTCAAGCAGATCATAAGGAAGCCTTGAGAAGCTTGCAGTCATGCCGTCGCTCGCATCGACCACGCGCACACAAACAGCGTTTTCGTAGGTGCGGTTATCACCCATTACGCCAACAGAATTTACGTTTAAAAGTACGCAAAATGCCTGCCAAGTTTTGTTATACCAACCACTACTTTTTAGCTCATCGCGCAAGATCACGTCAGCTTTGCGAAGCAGCTCAAGACTTGGTTTATTTACCTCGCCCATGATGCGGATAGCAAGGCCAGGTCCAGGGAAAGGATGGCGGAAAACTAGCTCGCGGCTTAGTCCAAGCTCAAGACCTAGTTTTCTAACCTCATCTTTAAAAATTTCTCTTAGCGGTTCTATCAGCTCAAATGTCATCCAATCAGGTAAGCCGCCAACGTTGTGGTGGCTCTTTATAGTCTTACTTGAGCCAACGACTGAGCTTTCGATGATGTCAGTATAAAGAGTGCCTTGAGCTAGAAATTTCACATCGCCATGCTTTTTAGCCTCTTTTTCAAAAATTTCTATAAATGTCTCGCCTATGATCTTGCGTTTTTTCTCAGGATCAACGACGCCAGCCAAGCGGTTAAGAAAGATCTCGCTCGCATCTATACTAACTAGCTCAACGCCAAGTTTCGTTCTAAATGTAGCCTCAACCTGCTCTTTTTCGTTTGTTCTAAGAAGTCCGTTATCGACAAAAACAAGGATCAAATTTTCAGGCACAGCAGCTGCCAAAAGTGCCGCAGTAACAGAGCTATCCACACCACCGCTAACTGCGCAAAGCACCTTGTGAGTGCCCACTGTTTTTCTGATCTCTTCTATTTTATTCTTAGCGAAGCTTCCCATGTTCCATGTGCTCTCGCAGCCACAGATATATTTAGCAAAATTCTTTAAAATTTGCGTGCCATACTCGCTATGTTGCACCTCTGCGTGAAACTGGATTGCATAAAATTTACGCTTATCATCACCAAAAGCGCAATAAGGTGAATTTTCGCTAATCGCAATCGCCTCAAAGCCCTTTGGCAGGTCTTTTACATAGTCGCTATGGCTCATCCATACGATTTGTTTTGAAGGTGTATCTTTAAAAAGATCGTGCTCTTTTACGACGCTAAGTTCAGCCTTGCCGTACTCTTTGTGATCAGCTGCTAAAACCTCAGCACCATGTGTGTGAGCAAGTAGCTGCATGCCGTAGCAAACGCCAAGTATAGGGATATTTAGCTCAAAGACGCCGTTATCGCAAAAGTAGGCATCTTTAGCATAAACACTAGCTGGGCCACCACTTAGAATGATACCTTTTGGATCTTTCGCCTTTATATCGCTTAGTTTTGCGTTAAATGGCAAAATTTCAGTATAAACTCCTTCTTCTCTTAGCCTTCTAGCTATTAGCTGAGTATACTGCGAACCAAAGTCCAAAACTATAATCGTATTGTTCATTTATAACCTTTTAAAAGTAGATGTGAAAAATTTCAAACTGCACATACCAAACAATGAGTGATACGATGTATCCTAAAACTACCATCCATGCATATTTCATATGCGCACCAAAGGTATAAATTCCTTTTAATTTACCCATTACTCCAACGCCAGCTGCTGAACCAAAGCTGATCATCGAACCGCCGATACCAGCTGTAAGTGTCACTAGTAACCACTGACTCATAGCCTCGCCCGCATCAGCTCCCATGGCTGGGTTTGCTTTTAGCACAGCTGACATAACAGGGACGTTATCAACGACTGCTGATAAGAAGCCAACTCCGATATTTACAGGTGTTGAGCCAAATTTATCATAAAGTGACACAGCGTAATTTAAAAATCCAGCAAAGTGAAGAGCGCCAACTGCAGCTAAAATTCCAAAGAAGAAAAATAGTGTGTTGTTCTCGATCTTTGACATATAGTGAAAGACATTCATAGGCTCTTCATCTTTGTGAGCTTTTTTGAAATAATATGTATAAAGGCTAAGCAGTGAGAAGCCAAACATCATGCCCCACATAGCTGGTAAATGAAACAACTGGTGCATCATAACAGCACAAAAGATGGTAAATGCACCTATGAAGATAACCGCTTTACCACCCTTTTTCATAACCACTTTTGGCTCATTTGCGACGTCAAAATGAGGCGCAGTATTTGGCACGATGCGTGAAAGTAAAAACGCTGTCACAAACCAGCCGATAAATGAAGCTGGGAAAAGTGCAAAAAAGTCTAAAAATGGTGACTTGCCAGCTGCCCAAACCATAAGTGTAGTGATATCGCCAAATGGACTCCACGCTCCGCCTGCATTTGCTGCTACGACGATGTTTATCGCACCTGCGACTAGGAAATTTGTATTATTTCTATCTATCGTTAAAAGAACGGTTGATAGGATAAGCGCTGTTGTTAGGTTATCAGCCACTGGGCTAATGAAAAACGCCAAAATACCAGTTAGCCAAAATAGCTTTCTGTAAGTGTAGCCTTTTGAAACTAGGTTGTATTTAAGCGCGTTAAATACATCTCTTTCAACAAGTGCTTCGATAAATGTCATCGCTACCATTAAGAAAAATACGATCTGAGCTATCTCTAAGATCAGGTGATTTACCTCGTGCTCTAGCGAATGCACATCCATGCCGTTTATAAGCATATAAACGCCGATTAGTAAAAACATAAAAGTGCCGATAAAAATGGCAGGTTTTGCCTTGTCGATGTGAAAATTCTCTTCTGCTGCTATGAAAAAGTATCCAACAACAAAAATGATAAGCGATAAAATTCCCGCCCATGTAGTAGTTAAGTCAATAGCCACAGCTTCTCCGTCAGCACCAAAGGCTATAGCAAAAAACAAGCCTAGAAGTCCAAATAACCTCATATACTCTCCTTGTAAGATAAAAATTTGCGTATTTTACTTAAATGAGCCTAAAATTTAGGTTAGTTAAATTTATTAAGCTTGCATTACATTTTTATCTTACGCGAAATTTAAGATCAAATTTTATTGATCTTGTCAGTTTTTTTCTCTTTCACAGGTGCATCGCCATAAAATGGATCGTCCTTGTAGCCGCAACCACTAAGTGCAAAAAGAGCGAAAATTAAAATAAAAGATGATAAGATTGCCTTATGAAAGACGCCAAATTTATGATAGATGCTATCCACGAAAATCCTTTGTATAAAGAAAAATTAAGCATGGCAGACGAGTGCCAAGAGCTTCTTCGCCTCATGGGTAAAGCAAAGCGATTTTACATAGCCTTTTGCTACGTTAGAGAAGGCATTTTAACCTTCGTTCTCACTCATCCCTCAGGGCTTTTGGAGCTTAGACGTGATAGTAGTATAAATGATATAAAAGGGTTATTAAAAACCTTTTGCAAATTTAATAAAAATAGCATTTTTGCAAGCGTCATCGAGCCAAAACCTCTTAATGAGATCAACTATATAAAAAACAAAAAAGAAGAAAATATAAGATTTATCGTGAGCAAATATCTAAAATTTTTCACGCCTCAACCTACGCAAAGGTCAAATTTCATCACTCCAGCAAGCAAAGGCGAGTTTAAAAATTTAGCCACAAATGAGCAAATTTATAAGAAATTTGAAGAGCTAAGAGAAATTTTGCTAAAGAAAAACGAGCAGGCAAGATGCTGATAGACGAGATAAGAACGCTTCCAAACGAGCCTGGCGTATATCAATATTTTGACGCTCAAAACAGACTTTTATATGTCGGTAAGGCCAAAATTTTAAAAAACAGGGTCAAAAGCTACTTTAAATTTACCCCAAGCCTAGCCCCAGCTGAAAAGCTAAGCCCAAGAATTTCAAAGATGATAAGCGAGGCTGTGCATCTTGAATACATCGTCACACCAAGCGAAGCAGACGCGCTCATACTTGAAAATTCATTTATCAAACAGCTTAAGCCAAAATACAACATCTTGCTTCGTGACGACAAAACCTATCCTTATATCTTTATAAATTTAAACGATGAATTTCCAAGATTTGAGATCACTAGAAAGGTGGTAAAAGGCTCAAATATACGCTATTTTGGTCCATATTTTAGCGGAGCGGGCGAGCTTCTTGAGGCGCTTTATCTAAATTTTAATCTCGTTCAGAAAAAATCCTGCATCAAAGGCAAAAAAGCCTGCCTTTTTTACCAGCTAAAACGCTGCTACGCCCCATGTGAGGGTAAAATTTCAAAAGAGAGCTACGCCAAAATAGTAGCTGATGCCACAGCCGCTTTGCAAAATCCAAATTTGTTAATCGCTCGCCTTGAAGAGCTCATGCTAAACTACGCCAAGGCCGAAGACTACGAGCAAGCAGCCGCGACTAGAGATAAGATGCAAACGCTTAAAAATATGCAAACAAAGGTCGAGGTCGATCTAGCTAAGCTTGAAGACTTTGAGGCCTACTCGGTCGCTTGCGTGCACGATATGATCTGCGCGGTGAGATTTAGCGTGCAAAGTGGTAAGATAACAGGCGTAAAAACCGATATCACACAGGCTAAAAACGCTCAAAAAGACGAGATAAACGAGGCTTATAAGCAGGCCATTTTAAAAAGCTTTATCGCTGGTCAGCCAATAATCAGCACCAAAATTTATGTCAATGAAAACTTTGAAGATAGCGAGCTGGTGGAGGAAATTTTAAACGAGAGGTTTGGACGTAAATTTAGCATCACTTGCCCAAAAATAGGCGATAAGCGTAAAATTTGTGAGATCGCTACAAAAAACGCTGAAGTTAGCATCGAAAAATACCTAAAAACGCACGACAACGAGCTACTAAACGAGATAAAAGAGTATTTTAATCTAGCTCACACGCCTTACGTGGTCGAAGCCTACGACAACTCACACCTTTTTGGCGAGGCAAGTGTCGGAGCAATGGTGCGCTATGAGCATGGCGAGTGGGCGAAGCAAAACTACCGCCACATGCATCTTGGCTCCAAAAACGACTACGATCAGATGAGAGAGAGCCTCACTGCTAGAGCGCTTAGGTTTGACAAGCTTAGCCCACCTGATCTTTGGGTTATTGACGGGGGCGAAGCGCTTTTAAGCTTAGCCTGTGAAATTTTAGCAAGTAGCGGTGCAAATGTCGATGTGATCGCTATCTCAAAAGAAAAGATAGACGCCAAAGCTCACCGCGCAAAGGGCGAGGCGAAAGATAAAATTTATACAAAAAATGGCAGCTTCAGTCTAAGCACGAGCGATAAAAAGCTGCAGTTTTTCCAAAAAATGCGCGATGAGAGCCATAGATTTGTCATCAGTTTTCACAGAAAAACAAGGCAGAAAAACGATATGCAAAGATCACAGCTAAGACAAGCTGGCGTATCTGAGGGCAGTATCACGAAATTAATCAGCTTTTACGGAAGTTTTGATAAAATCAGCGAAGCAAATTTAGACGAAGTGGCAAAAATAACAAACAAAAGCGTAGCAGCAAAGCTTTTAACGCTCAAAGAAGGAAATTTGAAGTGATAATATACGACAAAAACGGTCAAATTTTAGCGATGGGAGATATCTCTCTTGGTCTGCTTGAATTTAAAGATATAAGGGAGTTTTTAAGCGAGCATAAAGACATTGACGAGCTAGTTTTAGACTACAAAGAGTCTGGAGTTTTTATAGATTATCTAGCTAAAAGACCAAATTTAAGAGTAAATTTAAAGACCAAAAACGGCAAAATTTTAAATGCTACGCTTAAATTTTCAAAGATCAGCTCAGTAAAAAACGAAGAGTATTTCGAGCTTTTGATCCTCGATCAAACAGAAATTTACAGCCAAAACCAACAAGCTGCGATGAAAGCAAAGACCAAACTTCGCTTGCCAAATTTAAAGGTAGATGAAAAAGAGCTTTTGGATAAAGAAGAAGAGGTCTTAAACGAGAGCTGGTTTAGCGAGACTGCTAGCTTTTTAAATTTAAGCAAAAGCGAGTTTGCGACCTATCTTGGTATATTTTTAAGCAAAGCCAAAGATAAGATGATCTTTATCCAAAGTGCGGTGCAAGCGCGAGATACTAAATTTTTAGAAGAGAGCATAAAGATCTTAAAAGAGCCAGCGCTAAATTTAAAGATCACTCCGCTTGTGGCAAATTTTGATGCGCTACTTACCAGACCAAACAAAATTAAAAAGATCGCTCAGATAAATGAAAGACTAAGCGAAATAAGCACGCTTTGCAATAAATTTTCAAAAAGGCTTGGCAATGAGGGTTAGTAAATTTTTAGTTCTTTTGCCGATATTTTTGGCGGCTATCGCCTGCTTTTATAGTGGCGCTCTCTACTTTGATAAATTTAGGATCTCTTATGGCATAAATAGCGAGCTAAAAAGAGAAAGTTTGATAAGAAGCGCCGCATACTCTATCGTTTCAGAAAGAATTGCTTACGAGAGATATAGTCAGACTAGGTCACCACAAGACGAAATAACACTTAGAAAGGCAAATGCTGCTAAAAATTTAGCTGTAAAAATATTTTTAAATAGCCTCTCTAACACTTCAGATGATACAAGGATGAGAGATAGGCTAAATGAAGTTTTAAAAAACGCAAATGCAAGTTGGGAGAGCTTTAACCTCTCGTTTTTCAGCTTTGTTGAGCTAGCAAATTCTGCCTTAGAAAGTGGGCAAGTTATATTTAGAGATGTATCTATAGATGTTGATATCAAGCGCTACATACTCTCTTTGATCAGAACTTACGAGCTACTTAAAAATGTAAATACTGCAAAAGAGCACATTTTAGCCGTGCTTATGGGTAAAGAAAAAATCACCGAAAGCTCGTTAAAACAAACTGTAAATAGCCTTAAACATAATGATATAAATGCAAATTTACTCCCAAGTGGCGAGATAAAAGATAGCATAATAAGAGATATAGATAGGCTTGAAAATATAGAGACCACGCAGGGCTATGACGAGATCCGCTTTAAGCTAAAGCTAAACAATGAGCTGACACGTGATGAAATTTTGCAGATAAATGCCTTTGAAAGCAATAGAGTCAAACTCTTTAGCAAGATAGCAAACATCTTAGCTGACGAGCTAAAGCGCTTAAATGACAACTTTAGAATCAAGGCGCTTTCTCTAACGTTTTTGATGTTTTTACTATCGCTTTGGCTATTTTACGCTGGCTATAAAACATATATCTGGCTAAAAAATTTAGAAAATTTAAACCAAAAAATAAAGCTTATAAGAGATGAGGTTTTAAAAAGAGGCGATAGAAATCCACAAAATTTAATAGAAAATTTCATCGCGCTATATAAAGAGCTACTTCAAAAGTATGAGCAAGAAAGAAGCTTTACAGCGATAAAAGATAGGCTGCTAGTTAGGCTAAATAAGAAATTTTACCTCTCAAAAGAGCAAATTTTAAGCTCGGTCGCTACGCTAAAAAAAGATGAAAACGTGGTAAAAAATGAGCTAGTTTTTGAAAATTTAGAAAAAAATAGCCAGATAATCGCGATAAATTACAGCAATATAAAAGGCTTGCTTGATAGCAGAAATGGCGAAGTTGGACTAAATTTAAAGCCATTTAACCCACAAATTTTGTTTTCAAACATACTTGAAGCGCAGATACCTTTCACGCAAGAGAAAAAGCTAAATTTCTTAACCTACCTTGATGCAAACATTAGCGACGAGCTAGAGGGCGATAGCGAGAAGATAAGCGTCGTCTTTGGCTCTATCATGCAAGCTGTCGTGACAAAATGCGATAAATTTGCCAACTTGATAGTAGAGATAAAAAATGTCAGCGACGCTCTTAGTCAAAGTGGTCTTTTGCTCATCGAAACAAAGATAAGGACAAATCAAATTTTCATAAATGAAGAGCAGATAAAAGCTTTAAACGCAGAAGATGAAAGCGAGATAAATGACGAAGAGAGCGAGTTTTATCTAAGACTTGCTAGCTTTTATCTAAAGCTTTTTAACTCAAGCCTTGACATAAGCACGCTTGGCGGAGCTGGCAATGAGTTTAAATTTATCCTTAGTCTAAAAAAGGTGCAAAAACTGCAAAATTTCAGCCTAAATCACGAGCTAAGGATCGCGTATCTGCCTGATATAAATGCAAAATATAATGAATTTTTCGCAGCCACTTTAGAAGATATGGGGCTTAGGTTTCAAAATATCATCTCAAACAACCAAGCACTAGCGAAAAACTACGACATCGTCTTTGCAAGGCAGAGTGCTAGTAAAAATATAAATATAAAAAATGTGGTCTTGCTAAAAGATCCACTCACGCCACTTAGCGTTGCGCGGCTTGTCTATATGGAGAAGAATAGGGGCGAGAGCATGGCTGAAGAGAAGGTGCTCTTTTTGCTTTGCGACAAAAACCCACTTAGCCTTGAGATGTTTTCGCGCGCTTTTAGCTTCTTAGACTGCGAAGTCATAGGCGTTAGCAGCCATAAAGAGCTTAAGCAAGCACTACTTTTAAATAGATTTAACGCAGTCTTTATCGATGCTTCATTTTTTGAAAATGGCGTGGCAAATTTCGTAAAAGAGATAAGATCGCTTCAAGAAGAGAAGATAAATTTAGTCGCTGTGGTCTCAAACACCTCAAATATCCCTGAAAGAGAGCTTCTGCCAGCGTTTGATGAGAAGATCAGAAAGCCTTTTAGCAAAGATGAGTTAAATCAAATTTTGCCTAAATTTATAAAAAACTATAAGCCAAGCAAAGAAAATAGATATTTTAGTAAAAATGAAAACATAGTGATTTACAAGAGCACGAAGCTTGAAAATAAGATATTTGCTGGCGCTCTTGGCGAGTTTCAAAACACGCTTGAGGTCGCAAATAGCTTTAGTGAGTTTTTGATAAAGATAAAGACGAAACCTTGCTCGCTAGCGCTTGTGGATGAGGCAGCGGAGGGCTTTGATATAAAAGAGCTTTTAGCTACGATATCTGAGCTTAGAGCTGGGCTAAAGCTGGATGCTAGAGTGCTTCTTTTTAGCAATAATTTAGAGCTTAAAAATCAAAAAGAGTATATAAAAATCCTATCTCCAAGCGTGAGCAAGATAGAGCTTACAAACTTCGTAAAATCAGAGCTTGGCGAGATAAATTCGACCCAAAATGAACTAAAGAACAACTTTAAATTTATAAAATTTAAGATTTGAGTTTTTACTTAGCCTATAAATTTAAACTAAATTTATAGGCTTGTATCTTTAGTAAATTTATGTGAGATAAAATTTAATTTTTTGCCGGGAAATTTGCCGCTTTGATTTAAAGTAGCTTGCGTTTTGGCAAAACTATTTTAATCAAATTCTTGCTAAGGATTTGCAGGTTTTTGAATTTATTTAAGCTGCCAGTAGATCAAATTTATTCTCAAAACGACATAGGTAAAAATAGAAATTTAACTAGCCTGTAATTTTGGCATCAGGCTAACTTTAAATCAAATTTACTCTTTTATCCTGCCGATCGCTTCAGCAAATTTTAGCTCTTTGTTTTCAAAGAGGTTGTACTCGATCGCATCTTTTTCGCTAAGTATGACAATGGTTGAGCCAAGCTCGAAATTTCCAAGACACTCGCCCTTTTTGATGTGTAAATTTTCATATTCATAAATTTGCGTAAAATTTGCCACCACATTTGTCTGGATACGCTCGTCAAAGCTAAATTTCATCTTGCCAACATTTAAAAAATAGGATCGTTACAGCTAGGATAAATTTATCTTGACATTAGTTATTCTTTTTAAAGCCAAGCAACGTAAATTTACCCTTGCAGATTGATTACTACCTTTTAAATTTAATAAATTTTATCTATCTTTCTTTTGCAAACTATTTTTATTGTCCTTATGCGCCATAAAGCACGCACATATAAAAACAAAAATCGTTATAGCTAGGATCAAATTTTGCCCTGGCATGAAAGCTCCTGATTTGTAAATTTAAACCTCTTTTGCGCTGTTTTTAAAGACATTTACCACGCTGGCTCGTTTGTGGCAAATTTCAGCATACTCTTTTTCGCTCTTTGAGTCATAGACTATGCCAGCTCCAGCTCCGACAAAGACGTCGCTAAAGCCGTTTTTAGCTGGCACAAAGATGGCTGAGCGGATGAGGATCGCCACCTGAGCGTCGCCATTAAAATGCAAAAATCCAATGCCCCCGCCATAGATATTTCGCTCAAAAATTTCAAGCTCATTGATGATCTGCATCGCTCTGATCTTTGGCGCACCGCTTAACGTGCCAGCCGGGAAGATGCTAGCTAGCACGTCAAAAAGGTTAAGCTCCCTAGCGCACTTGCCATAGACGTCGCTAACGATATGCATCACTTTTTCAAATTTTTGGATATGCATCGCATTTTTCACGACCACGCTCTTTGGCTCTGAAACCCTGCCGATGTCGTTTCTGGCAAGATCAATTAGCATCTTATGTTCAGCCAGCTCCTTTTCGTCACTTAGTAGCTCATTTTCAAGCGCCACGTCAGCGTTTGCGTCGCCTCCTCTTGGTCTTGTGCCAGCGATTGGTGCTACAAAAATTTGCTCACTTTTCATCTCAAAAATAAGCTCAGGTGACGAGCCAACCACATCGCCATAAGGCGTAGGAAAATGAAACATATATGGACTAGGATTTGCGGTGGCTAGCTTTTTGTAAAAATCCAAACTGCTCATATTCGTTGAAATTTCAAGTAGCTCTCCAAGTACAACCTGAAAGACGTCGCCGCTTCTTATATATTCTTTTGCCACTTCAACCATATCTTCAAAGTGTTTCTTTTCGCTACTAAGATCACTTTTTATGCTAAATTCACACTCTTTTTCGCCCTTATGCTCTGCCTTTAAATTTAGCAAAAAGTCATAATACCTCTCTTTATCTCCATAAAAAGTGTAAATTTTACTCATCTTGTCAAAGTGCAGATATGCTTTTGCATCGGCGTAGATAAATTTTGGAAATTCATACTTTTTAGCCTTCTCTTCGCCGATATACTCAAAGTATCTCACGCCATCATATGCAAAGACGCCAAAAAGTCCAGCAAAAGGTGCGAGCGCTCTGTTACAATTAGTATCAAAGTAGCTTCTAAGCCCGTAAAAGTCCATATCCTTTTCATCGATATATTCGCAGTCTATACCGATTATCGTTTGCGTCTTGTCTTCAGCAAGGTAGCTATTTTTAAATTTCTCTCTGATCGCTTCATAATAAAAAAGTGGTTGTTCTAAGAGCATATTTTTCCTTTTAAATTTTTATTGATTATAAAAAATTTTCGCTTTTACTTTTTAGAATTTTGGCTAAATTTTTAAATTTACCCCTTTTTTACTATTTTTTTAAGAGCCCCTTGGCTAAAATTTACGCCAGTCGAGGGAGAAAAAATGCTTTTTGTAGAACTATTTATAATCGGTATCGGCGTTGGTTACATCGCTGGGTTTTTTGGCATCGGTGGCGGCACGGTCGTCGTTCCTATCATGGTCGCCTTTGGATATGACGTGAAAACTGCCATTGGCATAAGTGTCATGCAGATGATCTTTAGCGCGACGTTTGGCTCGTATCTAAACTACAAGGCTGGGCTTTTAAAGCTAGATCGTGGTGTGGTTTTGGGGCTTGGAGGTTTGGTTGGAGCCAGCTTTAGTGGCATCATCGTGTCGCACGCGCCAGCACTTTTGCTTGAGTCTATGCTTCTAGCAACATTTATCTTTTCGCTTATCAAGTTATACTTTTCACCAAATAGCGACGGCTCAAATGCGAATAATTCGCTCTTTTTGCTATTTTTAGTCGGCGTTTTTGTTGGCGTTTTTGCCATTAGTATCGGCATCGGCGGAGGCGTCTTTATCGCTCCTATCTTGGTTGGCTTTTTGCGTTATGAGCTTAAAAAAGCGGTTTCTATGGGCGTGTTTTTCGTTATGTTTGCAGCCATTGCCGGCTTCACATCACTCTCACTAAATGGTCACATCTCATACGCTGAGGGCACATTTTTAGGTCTTGGCTCGCTAATAGGCGCATACTTTGGCACCAAAAAGACGCAAAATACCGACAAAAAAACACTTAAAAAATGGTTTTTGGTCTTTTACATAGCGATGATATGTTTGATATTAAAAGATATGTTTTTTGAGTAAGAGCATGGCTAAATTGCCACGCTCTTTTTTTAAATTTCTTCAAAAAAGTAAGCTTCACTTAGTTTAAAAGCAAGCTCTTTTAGCTCATCTTCGCTTAAATTTACGCCCTTTGCGATCTCTTTAAGGCTAGCCTTGCCGTCAAATTTCAATACAGCCTTGATCTCTTCAACGCTTAAACTAAGCTTGCCATTTAGCTCATTTGCCAAAGATATGACTGGCGAGCTAGCCTCCAGAAAATACCCAAGATAGGCCGCAGCTCTAGGTTTTAGCCTAGTTTTTTTAGGCTCGTATGTGAGCGCAGCAAGCTTTGAGGATGAAATTTTGGTGTTTTGATCGTTTAAAATTTCAAGTAGTCCCATAAATGCTTTGCTCTCGCTCTCTCCAAGTGCAGCCTTTACTTCGCTTAAATTTAGACTTTGAGGATAGGCTTTGCTTAAAATTTCTTGCGTTTTTGTCCTTGGCTGCTCACTAAAATATGCAAAATAAACCCTATCAAGCTCGCTCTCTCCAAGCACCGCGTCAAAGTCCTCAGCGCCTTCAAGCCTTTCTTTGTGCGCGATGAGGCTCTTTCTAAAAGATCTATTAAACAAAAAGTCGTTTAGCTGCTCTTTTTTGATGCGGGTGTTGTAACTTTGCTCGATGTGCGCATCAAAGCGGTAGATCCCGGTTGAGCTTGCAAAAATGTCATTTAGTGAGGCGTCTATGACGTAGCAAAGTCCGTGTTTATCGATGTGCTTGGCAAATTTATGAAAGTAAGTTGGCTCGTTACTAGCCTCCAAAAAGTCGTGCAAAATGTAATAATCACTACCCTTTGCGATGATGCCTTGTAAGAAATTTAGCTGCGTCAAAAGTAGCTTCATGCTGTCTTTATAGACGACGTCACTTTGGTTTTGCAGGCTAAATTTCAAATAATCCTGCAAAAAATTTAGCTCCTCTTTGACGTTAGGTAGCGACTCTTTATCGCCTCTATTTGCGCTGGCAAAGAGCATAAAGTCCCTTAAGATATCAAGGCTTTTCCAGCCTGGATAGGTATTATAAGAGACGTAGGCGATGCCATCTTTGCTAAGTAGCGCCTTTATCGTTGCAAGTAGCGCGTCTCTTACGTTTGGGCTCACCCAGCTATAAACGCCGTGAGCGATGATGTAGTCAAACTCGCCAAGCTCCTTGATATCGTGCTCATTCATGTGCAAAAAGTCACGCTCAAGAAGGGTGAAATTTTCTAAATTCATCTTCTTTGCTATCTTGTTGCCCTCTTCTACTTGGTGGCTTGAGATGTCGATACCAACGACCTTTGCCTCTTTGTGAGAAGCTGCAAATGGCAAGATATTGCCGCCATACGATGAGCCAAGCTCAAGCACTCTGGCATCTTTTAAATTTGCCACCTTTAGACCTAGAAATTTAGCAACCGCCTCTATCCTAACGGGCGAGCAGTCGCTAAATGCAGCGGAGAAATAGGGAATTTCGTCGTAAGCTTTTTTTGCCTTGTTCATCAGCCGTGCTTTCTGGCAAATTCTCTCATGAACTCGCCAAGTTTCTCAACGTCGCTTTGGCTAACGGCGTTGTAGATAGAGGCTCTTATGCCGCCAAGATGTCTGTGACCTTTTAGCCCTAGCATGCCCTCTTTTAGCGCTTCTTCGACAAAAACTGGCTCAAGCGCATGATCTTTTGGTATCGTAAAGCTCACGTTCATATCTGACCTGCTTGATTTTTTGGCGTGACCCACGTAAAAGCCATTTGAGCTGTCTATGATGCTATAAAGCGTGCTTGCTTTTTTGGCATTTATCTTCTCAACCTCGGCAAGTCCGCCAAGATCTAGCAGGTGCTGCATGGTTAAATTTAAAAGATAAATTCCAAAAGTTGGCGGTGTGTTGTAAAGTGAGTTTGCCTCTACGTGCGTTTTGTAGCGCAAAAACATAGGGACGTTTTGGCTGCTCACGCGATCAACTAGGTCTTTTCTTAAAATGACGATAGTCACGCCGCTTGGGCCTGCATTTTTCTGAGCGCCACCATAAAGCAAGCCGATACTGCTAAAATCAAGCGGTCTAGCGAAAAAATCGCTCGAAGCATCGACAACAAGGGGCGATTTGGTCTTTGGCATAGCCTTATACTGCGTGCCGTAAATCGTATTATTTGAGCAGATATAGGCATAGTCGGCATCGTCGCTAAATTTAAACTCAGGGATGTAAGAGAAATTTTCATCCTCGCTGCTTGCTACGACATCTACATTTACGCCAAGCACTTTTGCCTCTTTGATCGCTTTGTTTGTCCAAACGCCAGTGTTTGCGTACTCGGCCCTGCCACCTTGATATAAATTCATCGGTATCATGCTAAATTGCAAGTGTGCGCCGCCTTGCAAAAATAAAATTTCATACTCATCGCCGATGCCGTAAAGCTTTCTTATCTTCTCCATCGCGCCAAAGTGGATCTCCTCAAAGGTCTTGCTTCTGTGGCTGATCTCCATGATAGAGTAGCCCTCGCCTCTGTAGTCGGTAAATTCAGCCTTTGCGTGCTCTAAAACATCTAATGGTATCGCGCTTGGGCCTGCGCTAAAGTTGATTTTTCTACTCATTTTTACTCCTTGATAATTGCTTTTTTATGTGTATTTTGCGAGACAAGCTCGATCTCATCGTTCAAATTTAAATCCCTAAGATCAACCCTCTTGCCATCTTTTCTAACCTCGATAAGCCCCTTAGTGCTCTCAAAAAAGAGCTCCCTCATCTCATAAGCCTTCTCTAGCGAGCCAAGAGCTGAGCCAAGAAGCAAGATCTTTCTTTGCACGGCGTTTGTTAGGGCGTTTTGCTTGTTTGCTACCTCGCTAAATTTTAGCTCGATTCTAGCTTTTAGAGCATTTGATGAAAATTTAGAAAGTAGTAAATTTAATAAATTTTGCTTCTTTGTGATCTTTAAATTTAATGCGCTATCAAGATCATCGCTGAGCCTGTCAAGATACTGAAAAAACGCCTCTTCATCAGGCAAAAGATCAAGCATGGCTGCACTTGGCGTAAGCGATCTGCGGTCTGCCACAAAGTCACTTATAACATAGTCGATCTCATGTCCGATAGCGCTTATGACTGGCGTTTTTGTAGCGTAAATTTCACGTGCCAAGCCCTCGTCGTTAAAGCACCAAAGATCCTCTTTGCTGCCGCCTCCACGAGCTAAAACGATCACATCGACGCCGTATTTATCGGCTCTGCGCAAGGCTTTTATAAGCGAGCTTGGAGCACTTTCGCCCTGAGTTAGCGCGTCAAATATATAAATTTCACTTAGCCTCCAGCGGCTTCTTACCACCTTTAGCATGTCCTGAAGTGCAGCTGAAGTGGTGCTTGTGACAAGGGCTATTTTCTTAGGTAAATTTGGTATCTCTTTTTTTGCACCGATGTCAAAAAGCCCCTCGTTTTCGAGCTTTTCTTTAAGCTGCCTAAACGCAAGCTCAAGCTCGCCCTCGCCATCAGGCAGCATCGCGCTAGCCACTAGCTGATACGACCCACTTGGCGAATAAATGGTCACTTTGCCATAAATTTTAACCTTTAGTCCCTCTTTTGGCAAGAATTTCACCTTTTGGTTATTCATGCGGTACATCACAGCTGAGATACTTGACTTTTCGTCCTTTAGCGTGAAGTACCAGTGCCCAGAGGCGTGCTTAGTAAGGCGTGAAATTTCGCCACTTACCTCGACGTAGTCAAGTGTCGCTTCAAGCAGTGCCTTTGCTTTTTCGTTTAGCTCAGATACGCTAAGCATTGATCTCTTTGACCTTTTTAGCGATAAATAGCGTCGAAATGTCCATGCTAAAGCCCTTGCAAAGCTCTATCTCAAAGCCAGCCTCTATAAGCTCGTCGCAAAAGCTCTTTGCATCCAAGAAATTTTCGATCGAGCTTGGTAGATACTCGTATGCCTCTTTGTTTTTCGAGATAAAGCCCCCAATACTTGGCAAAATTTTACTTAGGTAAAAATCTCTTAGCGCAGTTATAAAGCCCTTTTTTTGGCGTTTGGTAAATTCTAGCACGACGACGTATCCGCCATCAGCCAAGACCCTGTTAAACTCCCTAAGCGCAGCCTTTCGCTCGACCACATTTCTTATGCCGTAGCTTATGCTTAAAATTTGAGCCTCACCGCTTGCAAGCGTTGTATTATCAGCGTAGGCCTCTATAAATTTAAAATTTGGAAATTTCGCCCTCGCCTCTTTTAGCATGCCGCTTGATGGGTCGATGCCAGTTAGGCTTTTCACCTCTACGCCAAATTCTTTTGAAATTTCACTCCAAAGCCCCATCATATCGCCAGTGCCACAAGCCACATCCACGATATTTATGCTTTTATTTTTAAAAATTTCTAGCATATATCTGCAGGCAAATTTCCTCCAGCTCACATCCACGCCAAGGCTTAACACCCTGTTTGCCACGTCGTAAGTCGGAGCGATCTGGTTAAACATATCAACTATTTTTTCTTGTTTTTGCATAAATTTTAGACCTTTATATGTAGTAAATTTTTAAATTTCGCGAGATCTTGCGAGTTGCTTTTATAAATTTAAGCCGTTTTTTTAGTATCTCTTCTCTGGTTTTGTAAATTTGTTTGTAGATTTTACTCTCTAGCTTTTCTTTACCAGCAGCCACTGGCAAGCGCTCTAAGATGCCCAGCCAGACGTCATAGTCTTGAAGCGCACCAAAGATCTCTTGCATATCTTTTAGCCGCTCTTCATACTTTTTAAGCCCGTCAAAATAAAAAATCTCACTCAAAAACTCGTAAGTGTATCTCACCTTTTTAAGCTCGATCCTGATCTTGTGAAAGCTCTCATTAGGGCAGTCTTGATCTAGGCTTTTTAGCCTTTTTTGAGCCAAAACTAGAAGCGTTCTTAGCTTAAACGAGCCAAGGCGCGAAAGACTAACGTCAAAGAGCTTTGATCTATAAAACTCGCCCTCGTTTAAAAATATCTCCCACTCTTTTAAAAATGCGTAGTTTTCCTCATCGCCTAGGTAGCTTTTAACGTTTTCATACTCTAAATTTAGAGCCTTTTGCACAAAGTAAATAAGCTCATTTGCATGCTTTTGCTCGCTTAAAAAACTTAAAAATATGTCTAGGTCTCGCTTTTTATTGGTTGAGTTTGCCAAAATTTTAAAATTCTCTCCAAAAAAGAGCGTCACTTTTTCATCAAAAACGCCGTTAAAAATTTTAAGTAGCGACCTAACTTTTCTTAAATTTACTCGCAGACTATGTAAAATTTCTTCATCGTGATCTTGCAGATAGTCGCTCTTTAGCCTCTTTATCTCTTTAAAGATGCTTAAAAACAAAGCTCTAAGAGCCTCGCCACTTTTTAAATTTGCAGCAAAATTTGGCGAAATTTCTTTGTTTTTAAAGACATTGTAGGCCCTTTTGTAGTCGATTTGTTCATTTTCATTTGCGTGAATGGCAAGAAATTTGTTTTTATATCTTTTATCGCAGGTGACATCGGCCTTACAAAACTGCTCCAAAAATGGTGGCAGTTTAAAATAGACAGCCTCGTTTTCATCAGCAAATTCGATCTCAAATGTGCAAAGTCCATTTAAGCCGTCTTTAAAAACGTCGATGTTGCAAGGGTTATTATTTAGCCGAAAAATGTATCTATCTTTTGTGATTACGCGTCCGATGCGGTTTTTTAAAGCCTTTTTAAACTCCGCCTTTTCGCAAAATTCCTCATTTTCTTCTCTTATAAGATCTTTGCCGACCTTGATCGTTTTTATAAATTTACCCTCTTCACTTCTGAAGCGGATCTCTTCATTTTGCGTGATCTTAGTATAAAACTGAGAAATTTCAAGGTGCTTAAAAACTACCCCAGCCTCTTTTAGAAAATCTAGAATTTGAGAATTTTTGAGTAAAAATTTACGCTCTATCTCCAAACCCACATTTTTCTCCGAAATTTTTTGTTTATTTTAGCGAGTTAGTGCTTAAAATAATGAGAAAAAAGCTAATTTCAGGCTTGTTTGAAGTGTTTTATGAAGAAAAATAAAAATTTATGTTGCATAATGCAACATAAATTTTGCCTTATCGGCAGTGTTTACAGCTTTTTACGCTAGCAACGATATTTAGGCGCTCGATGATGTTACCGATCTTTTTTTCAAGTGCTTCTTGGTATTTGCCAAGCTCTGAGTCATCATAGCTCATATCCTCGACGCTACCGCAGTTTTCGCAAACCACGTGGATGTGCGGATGCTCGTAAATGTCGTATCTCGCCTTTTGATTGACGATATTTACTTCAACCACTAGACCCTCGTCTTTTAGAGTGTTTAGGTTTTTATAGACAGTTGCGAGCGAAACTGATGGATTTTCTTTCAAAATTTCATCATAAAGCTCATCGATCGTTGGATGTGTGTGACGATCAAGAATTCTCAAAACGCTAAGACGCTGCGGCGTTACTTTAAGCCCAGACTGTTTTAGCAACGATACATATTGCATAATTTTCCCCTATACAAATTTTTGCTTTATGCTAGCAAAAGTAATATTAAACGTTTCTTTATTAAATAATATTAATTATTCTCTAGTAATTTTTGGGTAATTTGCTCAGCGCTTATGCCAAGACTCTTTTCAACCTCAGCTGTCGAGCCATGCTGGATAAATTTATCGTCATATTCAAAGCTAACAACGCTTACATTTGATATGCCATTTTCTTGTAAAAAGGCACTTACGATCTCGCCAACACCGCCTTTTTTAGCGCTATCACTAAAGATATACCACTTTTTAGTGCGTTTTGCTAGCTCACATAAAAGCTCTCTATCAAGCGGCTTTACAAAGACTAGATCAACTAAGATCACCTCAAGCTTGCCAGCTAGTAAATTTCTAACCAAATTTGCCTTGCCAACGCCGTTACCATAGCCTAAAAATGCGTTCTCACTCTCTGCATCAGCTAAAATTTCACCCTTGCCAAACTCTAGCGGTTTAGCTTTAAACTCATCCCTTAAAATAAACGCCCCACGCGGATATCTAAACGCGCTAACACCCTTGTAAGAGTAGGCAAATTCCATAACATTTTTCATGCTCTCTTCGCACCTTGGAGCAAAAAGAACCATGTTTGGCACAGCGTTTAAGAAGCTAATGTCAAAAGCGCCCTGATGCGTTTCGCCGTCCTCGCCAACGATGCCTGCTCTATCCATAGCAAATGTGATGTTTAAATTTAAGATAGAAGCGTCGTGGATGACCTGATCGTATGCCCTTTGCATAAAGGTCGAGTATATCGCGACAAATGGCTTAAAGCCCTCTTTTGCCATGGCTGACATCGATGTAACTGCGTGCTGCTCGGCTATCGCCACGTCCCAAAAGCGGTCTGGAAACTCATGTATGAGCGCGTCCATGCCAGTGCCTGTTGGCATCGCAGCCGTTACACCAACGATGTCGCTGTGCTCTCTCGCCATCTTTAAAAGCTGCTCGCTAAAGATCGCCGTGGCTGACTTGTTTGACTGTCTTTTTATAAATTCGCCACTTTTTAGATCAAACGGCCCAACTCCGTGCCAATTTTCATAATAACCCTCGGCAAATTCATACCCTTTACCCTTTAGCGTCTGCACGTGCACGATAACTGGTTTTTTCATGTTTTTGGCGGTTTCAAATGTGCTAAGAAGTGCTGAAAGGTCGTGGCCATCGACTGGACCTATGTACTCAAGCCCAAGCTCTTCAAAAAACATGCCAGGAGTGATGAGCCTGATGCCCTCCTCCATGCGTCTAGCCATGTAAGCTGCAGAGTCTGGCATATAGCTTAAAAAGCGCTCAACCCTGCCTTTAAATTTTTGATAAAACTGCCCTGCCATCATCTGGCTTAGATACTTGCTAAGTGCGCCTATTGGCTTACTTATGCTCATCTCGTTGTCGTTTAGGATGATGACGCAAGGATATTTTCTATCCCCCAGCTCATTTAGCGCCTCATACGCCATGCCGCCACTTAGCGAGCCATCGCCTATGACAGCTACTGGCAAGCGCTCTTCATTTTTTAGTTTGATCGCCTTTGCAGCGCCAACTGCAAGCGAAATGGACGTTGAGCTATGGCCTGCTACAAAGTAGTCAAATTTACTCTCGCTTGGCTTTGTGTAGCCGCTGATGCCATTAAATTTTCTAAGCGTATCAAATTTGTCCCAGCGCCCAGTTAGTAGCTTGTGCGCATAGCTTTGGTGGCTCACGTCAAAGATAAACGGATCTTTTGTAACGTCAAAAATTTTGTGCATCGCAACAATGATCTCGACTGCACCGATGTTTGAGCTAAGGTGACCACCATTTTTGCTAACGGTGGATAGAATTTTATCTCTGATGTCGTGGCAAAGTGCGTTTAGCTCATCGACATTTAGGCTTTTAACGTCTTTATTCATTATTTACCAGCATTTTTAGCTTCTCAAGCCTTGTTTGCATCGTCGCATCGATGTTTCCGCCCTCGCTTATTATCACCACGCCACCTTTGCTTATGGCATCATCAGCGCTTACTTTAACGCGTTCGTTTTTACTAAATTGCTCTTTTAGATAGTCGCTATCTTCAGGATTTACGCGAATTTCTATGTTTTTTACGTCGCTTAGCTCTTTTATAAGCGAATTTGCTAGGTGATGAGCGATCTGGCTAGATGCGCTTGATACCTCTTTTTCTATCACCTCTTTGGCGATCTTTATCGCAGTTTGTCCAAGCTCTTCCTCGCTCTTTTTCAAAAACTCATCAAATTTAACGTATTGCTCGTCAAGCTTTGCGGCTGAAGCGCTAAATTTAGCCTCAAGCTCTTTTATCTTTGCCTCATTTGCAGCGTTTGTTTGAGCTATGCCCTCATTTTTGCCATCCTCTTTTGCACGGATGGTCTCAGCTTCAAGACGCTTTGCAAATTCACTCTCTTGATTTTCTATTTGCATTTGAAGTTTGATGATGTTGCTACTTAGCTCATCTGTCTTTTTAAGCAGCTCCTCAACAAAACTCGAGTCAAATCCAGGCTGGTGAGCTTGGCTATTTTGAGGCTGAGGTGCAAAGTGATTTTGCATATTTGGTTGCACTGGGTGCGGCATCTGAGGCGTGAAATTTTCACCACCTTGCTCTAAATTTTGCTCATTTAGCTCTTCACTAAGGTTGTTCTCTTCTATCAAAACAGGTGCGCTATCTTGGGCTCTTTCATTGCTCCCAAGTACCTTAAATCTATAATTTTCTATAAAATGAGCCGGCGAGGTCTCACTTGTTATCACGCTACTTTTCATTCTATCATCTCATCTGCTTCGCCAACTTGGAAGACACCTTGATCAGCTAGACCTTGGACGACCTCAACGATGCGTCTTTGCGCCTCTTCAACATCTTTTACACGAACAGCGCCAAGGTATTGCATCTCCTCTTTAAAGGCTTCGGCCGCACGCTGAGACATATTTGATAAAAATTTATCTTTAATGCCGTCACTAGCCCCTTTAAATGCGATCATAAGATCTTTTTTATCGACATTTTTGAGAATTTCTCTAATCGCAGTTGCGTTAAGATTGATAATATCTTCAAATGTAAACATAAGCTCTTTGATCGTTGTAGCAAGCTTATCGTCACTTTGTTCGATGCGCTCGATCGTGCTTTTGCTAGCTTTTTGACCAAGTCTGTTAAGTACTTCTGCCACAGCTCTTGGACCACCGACCTCGACCTTGTAAGATGTGAGGCTCTCAAGTTTGCCCTCAAGTACGGTTGAGACACGCTTGATCACTGATGGGCTGATCTCACCAAGGTTTGCCATCCTGATCACGACCTCGCTTCTTAGCTCATCTGAGAAGAAGCTTAGCGTTTCGGCAGCACTTGTTGAGTCCATGTGAGCAAGGATCAGCGCAATGGTTTGAGGGTGCTCTTTTACGATGAAGTCTGCAAGCTGCTGTGGCTTTATCTTATCAAGATAGCCAAAGCTTTTTGAGTTTTCCATGCTTTTTGCAAGCTTGTCTAAAATTTTCTGCGCAGCCTCTGGACCAAATGTGCGGTATAAAATTTCTTTTGCATACTCTAAGCCGCCACTTCTCATGTATTGATTTGACTGCATGAGAGCGTAAAATTCTTCCAAAATAGCGCCTGCTACTTGCTTGTCTATATTTTTTGAAGTCGCTATGTAGCCTGAAATTTCAGTGATGATATCAACATCCATATGAGAAAACATAAGAGCTGTCGCCTCTTCGCCAAGCTGGATCAGTAAAATAGCGATCTTTTCTGGCATCGAAAGATCGTCATATATTATCTTTTGCTTATCGGTTAGTTTTATAGACATCAAATTTCCTTACGCATGTTAAAGTCACTATCGTTTTTAATCATATCTTGGAGTAAATTTGAAATTTCCTCGCTTCGTTCAGTGACTATCGTCTTCATCTTTTCAAGAAGGACGTCGTATTTTAGCTCGTCTTCGTTAAATTCACCGCTAAGACCAAGCTGTTCCTCGACTTTCTTACGAGCAGCTTTAAATTTCTCAAGCGTATCTTCAGCATCCATCTCGATATCTTCAAGATCGTCCTGGGCTTGTTCCTCTTCTTCTTTAGTCTCTTCAAGCATCTTTTGCATAAATGGCACAATGACTTTTTTGTAGAAGATGTAGAGTAGCAGTGCTGCAAAGATGTATTTTAGTAGCGGCAAGAAAGGCATCACGTAGTTGTTCATAAAGCCATCCATCTTCTCGCCAGTGCTGACATCTTTGCCAGTTTTAAACTCAAAGTTATCTAAGCTTACCTCATCGCCTCTATTTTGGTTGTAGCCGATTGATTGCTTGATTAAATTTGTGATTGATTCTCTTTGCTCTTTGGTAAGCGGGGCAAATTCAAGCTCACCAGTTGGCTTGCCGTCTTTGTCCTTTTTGCTTTGATAAAGTCCGTCTATAACGACAGCTGCACTCACTCTGTTTATGCTAGCAAACTGCCCTTTGACATTTGTCACTTTCTTTGAAATTTCGTAGTTTGTCTGCTGCGAGCTTTTGTTGTACTGCTCTTTTAAAGTGCTATCATCAAGACCTTGAACAGGGCCTATATTACTAACTGCACCAGGCACACCGCCTACTTCATTTGGAGCTGAGCCTTGGCGCTTTTCTTCGATGTTGCTCTCGCTTCTTACGACGTTATTTGGGTCATAAACCTCGCTTTTTGTATCTTTTTTATCAAAGTCAAAGTCGATATTTACCTTTGCTACGACCTTGTCCGCACCGCCCACGATAGGAGCTAGGACATTTGCGATCTTTTGCTCGTAATTATTTTCAAACTCGCGCTTATAGCGGATCTGCTGAGCTATGGCATCACTATCAAACTCACCGTCCTCATCGCCAAGTGCGACGCCGTCTTGATTGACGATCTTTACGTTTTCGGTGCTTAAATTTGTAACAGAGGCCGCCACAAGGTTTTTAATGCCAAAAATTTGCTTCGCGTTTAGACTAACGCCTGGCTTTAGCTCAACCACGATCGAGGCAGTTGGCAGTGCTTGTCTTTCAGTAAAGACGCTCTCTTTTGGTATGGCTATTCTTACAGTTGCTTTTTGGATAGATGAGAGGCTCTCGATCGTTCTAGCTAGCTCGCCCTCAAGCGCTCTTTGAAATTTAACTCTCTGCTCGGCATCCGTTGCGCCAAATTCTTGCTTGTCAAAAATTTCAAAACCGATCTTGCTCTCTTTTGGTATGCCAAGCGTTGCAACAGCGATACGCTCTTTATATACATCGCTTGTTGGCACCAGTATTGTGCCTTCATTTGCTAGTTTATACTTGATACCATCTTTGTTTAGCTGATCGACTATTAAGGCTGAGTCGCTTGGGCTGATGTTTTCAAAAAGGACGCTATATCCTGCAAAGCTATCACTTTTGCTTTTGTAAAGCGTTAAAAATACCAAAAAAGCCACAACCAAAACGATCGAGCTGCCTGCGACGATCTTTTGTTTTAGTGAAAGCTTTTGATAAATTTGACTTATTTGATGAAGTAATGCCTTAAAATCCATATCCCTACTTTAAAATTTGCTTTAACTCTTCAAAAACTCTATCGTTTTGCCACGCTTGGCCGATGGTTATTCTCACCGCATTTAAGGCGTAGCTTTTTAAATCTCGTAAAATTATACCTTTTTTTAGCATCTTTTCGCATATCTGGCTTGATTTTGGCTCATTAAATTTAAATGTGATGAAATTTGTGTAGCTTGGGATAAACTCTATGCCGTTTTGCTCTGCAAACTCCTCATATCTTTTCATCTGCTCGAAGTTGTTTTGCATAGTTTTTTGCACAAATTCATCATCTCCAAGCGCTACTATCGCTGCTCTTAGGCTTGGAGTTGTGATGTTAAATGGAGCTCTTAGCTTTGAAAGAGCACCTATGATCTCTTCATTTGCCACGCCGTATCCCACGCGCATGCCACCAAGTGCGTAGGCCTTTGAGAAAGTGCCAAGATAGATGGCATTTTTAAATTTCACCACCTCACTTGGCTTTATCTCTTTTTTGCTATCTTTAAATTTAGCAAATTCGTTGTAAGCGCAGTCAAGCACCACAAGCGTGTTTTCATCAACTTTTTCTATAAATTTAAAAATTTCTTCAGCGTCCAAGCACTCGCCCAAAGGGTTGTTTGGCATACATAGAAAAATAACTGAAATTTCATCTTTTTTCGCGTTATAAATTTCTAAAAACTCGCTCAAATTATGCTCCATGCTCTTTGTGCGATAAATTTTAGCTCCTGTTTGCTTTGCGTAAATTTCATACATCGCAAATGTCACGCCAGCCATCAAAACGCCACTTTGCTTGTTTGCCTTTGCGTGAAGTGCAAACTCTATGATCTGGTCGCTTCCAGAGCCGATGATTATATTTTTGCTAGTTACGCCAAATTTCTTAGCCAGCCCCTCTTTTAGCTCAAAGTAGCTATCGTCTGGATAGAGATGTGCGTTTTTGGCGACCTCTTTTAGCGCCTCTTCTACGCGTTTGCTCGTGCCAAAAGGGTTTTCATTGCTCGCTAGCTTTATCACATCTTTTGCATCGATGCCAAACTCTCTAACTACAAGCTCGATCGGCTTTCCAGCCTCATAATTTACTAGATCATCTAAAAAGTCATTAAATTTCATTACTCATCTCCGTTTAAATAGCTTCCAAGCCAAGTTATCTCAGCGCCACTCTCTTTTGCGAGTTCAAAGGCATTTTGCACCTTCTCATCGTCGATATGCCCTTCAAAGTCAAGGTAAAAAATTGACTTAAATTCGCGTTGCTTTATAGGACGTGACTCAAGTTTTGTGATATTGATATTTTCATTTTTAAAGATAGAAAGCAGATCAGCAAGGCGTCCTGGACTGTGATCAGTCTTTGCTAGGATCGAAGTTTTCGAGTTTTCAACCTTGGCATTTTTAAAATCACTTAAGATCAAAAATCTCGTTCTGTTTGCCATATTATCTTCGATCGTTTCATAGACGATTGGCACGTTGTAAATTTTAGCTGCGATTTTTGAGCAAATGGCGGCTGATTCTCTATCCATAGATGCCATATATGCGGCTGCTGCGGTTGATTTAGCTGGGACAAATTCGACCTCATTTAGCAAGTGATCTTCTAAAAATTTACGGCACTGGTTGTAGCCTTGCGGATGCGAGTAAATTCGCTTTATCTCTTTTAAATTTTCATTTATGCTAACAAAGCTGTGGTGGATATCTACGTAGAGCTCTGCCACTATCTTTATATCATCAAATTTACTCAAGCAATCAAGCGTAGCTCCAACAGCACCTTCAGTGTTGTTTTCGATAGGCACGACGCCGTATTTTGCCTCTTTTTGAGCTAGCTTTGTAAAAACTGCCTCGATCGTAGCAAGTGGTAAATATGCGCTCATCGCGCCAAATCTACTTTGCGCCGCTTGATGCGTATAAGTGCCCTCAGGCCCTAGATAGACGATCTTTTGAGGCATCTCTAAATTTCTACTAACAGCAAAAATTTCAAGATAAATGGCCTCGATCGCAGCCTTGTTTAAAGCTTTATCTTTGCTAAGGCTTGTTAGGCGGCTTATAATGGCTCGCTCGCGCTCAGGACGATATATAGGCGTCCCAGTTGTTTGCTTTAGCTTGCCGATCTGCTCGACAAGCTTCATTCTTTCATTTAGTTTATTTAAGATGAGATCATCGATACTATCGATCTCTTTTCTAAGCTCATTTAGCTCTTGCATCAGCGCTCTCCAAAAACTCAATCTCAGGTGCCACGACGTCCTCAAAGCTCTCTCGTCTTCTTATCAGCCTATCTTTGCCATCAAGCACGCAAACTTCAGCGGCTCTGTTTCTTGTGTTGTAGTTTGAACTCATGCTAAATCCATAAGCCCCAGCCCCTTTAACCACGATGACGTCGCCACTCTTGCACTCTGGTAGATTGATATCTTTTGCTAAAAAGTCGCCGCTTTCACAAACTGGACCGACCACATCGCAAGTGCCTAAATTTTCATCCTTACCATCGACAAAAATTTTGTGATGCGCGCCATAAAGGCTTGGTCTTATGAGATCATTCATCGCGCCATCAGTGATGACAAATCTCTTTTTGCCGTTAAATTTCTCATATAAAACGCTTGCGACAAAGTAGCCAGCATTGCCCACGATGAAGCGTCCTGGCTCGCAAACGACGGTCACATCTTGACCTTTTAGTGCGCCTAAAATTCCTTGTGCGTAGTCGTATAAATTTATCTCTTTTTCATCGTTATAGATGATGCCAAGTCCGCCGCCAACGTCAAAGAATTTGATATCGACCTCAAGCGCTCTTAGCTCTCTTAAAAGCTCGCTTACGATCTTTGCAGCGTCTATTATCGGGCTTAGTGAAGTTAGTTGCGAGCCGATGTGAAAGTGTATGCCAGTTGGTTCAAGAAACTCTGATGCTTTAGCGTGGATATACATCTTTTTAGCCGTCTGCGCATCGACGCCAAATTTGTTTTCATTTAGCCCTGTCGAGATATATGGGTGAGTTTTTGCATCAACTCCTGGATTTACCCTGATGCTAATCCTTGCCTTTAAATTTAGCCCTTTTGCTATCTCTTCAAGCCTTAAAAGTTCGGCAAAACTCTCAACATTTATCAGCAAAATTTCATTTTCTAAAGCCTCTTTTATCTCTTCATCGCTCTTGCCAACGCCGCTAAAGATGATCTGATATCTCTTAGCTCCTGCAAGAAGCGCTCTTTTGACCTCGCCGATGCTCACGCAGTCAAATCCAGCTCCAAGATCAGCCAGAAATTTTAAAACGCTTAAATTTGAGTTTGCTTTTACAGCGTAGCAAACTAGAGATTTTCTAGCGTAAAATGCGTTTTTTAGCGCCTCATAGCGCTCTTTAATGTAGTTAAAATCATAAACGTAAAGTGGGGTTTTGTATTTGCTTGCAAGCTCTTTAAAATCCATAAAATAGCCTTTTTTAAAATGGCTTGATTTTACAAAAAAGTTGCCAAAATTTGGCTTAACGATGCGATTTTATGAGATAAATGGCGTATGCAAAAAGCAAAATAACAGGAAGCACCATGCCGATCTCTGGCAAGATGACTGAGGTTTGAGCAAATTTGGTTAAGATAAAGAGAAGTCCCCAAACTACGAGTGTTATCACAACAAAGATAAATGTTGAGAGTGCGAGGTTAAAAAACCTGCCAGTCACTGGCAAATGATAGTAGAAAATAAGCAATAAAAATGGCGCAAAAAATGGCGTGATGGCAAGGTTATAAAATGCCGTCCTTGCGCTATCAAGCCCTATGCCTTCGTTTTTAAATGTCTTTATAAAATTTATCGCATCAGGTATGTTAAATTTTGAGTTTTCAACGCTTGCAGCACTCTCGATGCTCTTTGGCTTAAAGCCTCTTAGCGCATCTAAATTTTCACTTTTTGCCTTACTAAAGCCACTTTCGCCAAGCTCTAAGCTTTGAGGCAAAAAGGTCTGATTTACATCTTCTAAAACCCACTCATTGTCTTTAAATTTAGCGTGGTCGGCAAAAGTTGTCGAGAGCAAGTCAGTGCCATTAATGTCAAAAATTCTCACGTCATTTGCCCTTTGTTTGGCCGAACTTAGCTCTTTTATATAGATAAATTTGCCTTCAAATTTCAAAAATGAGTCGTTTGTACTTTTTGAAAAAGCGGTGTTTTTAGCGATACTTTTTTGATAGTCATGCGCATAAGCAAATGGCGTAAAATTTAGCCCGACATAAAAAATAGTCACAAAAAAAGCGATAAGAAATGGCGGCAAAATGAGCTTGTTTTTGCTGATGCCAAGAGCATAAAAGCTGATTAGTTCGTTTGAGCGAACCATATTTACATGCAAAATTATTAGCGCAAAGATGAGCGAAAGTGGCAAGACATAGCTGATCGCACTTAGCGCAGTGAGGCCAACGTAGAGTAACTGCAGGTTTGCAGATGGCGGCAGATCTTTTAAATTTGTAAGCAGATCAATGCCAACATAAAATAGCTCAAGCGCTAAAAATACGATAAGAAAAGATTTTATATAGACCCAGTCAACATATCTGGCATATAGTTTCATTTGATAAGGCCTTTTTTTACCGTAAATTTTTGTGAAATTTCGTTGATGTCGCTCTTTAGCAGCTCACAAACCGCATTTTTTGTATAGGCTAAAATTTCATCTAAAGCCCTTTTTTCTTCATCGCCAAACTCTCCAAGGACGAAATTTTTAGCATCGCCCTCATGCCCTATGCCAACGCGCACCCTTTCGTAGTCGTTGCCTATTAGATTATCGATCGATTTTATGCCGTTATGTCCGCCGCTACTGCCGCCTTTTTTAAATTTAACCGCGCCAAAACTAAGATCAAGATCGTCGTGGATGACGATGATCCTATCTGGCTTATAAAAGTCTTTTACTGCCTTAACACTTTGACCTGAGAGGTTCATAAAAGTTGTTGGTTTTAGCAAGATAATGTCGTTAAATTTAAAAACTTCGCCTTGAAATTTAGCTGAGCTAACATCTTTGAAATTTGAGTCTTTTAGGAGGTCTATAAGCATAAAGCCTATGTTGTGTCTAGTATTTTCGTATTTGGGGCCAGGATTGCCCAGCCCCGCTATTAGTGTCACAAAAGCCCTTTTTATTTAGCTTTAATAACTCCAAGTACCGCAACACGGTCAGCGTCAATGATAGTAACGCCTTTAGGAGCTGTGATATCACGAACCAAAATCGTATCATCAATGTCAAGCTTGCTTACATCAACGTCAAATGAATTTGGTAAATTTTCAGCCGTGCATTTTACGCAAAGACGTCTTTTTGACTGGATCAAAACGCCCTTATTTTTAAGACCAATAGGTGTTCCAACTGGCTTAACCGGGATCATATATTTTGATAAAACGCCTGGAAGTGCTACTTTTAGATCCACGTGTTTAAGATCGCTTGTAACAACATCTCTTTGGTAATCAACAATAACGACATTATAAACTTTTCCGCCTACTTTTACATCAAAAGCAAGGCTCTCTTTTTTGCGCGCTTCTTTAATAAAGTCATTTACTTTAAAAGCAGCTGCAACATTCTCTAATCCCTTGCCATAAATGTTGGCGATTAGATAACCATCTCTTCTCAAAGCCTTCGCAGACTTCTTACCGATACTCTCTCTAACGATACCTTCTAACATCGTTTTCCTTTCGTAAAAAATAGGTGCTGATTTTATCCAAAGCTTTATAAATTTCACATAAAGCTTATTAAATTTCTTTAAGTGCGATCACTTCAGGTTGATCTTGTTTGCTTTGAGGTTTGCCAAAATTTACACCATTTTCAAAGCTAAAACCTGCCACATTTGAGCTTTTTATCTTAAGTTGCAAATCGCCCCTATTGCTAGCATTGTCAAGCGCCACTTCGGCACTAATTATCTTATTTTCATAAAGCTCAAGCAGGTGCTGGTCAAAAGTTTGCATGCCGTAAGTATTTTTTGACTCAGCTATGGCAAGATCGATCTCATCAAATTTCTCTTCAGATATGAGCTCTTTTATGCGGGTATTTTTTCTCATGATCTCGACTGCTGGGCGTCTTGTGCCAAAAAGCGTCTTAACTAGCCTTTGTGAGATGACGCAAGCAAGAACTGAAGAGAACATAAGGCTGACTTTATCTCGCTCGCCTTGTGGGAAGCTATTTACTATTCTATTTACGCTCTCTTTTGCATCAAGCGTGTGAAGTGTCGAAAGCACCAAGTGACCAGTCTCAGCAGCTCTAATGGCAGTCTCAATCGTCTCAAGATCTCTCATCTCACCAACCAAAATGATGTCAGGATCTTCTCTAAGTGAAGCCCTTAGCGCATCTGAGAAATTTAGCGCATCTGCCCCGATAGAGCGCTGGTTGATTATGCTTTTATCGTCGTTAAATACGTATTCAATCGGATCTTCGATAGTCACAATATGTGATCTTTTTGTCTGGTTTATGAAATTTATCATACTTGCAAGCGTCGTTGTCTTGCCGCTTCCAGTTGGGCCAGTCACTAGGATGATGCCACGAGTGGTCTCAGTGCAAATTTTTTCTATCACGCTTGGTAAATTTAAATCTTTTATGGTTGGAATTTTCGTTGGAGTGACACGAAAGACAGCAGAAATTCCATTTATCTGCAAAAACATATTTACACGAAAGCAGTACTCATCATTTAGTTTATAAGAAAAATCTATGTCCTTTTTATCCATAAACTCATCAAACTTAGCCCCCAAAAGCTCTTTTGCGATAGCTACCGCATCACTTGGGTCTAAATTTTCTTCGTTAAGTGGCATGATCTCACCATTAAATCTGCCATAAACAAGGCTTGCAGACTTTAGATGAAGATCGCTGCCGCCTTTATCCACTAAAGAGCACAGATATGAGTCTAGGTCTTGTTTGGTCATTAAAGTGATTTCATAATGTCATCAAATGCTGCAACAAACTGCTTTAAGCCGTCATTTAAAAGCTCTTTATAAGTAGCATTTATATCGATCTCATTATTTTTTATGATGTGAAAAAAGCTTGAAATATTCTCTTTGCTAGGGGCATTTTTTGCCTCAGCTTTTTCTTTTATAAATTCTTTTATCGTATCTATCGGAGCTGTGTTTATAGAGTTTTTATACATTAACTCTCTAACGTAATAATCCCCTCTTAAACCACCACCTTTTACGCCAGTGCTTGCAAAAAGTGTCCTTACGTTTTCTAAGCCAAAGTCCTCAATGATATGATAGATATTTGCAGCGTTCATTATGCCGATCTGTCCTGTCGGTAGGCTCTTTGCAGCCATCGTCTCATCAAGCTTTCTATCAAATCTACTAACAAAAACGCTGATCACACCTTTTGGCATCGTCGTATCCACAAAGCGGCTTGCATAAGCTTTGCTACCCTCTTTAAAGGCCTCTAGGCAGTTTTTCGCCTGATCTGGCGAGAAAATGAGCGTCGCATTTACGCTGATACCTCTTGCCATGAGCGCACTCATCGCTTCATAGCCCTCTTTTGTGGCTGGAATTTTTATCATGACATTTGGCATTGAGATAAGGTTGTGAAGTCTGATGCCCTCTTCTATCGTCGCAGCTGTTTCGCCACTTAAATTTGGATCAACCTCAATGCTAACAAAGCCATCATCGCCATTTGCGTAGTTTTTTAGCATTTTACATGCAGCGATCTTGATATCTTGGGTCGCTAAAATTTCATAAAGATCTTTTGGGTGACGCTTGTTGCTATTTTGTATGATCTGTTTGTAAGCAGGTGATGCAAAAGCTGTTTTAAAGATAGCTGGGTTGCTTGTAGCTCCGTTTATAATGCCTTTTTCTAGCAAAGAGTTGAATTCGTTTTGTAAAAAATCTCTCTCTATAAAGTCACACCAAAGAGAAAATTTAGCTTCATTGTCATACATTTTTTTACCTTATAAAATTTAAAATTTCACGCAGATCTTTGACATCCACGCAATGCGTCGCCTCTTTTTTTAAAATTTCTTTCGCACAAAAGGCAATTTTTAGATCACATTTTCTAAACATCGACACATCGTTAGCTCCGTCGCCAACGCACATGATCTCACTTTTATCTAAATTTAATAGCCCCTTTAAGCGATCTATCATCTCGCCTTTTGAGCTACCAAACATCATCTCTCCGCCGACTTCACCTGTTAAAATTCCATCTTTGTGGTGCAAGATATTTGCAAAATTTGCATCAAATTTAAGTTTTTCTTGCATCTTATCAGTTGCGATGTGAAACCCGCCACTAAAGACCACGACTTTTATACCCTTTTGCTTTAGCACAGCTATAAGGTCGCTAGCTCCTGGCATGATGGGTAAATTTTTACAAATTTCATCTGCTTTTGAAAGTGGCATTCCTTTTAAAAATTTTACTCTTGCTGTAAGACTTTCAAAAAAATCAAGTTCGCCGTTCATCGAACGCTTCGTTATGCTAGCCACCTCATTGCTGGCGTTATTAGCGGCGGCGAGGATATCAATCGTCTCGCCGTCCATTATCGTAGAGTCAAAGTCAAAAACACAAAGTTTTATCAAGCTATACCCTAAAAATCACGCTTTAAAAGGCTCTCAACCTTTAAAATCGTAAGGATATTTTGATCACGTTTGCCGATACCATAGATCATACCTTTGTCTTTTACCAAAGTCTCTGGTGGCGGATCAATCCTGTTGCGGTCTATTCTGATAGCCTCCGTCAAGCGGTCTATCACGAAGCCTGCGATATTATCCTCATCTTTCATGACGATATATCTTGTATTTGAGCTTTGCTTTGTAACATTTAGTGAAAAACGTTTTCGCAAATCAATAAGCGGAATAACGTTTCCACGCAAGTTAAAGACACCAAGAACATAGTCAGGTACGCTAGGAACACGGGTGTATTCGATAGGCTTGATTATCTCTTGGATATTTAAAATAGGTATCGCATACTCTTCCTCGCCAACAACGAAGCCTACAAGTTGGACTATATCTTCGTTGTTTTTTATCTCAGGCTCGTCAATTTGTTGTTTTTGTTTGCTTAAAACTTGGTTTAGTTTATCATTCATCGCCTAACCCCTAACCTAATTTAATATTTTTTCTAACAACGTTTTCAAGGTATTCTGACGAATATGGTTTTGTGATATATTCTGTCATACCAACCTCTACTCCGCGCAATCTATCAGTTTTAGACGTTCTTGATGTTACTGCTATTAGCGGTAAAGTGCGATACTTAGAGTATTTGCGAATTTCACCAGCTAGAGTATATCCGTCCATCCTTGGCATCTCAATATCAATGAGCACCGCATCAAATGCATGCTCGCCTGATTTAATTATATTGAGTGCTTCTACTCCGTTAGTTGCTTCTATTATTGTGACGCCGATTGGCTCAAGCGATTTTTGCATGATGGTTCTGTCCATCTTAGAGTCATCAACGATTAGAACCTTATAATCGCTTGGTTTCTCTTTTGCTTTAGTGCTATCTTCCATTTCGGCTCTAATATTTACCTTAATATCCTTTGCCATCTCCATCATAGCACCAACATCTATGATAAGAGTTACGCGACCATCGCCTCTAATAGTAGCTCCAGCGATACCTGGGATATTTTGTAGATAATCACCCATTGACTTAATAACGATCTCTTCTTGACCAACTAAAGTATCTACTATGATACCCAGTTTTGCCTCAGCAACACCGATGATAACGACGTAAGTTTGATCTCCGCCGTCAAAGACTTTATTGACACCAAAGACATCTGAAAGTCTAACAAGAGATAAGACCTCATCTCTTAGTCTTAAAACGTTTTTACCATCGATCGTGTAAATATCATCGATCGGCACGCGAACAGTCTCAAGAACGCTCGCAAGTGGTATCGCATAAAATTCCTCTTGTGTTCCGACAAGTAGTGACTGAATGATCGCAAGTGTGAGTGGAATTTTAAGCTTCATAACCGTGCCTTTTCCAACTTCACTCTCGATATCAATGATACCATTTAGTTTTTCGATATTTGTCTTAACAACGTCCATACCAACGCCACGACCAGATACGTTTGTAACCTTGGCTGCAGTTGAAAATCCTGGCTTAAATATAAGACCAAATGCCTCTTTCTCGCTCATCGCATCAGCTTCACGCTCAGTGATGATGCCTTTTTCTATCGACTTAGCTTTAAGCATATCAGCATCTAAGCCCTTACCATCATCAACTATCTCAACGACGATATGGTTGCCCTCGTTGTAAGCTTTTAGCTGAACAAGACCTTTTTCAGGTTTGCCCATTGCCTTTCTTGTCTCAGGATCTTCGATACCGTGGTCGCATGAGTTTCTGATGATATGCACTAGCGGATCGCCGATCTCTTCAACGATTGATTTATCAAGCTCAGTCTCTTCACCTGAAATTTCAAGGTCGATCTGCTTACCAAGCTCACGGCTAAGATCGCGTATCATACGTGGGAATTTATTAAAGACTTTTGCTATTGGAAGCATCCTTGTCTTCATAACAGCAAGCTGGATATCAGTCGTAACTAAGCTTAGGCTTGATACTACTTGATTTAGCTCTTCAAGAAATTTCTCGCCCTCATATCTCTCTTCTACGTCATCATAAATTTTTAGTAGGCGGTTTTTACCAAGGACAAGCTCGCCGATTAAATTCATCAAGTGATCAAGTCTTTTTACTTCAACACGTATCGTTTGCTCTTGTGCTACTGCACTGCTGCTACTAGCTGCTGGCACTTTTTTATCTGCATCTCTTTCTCTACTAGGAGCTGGCTTGGCAGCGGGTGCTGGTGCAGCGCTTGCAGCTGGAGCTATCTCTTCAGGAGATTTTGGAGCTATGCCTTTTGAAGCACGTCTTGCTTGATCTTCTGCTTTTCTAACTTTTAAAAGTCTTTCTATCTCAGCTTCGACCTCAGAGTCACTTAGTTTTGAAAGCTCAGCATCGCTTACCTCAGGGGCTGCTTCTTCAGCTGGCATGGCAGGCTCTGGCTCTTTTACTGGCTCAGGAGCTGGTGCTGCTGCTGGAGCTTCTGGGGCTACACTTGGGGCTTCACCTTCAGAAATTTGTGTCAGACTAGCGCAGATATTTTTAATATCAATGCCAGCGGCTGCGTCACTACCGTTATCTCTAATGCTCTCAAGTAGTCTTTTCATCATATCAACTGACTCAAGAACAACGTCCATGATATCTGGAGTGATCTTTAGCTCGCCTTTTCTAGCTTTGTTTAAAACATCCTCCATGTGGTGAGTAAGCTCTGTTAAAACGTCAAAATTTAAAAAGCTTGAGCTACCTTTTACTGTGTGAGCAACACGGAAAATTCTATTTAAAAGCTCCAAATCTTCAGGGTTTGCTTCTAGTTCAACAAGGTCATGGTCTATCTGCTCAATAAGTTCGAAAGCCTCTATTAAAAAGTCTTCCATTATTTCTTTCATATCATCCATACTTCACCTCATTTTGCAGATTTAGAATGTGCTTCAATCACTTTGAGCACCTCTTTGTAGAATATACCAGCATCAAATTTTGTAAGGTACATCTCCCCGCCAGCTTCTTTACTCTTTGCTTCGCTAAATTCGTTGCTTAAAGAAGAGTTAAATACAATAGGAATTTCTTTAAACCTATCATCATTTTTAATAGTTGAAGCAAAGCGGTAGCCATCCATTTGTGGCATTTCAATATCGCTTAAGATAACTCTAAGCTCTTTTGCTAAGTTATCTCCATATCTTTGATAAAGCTCTTCCATCCTCTCTAAGCCCTCAACGCCATTTTTAGCCTCAACTATACTAAGGCCCATCTTCTCAAGTGCATCTTTTACAAGCTTTCTAGCAGTTGAGCTATCATCAAGCACAAGAGCCACACCCTTGATCTTCTCGTTTTCATCAACCTCGAAATCTATCTTTGGTGAATAAATTCCTAGCTCTTCAACGATGCTTTCAAGATCAAGAATGAGAAGCACTTCGTCGTTTTCTATTCTTGTCACACCTGTGATCTTGCCCTTATCTAGAGTACCGGCTCCAGCAGCAAAATTTGCAGGCTCTATGTCTTTCCAGTTTATACGTCTGATCCTCTTGGCCTCATGGACGATAAAACCGATCAATATACCGCTAAATTCAGCGATAATAACACGTGGCTTTATGACTACACCCTCAGTTGGCTCGACGATATTCATCCATCTTGCCAAATTTATAACAGGGATAACCACACCTCTTAAATCAAAAATTCCCTCGATATACTCAGGAACGCCAGGAAGCTCGGTAAGATTTGGCATCTTAATGATCTCCCGCACCTTTGCGACATTGACTCCGTATATTCCTTCATATACTTTGTTTTCGGCCTTTTTAAAGATACGAAAATCAACAAGTTCCATCTCGTTTGAGCCCGTTTTTAGTACGTTGTCTCCAAACATCAATGTCCTTTCAAACTCATTTTGAGCAAATTCAACTTTTGCTGGGCGTATTCTACAACAAAATAACTTTGCTCGCATGCAAAACAAGGTAAATTTATATAAAATCTATCGTAAATATCAAATAGCTCACCTTGATGATAGTGTCCCTCTATCACTATACTTGCGTCAAAGCCCTGCAAATGCTTGTTCATTAGCTCCTTGAAGTTTGAAATTTTATAGTGCAAATTTTTCTTAGTAAGTTTAGCTAGTATCGCTTTTGAAATTTTAAAATCCGAAATTTTATCAAGCGCGTTCATAAATTTCAAAAACCATCTAAGCCTTAAAAACCTAAGCGCATACTTATCTATAAAAGGTAAAAATATATCGCCATGCGCGATCTGGACGTGCTCGCCACTTATAGTTCTAAATTTCACTGGCTGAGCGCTAATGTCATAGACCTTTACCCCCTCAAAGCTTAGCCTCTCGCCTTTGTCCCAAAAATCTCTAGTTTTATTAAATAAATTTGAAAGTCTAAAATCGTGGTTGCCCTCGAAATAAAAAATTTCCACCTTTTGTGAAATTTTATTTATAAGCCTTAAGTGCTCAGCGTAAAATTTTTGCGTATATTCGCCCTCGCCCGTTAAAAAATCAAATATATCGCCAAGCAAGAAAATCTGCGGTGGCTCTTTGATCTCTCCTCTATCAACGGCGCGCAAGAATTTCAAAAAGCCATCTCTATTTACATTTTCATGCGCATCAGCCAAAAAGATCGCGCCTTCTTTTATAACGGGGGCATATAGATATTCGCTCAAATTTTGCCTTAATTAAAAAATAGCAGAGCCAAAAAGCAGTTTTTAGCCCTTTGTCTCGTCTTTTTAGTCAAATTTTATAGGTTTGTAGCAGATCTTAACGATCTCAACGTCACTTCTGCCTTTTGGTAAATTTAGCGCCACCTCATCGCCCTCAGCCTTGCCTAAAAGCTGCTTTGCAAGAGGTGAGTTTATCGAGATATAGCCCTTGTCTAGATCACTTTCGCTCACACCAACTATCGTGTAAGTATGCTCTACCTCGGTCTCTTCATCCATTATCGTCACACTTGAGCCAAATCTTACCCTGTCATGCTCGTAGCTACTTGGATCGATCACCTCTGCGTTTGCTAAAAGTGCGCTTAGCTCAGCGATCCTAGCGTCTATAAAGGCTTGCTTCTCTTTTGCGGCGTGATACTCAGCGTTTTCTTTTAGATCGCCATGGCTTCTTGCGATGTCGATCTCTGTTACTATTTGTGGGCGCTGAACTAGCCTTAGATCTTTTAGCTCAGCTTCTATCTTCTCGTATCCGTGCATTGTCATTGGTTCACTCATTTTTTACTCCATATTTTTTAAAATTTTTACTACATTTTTACTGCTGCCATGCCCTAGGTAAGCCCTTAGCTCATCGCAGCCTTTTAAGAATTTTTGCCTATCGCAGCTCTTGTAGGCTCTTAGCAAATTTTCAGCCGTTGCAAACTCTTGGATAAATTCCTCATGAAGCGGCTCTTTGCCCATGAAGTCAAACATTATATTTGCTAGACCTGCGTGCTTGATCTTTACAAATTTTCTAGCGATGAAAACATCTATCGCTTTTGCCTTATATGCTAGCACAAATGGCGTACCAATGAGCGCTGCCTCAAGCGTAGCAGTGCCAGAGCAGACAAAGGCGAAGTCGCTCTCATACAAGGCTTCAGGCGTGTTTGAAACGACCTCAAAATCGCTTGTATCGCCATAAATTTCGCCCACTTTATCAAGCAAAAATGGCGGCACTACAAGCAGCCTTTTTGCTTCTATCCTTTTAGCAAGCTCTCTATAAACTGGCATCAGCCTTGAAATCTCTGACCTTCTTGATCCCGGCAAAAACGCCACTTTGCCGCTGCTACTTAGGCTAGTTTTCTTAAGCTTTATCTCATCCATCAAAGGATGGCCCACGTAGGTCGATCGGCTATAAAATTTAGAGTCAAATGGCAGGATCGAAGCTAGGTTGTCACAATACTTCTCCACAACGCTTACTCTTTTTGGCTTCCACGCCCAAACTTGAGGCAAGATATAGTATGTCACGGCTGCTTTTGCGCCGGCCTCTTTTATCGCCTTTGCAAGTGGGAGGTTAAAGGCTGGACTATCTATTAGCAGCACTGCATCAGCCTCTTTTGCCATCTGGCTCATCACTTTCATCGCCTTTTTGGCTTTAAAGATGAGTGGCAAAACCTCGACAAAGCCCATCGCTGAAAACTCGCTGCTTTTCATATATGGCGTGCCAAGCTCTTCGCTAAAAATTCCCATTAGCTCAAATTCGCCCTCAAAATTTTTTAAAATTTCTTTTAAATGCAAATTTGCCGATGGCTCAAGAGCGGAGACTAAAATTTTCATTTACACACTTTCATCAGGTCTTTTTTTGGAGGGCATTATACGCAAAAATTCTTTAAAATTTTAAGAAAGCTGTGATAAAATCCAACCCTTTAAAGGATAAAATTTGAAAGAAATTTTGATAACAAATGACGATGGATTTGAGGCGGCTGGACTACTTGCCTTAAAAGAAGCTTTAAGCGAGCTAGATGGCGTAAATGTCACGATCGTAGCTCCAAGCTCTGAAAAATCAGCCTGCGCTCACTCTTTGACACTCACAAGGCCGCTTAGATTTATAAAACTTGATGATGGCTTTTTTAAACTTGACGACGCAACGCCCAGCGACTGCGTCTATCTCGCACTTCACGCACTTTATAACAAAAAACCAGACCTAGTAATAAGCGGCATAAATCACGGGGCAAATTTGGGCGAAGATATCACCTACTCTGGCACGTGTGGAGCAGCGATGGAGGGCGTTTTACAGGGCATTAGAAGCATCGCTTTTTCACAGTTTTATGAAAACAACTCACTAAATGAACTTGGCTTTGAGCTGGCAAAAGAGGTGGTGAAATTTATCGTACCGAAAGTGCTAAATGATGAAATTTCGCTAAATCAAAGAGAATTTCTAAATGTAAATATCCCAGCTAGAACTAGCAAAAATTTCAAAGGTTATGCCGTCGTGCCAGCTGGCAGACGCACCTACGCCACGCATGCCACGCTTAATCGCAACCCAAGAGGTATCGAGTACTACTGGCTTGGAAACGCCGCACTTGAATACGAAAAAGGCGAGCCAAGCGACATCAGCAAGGTAAATGAGGGCTTTGCCACGATAACGCCCATAAAACTAAACATGACTTCATACGAGAGCTTGGAGAGCTTAAAAGGGAAATTTGATGCAAAATGATAGATTTACAAGGATAAGATGGCTCTTTGGCGAGGATGGTTTTAGCAAGCTTCAAAGCGCAAAAGTGCTAGTTTGCGGAGCTGGAGGCGTTGGTGGAATGTGCGTAGATGCGCTTGCTAGAAGCGGGGTCGGAAGCATCACGCTTATTGATAAAGACATCTTTGACGTAACAAATCAAAACCGCCAAATTTACAGCGAAAACGTAGGCGGCGTAAAGGTGGAGGAGTTTGCCAAAATTTATCCTTGCATCACGCCTATGCAGACGCTGATCACGCCTGAGTTTGTTACTGGATTTGACTTTAGTAAATTTGACGTGGTGATCGATGCGATCGATGATATAGCTGCCAAGATCGCCCTTGCAAATGCGGTAGATCCTAGCAAATTTATAGCCTCGATGGGTGGGGCAAAAAGGGTTGATCCAACCAAGATAAAGGTGGCCAGCGTTTGGAAAACATCGGTCGATCCACTTGCTAGAAAATATAGATATGAGCTCAAAAAATCAGGCTTTAGCAGTAAATTTGACGTGGTCTTTTCAACAGAAGAGCCACTTTGCAAGCCACTTGGCAGCTTCATGGGCGTGACTGCTTGCTTTGGGCTAAATTTAGCCTCACTAGCTGTTAAAAAGATAGTTGAACAGTAAACCTAAATTTACACTCCGAGCAAAATTTCAAATTAGAGCTAAAATTTTGGATAAATTGAACAGCCAGCTCTACAATACACAAATTTAACAATCCAAGATGAGCATCTAGTAAATTTTAAAATTTACAAGCGATCATAACCACATCACCAAATTTTAAACTTGCTAGAGTTTTAATTCGCATGCGGCACAATAGTGATATCGCATGCACTTTGAACGTGCGAGGGGATTGTAATATCTAAAGGGAGATAATGGAGCGACTTCGTAATTCAAAGCCTCTTCCTCTTTAACAAAGAAATAAAACTTTAAATTTCTAAAAATCTATTTTTGGCAAATTTTAAAACTTTACTCACTCGCCTTAGCAACTTACTAAATTTAGGGCTCATAGCCATTCGCCACTAAATTTAGAAGCGTGATATGCTCGCTCATAAATTTTAAAATTTGATATATAATTCTTGAGTGTTGATCTTAAAATTTGTTTGAAGTTTCTTGTGTGTTAATTTTAATCATCTAGTCTAAATTCGCATAGCCCTCTAAATTTAGAGGACTATGCTTTGTGTTTAATTTTAGTAGTTTATTTTTAGAATTTATTCTTCCTAACATCCTCAACTATAGCTTTAGCCATCTCATCTACTTCTGATGTGACTTCGTTTGCTTGGTTAGCAATTACTACGTTTTCTTTTGTTAAGTGATCTATTTGAGCAACTGATTGATTGATCATATTGATACCTTCACTTTGCTCTTTTATAGATTCACTCATCTCATTTATTGATTGAGCTAGGACATTTGTATTTGCTTCTATCTCACCTAGAGATTTTTGTGTTCTTTCAGCTAGTTTTCTAACTTCATCAGCAACAACGGCAAATCCTCTACCATGTTCTCCTGCTCTGGCTGCTTCTATTGCAGCATTAAGAGCTAGAAGGTTTGTTTGATCTGCTATATCTCTAATGATAGTTATGATGTTTTTAATTTCATCACTTTGTCTTATAACATCAGCTGTCTTTTGAGAGATGGCATTCATTGAGCTAGACATTTGCTCAACTGCAGCTGCTGATTCTTGAAGTGAGCTTGCTTGTGTGCTAGCTGAGCTTGTTACTTGAGAGACTGATTCAGCTAGAAGTTTAGCTTTTTCTTCTAGGGTTTTAGCTTTTTCTAGGTTATAGTTTAGCATTCTAGAGATTTCTGTGCCTAGAGCATTTGTTACCTTTTCTACTTCACCATTTGCGTTTTCTATCCTAGAGGTAAAGTCTGATCTTCTATAGCTATCAAATACCTTTTGGATAACATTTAGATCACTACCTACTTTTGCTTCAAGAACATCAAGCATTTTATTTAGAACGTTTTTAAGTTCTACTAGTTTTGGGTTAGCTGGGTTTTCTGTGATCCTAGCTTTTAAATTTCCTTTTTCTATCTCTTTAGCTGTTGATACTGATTGATTAACAGCAGTAGCATCTTGATTAGCAGTGTCTTGTATCTTTTTGATGTTTTCGTTGATGAGTTGTGCCATAACGCCGAATTCATCTTTAGAATTTATATATATAGGGTCTGCTTTATTTGTCTTATAGTTAAGTAGATCAAAGAAAGATAGTAGGCCTGTTTTTAGTTTGAGGATGATTTTTAGGAGATATGAAGACATTAGAAGTGAAACTATCACAGAGATGATGATCGCTGCTAAGATAACGCCGATAGCTGAGTAAAATAGCGTATGCAAATCTTTTAAAAGCACATCCTCGTCCATCTCGCCAAATAGGTACCAATCAAGGCTTGGGATATATTTTGAGCCAATTATCAAATTTCTCGTGCCATCAAAGTGACGGATGACGCCGCCATTTTTATTCATCAAAACATCAAATTTCTCTTTGCCAAGGACATCTTTTACATTTACTTTGCCGACCCTGTCGCTCTTTTCTATCTTTACGATACCGCTTGAATCAACCATTAAGAATTTACTTCCCTCGCCCATGGTTTTTGAAGTGACTAAATTTACGATGTCATCAAGGTTCATGCCTATCGCGCTTACGCCATAAAATTTGCCGTCTTTTTCAACCTTGCTATTTACATAAAGCGTTAGCGAGCCAGTAGCTTCTGAGACTTGGATGTTTAGAGAATTTATCTCTTTGCCGTTTTTAACATCAAAATACCAGCTATCGCGTGGATTGTCCTTGCTAAGCTGTTTTAAAATTTTGTCGTTTGTGTAGTAGTTTAGAGTTCTATCAGAGACAAACATCGCCGTTGAGAGGTTAAACGCCTTCATAAGGTCGGTGTTGTAGTTAAAAAGCGTTGCTAATCCGTCCTTTGGCTCGCCTTCGTCGATCCACTTGAGAAGATAGTCGTTTTTGGTCATCTGATAAGAGGTATTGATGATCTTGTCTATGGCATAGCCGATCTCACCTGCAACGTTAGAGACAGCTAGTGGTAGCTCATCTTTCACAACTTTTTCTGTATATAGGTTGCGAGCTATGTTGTAACTAATGAGGCTAACGCCGATTAGTAGCAGCACGATCACAGCTGTCAAAATAACAGAAATTTTAATCCTTAAAGACTTCATAAATCACTCCTTGATCAATATTTGCGTAATTATTCAACTTTTTATATAAAAGTAAAATTAATTTAAATAAATCTGAAATTTTGTTTTAACAATGTCACTTTATGGGGTTATAATGACACAAATTTAAATCACTCCATGCCATAAAGTGCTAAAAATTTCTAAGCAATTTTTCAAACTGCACACCATATCTTGTGCGGTTATTATCATTTAGCGTGATCTTGATGCTCTCAAGCACAAAATTTGCTGCCTTTTTGATGGCATTTTGCATGCTTTCGCCATTTATAAGCGAGCTAAAAAGCACTGAAGCGAAGATATCTCCGGTGCCACTTGTGTGAAAGGGCAAATACTCGTGAAAATACTCCGCTTTTTCTTTCGTCTTTGCGTCATATGCTATGATACCACACTCATTTTGCTTGTATCTAATGCCCTTTAAAACGATCTTTTGCGCGCCAAAACTAGCCAAGCCCTCAAGTAGCTCCAAAATGTAATCCTCGCCGTATCCATCACTTAAAAATGGTTTAGCGCACATAAAACTTGCCTCAGTTATGTTTGGCGTGATGACGTGTGCCTTTGTGCAAAGCTCTCTCATCTTTGCCACAAATTTCTCATCAAAGCCGTGATAGAGCTTGCCATTATCGCCCATGCAAGGATCCACAAGCCTTAGCAAAGAGCCGCTATCAAACTCAGCAAAGACCTTCTTAATAAGCTCGAGCTGTCTAAAACTACCTAAAAATCCAGTGTAAATTCCATCAAAGCTGATGCCCTCTTTGTGCCAAACCTGCGTTATAGCGTCAAATTCATCAGTTAGATCACGAAAAGTGAAATTTTTAAAGCCAGTGTGAGTTGAGAGCAGTGCCGTTGGCAAGATGCACGCCTCGATGCCTTGGGCGCTGATTATGGGAAGTGCGACTGTGAGCGAGCATTTGCCCACGCACGAGATGTCTTGTATAGTTAAAATTCGCTTCATCTATCATCTTAATTTATAAAATTTAACGCCGGCAACGTCAGTTTGATAAACCACACCGTCTTGCAAGAGCTTGTTTAAAATTTGCTTTGAGTGCTCTGAGAAATTTTCTTCTACATTTGCCGTAGTTTGCGGACGGCGCTCTAGCATGGCTAAAATTTCGCTCTTGCTAAATTCATACTTTTGCTCTATCTTGTGAGCCCTAGCTATGGTGACTGGCGCGCCTTTTATCTTGCTTGCAAGCTCTTCAAGCCTACTAGCATCAACGCCTTTTACATTGTAAGCTGGCGGGCGATCTATCGTGCCCACATCCACTCGGTGCGGAGCTATCTCATTTATAACCTCATTAAGCGCTATAAATTCCTCTTCTTTGTCGTTAAATCCAGCCACGACCAAAATTTCAAGCACAAGCTCGCCCTTAAATTCCTTGCGAAATTTAGCCATTGCTTTTATAAGTTCATTTACTTCTATGCGACTTTTGTTGCGGTCTATCTTTTGAAATGTGCTTTGCACGGCGCTATCTAGGCTAAATTTAACTATATCAAGCCCAAGCAGTGCTTCACAAATTTTTTGATCCCTCACGCCTGAGCCGTTGCTTAGGATGAGAGTTTTTGCCTTGCCTTTTATCTCATTTACTTTTGCCACCAACTCTTTTAAGTGCGGATAAAGAGTTGGCTCGCCATTTGCTGTAAGCGTAATGACATCGATGTTTTGATGAGCTTTTAAAGCTTCTTTTAAAGCGCTTATGATCCCATCAACGCTTGGGGGATTTTCTATCTCTTCAACCGGCTTTGCGCCCTTTAGCTCGCAATAAACGCAGTCAAAATTACATGATTTTTGCTTTGGACTTAGATCGATGCCAAGGCTCATACCAAAACGGCGCGAATTTATCGGCCCAAAGATGATAGTGCTATCTTGCACTTTTTCTTTGAACCTCTTTTATGAAATATTTTGCGTTTTCAACTGGCACATCTGGCAAAATTCCATGCCCAAGGTTGAAGATATGCGGTGCGCCTTTCATCGTGCTTAAAATTTTATCAACTCCCTCATCGATCGCCTTTTTGCTATATAGTCTTGTTGGCTCCATATTGCCCTGAAGGACGTATCTTGGACTAAGTTTTTCTTTTGCTAGCTCGATCGGCGTGCTCCAATCAACTCCAAAAACGTCAAATTTACCTGAAATTTTATCCAGATAGCCACTTATACCTTTTGGGAAAACGATGATCGGGATCTCTGGGAATTCAGCCTTGACGCTATCAACTATCTTGTTTATGTAGTTAAATCCAAACTCAAAATATGCCTGCTCTTCAAGCGCAGCCGCCCAGCTATCAAAAATTTGCACCGCATTTACGCCTGCTTTTATCTGCTCTTTGACATAAAGGATGAGCGCTTGCGTCACTTTTTCTAAAATTTGATGTAAAAATTCTGGATTTTGATAGAGCATCTTTTTGCAGACCGCATAGTTTTTGCTGCCACCACCCTCTATCATATATGTAGCTATCGTCCACGGCGCACCACAAAAGCCAATGAGCGCCTTATCTTTGGCTAAATTTTCTCTTGTAAGCTTGATCGTATCATAGACGTATGCTAAGCCTTTAACCGATCTTTCGATACTAAGCGCATCAAGTGCGGCCTCATCACGCAAAGGCTTTGTAAAAACTGGTCCCTCGCCCTTTTCAAAGCGCAGATCCATGCCCATTTCAAGAGGCACGACAAGGATATCGCTAAACAAAATCGCCGCATCAACGCCAAGGATTTCAACTGGCTGAAGCGTGACCTCGCTAGCCTTTTTATAATCTTTACAAAGTGATAAAAAGTCCCCTGCTTTAGCTCTTACAGCCATATACTCTGGCAGATATCTGCCAGCTTGGCGCATCATCCAAACAGGCGTATATGGGGTCGGTTTTTTAAGGCAAGCGTCTATGAAAATCATCAAATTTCCTTTAAATTTTTAAATGGATATTATCCAAAAATAGCTAAAGAAAAGATGTAGGAGAAATTTTAAGCGTAAAAACGCTTAAAATTTTAGTGTTCGCCCTTGTGAAGGAAGTAAAGTCCAAGGCAAAGTGCGAGGATAGAAGCCGCAAGATAGGCCATCTCAAGCGGAGTTGTGAAGTTTGCATGAAGCACTCTTTGGAAGAAATTTACGATTAAAACCATGACGATCACTTTGCCAAGCTTGTCTTTTAGCTCATCAAGTGAATGCACTTCAAGCACCTTGCTCTGCTTTGACTGCTTTAGCTGCGTGATCTCTGAGATAAAAAGCTCGTAAATTCCGAAGCTAAATATATAAAGAACAAGCGCCATCAAGTATAGATCGATCGCTCCAACTATCTCACCAACGACCTCTGAATGGAAATTTTCAACGTGAAAATCCGCAGCAAAGAAATATTTATAAACCTCTAAAAGCACCTTGCCGACATCATAACTTGCGATGATGAAAAGCACGATCGCACCTAAAAGTCCAAAGACCACTGGGAAAAGCGTGAAACTGTTGCTTGCAAGCAAAATTCTCTCGAATATTTTACGCAATAAAAACCCTTTTTATGAAATTTAAAAAGGGGGTATTTTATAGTTTTTTCCTTAAAATTTAGGTGCAAAATCGCAATTAATTTTAATGCAAACTACTCTTGCATCATGGTCCATTTTTGTGCGATCCTCACGGCATTTGTCGCAGCTCCCACACGGATCTGATTGACACTGCATCTTAATTACGACTTATTTAAATTTTAGTGGCTAGCATGTAGAAATTTAGTGGCGAGATTTCATTGTGATTTTTGTTTATTTGACTTCAAAGCTAGGCTCACCACAAGCAGGATTTTAAGTCTTTTGGGCTAGAAATTTAACCCAAAAGATAAATATCAATCACCCAAAATGGATAAATTTAGCAGGCTAACGCTCTAGCCTGCAATGGTTACTAAAACAGGCTATTTACGCTTTCGTTGTGATAAACACGGCGTATCACTTCGCCAAAGAGTGAAGCTGTGCTTAGCACTTTTATACAAGGGAGTTCTTCTTTTAATGGGATCGTATCAGTCACCACTAGCTCGTCTAAAAAGCCAAGTTTTAGCCTATCATAGGCTGGCCCGCTAAGCACTGGGTGCGTGCAAAACGCCATTACGCTAGTTGCGCCACGCTCTTTGAAAATTTCAGCTGCTTTCACGATGGTGCCAGCAGTATCGATCATATCATCAACCAAGATCACATCTTTGCCTTTAACATCGCCGATCACGTTCATCACTTCGCTCTCGTTTGCTTTCTCACGGCGTTTATCAACGATGACCATATCTAATAAATTTAGATTTTTTGCCAAGGCTCTAGCACGAGCCACACCGCCTACATCTGGGCTTGCGACGACTGGGTTTGGTAAATTTTTAGCTTTTACGTAGTCGTTAAAAACGATACTACCATAAAGGTTATCTACTGGGATATCGAAAAATCCTTGAATTTGTCCTGCATGAAGGTCCATAGTAACGACCCTGTCGATGCCTGCTGTTTGCATCATATTTGCCACAAGTTTTGCAGTGATAGGCACTCTAGGAGCTGCTTTTCTGTCTTGTCTAGCGTAGCCAAAATACGGCACTATCGCTGTTATAGAGCTTGCGCTGCTGCGTTTTAAAGCGTCAGTTAAGATAAGAAGCTCCATTAAATTTATATTTGCTGGGGCACATGTTGGCTGGATGACAAAAACATCTTTCCCACGCACGCTTTCGCCGATTTGCACACTGATCTCACCATCGCTAAATCTTTTAATGCTAGCTTCACTGAGTGGAAGCGACAAATATTGCGAAATTTTCTTCGAAAGCTCGATGTTTGCGGTGCCTGAGAAAATTTTATAGCCTCTCATAATAGTAACCTTTTTTAGTGATTTTTATGTTGTGATTTTATCAAAATGAGCTTTAAATTTAAATTTATTTACCCACTATTTTTAGTCAAATTTTCTACTCCAAAAGCCAAAATTTACACCAAATTTTTAAACCATTTTACATTTGTAAATTTATGAGGACTAAGATAACAAACATGTTTAAGATATGTAGAATTTACGACTTTATTAAAAGCGACGACGAGAAATTTAAAGGTGTCTTTATCGATAGACTTTATCCTAGAGGCGTGAAAAAAGAGATATTTTCTAGCTTCATCTGGCTAAAATCAGTCACTCCGTCAAACGAGCTAAGGTCATGGTTTCATGAAGATAAAGAGGCTAGGTTTGATGAGTTTTGCAAAAGATTTAGACAAGAGCTAAATGGCAAAGAGGAGCAAGAGGGTCTAAAAGAGCTTAAAAAGCTAGAAAAAGAGTATAAAAACGTGGCACTTCTGACCGCTGTCAAAGAGCCAGAATTTAGCCACGTAAAGGTGATAAAAGAGGCGCTTAGTTCTTTATAAAGCCACTTGCGATGACGCGATCACCCTCATACATCACGCAAAGCTGACCTTGAGCTACGCCAAGTGCGTTTTGATTTAGCGTTAGCTTTGCGGTTTTGTTAGCTTTATCAACCTCAACAAAAGCCTCAAGTTTAGGGCTTCTATATCTTATCTTTGTTTCGCACTCAAATTTATCTTCATCGATAAATAAATTTACATTTTCAAGCTCAACCACCTTTTGAGCAAGGTCGTCCTTCGTGCCGACAACGATCTCATTTTTTTCGGCATTTATCTTGATGACAAAGTGTGGCTCATGAGCGCCAAACACCTCAAAGCCACGGCGTTTGCCGATAGTGTAATGCATGTAGCCTTGGTGGCGACCGATGATATTGCCGTCTTTATCTACCACATTGCCTGGTAAATTTGTGTTGTAGTGCTTGTTTAAAACCTCTATGTAGGTATTTTCCACAAAGCAAATTTCACTGCTTTCTGCCTGAGTAGCGAACTCTTCAAGCACTTTTACGCCTCTTGCTAGCTCTTTTATATCTTTTTTAAATTTATCTCCAAGTGGGAAAATGACATCTTTTAGCACCTCTTTTGGCACCTGAGCTAAAAAGTAGCTTTGATCCTTGCTAGGATCTTTGGCGCAGGTTATAAAACTATCAACCACCTGCACGTAGTGCCCAGTAGCAAGCTTCTCGCAGCCATTTGCCTTTGCAAAGTCAAGTAGCGCACCAAGCTTTATAAATTTATTACACAAGGCACAAGGATTGGGCGTTTTACCCTCTTTGTAGAGCCTGACAAATGGATCATAGACATATTCGTTAAATTTATCCTGCAGATCGAGGACATGCACCTTGATGCCAAGATATTCGCCCACTTTTTTGACTTTTCTGATGTTTTCTTCGTGGTATCCTGGCTTTTGATGAAGCATCATGTAGCAGCCTTGCACCTTGTGTCCAGCCTCTTGCAGAAATTTAGCCGTCATCGTGCTATCTACGCCGCCGCTCATTGCAACCATTATTTTCATATTTTTACCTTTTTTAAATTTAAAGGCGATATTTTATATCTTATTTTTAAATAGCCAAAATTTCGCTTACAATAAGCTCCAGATCATCGGTGATTTTATATAAATTTAGATCTTCTTCGTTTATCGTTTTTTGAGGGATCAGCGTCTTTCGTATAAACTCATCAAGCCCTTGCCAAAACTCGCATCCATAAAGAAAAATTTTCACTTTTTTGCTGCCAACATGAGCAAGTACCAAAATTTCAAATAGCTCATCAAGCGTGCCAAAGCCACCAGGGAAGACGACAAATGCGATAGAGCTATCAGTTAGGGCAAATTTTCTTGGGCTTAAATTTGAAAAGAGATATTTTGCGGTGACGTATGGATTTGTGTTTTGCTCAAATGGAAGCCTCACGTTTAGTGCGACACTAGGGGACTTTGCGCTGTCAAATGCACCCTTGTTTGCCGCTCTCATTATGCCGTCCCCACCGCCAGTTAAGATAGCAAAACCTAGCTCATTTAGCTTGTAAGCTAGCTCGTATGCCTTTTTGCAGTAGAAATTTTCTTCATCAAATCTAGCTGAGCCAAAGAAGGTTACATTTTTGTTTTTATACTTTAAAACGCTTGGAAATTTTAAGAGATCATTTACTAATTCATTCATTATTTTAACTGCTGAAGCCTCTCGCGTTTTGAGCCTATCTGTGTGATCTGTATGCCAAAGTTACCATCTATTATGACAACTTCACCAAGTGCTATCACCTTATCTCCTATCAAAATTTCAAGCGGGTCGTTTGCGAGTTGATTTAGCTCGATGACTGAGCCTATATCCATAGTGAGCACATCTTTTAAGAGCATCCTTTTTGAGCCGATACGAACGCGCATTGGTAGCCTTACGTCCATGATAAGGCCGATATTTCTCATCTCTTCTGCGCTAAATTCGCCCTTTAGTGCATGGGGAGCAGCTGCAGCTTTTGCGCCATCTGCTGGCTCGCTTTTAGCAGGCTCGAAAAATCTCATAAGCGTGTGATCGCAGACAAAAGCCACATGCTCATTTATATCCTCGATCTTTATGTTAAACAAAAAAAGCTTTTCAAAAACGCTAAAATCAAGCGATGAGTTTTCATCTAAGAAATTTACATTTATCACCTCAAAGCTGATCTTTGGCATGCCTTTTTGTGCTCCAAGAGAGGTGCTAAAGGCGCTAAAGAGGTTTGAAAATATCTCTTTTGCAGCGTCAAGCTCGTCACTACCGAGGTTTTCATTCTTTGAAATTTCCTCTTCGCCCATCATCCACTCGCTAACTGCGCTTATGAGCACTGGCGTGCAGGCGATCTCAGCTTTTGCATTGATGTCGCCACTTAATGTCACGCTAGCCATGACAACTGGCGGTTTTATGCCATTTTGTGCTGGCGCGTCAAATTCATTTCTCTCGCCGATCTCTGGCGCTCTACCAGTTAGCCCTTCGATCGTCGCTTTTAACTCATTTGAAAAGATGTTAAAAAATTCATTCGTCATTATCTTCGCTCTCTTCTTCGTTGTTGTGTTCGTTGGCCTCGTCGTATGCCATTAGTTTTGCTTTTCGCTCTTCTTCGTATTTTTCTAGGATGTGCTTGATCTCGTCTTTGTCAGAGCGGATTAGCTGCTCGATCTTGATAGACTTTCTAAATCTATGAAGCCCAACTTCAGCCAAAAATACCTCTTTTTTATCGATACAAACGATCGCTTTATCGTCAGCACCTCTATCAAGCCTTAAGATATCGCCCTCTTTTAAATTTAAAAACTCATTTACGCTTACTATTGACTTCCCCAATATCGCTTCATAAAGTACCTCAGCACGGCCTATTAGCGTTTTTAGCTCTTTGTTTCTACTCTTTTTAGCGCTCGTTTCACCAAGCATGATGTCCCTGTTTGCAAGGCGCGATAGGATCGGCTCTAGGTAGATGACTGGATAGCATAAATTTATCATACCGCTTGAGCCACCGACGATGATCTCCATAACGACCATGATGACGATCTCGTTTTGCGAGACGATCTGCACGACGTTTGGACTGCTCTCTTTTGCCTCGACGTTTGGATACATATCAGTTATCATCGACCAGCTCTCTTTTAGGCGCTGCATGATCATCCTAAGCACCGCATCGAGTAAATTTACCTCGATGTCAGTTAATTCTCTGTTTGCCTCGAAATTTTCGCCAGTTCCGCCAAGCAAGCGGTCTATCATAGGAAATGCTATGCTTGGGTTTATCTCTAAGATACAGTTTCCATCAAGTGGTTTTATCGAAAAGACGTTAAAGCTCGTTGGACTTGGCAAACTCATCAAAAACTCGCCGTATGTCATCTGATCGACGCTGTGAAGCCTAAGCTCGACGATACTTCTCATAACACTTGAGATTTGACTAGCTAAATTTCTAGCAAGCTTGTCGTGGATACCTTTTATCGCACGAAGCTGCTCTTTACTAACGCGGTTTGGGCGCTTGAAGTCATAGATAATGATCTGCTTTTGCTCGCCTTGTTGGCTCTCTTCTATCTCGATATTGCTCGTATCGCCGTCTTCATCGACGACTTCAAGTAGCGCATCTATCTCTTCTTGACTTAAAATATCAGCCATTAAACCCCCAAGCTTCGTCTGATACGATCAAGCAAACGTTTATGAATTTGCGAAATTCTGCTCTCGCTGATGTTCATTATCTGGCTTATCTCTTTTAAATTTAACTCTTCGTAGTAGTAAAGCTGAACTATCATCTGGTCGCGCTCGTCAAAGTCTTTTAGCGCACTTTCGATCTTTAAGATAAGATCCTCTTTTTCTACGCTTTTTTCAACATCGCTTTGACCGATTAGCTCCATTTGCTCGTCTATTGGCAAAATGGTGATGATGCCACTAACTCCCCTTGCCTCTCTTATCTTTTCGATATCTTCATTTAGCTTTTCAGCCAGATACTCGTCGCTTGGCTCTTCTTCGTGTGTGTTAAAGTAGTTATCTATCTCAGTATTTATGCTCTTTACTAGCTTTCTGTCGCTTCTACTAACAACATCAAGCGCTCTAAGGTAGTCAAGCATCGAGCCATAAATTCTCTTTTTGCCATATCCCCAAAATGAGTCGTTTTGCTCTTTGTCATACTTCCTGCTAAGCTTTATCATCTCCTCAACGCCAACGCTTATAAGATCATTTACGTCGATGCTTGAAGGCAAGCGCTCCTTTAGTCTAAACGCCATTGCACGCAGAGCTGGCATGTATTTTAAGACGATCTCGTCTTGCTCTTTTTTAATGGTGCTTTTATAAGCGTTAAGCTGCTTTTGCTTTAGTTCGTACATTTTGCTTACCAGAGTCTAAATTTTCTGTGGTTACTTTTAGCATGATGTTTTCCATCCGTTTTTCCCTAACGTTTAGCTCGGAGATGAGATAGTCCGCGATCTCCTCATGTCTTTGCTTGTCAAAAAATTTCTTCAAAGTCCTTTTTACATCGACGTAGTTCATTATTACGATGTGAATTATAAGGTAAAAAAATAAAGTAATAACTAGCGTATAAACGAGCATTTCGATAGGCTCGCTCACCTTTAGCAATGTAAAAACTATGCCTATGAAAAATCCACAAACCGTAAAAAATGCTATAAAATTTTCTGCACGCAAAGCTCAATCTCCATTAAAATTGTTCTATCAAACGCTTAAAGAAGCCCCCAAAGCTCCTGCTTTGCTCATCTTTAAGCACTTTTCGTTCCAACCTATAAAGCAAATTCGAAGCAATCTGCTTGATCTGCACGCTAGCAGAGCCGTAAGCTTCGTCATCTGTAAAGAGCGTCCTTTGCTTTATGCTCCTTGCCACGCTCTTATCAGAAGCCACGTAGCCAATTAGCTCTAAATTTAAGCTTGGCCCGATATTTGCATTTGCCACTCGCTTTACATTTTCATAAATTCTAGTGGCCTCAGCCTCGTTTTTTACCATATTTAAAAGCAAGAGCTCGCTATTTTTAAACCTTGAGACGATCTTTATGACCGCGTACGCGTCGGTTATCGCCGCAGGGTCAGGCACAGTTACCACGACAACCTCATCAGCTGCTTCTAAAAAGAGCTGCGTACTGCCGCCTATGCCAGCTCCGGTGTCTATTATCAAAAAGTCAAGCCCATCAAGCTCGCTAGCCTCATCTAAAAATCTCTCAAATAAAAATTGATTGTTAAATTTCAAAATTTCATCACCGCTTTCGCCGGGGATAAGGATCAAATTCTTATTTATAGGTATCAAGATATCTTTTAGACTGCACTCGCCTTTTAGCACATGAAGCAGGTTTTTGCCCATTTTAACGTTTAAGATAACATCAAGGTTTGCAAGGCCGATATCAGCGTCAAAAAGCCCTACTTTATAGCCATTTTGCGACAAGACATTTGCCAAATTTGCACTTATCGTGCTCTTGCCAACGCCGCCTTTGCCGCTTGTAATCGCTATAAAATGCGTATTTTTAGCCTTATTTTGAGACTGAACTAAATTTTGTAGTTTTTGCGCTTGGTTATTCATCGCTAGCCTTTTGCTTTGTAAAGCCGTCAAACACGCACTCTACTAGAAATTCGCTCTTTGCCTCCACAAGATCATCAGGCACCTCTTGACCCACGCTAAAGTAGCTAACTGGCGTATTTGTCTCATATATCAGCGAAAAGACGTTGCCAAAAATTTTAGTCTCGTCAAATTTGGTGATTATTAAAGTGTCGATCTCCAAAAATGAAAATCCATTATAAATTTCTATTAGATCCTCGACCTTTGAGCCAGCTGAGAGGACTAAATTTACATCGATTTTTGCACCGCTATGCTTTAAAAATTTATCAAGTCTTTCAAGCTTTTCTTTGTCGTACTGCGAATTTCCAGTGGTGTCGATTAGTATCACGTCGCAGTAGCTAAGCTGCTTTATAGCGTTTTGAAAGTCCTCGACCTCGATGACATCAAGGATCGGTAACTTCATCATCTTAGCGTACTGAAATAGCTGCTCGACCGCTCCGATACGGTACGTATCAAGCGTGATGATGCCCGTTTTATAGCGCTTTTCGTTGCCGTATGCAAAACGAGCCGCGAGCTTTGCAAGAGTCGTCGTTTTGCCAACTCCAGTTGGGCCAACTAGCATCATTATGCGCTGTTTTTTATCGTTTAGCTCTTTTCTGCAAGGCAGCATATTTCGCAAAAGTGAGTAAAAGTACCTTTTTACCGCGGTTGGGTTGCTTTTCATAGAGACTGGCAAATTTTCAAGCGTCGTTTGCATGATCGCCTCTAAATGCTCCTCTTTCATGCCGCTTTGTTTTGCGAGCTTGTAGATGCTAGCAAACTCTGGCGGGATCGAGAGATTGTTGCGATTTGGTGCTTTTTCGTCCCAGATCATGTCAGTTATCAGCCCTATTTTCTCGCTAAGCACGCTTACTTGCTTTGCTACGTCGTCTATTTTTTTATTCATGCCATTTGTATTTGGTTCTTTTATCTCGTTCATATCGACATTTGCGATCGCACTTATCTCTTTTGCAACGTCTGAGATGTTTAAAAGCACGCTCTCATTTGGATCGTAAGGCTCAGGCGACGTCGTCTTTGTCTCAAATTTAGCAGGCTCCTCTTTTATCTCAAATTTTGGCTTTGGTGGCTCGTAGTTTTTGCTAAATTTAGAGTAGGCATTTTCATAGTTTATGGCTTTTACATTTGGCTTTGGCGGCTGCTTTACCTCGTCCTCTTCAACGCTTACTAAAATTTCATAAAGCGGCTTTTTGTTTATCGTTTTGGCTTGAATTTGCTTTGTGGTGACGAGTATGGCCTTCTCGCCGCACGCTTCTTGAGCCTTTTTCAAAGCCTCGATGGTGCTCTCACCTGTAAAAGTATGAAATTTTGTAGCCATTTATATCCTTTAACCTCTCATAAGCCCTAGTGGCACGATCACGCTAAGCCTCTTACTAGCCCCTGGGTGCGGGACGATAAGGCGCGGCGTCTTATAGACTTTTTTACTAAAATACAAAATATCCAGATCAAGCGTGCGTGGCGCATTTTTAAACGTCCTCACGCGCTTAAATTTACTCTCATAGTGCCCCAAAATTTTTAGCAAATTTCTAGGGCTCATAGATGTTTGTAAATTTATAACAGCGTTACTAAAATCATCCTGCGCTTCGTAACCAAACGCCGCATTTATAAGGATCGGCGAGACTTCAACCACGTGAAAACGCCTATCTTCACTAATCGCTCTTATAAATTTATCAAACATCTTTGCGCTATCGCCGATGTTGCCACCCATGCCAACTAGTGCCTCATACTTAAACTCATCTCTTTTATGAAAAAAACTAGGGCAAAAACGGCTTTTTACGATCTTTCTTGCTCCAGCTAGCCTCATAAAATTTCGCACCCACCTTCTCTTGCGACCACCACGTCCTCGATGCGCACGCCAAATTCATTTTCTAGATAAATTCCAGGCTCCACGCTAAAGACCATGCCCTCTTTTATGAGCGTTTCGCTCCTTGCTGAGATGACTGGAAGCTCGTGTATATCGACACCCACGCCGTGCCCTGTCGAGTGAAAAAAGGCCTTTTCATATCCAGCACTTGTTATCACGCTTCTTGCTGCAAGGTCTATCTCGCACGCCCTAACGCCAGCTCTAGCGACCTTTATCGCAGCAGCCTGAGCCTCTTTTACGATCTCGTAAATTTCTTGCATCTTGGCGTTTTTAAATTTTTGCTCCTTTGAAAAGTTAAAATTTTCATCAAAGCAAGCAGTTCTGGTGCGATCAGAGCAGTAACGCTTAAATTTAACCCCAGCGTCAAGTAGCAACAAATCGCCCTTTTTTAAAATTTTATCCCCAGGCAGCGCGTGCGCCTTTGCGGCATTTTCGTTTATCGCTACGATCGGATCAAAGCTAAGACCTAGCTCGTTTTTTTGCCTAAAGATGAGCGAGGCGTTGAAATGAAGCTCTTTTTCGCTCATCCCTTCGCCATTTTCACGCACAAATTTAGCAAATTCATCAAAGCATTTAGCTCCAAATTCGCTAGCCTTTTTTAAAATTTTTATCTCATCTTCGCTCTTGCAAATTCTCTTTAGTCTAGAGAAATTTGCCTTTGGCTTGAAATTTATCTTAAAACCCTTGCTAAGCGCGTTATACTCACTTAAGCTTAGCTCATCAGGGTTAAAAACGAGGCTACTTGGCTTCATCTTTCTTAAAAATGCCCTAACCTCGTTTATTAAATTTCTCTGCGCTAAAAGAACGACCACGCCTGCATTTACGCAGCTTTTTGCCTCGAAATAATACCGCGCGTCTGTAAAAAAGTATTTCACGCCATCAACGCATAGCAAAAACTCATTGTCGCAGCTGTAGCCGCACTCGTAAAATACGGCGTTTTCGTCCTTTAAGATGAAATTCATTGTGCTTTTTGATTTGCTCTTACTGCTTTGATTTGCTCAAAAATTTGAAGCATGCCTATCATCGCTAAATGATAGCCAACTGGTCCAAAGCCCACTATCTGGCCTGCTGCAACTGGTGCGATGAGGCTTTTATGGCGAAATTCTTCTCTTCTATAAACGTTGCTGATATGCACCTCGATAACTGGCAGCGCAACCGCACTTAGCGCGTCACGGATAGCGATAGATGTGTGAGTGTAAGCTGCTGGATTTATGATGATGCCGTCAGCATCGCCCAAGCACTCTTGGATCTTATCGACTAGCTCGCCCTCAAGGTTGCTTTGAAAAAACTCGATCTCAACGTCATTTTGATCGGCAACGATCTTCATTTGAGAGTGGATATCCTCCATCTTCATAACACCGTAAATTCCTGGCTCTCTAGCGCCAAGCATGTTGATATTTGGGCCTTGGATAACCATTATTTTTAGCTTCTTATCCATGTCACTCCTTTTTGATTAAATAGCCCAAATTATACATTTTCGTTCCTAAATTTTCGCTACAATAACAAAAATTTAAGGCTAGAAATGGAAATTTTAAAAGCAAAAAAGATCATCACTGGCGGAGAAAATCCAAAAATTTTAAGAAATTCTTGTGTTGTCATCGAGGGTGATAAAATTTTAGAAATTACAAGCGAAAAAGATGCGCAAAAAAAATTTAAAGAGGCCAAAATTTGCGACTTTGGTGATAGCGTGATCACCCCAGCGTTCGTAAATACGCACGTTCATTTGGAGTTTAGCTCAAACGTTAGCACTCTAAAATATGGCGACTTTATAAAATGGCTTGGCTCTATCGTCGATAAAGGCGGCGAGCTAGCTAAGATGGACGCTAAAAAAGCGATGAATGAAGCCATAAATTCACTGCTAAAAAGCGGAGTTTGTACCATTGGCGAGATATCTAGCTTTGGCTCGGAGCTTGAAATTTTAGCCGCTAGTCCGCTAAAAGTCGTGCTTTTTAGTGAAATTTTAGGCTCAAATGAGCAGATGGCTCAGCAAAATTTGCAAAATTTCTTAGCCAAATTTGAAAAAACAAAAGGCTACAAAAGCCAAAATTTCACTCCAGCCATCTCGCTGCACTCGCCCTACTCTGTGCATCCAAAGCTCGCCAAAGCCGCCCTTGAGATAGCTAAAAAGGATGGTCTTCTTGTTAGCACGCACTTTTTAGAGAGCAAGGCTGAAAAGCAGTGGCTAGAGCACGGCAGCGGTGGCTTTAAAAAGCATCTTTTAAGATTTGGCCCTGATCCAAAGCCGATGTATGACGCGCAGGGCTACTTTGCGATGTTTCGTGAGGTAAATACGCTCTTTACCCACTGCGTTTATGTGAGCGATTTTGCTAAATTTAAGCCTCATCACAGTGTGACGCACTGCGCCGTTTCAAATAGGCTACTTGGCAAAAAGGCGCTAAATTTAAAAGAAATTTTCAAAAATAACGTCAGTCTAAATATCGGCACAGACGGCCTTAGCTCAAATATCAGCCTAAATTTCTGGCATGAGCTAAGAGCTGCCCTTTTTACCCACGCTAGCCTTGATCTAAACGAGCTTGCCACTAGGCTTTTTGTCGCTGCAACGCACGGGGGCGCAAAGGCGCTTAGGACAAATAACGGCGAGATAAAGGCTGGACGCGCAGCCGATATCGCAATCTATAGCGACCTAGAGTGCGATGATAGCGAGCTAATACTTCAACTCATACTTCATACAAACGAGGCTAAAAAACTATATATCGGAGGCAAAATTTGCAAATTTTAAGGCTTATTTTTAGAGGATTTTTGGGAATTTTTAAATTTATAAATAACTACTTTAAGGCGCTTATATTTTTACTCGTCTTATTTTTTATTTTCGCGCCAGATAGCAAGATGAAAGAGCCAAATTTAGCCCGCATTGACATTACCGGCACGATAATGGACACAAGCGAAATTTTAGAAGCATTAGAAAAGGCAAGAGCTGATAGCAACATCAAAGGCGTGCTGCTCTACATCGACAGCCCAGGCGGCGCGCTAAGCCCAAGCGTGGAGCTAGCCATGGCGGTCAAGAGGCTAAAAGAGAGTAAAAAGGTGCTCGCATACGCAGCTGGCAACATGGCAAGTGGCAGCTACTACGCTGGCGTAAATGCTGACACTATCGTAGCAAACCCAGGCGCTTTCATAGGCTCCATTGGCGTCATCATGCAAGGGGCAAACATCGAAAATTTAGCCAAAAATTTAGGCGTGAGCGAGCAGGTGGTGAAGGCTGGCGAGTTTAAAGAGGCTGGCACCTTTATGAGGAGCTGGAGCAAGCAAGAGCGTGAAAGCTTGCAAGGGCTCGTAAATGACGCTTACATGCTCTTTGTAAGTGACGTGGCGGAGGCTAGAAATTTAGATATCAAGAAAAAAGACGAGTGGGCAAACGCAAGGGTCTTTTTGGCACACAATGCCCTAAAAATAGGGCTAATTGATAGCCTTGGTAGCTACATAGACGCTCAAAATGAACTAGCAAAAATAAGCCTCGTAGATGAGCCCGTCTGGCAAGAAAAACCGCAGCTCGAAAAGATAATGGAGAAATTTACAAAGCAAGGCATAAACTCACTTTTTAATGCATTTTTCGAGACAAAGCTTAGATAATGAAAAACCAGCCAAGTTAAATTTAACTGGCTGGCAAAGCTTTTTATAGCTAGCTTATCTAAAATTCCCCTCGCTATCCACAAAGACATCTCGCCCTGCTATTTTTATCAAAAAAGTAGTTTCATTTATTCTTTGAAGCACCTCAAATTTACCATAAATGCTATTTTTGATAACAACACTAAAGTTTTCATCCAAAAGTCCAAATTTATCACCTAGTCGTGATAAATAGAAAAAGTCGCTAGCAAAATCAAAATTCATTTTACATATCGTTTTTCTTTTTATAGATCATGGTTGTTTTTAATTTATGCTATTTAAAAAGTGAGTAAATTTAAGAGAAATTTAAAGTAGATGGTGGAAGCGAGGGGGATCGAACCCCTGTCCAAAAACAAAATCCGTACAGCCTCTACACGCTTAGCAAAAGTGAAAATTTCATCTAAAAAGGCTCACTTTCCAAAACCAAAATTTAGACTAAGACTAAAATTTCAGCTAGCAAGCAGTCACTTTGCTGGCCTACTCTAGCTAAATCACTCGCTTACATCCTAGCTAGAATGAGACAAAGCGAGGCTCAACTGAACTTACGCAGCTTTAGCGTAAGCAGGAGCGAAATTAACGTTGTTTGCGTTTAAATTTAATTTGAGCTTTTTACGCTTTGCTCAAAGCGACGTGCCACCGTACACACTCTGCTCCTGTCGAAGCCAAGTCGCTCCCATAAAAAATGAAATGGTTTAGTTGGATTGTTTAGTCAAGCTTTGCAGGTACGTCAATGATCTTTGGCTCAAGGACGCTAAAATACTCTAGGTCTTTCTCGACGTCGCCTTTGTATTTATGAAACTGATCGCTAATAAGCAGCAACCAATCTATAAATTTATCATTTGCTGGACCTTTTAAGCTTCTAGCCTCTTGAGTGACCTCTTCAGCTAAAGTCGTCAGCTTTAAGATCGGGTCAAGATGCATAAAACCTGCTGCTGATTTAATATTGTGAAAGATCCTAGAAAGCTCTAAAATGCTCTCCTTATACTTGTCAGCTCTTCCTAAATTTATTATCAAAGGCTCTAGCAAATCGCACATCAAAGTGTAGTGAGAGAGAAACTCCTCAACTATATCATAAGAATAATCGACTTCAAGCCTTTTTAATATACCCATTTTCATGTCCTTAAGAAATTGGCGTAATTGTAGCAAAATTTTGATAAAATTGTTAGCATTATCACAAAATTTACCGGACTTAGCCATGAAAGATGAAACAATCGCAAAGAAAAAACTCACTATAAATGATATAAAAAACAAAAAAGGCGTCGAGCCTATCGTGATGATAACCGCCTATGATGCGCTATTTGCGAAGATTTTTGATGACTACGCTGATGTTATCCTTGTTGGCGATAGCTTAAATATGAGCTTTAATATGAAAGAGAGCACGCTAAGTGCTGATATGAGCACCATGCTTTATCACACAAAGGCCGTTTGCGCCGGGGCTAAAAAGACCTTTATCCTAGCTGATATGCCATTTGGCAGCTACACAAACGAAAAACAAGCGATCAAAAATGCTATGAAATTTTTCAAGCAGACAAATGCCGATGCGGTGAAGCTTGAAGTTGGCATGCATCAGGTAAATTTAGTAAAACGCCTCTGCGAAGAGGGCATAAACGTGACAGCCCACATCGGACTAAAGCCGCAGTTTTTTAAATTTGAAGGTGGATATAAGATAAAAGGCAGAAGCGAGCTTGAGGCAAAAAGGCTGGTTGATGAGGCTTTGGCGTTTGAGCAAGCTGGTGCGTTTGGCATACTGCTTGAAGGCACGCTTAGCAACGTAGCAAGCGAGATAACAAGGCAGGTTCGTGTGCCAGTTATCGGTATAGGCTCTGGGGCGGACGTAGACGGACAGGTGCTTGTCTGGTCTGATATGCTTGGATTTTTCGAGGACTTTAAGCCAAAATTTGTCAAGCGCTATCTTGACGGAGCCGCTCTTGTGCGAAAAGGTGTGCAAAGCTACACTGACGAAGTAAAAAACAAAATTTTCCCAAGCGAAGAGTTTTCGTATAAGGGCTAAACTTGTTCTTTATATAAAATACAAATGAGCACCGGTCCAACTAGAATATTTCAATTTATTTTATTTAATATAGGGTTAATTTTTACCATTTACTAATGTATTTTAAAAATTTAATTAAATTTTAGCTCTTACTTTTTATTTGTGACACAAACTGTCATGTTATTTATGTATAATTTTAAAAAAGTAGCAAATAATTTTTAAATATCTTAAAAATATAAAAGATAAATAATAGAATAACTTGCAAAAAAAGTTAAAGGAGAAAAATGATACCGCTTATTCCGTGGTTTGGTTGGGTGATTCTTGCAGCCATTTTTGGAGGCACAATAGCTGTTTTATTAAAAAAAAATAAAGGAACTATTTTGCTTACAGGAGACCCAGGGTCTGGTAAAGACACACTATTAAACACATTGCTTGGAAAAGGTTTTCAAAAAGAATATAGAGCTACACCAAAAGACGAGAAATATGAGGTGAGTTCGGAAATTGACTATACAATCATAAATTTGGCTGGTCACAAGAAATTTGCAAAAAGAAAGGAAGAGATAAAAAACGACCTACAAGAGCTTAAAAATAAAGAGCAGGATAGAAAAATTATATATATTTATATGTTTAATGTTTTAGATTTTATAAACAATGATAAATTAATAATAGCACAAATAGAAAATGCAAAAAAAGAAAGCGAAGAAAGAGAATTTACATCTAAGATAATAGGAACAAGAGGCGATAAGATAGATAAAAATATAAAACCTGAGATAGAAAATAGACTAAGAAAAGAAGGATATGATGCTATTGTTTTTGATATGACAAAAGTTAGTAAAGATGAAGTATTTAATTTTTTAGAAAGGGATTAAAATGATTATTGCAACCATACAAGGTAAAAACAAAAAAGAAGAGACTATAACAACACTAAATGGAGAATTTGTTTATGGCGATGAAGAACAAAGATGTATAGATAAAATTTTAGCAAACACAAAAAATATAGGCAATATAGGAAAACAAAAATTTTGCTCCGTGAATGATAATTTTATAGTCTTTATAGATCATCCAGAAAAAGATGATATAGGAAGAATTCGCACGGCTATGGTTTTTTATAATAAAGACATCACAAAAGAAGAGATATATAAAACAATAGAGAAGATGGGGCTAGATATTCAAAATTTTGATAAATTACAAAAGGAATACACAGAAAAAAAAGCACTCATAAAAGGAGTTATTTTGTTAGCAGCAGCCGTTGGTACTATATTGTTGCTAAAGAGGAATTTGTAATGAAAAATAAAATTCTACCAGTTGATTTTCAAACAAAAATAGATATAGAAGAAAACCCAGAAGCTACAAAGCCAATAACACAAGAGTGTGAGGTGATAGTAGTAGATAATACATTATTAAAAGATATATGGGTCAAAACAGATAAAGGAACTAGTCCTGCAAAAATAGAATATGGCACAAATATAATATTGGCCAAATCCAATTTATATAAAAATCGTTATTATGACTTAAAAAACTACAATGAACTCTACATGGAAGAGTTAATAGCTATGATTCTAGATTTTTCCCTAAAAATGGGTGCAAAATATTTTAGTGTTTCTTACAAAAAAGTTGAAACTGAGTTAAGTGAACAAGAAATTTATTTTTTACAAGAAGCGAATCTGAGTAAATCAGGTGTTGCTGGAGAAGAAAATCTTAATTTCAAAAATAACATATCAACAACCAGTGAAAAAGCACATTATATACAAGAAGAACATAAAAATCTAAAAAACAATATACCACTCAGTAAAGAGGAGTTACAAGAGTGGATCAAAGATGAGGATATAGATATAAATGCTCTACCAGGTTTTTTAGGTAGCTATATCAAACAATACTTGGCTGTTGGTAAAATAAGTGGAGACATAACAAGAACTGAAAATTTAAATATATCTCTACAAGAAAATGCAAAATTTCAAGCAAAAATAAACATTGGGATAAACATACCTAAATTTATATCATCTAACCTAAAAATACAAACCCAATCTAGCAATAACAGGAGCTACTCTTTTGCACAGAGCATCACATACAAAATAACTTTTTAACCGCACGACACATCCTGTCATATCCTCTTTGTAAAATGCAAAAAAACAAAGGAGAGGTGATGAGCAAAATAACAAAAGATCAAATTTACGAGCAGCTTGACAATATAGCCAGCACAAAAGAGTATTTAAAACTAGCCGAACTTGCTAAATTTGAGCTAAAAGATGATAGCTTGGCTAGAGAAATTTATGAAAGAGCACTTTTTGATACAAATAGAAGCGGCATTTTAGTTAAGCTTGGCAGGCATGTTTTATGGCTTTTGCAAGATAGCGAGCTGGCTATAAGGTTTTTCAAGCAAGCCATGAAAAAAGAATTTAGCAAAGATCAACGCAAAAATATCTTGCTTAGTAATTTCAAAAAGACATCAAATGAGCTAGCTTTTTTTGATGAGTTCACAGACTTGATAAACGAAACTAACGAATTTGATGAACTAATAAAGCTGTATCGTCACTTACCGCGTGAAATTTCACTAACAAAAGCCTTTTATCAAAGAGCCTCTAATCTTGTAAAAACATTTTATCAGTTTGAAAACTTACTTAATATGGTTTATAAATTTGATAAAGATATGATGTGGGAGATTTTTAACAAAAGCCCCTTTCCAAACAGGGCAATTCACTATTTTAACCTTAGTCAAATGGATATCTTTGACGAAGCGACAAAGGATAGCTTTTTTGATCAATTTATAGCACGTGAAAAAGAGATAATGAAGCTTATAGATGTGCTAGACTACAACGTTCTAAGCAATGATCAAAAAATAAAGATCATCAAAAAGGCGACCACTCTTGCGGACGATACGCCATCTTTTAAGATAGTAGCGATAGAAATTTTAAAGAATTTTTCAGATAAAAGGTGGGCGATGGATATAAAGAGCCTGCATGACGAGATGAAAAGTGCTGGCAAACTACAGCCCACAAAAAAGAAGAGGAGCTATAGAAGCTATTTTTTCTATAACTTTGCAAAAGAAAAACACCCACCCATTTACACACTAAATGACTATGAAAAAAGTTATTCTATTCTTGATTATTTGATTGTTATTGGGCATAGCTACTATTATTCTGCGGAACCTGATTATGACTGGTATGAAGATGAGTGGAGTTTTTTGGATTGGGAAGTAAAAAACGAGCGTTTGATAGCACCAGATCACCTTTATGAGAGTGTGGAGGACTATCTAAATGAGACCAAAAAACTAATCTCCACAAACATAAAGATTAAAGGAATTTTGCAATGGCTAAAGTAAAAATGAGATATTTTGATATAAAAGACGCCATAAATTTACAAGCCAAGATCGCCGAAGAGATAGGTGGTAAAGCTGGTTGTGACGCCAAATTTATAGCAAAGCTAGAGGATATTTTAGACAAGATCAAAGATGACAGTTGCTATCCAAATTTTAGCGACAAGCTAGCTCACCTCATCTGTTCATGTGTCGTACTTCGCCCATTTTTAGATGTCAATAAAAGCACAGCTTTAATGCTTGGTATCTTTTTTATATTGTTAAACAAGATGCCAATTGCTATAGAAAATTTTGCTTTTGCGGTACAAAATAGCATAATCTTGATCTCTAGATATAGACTTGGCGAAAGTGAGCTAAAAGATCTTATAGAGAGCTTTTTAAAGAGGTAAATTTAAAAAAGCTCTTCTGATTCAAGATAGTTTTGCGAGATATTTCGCTCTTTTTCGTCGGTATTTACATGAAGGACGTAGTAGCCTATCTGCGTGTTGCTAGCATCAAGTAGCGGCACAACGCAAAAATAGTGTGTCTTATATACGTAAAATTCATACTTTTTAAGGTCGATATCGCGCAAAATTCCAACTATATTTAAATTTGCACTGCTTAAATTTTCGATGTAGTAATCCCTTAAAATTTGATCACTCGGCGCGCTTTTATGTGCTGGCATCTTATCTTTTGATAGGAGCACGAAAAGGTCGATGCCTTGCGTTTTATAAAAATTTCCAAGTGAGTCGTAGTTTAGCAAAACCTCGATACTACCGATGTTTTTGCCCTCATGCATCACATTTGAAACAGCCCTTATATGCACCCCAGCATACCACGCCTCGATGCCAACCATGGGCTTATTTTGTCGCCTTGACTCTTGGACTAAAAACCTGCCACTAGCGATCATGTCGCCATATCTGTTTAGATCCCAGCTTCTTACGTAGCTTTTTAGATCTTTGTCGTAAAGATGAAGTTTGATGTTGTTATACATCGACGCTGCGCCAAGAGTTTTGGTCAAATTTTCGATATTTTTTACGCACTCATCGCGGTTTTGACCTAGCAAGCACATCTGTATAGACTCATTTTGAGCAAGCAGGATCGAGATCGCCATTGATGAAAATTTCTCATCATCAATGCTTTTGTTTAGCTGCTTTACGTGGTAGTCAAAAAAGACACGCATGTTGTTTTGCTTTTTTTCAACCATGTATGAGCTATAAAGAAAGTAAAAGAGGCTGCCAAGAAGCGCAAAAACGACTAAAACGATATAGATATTAAAATATTTTTTGTATTTACTCAAAACTAAGCCTTAGTTTTTCTTCTAAAAATTTAGCAAACTCATCAAATTTAGGCAGCACAAGCTCGCTTTTTCTTTTGGGGCTAGCCCAAACGCTATCTGGGAAAAAAGCATCGTTTTCAAATCTCGCAATGACGTGGATATGCACGTGTGGCACGTAGTTTCCAAAGCTTGCGATGTTTATCTTAGTTGGTTTATAAAACTCAAGCATCGCCTTTTCAGCCACCAGCATCGCCTCAAAAAGCCTAGCTCTACTCGCTTCGTCACACTCACTTAGCTCGCGGTATGGCTTAGCGGTAAAAATTTTCACCCACGGAAGCTCGTTCTCTTCGTGCTCAACTCTTATAAATTTATCTTCATATATCATATTTTGCCCCTATTTTATACGAAATTTCTCTCTCGTAAAAGCGTGTAAAGCTTGATCGTTGAGATAAAAAATGTCACGATCGCAGGGCCAAGTATGACGCCCCAGAAGCCAAACGTCGTGATGCCAGCGATCATCGCAAAAAAGATGAGTAGCTCGTTTATCTTTGTTGGTATCTTGACTAGTTTTGAGTTTATAAATTTAATGACAAGCGGCTTTAGAAGCGTATCAGCGCCAAACGAGATCACGATAATGGTGTAAAGTGCGATCGTGATAGCGGCTGCTGTGTTGCCATTTGCAAACTCATAAATGCTAATAGGTGCCCACGCCAAAAAGCCACCAACGACTGGGATGAGTGAAGCGAAGCTAAAAAATATGCCAGTTAGCACGCCGTCATAGCCGTAAAAACTGGTTACAATGGCAAATAAAAAGCCCTGGATGATCATATTTGCGATGGTTGAGTAGAAAACGACGCCCATCACGTTGCCAACCTCGCTTAGTATCGACTCAGTGTCCTCTTTTTTAAGCGGAAGCGCCTCTTTTAGGTAGTTTATAAGCTCGTTGCCATAAAGGTTACAAAAGAAGAAAAAGACTAGGATGATGATCATATCAACGCCAAATTTAAGGCTTAGTTTGCCTAAATTTGCAAGATTAGCAGCGACTTGCGAAAAGAGCATCTTGATATCAAGTCCGCCTATAAATTCCTTGATCTTTGGCTCTAAGAAATTTATCGATTCTGGCAGGCTAAAGTCGTAGTTTTTGATAAACTCGATCGTCTTTGTGACGTTGTTTATATCAAAGCCAGCTGCGTATTTCGCGATCTCGATGACGGCATAAAGAAGCGGCGCGATAAATAGGCAAAGAAGCGCAAATGTCGTAAGACCTGACGAGAGCGTTTTGCGGTTTTTAGTAAGTGTTAAAAATGCGATCTGCACGTTCGCAACAGCCACAGCAAGCAGCGCTGCGATAAAAATGTCAAGTAAAAATGGTTTAAAAAGATAGACCACCAAAGCCAAAGCACAAAACGCAAAAATTCCAAAAAACAGCCTGTTATTCATCTCGCTCCCTTAAAATGGGGTAATTATAGCAGATTTATCAAAGCTACTCATTTGCTCGATAAATTTACTAAAACGCTTTGGTGCTAAATTTGCAAAAAGCAGGCTTTTGGCATTTTTAGCCTGCCACAGCTTAATAAATTTAGATAAATTTATGCCTTACGTAAATTTTCTAGCTCAAAAGCTTATATAAATTTAGCCCTTTACGTGCACTGAAAATTTGCTCCGACAACCTCGCACTCGTCACAAATTTGCATATAGATCGTGCCCTCGACATCCGCCAAAGCACCAAAAGGAATTTGCGCTAGATATTTCATCCTTTGACCGCATTTTGGGCAAGCTAGATACTCGCTATCTTGTAGCCACTGCGGATATCCGCCAAGTAAAATTTCACTATCTATCATATATGAGTAGTGAGCGCAAACCTCGCTGGCTAGCTCGAAATTTTGCCCATCAAGCACCGCCACAGCATCTCTTACGTAGTCTTCGCTCTCGCCCTCGCCCACTACCTCCGTTTGCACGCTTTTTCCGTCATTTTGACAAAAATACTGCACAAAGCCCACGCATATCGGGCAAAATTTAAGCACAGCGTCATTTTTAAGCTCTAGCCCAAGTCGCTTTAGGCTCTCTTTTTTGATGGTGAGTTCTAGCATCTCGCCGTTACAAAATTTACATTTTTCATCATTTGCAGCTTTAAATTTAACGCTTGCCTCTGCGCTTTGGCATGGCTGGCAGGTAACGCACCTATCAAAAACTAGGCTTCTTCTCTTGTCGCTGCTATCAAAGCTCCAGCCAGCAACCTGCGCGTATCCATCCATATCAACGTGAAGCTTTGCCTTCCAAGGCTTTGGCGCATTATAGAGCTTAAAAAATAGCTCTCTCACCACCTCATCGCCCTGCCACGCAAGCGCGCAAAGGATGTGATTTGTTTTTACAGTGTTTTGGGCGCCATTTAGGCTATTTATGAGCTCGTCTCTTACGTCACTTGGGGCATTTTTGTAAATTTCAAATGGGTAGTACTCGCCCTGCTTGGTCACTTCTCTTATGATCTGCTCGTCGCAAATGCCGTGTAGGTAGAAAATATAGACAAGATCGCTGTAAATTTCACCGTATTTGCCTATCTCATCTACGTGGGCTAGGACATTTTTTAGCTTTTGTTTGATCTCATCTTTGCTTAAATTTTCATAAAACTCCAGCTTCTCTTTTTGCCTACACTCATAACAGATCCCGTCAAAGTAAATCGTCCTTTGCTTGCACTTAGGACAAAGATGTGGCTCGCCCATTTTTGCTCCAAATTTAAATTTCGCTACTCAAAAAGCCCTTTTTCGGTGTCGATCTTGACGTTAAAGGTCTCAAAGCACTTCGCACTTGCGATCCTGCCCTTTGCGGTGCGCTCGATAAAGCCATTTGCAAGCAGATATGGCTCGATGACGTCCTCGACCGTGCCCTCATCCTCGCTAAGTGCCGCAGCGATCGTGCTAAGCCCCATAGGACGGCGCCTTGCTTGCATCAAAATTTCTAAATACCTAATATCCATCTCGTCAAATCCAAGCGAATTTACTCCAAGCGCGTTAAGCCCCTCTTTTGCACGCTCATGGCTGATGATTAGCTCGTCATTTACCTCGGCAAAGTCGCGAATTCGCTTTAGTAATCTAAGAGCGATCCTTGGCGTGGCACGTGAGCGTTTGGCGATCTCGAGCGAGGCGTTTTTATCGCACTCTTTACCAAGCTTGGCCGAGGCTATCTGCACGATACGGCTTAGCTCGCTGCTTGTGTAAAACTGCAGCCTAAAGTCCATCCCAAAGCGGTCTCTTAAAGGCGCTGAGATCATGCCAGCACGCGTCGTTGCGCCTATTAGTGTAAATTTTGGTAGGTCTATCTTGATAGTTTGGGCAGCTGGCCCTGAGCCTATGATGATATCAAGCCTAAAATCCTCCATCGCAGGGTAAAGCACCTCTTCGATAGCTGGGCTTAGGCGGTGTATCTCGTCGATAAAAAGCACGTCGCCCTCTTGTAAATTTGTAAGGATCGCTGCGAGATCGCCACTCTTTTCTATCATCGGCGCTGCGGTCATTTTGATACTCACGCCCATTTCGTTTGCGATGATGTGAGCAAGGGTGGTTTTGCCAAGTCCTGGAGGGCCGTAAAATAGCACGTGATCTAGGCATTCGTTTCGCTTTTTGGCTGCTTTTATAAAGACGTCTAAATTTTGTTTTATCTTTTCTTGACCGATGTAGTCTTCAAATTTTGTCGGTCTAAGCGAGACTTCAAAGTCATTTTCAAAGCTTACTTTTTCGATTTCAACGATTCTATCCAAAGTTTTTCCTTCTAAATTTAAGGCTTCATTTTACGCTTTTATGCTTAATCTAAGCTCGTTTAAATTTGTAGTAAAAGGTGCTGCCCTCGCCATAAACGCTATCAACGCCGTATAAAATTTCATGTTTTTGGCAAATTTCACTGACGATATTTAGCCCAAGACCAAAACCGCCTTGAATTTCATCCTCTCTCACGTATCTTTTCCAGACCCTTTTGACGTCCTTTATCCCCTTACCAAAGTCCTGCACGCTAAGATTTATGCGATCTGCTTCAAGCTCTAAATTTACTATTATCTCACTCTCTTTTGGGCTGTATTTTATGGCGTTTGTGATGGTGTTATCGATGATGCGCTGAGCTTCGACCTTGCTTAGCATAGTAAATGCCTCGCTTGCTAAATTTGTCTTTATCTCGATACTCTTGACCTCCGCCACGCTTGAGAGAAATTTCACTCGCTCTTTAACATACTCGCCTAAATTTAGCCTCTCAAGTGGAAATTTGATGTAGCCACGCTTTATGAAATACTCGACATCTTCGTAGGTTATTTGCATCTGTTTTAGGGCGTTTTTGATGCGGGTTATATACTTGTTTTCAAGCCCCAGCATCTCAAGGTTCATGCCAGCCACGCCAAGGGGTGTCTTTAGCTCGTGCATAGCGTCGTTAAAGAAATTATTCATATACTTTTGAAACTCTTTATAAGGCTTAACGCTGCTTAGATATAAAAAATAGACGATAAATAGTACTGCCACAAGGATAACAAGCAGCATGATAGCTGTTAAAAAGAGGCTCTTTTTATTATCAAGCTCCTTTTCTACGACGATGTAGTAAGGGGTCTTATCTTTTATAAAAAAGCTCTTGTAAAAAAGGTACCCGCCCTCTTCTAGAGTTACAAATTTAAAGCTGCTTGGCTCTTTGGTAAGGGTTGAGATGATGGGTTTAAAATTTACGTCGTAAATCGCAAATTTATATTTTAATGAGCTAGCTATATTTTCGTTTTTTAGAAATGAATTTTTGATGATGGTTTCATGCTTCATAGCACCAAAAAGGGCTTTTGAGCTGCTGTTTTTCTGGCTTAAATTTAAGATCACAAAGCTTTGAAAGCAAAAAAGCGACATTATGACAAATGTCGCTATGATCTGGATATTAAAGCTCTTGTGCATCTATCTTGTAGCCTATGCGCCTCTTTGAGATGATAAAGTCGTTTGTTGTCTTGTTTCTTATCTTTAAAACGTGCATTCTTATATCAGCGCCCTCTATATCTTTGTCATTCCAGACAAGATCTCTAAGCTCCTCCATACTGACGTAAGAATTTAGGTGCGAGACCAGGCACTCGACCAAAGCGACCTCTTTTGCACTAAGATCAACAGCTTTGTCGTTTTTATATAGCACACGCTTGTTTAGGTTAAAGCTAAACTCGTCATTTATCTTAACTATGTTTTTATCGTCAGTGCCATAGTATTTTCGCATAAGCTCAGCAACTCTAAATTTAAGCTCAGCAAGCTCAAATGGCTTTTTTAGATACTCATTACAGCCAAGTTCGTAGCCAATCGCCATATCGTCTATATCGACTAAAGATGTCGTTATCATGATAGGAGCGTTTGGATTTAGACTTCTTATATACTTGATGACCTCGTGACCATTTACCCCAGGCACTTTTATGTCGAGTATAAAAAGGTGATAGAAATTTTTCTCTATCAAGTCGCAAGCCTCTTGACCGTCGCTCACCGCTGTAACTTCATAACCAAGCGTCTGCAAAAACTCACAGACGCTCTCTTGAAACCCCAAATCATCTTCTAAAAGCAAAATCTTCAAAATGCTCTCCTAAAAAACAAACTTTAATAAGATTTTTATCTATTGTAATACTTAATAGGTAAATTTCAAATTAAAATTCTTTTTTAAGTATTAAATAAAAATTTGTCCTGCATAGACTATGTAATATCTTAGCAAAAAGACACCACAAATGACTAAAATAGCGTTTAGCACGGCAAATTCGCGTTTGAAATCATGCACCTTTAAAACGCTTAAGTCTAAAATGATAGGCACAGCCATACCAAGACCTATGACGCCGATATAAAACATCAGCCCAAGAGAATTTGCGCTAAGTGCGTTTGCTACGCTCTCCGCACCACTTGCGCTTGCACCTTTTACGACCATAAAAAGAGCAACTATTAGCAAAAACTCAACTATTATCGCAAAAAAGTCAAATTTTAATAAAAAGTGTGCAGTTTGATTTTGCTCTCTTGTTTCATCTTTTAGCACTCCAATAAGCAGTGTAAATGCACCAGCACAGCTTAAGCCAGAAACTAAAAATAATAGTGGCAAAACTGGCGTGTTCCAAAGTGCGATCTTGTGAGCTGCACTTAGCAAAAAGCCCGTATATGCGCCAACGCCGATGCCAAGGATGAAAAGTAAAACTCCAAGCAAACCTGAAAGCTTGCTAGCTAAATTTGCAACAGCGTCAAAAAGAGAAATTTTAAGTGACGAGGTCTCATTTTTAAACGCACCAATCGCGTATATAACGCTAAGAGGCGTATAAACTAGAAGCAGCGCAACGCCTATTGACATAACTGAGTCGAAGTTATAAAGCAAAAGTATCCAGTAAAAGCTAAGAGGCTTGCCAAGATCAATCACCAAAAGAGCAAGTCCAAGGATGATCGCCACTGGAGCGATAAGGGCGGCTGCTTTAAAGTAGTAGTTATCCTTGCCAAATTTATTTGAGATAAGCACAGCAACGATGCTAGCACCTGCACTAAGTCCTGCTAAAAATAGATAAAAAGCTATCGGCCAGCCCCAGTAAATTTCTGTGTATTGAGCTAGGCTTCCTGACATGTTATTCATGGTGTGCTCCTTTTGTATTTGCGATCATCGCAAGTGAAGGTTTTGTGTTTAACTCCGCTTTTGGCAAGTAGTATTTGCTCTCTTTTAGTTTCTTTGAAATTTTAGAGTTTTCATCATTTACGTCGCCAAAAGTTAGGGCATTTGTAGGGCAGACGCTAACACAAGCTGGGTCTTTGCCCTCTTCTAGCCTGCTCTCATAGCAAAATGTGCATTTACCTATCTCGCCATCTGGCAAGACGTAGCGAGCGTCGTATGGACAGGCTAGGATGCAGTACTTGCAACTAACGCAAATTCTGTGATCAAGTAGCGTCACGCCATCAGCCGTTTTAAAGCTAGCACCAGTAGGGCAAACCTCAACACAAGGTGCATCTTCGCACATAACGCAACTTTGACGCAAAAAGTCAGTCTTTAAATTTGGAAATGTCCCACTCATCTTCGCATGCACCTGCAAGCGGTAAACGCCCATTGGTACTTTGTTCGCACTTCTGCAAGCTACTGAGCAGCCTTGACAGCCGATGCATAAATTTTCATCATGTATCATCATATATTTTTTCATTTTCTATCCTTACGCTTTACTTATGCTAACGCCAACATTTGTAACCATAGTCGCAGCCACCGGACCCTCAGCTGGATCAAGAAGCACGCTTGTGTTAAGTCCCACGTGATCTATGCTCTTAAGGCCTGGCGTGATGTGTCCAAAGCCGTGATAGATAAAGAGCGTATCTTCTCTAATGCCCTCAGTCACCATAAGCTTACCCTTTTGCTCGCCAAATTTATTTTTGACCAAAACCATGTCGCCGTCACGTAAATTTTGCTTTTTAGCTGTGTTTGGATTGATCCAGATAGGGCTATCACTCATGAGGTCATTTAAAAATGGCACTGCTTGGGTGTGGCCGTTGGTATGAATAGGCGTTTTACCGCAAGTTAAGCAAAGCTCGTGTCCGTCAAATGTGTCCATATCTTTGTCATTTAGCGCGCCATATCCTGCAAACTGCGCCTCAACGTCAGGCAAAAATAGCTCTATCTTGCCACTTTTTGTTTTAAGCTTAGCCATATCGTCCATCAAACCATTTTCACCTACAAATTTAGATGCGACTGGATATTTAGCGATAAATTTATCGATCATGCCTTTTTCTCTAAACAAAATTCCTGGCTCATCCCACGTGATAAAGCCATCTTTTTCAAGAGCGGCGAGTAAATTTATATCTCCGCCAGCTTGTTGCATCCTAAACTCACGTATGTCGTTCCAAGTGTAAAGCTCATCTATCTTCATGCGGCGTGCTAGCTCTCTAAAGATAAACGCCCCGTCCTTCGTGTCGCCAACTGGATCAACGACTTTATTTCTTATCATATAAGCTGGTTTTAGACCTGACTTGTCCTCTATGCCCTCGTCACGCTCTAGGTAACTGCTCTCAGGCAAAATGACATCAGCAAAGGTCGCCATATCGTTTGGATAGACATCGCTCACTACGATGAGCTCAAGCTTCTTCATCGCCTCTATGCTCTTCATCGTCTCAGCTACGTTTATGAGGTGGTTAAAGCGGATGTTAAACCAACCTTTTATGGCGTATGGCTTCTCGTTTAAGATAGCGTTATCTATATCCATCAAAACGCCATGTTTTCTGTTTACAAATTTATGCGCTCCAGCCTCGCCAGCGAAGTCTAGTCTGGTAACTTTTGGCACTTTAAATTTATCATCTGGGTTTTTAAGAACTGGGAATTTATCCTCGCCTACTAGTTTGTTAAAGGTCTTTGCGTTTTTGCCACCAAAAAGACCGCCCTTAACCTCCCAGTTGCCCATCATCGCATTTGCAACCATGATGGCTTTTGTCCTCATGTATTCAGCTCTTGTGGTAGTTGTCTTATGCCCAAAATCAAAAATAACTCTTGGAGCAGCTTTATAAATTTCATCAGCGATGCGTCTAACATCACTTGCTTTTATGCCAGTGATTGTCTCTTGCCATTCAGGCGTTTTGCCCTCTACGCTTTTAACAATCTCATCAAAGCCAGTTGTAAATTTCTCAATAAATTCTTTATCGTAAGTGCCATTTTGTATCCAAGTGTTGATGAGTGCTAGCACAAATGCTAGATCAGTGCCAGGTTTAACTGGTAGCCACTCATCAGCTTTTGCAGCTACAACGCTAAATCTTGGCTCAAGCACAAGTAGCTTTGTGTCCTTGCTAGCTGCAAATTTAGCAAGCTTTTTGGCATCAGCTATGACGATGCCCTCAAAGAGGTTGTGACCAAAATTTACAACGTATTTTGCATTTGCAAAGTCTCTTTTTAGCTTAGCGATGCCATACATCTGCTCGCAGACCATTTGGTAGGTGATCGGACAGCATGAAAAGTGCGAAAAGCAGTTTGGAGAGCCATAAGCTGAGGCGAAATTTACCATTAGCTTATGCGTTTGCGAGCTTTTACAGGTAAATATAAAGCTTTCAGGGCCATACTTTTGCTTGATATCAAGCATCTTTGAAGCGACATAGTCAAGCGCCTCGTCCCAGCTAACCTCACGCCATTTATTCTCACCTCTCTCACCAACTCTAATTAACGGCTTTTTGATCCTATTTTCATCATAGAGCTGACTTAGACCTGAGCCACCCCTTGCACAAAGAGAGGTTGCTGTGCCGCCAGCTTTTGGATTGCCACTTAAAAAGCAAACTTTGCCATCAACGACTTTTGCTTCGATAGGACACCTTGAAGAGCACATCTCACAAAAGCTATGAACGTGCTTTTCGCCTCCATTTGTAGCACCTTGCAAAGCACCACCTGATAGAGATGATGCCACTGCGCTAACTCCTGCACTGAATTTTAAAAATTCTCTTCTATTTAAGCTCATCTTTCTCCCTTTAAAAGAAATTTTACTTTTTGTTATTTTATTATTTAAAGTTGAAACTAAAATTAAATTTTGTTTAATAATTTTTTTTAGTTTTTATTTTTTATGATATGTGAGATTAACTATCAAAATAGAGCAAATTTTAAAAATGATAGATTAAGCAGGATTAAATTTTAGCGCGATTTTTACGTGATTTATAAAAATGAAAAATTTAAATTTAAAAAGAGATATTATTTAAGAATTTGATATAAAAAATTAAAAATTTAAAGTAGATTAAAAAGCCGAGAGAAGATCTCGGCTTAAGTTTTATATAAGAACTGGAGCTACTATAAATCCAAGGATAACTGATAATGCAACCATTATAGTTCCTGGGATGAAGAATGAGTGGTTAAATACAAATTTACCAACTCTTGTAGTTCCTGTATCATCCATAGCTATCGCACCTAGTGTTGTAGGATATGTTGGCAATACAAATAGACCAGAAACTGCGGCAAATGAAGCTACAAGGATCCAAATTTGACCTGAATTTTCAGGGCTAGTCATACCAAGAGCAGCAGCAACAGCAGGCATCATAACCTTTGTTGTAGCAGCTTGTGAGTATAGCAAGCAGCTTAAGAAATAAAGTGCAACAGCTAGTATAAATGGATACTGAGTAACGAAGTCTTTTGCAACCTCTTTGATAGCGTCAAGGTGTCCATTAACAAATGTTGTACCAAGCCATGCGATACCAACAACGCAGATGCACGCATTCATACCGCTTTGGAAAGTGCTAGTTGATAGAAGTTTGCCTGTCTCAACTTTGCAAGCTACTGCTATTGTAAAGCCGATAGTTAGCATAAAGCTAATGATAGCTGCATCTCTTGAAAGGATAGGTTTTTCTACTAAATTTAAGCTCTTTGAGATGCAAAGCGCATAACAAACAACGATCAAAACGCCAACCGCAAAGATCGCAACTGATCTTTTTGCGTATGGTTTTGGCTCGTGATACTCGACATCCTTAACCTCTGCAACCAAACCTTTTGCAAGTCTATCTTGATAGATAGGATCTTTTGAAAGGTCAAGATCGTAAAATTTATTGATGATAAATGCAGTGATAACCATCGCTACAAATGTAGTTGATATACAAATAAATAGCAACACTGGATAGCTAACACCTAGCTTCTCGCATAGACCACTCATAGCAACAAAAGCAGCTGAGATAGGGCTTGCAGTGATCGCTACTTGAGAAGAGACAACTGAAAGCGCGAGTGGAGCTGAAGGTTTGATGTTTTGAGTTTTTGCAACCTCAACGATAACAGGGATCATAGAAAACGCAGTGTGTCCAGTACCTGCAAGGATAGTTAAAAAGTAAGTAACTATCGGAGCAAGAAAGTTGATCTGTTTTGGATTCTTGCGTAAAATTTTTGTTGCTACTTGAACTAAATAGTCAAGTCCGCCAGCAACTTGCAAAGCTGTGATCGCTGAGATAACTGAAGCGATGATCAAGATAACATCCATAGGGATGTCTTTCATATCGACTTTCATACCAAGTAAAGCGAGTATCACAACGCCTAGACCACCTGCGTAGCCAACGCCCATACCACCTAGTTTGACACCAAGATAGATGCCGCCAAATAGGACTATAATCTGTAAGATCAGCATTATATCCATCGAAAACTCCTTTATTAAATTTTATTACTAAAATCACCACTTAAGCGTGTCAGAATTCTGACACGCTTTTAATAATACTTTGCTTAAATTTTTACTTAACCATGCTCGGATTTAGCATATTTTTAGGCTCTAAAATCTTATCGATCTCTTCTTTGCTTAGATAGCCTCTCTCTAGGCAGATATCGCCAACTGCTTTGCCTGTTTGAAGAGCTTCTTTAGCGATGCTTGCTGATTTTTCGTAACCGATATATGGGTTAAACGCTGTTACGATACCAACTGAGCCAAGAACTGATTTTAAGCAAGCCTCAGGGTTTGCTGTAAGTTTTTTGATAGCTTTTTCAGCTAGTGTTTTCATAGCATTTTCAAGGATAAATATAGAGTTAAATAGCGCATAAGCGATGCCTGGTTCAAATGCATTTAGCTCAAATTCGCCTCTTTCAGAGCAAAGCATGATAGTTACGTCATTGCCGATAACTTCGTAGCACGCTTCACCTACAACCTCAGCGATGACTGGATTTACCTTACCTGGCATGATTGAGCTGCCTGGTTGCATTTGAGGTAAATTTATCTCACCAAGACCGCATCTTGGGCCTGAGTTCATTAGTCTTAAGTCATTTGCGATTTTTGAAAGTCTAACAGCTGCGGTTTTAAGCGCACCACTTACATGCACAAAGTCTGCAGTATCTTGCGTAGCAGCGATAAAATCATCAGCCTTTTTAAAATCAACTCCAGTGATCTCTTTTAGTTTTTTAACAACTACATTTTTATACTCTGGGTGGCAGTTGATACCTGTACCTATCGCAGTTGCGCCCATGTTTAGATGCGTCATTGACTCACGAGCTGCTGTGATCTTTTCGATGTCACTTTTGATGTAGCTTGCAAATGCGTTAAAAGTGTTGCCAAGTGTTGTAGGGACAGCATCTTCAAGCTCTGTTCTACCCATTTTGATGATATCTTTAAATTCTTTTGCTTTTTTCTCAAGCTCATCTTTTAGTAAATTCATAGCAGCAAGCAAGTCAGTAAGTTTTGCATAAGTTGCTACTTTAATAGAGCTTGGATAAGTATCATTTGTGCTTTGTCCAAGGTTTGTGTGGTCATTTGGATGGATGTATTGATACTCGCCTTTTTTATGCCCAAGGCTCTCAAGCGCGATGTTTGTGATGACCTCGTTTGAGTTCATATTTGTACTTGTTCCTGCTCCACCTTGAACCATATCAACGACAAATTGATCTAAAAACTCACTAGCTATTACTCTATCAGCAGCTTTTGCCAAAGCATCAGCTATCTTTGGATCTAAAACGCCAACCTCTTTATTTGCAAGTGCAGCAGCTTTTTTGATCTGTGCAAATGCCTTTACAAAGTATGGATACTCTTTTAATGTTCTACCACTCATGTGGAAGTTTTCAGTAGCCCTAAATGTTTGGATACCATAGTAAAAATTGTCAGAAATTTCCAACTCGCCAATAAAATCATGTTCTCTTCTGGTTGCCATAACAGCTTCTCCTTAGTAAAAATTTGTTACCGAGTGAAATTATATAGGTATTTGAGATTTTAAATATTAATGACTACTTATTTTTTTTAAGCTTTAAGTTTTTGACTTGATATGGCGCTCTTTGAAAGAAAATTATATTTCATATTTAAGCTAATTTTTAGGAATTTGCTTGTCTAAATTGTTATATTACTAATAATATCACTTTTTTATTATATAAAAAGGGTCAAATTAGCTCAGATTTGTCCTACATTTTAAGTTTAAAAGCCATTTTTGAGAAAATTTAATAAAATATTAATATAAATTCAAAATTGTTAAAATGGTAAAATAAAAATTCTAAGTTATATTTTCTTTATAATATTACTTCGTGACACATTTATATGATGAAAATTTAAAATTTGCAGTTCTGCCTAAATTTACAAACTCGCTATGAATGGTAAATTTAAGGGGATAAATTTAAACTGCCTCTAGAAATTTCCTAGAGGCAAAGTAGCGTTTAGCCTTCAAGTCCTAAATTTGCTCTGTACTCTTCGTATGTGCCTTTAAAATCAACGACTTCGCCACTACCTTTTAGGTGTAAAATTCTATTTGCAAAGGCGTCTATCAGCTCCCTATCGTGGCTTACGCAGATGACTGAGCCATTAAAGTTGTAAAATGCCTCGCCAAGTGCGATGATAGCCTCAAGATCAAGGTGGTTGTTTGGCTCATCCATGACAAGTAAATTTGGCCTATGAAGCATGAGTTGAGCTAATCTTACTCGGTGTTTTTCGCCACCGCTTAGCGCTCCAACTGCCTTTTCTTGCTCGGCACCGCTAAAGAGCATCCTGCCAAGGCACTTTCTGATCTCGTCGATGTCCTTGTTTTTGGCATCTTGCAAATATTCATATAGCTTTAGCTCGCCATCTATCTTATTTACCGTATCTTGCGCAAAATATCCTAGCTCGATGGTCGCGCCTATATGCACCTCGCCCGCGTCAGGTTTTATCTCGCCCATTATGATCTTACAAAGTGTGCTTTTACCAACGCCGTTGTGGCCGATGATAGCTAGTTTGTCGCCCTTTTCGAGCTTAAAGTTAAAATTTTCAAATATCACTCTATTATCAAATTTCTTACTTACATTTTTAAGCTCTATTAGTTCATTGCCTATCTCGCGGTTTGCTCGAAATAAAATGCTTGGATCACGCCTGCTTGAGACAGCGATCTCTGCGATATCTAATTTTTCAAGCTGTTTTGCGCGTGAGGTCGCCTGCTTTGCCTTGCTCGCATTTGCTGAAAATCTCGCGATAAATTTCTCCAGCTCCTCTTTCTCTTTTAGCTTCTTATCGCGCTCCATCTCATGCTGCTTTGCGATCAAATTTGCAGCCATATACCAGTCGTCGTAGTTGCCTGAAAACTCGCGAATTTTCTTAAAATCCACATCCAAAATGTTTGTGCAAACTCTATTTAAAAAGTGCCTGTCGTGGCTGATAACCACAAGCGTGCCCTCGTGGTGGTTTAGCTCGTTTTCTAGCCATGCGATCGCGTCTATGTCAAGGTTGTTTGTTGGCTCGTCTAAAAACAAGATGTCTGGCTTTGGAAAGAGCACTTGAGCTAGCAAAACCTTAACTTTATCTGAGTTTTCGACCTCGCCCATAAGCTTATCAAATTCATTTAGCCCTAGCGAGCTTAGGATTTTTTCTATCCTAGTCTCGTACTCGTAGCTTGGGTCTTCCTCAGCGCTTATCATCTCAAGCTCGCTTAAGCGCTCATTTATCTCATCTGTAAATTCCTCGCTCATATAGAGCTTTTCTTTCTCTTTGACAGCGTCATATAGGCGTTTGTTGCCATAAAGCACCGCATCTTTTAGCGTGAAATTTTCAAACGCAAACTGATCTTGCCCAAGCACGCCAACTTTTAGCCCATTTTCTATGATGATCTCGCCGCTAGTTGGCTCGATAGCTCCGCTTAAAATTTTTAAAAATGTCGATTTGCCAGCACCATTTGCACCGATTAGTCCGTATCTGTTGTGGCGATTTAGCTTTAAATTTACATCCTCAAATAGCAAACTGTTTGCAAATCTTTGAGTAAGTCCCCTAACTTCTAACATTATTTTTCCTTAAATTTATTTTTTTGCGATTTTGCCTTAAATTTGATTAAAAAGCCATTTTGCTACTTTAGCCTAAAATGCCCCGTGATCTTGTAGCTATAAAGTATGTTTTCTTCCTGCACGCCAGAGCCGATATTGTGGATGACAAGCGGCATTTGGCCTTCAAATTTATCTGAGATCACGCCGATGTGCGGGAGATTTCTTGGTAGCATCCATGTGACGATATCCCCTGGCAGAAATTTATCATCACTCACCTCAAAACCTTTTCTTTTTAGATAGGTAGCGATGTTTAAAACACGCCTGTGATCGATGTTTTTATCAGCCTTTTTAAGGCCCCATTTTTTAGGGTAGCTTGCGAAATTTCTACTCATATCTTCAAAAATAAGCCTTTGCAGATCCATATCCTGATGACGTAGCGCCCTTACCACAACGTCGGTACAAACGCCCTTTTTGATATCCACGTCGCCCATAGGATAGGCGAGCCTTTCGTAGTTTGGATCATAACTTAGCGTCACGCCGATCTGCGACCTAGCGTCATTTACAAATTTACTCGCCGAAAAGGCAAAAATTTGCGTGGCAAAAAGAGCTAAAAGTAGAAATTTCTTCATTTTCTACTTTAAAAGCATGGTTTTTAAGATACGTTTTCCTATCTCAACACCTGGCTGATCGTAGGTGTTGATGCCTAGCATGATACCAGTGGCCGAGGTTAGTAGCTCGTAGTAAAAAATGAGCCAGCCAGCATGAAACTCATCAAGCCTCTCAAGCGTGATAGTATCGACACTTATGCCCTCTTGCACCAGCGCCATAGCCGTCGCGTCGCACTGCAAATTTATAAGTTCATTTAGGCTTAGACCCGCCACAAAATCACACTCTTCAAGCCCTTTTAGGCTTAAATTTGGGATAGTCTTGTCGCTCGCGTGATCTTTTATCTTTATAAATGTCACACTCTTATCTTTTACGCCGTCCATGATAAGCTGCAAAAAGCTGTGTTGATCACGACTGCCGACAAGTCCAACTGGCGTAAGGCCGACCCTTTTATAGCCTCTTTTTTTACCAAGGCTCTCCGCCCAAAGCTGCACGTACCAGTCGTTAAATTCAAAAAACCTATCGCAATAGCTAAAAATGACGTTTATGCTGGCATTTCTGCTAGTGGCGTAGTGGTAGGCTTTAGCGACTATTGAGCTATCTTTTTGCTCGATGTATTGCTTCTTGCAAGCAAGCGCGCCCTCCAAAAGTGCCTTTATATCGTAGCCACAAATTCCAAGAGGCACAAGACCGATAGCACTTAGCACGCTAAATCTCCCGCCAACATTTTTTGGGATATTGAAAAATTTGATCCCATTTTCTTTGGCGAAATTTTCTAAATTTGTGCCTGGATCAGTTATGATGAGGAAATTTTTACCTAAATTTTGAGGTTTAAAGTCATCAAGCAAGCACTTAAAAATAGTGATCGTCTCGATCGTATTGCCTGATTTTGAGCTTATTATAAAAAGAGTCTCGTCAAAATTTACACCATCAAGCGTACTTTTGTAGCTGCAAGGATCGACGTTATCTAAAAACAAAAGCTCTCTTTTTATCCCCTTTGTGCCTTCAAGCATTGATTTTAGCGCCTTTACGCCAAGACTGCTACCGCCAATGCCAACAAGTACTACATTTTTGATATGAGCTAGCCCCTTCTCATACTCCTCGATCTCGCCAAGTAAATTTTGCCCGAGCACTGGCAGGTGGTAGTAGCCTATCTCACCGCTTTCGTACTCGTCGTTTATGCGTTTGGCGTATGAGTCGATGACATCGCTGCTTGCAAAGTTAAATTTAAATGAAGTTTCTATCATTTACTGCGCTCGTAAAAGAAATTTGTAGCCTCGACAAAGCCATCTATGCTGCCGCAGTCAAACCTCTTGCCCTTAAATTTATAAGCTAGCACCATGCCATCTTTTGCCTGCGTTTTTAGCGCGTCTGTGATCTGAATTTCGCCGTTTTTGCCTGGTTTTGTTCGCTCTAAGATGTTAAAAATATCTGGTGTTAGGATGTAGCGCCCAATTATCGCTAAATTTGTCGGAGCCTCGGCAGGATCAGGCTTTTCAACCATATCATCGACCATTATAAGATCATCTTCTATAAACCTACCGCTTACGACGCCGTAAGACTTAGTCTGCTCTTTTGGCACCTCCATCACAGCTACTACGCTGCAGCGATACTTTTCATAAATTTTAACCATTTGCGAAAGCACGCCCTCGCCGTTTTCATTTATACATAGATCATCTGCCAAAATGACCCCAAATGCTTCATCTCGAACTAGAGTTTTGCCCGTATAAATGGCGTGTCCAAGCCCTTTCATGGCATTTTGCCTAGTAAATGAAAATGTGCATGAGCTCATTAAATTTCTAACTTCGCTTAGTAGCGACTCTTTTGAGCTGCCTGCGATCTCTTTTTCTAGCTCGTAGCTGATGTCAAAATAGTCCTCAAGCGCCCTTTTTCCGCGTCCTGTGACAAAGGCCATATTGTCCATGCCAGCCTCAAGCGCCTCATCAACGCCGTAGTGAATGAGCGGTTTTGTAAGGATCGGCAACATCTCTTTTGGGAGCGATTTTGTAGCTGGTAAAAACCTCGTTCCATATCCAGCCGCTGGAAATAGGCAAGTTTGTATCATTTTAATCCTTCATGAAAAATTGCAAAATTCTACTATCTTTTCCTTAATAATATAAATTTGTATGAATTTACAAGGCTTTAATTAGCAAATTGATAAGATTTTTAAAATTTTAAAAAAAGAGCAAATTTGCAGACGATTGATAGGATTTTTAAAGCCCAGCTTGATATAAAAAAGTCAAATTTCTTAGCATTTTTGTGCCCGATAAGCTCGTTTAAAAGCTTGCACGAACACCTAAAAGAGGAGCATTTTAAGGCTGTTCATGTAGTTTGGGCGACAAGGGAGCTAAACAAATACGGACAAATCGTTGAAAATCAAAGTGATGATGGCGAGCCAAAGGGCACTAGCGGACAGCCAAGCCTAAATGCGCTAAGGGGTGCTGAGCTTATAAACGTTGGTGTCTTGATAGTTCGCTACTTTGGGGGGATAAAGCTTGGCACTGGAGGGCTTGTTAGAGCCTACTCAGGGGCTGTGAACGAAGCGATAAATGAGGCGATAAAAGATGGTGGCGTGATAAAATTTGAGATAAAAGATGAGGTTAAATTTTTTACGCCATTTTCGCTGATGAGCCGCTTTGAACACTACTTCGCCACTAAAAATTTAAGCGAGTTTGAAAGAGAATTTAATGATGCTGGAGCGATCTGGAGCGTAAATTTAAACGAAGCCGAGTTTGCTGAGCTATTTAAATTTTGCAAAGAATTTGAAGCAAGCGAGTTTAAATTTCTAGCCTTGCCACTTGCCAGCAAAGCGCTGTTTATTTATTAAAAGCCAAATCATTGTAAAATATCAAAAATTAAAGCAAAAAGAGAGAAAATGATAACAAAGGAAAATTTAAGAGAAGTTCTCCAAAAACTAAATTTTACGTTAGACGAAAATGGTGAAATTTTTACTAAAAATTATCAAAACGACAATATCCTAGTAAATTTTAAATCTCAAAAAATTATCTATCCAAAAGAGCTTATTTGCGGCGATAAAACTAGCTCAAATTTCGATCATCCCGAAAATTTCGTCGTTTTAGAGTGTATAGATCGCCTTTTAACTAGCGGTTATGCGCCTTCAAATTTAGAGATAGAGCGCAAATGGAAACTCGGCAGAGATCAGAAAAGCGGTAAAGCCGACATTATCGTAAAAGACAATCAAGGCTCAACATATATGATAATAGAATGCAAAACTTTTGGTATGGAGTATAAAAAAGAGCTATCCAAAATGAGAGAAAACGGCGGTCAGCTTTTTAGCTATTATCAGCAAGAAACATCTGCAAAGTTTTTGCTTCTTTATACGGCTGATTTTGATAGCAATACACCTAAAAACGAGTACTTTGCGATAGATTTAAGCGACGATGAAAAGATAAGTAAAAACGCCGATAAAACCTATGAAAATGCTACGAATAATATAGAAAAATTTCAAGTTTGGCGAGATACTTATGAGTATGATGGCTTTAGCGTAGGCGTATTTGATAGCAAGCCGTTTAATATAAAACAAAATCAAAAAACATTACGTAGCTTACAGGAGATTACATTAAGCGACGTGGGCGGTAAATATAATGAATTTGCGACAATTATGCGAAAGCATAACATTAGTGGACGAGAAAACGCTTTTGACAAACTCTTAAATTTATTTCTTTGTAAGATTATTGATGAGTTAGAAAATCCAAACGAGCTTAAATTTAACTATCGCGGAAAAAGATATGACGATATTTATGCTTTTAGCGATAGGCTCCAGCAACTTTATCAAAAAGGTATGATGAAATTTTTGCAAAAAGAGATCGCATACGTCTCTGACAAGCAAATTCAAGATGCTTTTAAATTTCTTAAAAAAGATCCCGACGAAACTAAAAAGACGATAGAAAAATATTTTAGAGAGCTTAAATTTTACACAAATAACGACTTTGCTTTTGTAGAAGTTTATAATGAAGAGCTTTTTAAGAAAAATGTCAAAATTTTGACCGAAGTAGTCGAAATGTTTGAAAACATTCGTCTAACAAATAGCGAGCATAATCAATTTTTAGGCGATTTATTTGAGGGCTTTTTGGATCAAGGCATCAAGCAAAGCGAAGGTCAGTTTTTTACTCCGCTTCCTATCGTTAAATTTATTATTCAAAGCCTGCCAATAGAGCAAATTTTAAAAGATAATGAAGACGTTAGAGTAATTGACTATGCTTGCGGTGCGGGGCATTTTATAAATGAATATGCAAGCTTTATTAAGGCTCATTATATAAAAGATGCGGACGAATTAAAGCGTTATCACAAAAATATTTACGGCGTAGAAAAAGAAAGCCGTTTGGGTAAAGTAAGTAAGGTTGCAAGTTTTATGTATGGGCAAGACTTAAACATTATAGATCAAGACGCGCTAGCCTACCATAAAGATATCGATAAAGGAGGTTTTAACATTTTGATTGCAAATCCGCCTTACTCGGTAAAAGGCTTTTTGACAACTCTAAAAGATGATGATAATTATGAGAAGTACGAACTTAGCGCATTAATTGATACTCTAGAAACCAATAATGCAATCGAGTGTTTTTTCGTGGAGAGGGCTGCCCAAATTTTAGATAAAGACGGCGTTTGCGGTATCGTTTTGCCAAGCTCGCTTATAAATAAAACCGGTAAAATTTACGAGAAAACGCGCGAAATTTTGTTAGGAAATTTCGAGATTATCGCCGTTAGCGAATTCGGAAATAAAACGTTCGGCAAAACGGGTACGAATACGGTTATTTTGTTTTTACGTCGTCTTGCAAACGAGCCAAATGCCTTACTTCACGTCAAAAACCGCGCCGCTAGCGTTATAAACGACGGCAGCTTTTTAGCGCAATATAACGACAGGCTAAATTTAGGCGAATACTGCGAATTTATGGGCTACGACAAAGATAAATACGAAAAATTTATAACGCAAAACGAACTTTTTGTAAATGATATTTTTAGCGAATACGAATCGGCTTTTAAATCTAGTAGCGAGTATAAAAATATAGATAAGAAAAAAATTCCTGATGAACAAAAGAAGGCTGAAATTTCTAAAAAAAAGATCGAGTTCATAAAGGCTATCGAGATAGAAAAATTTAGCATCTTTCAGCTCGTAAATTCTCAAACCACGCTCATAACTAAAGCGCCGAGCGATAACGAGGAACAGAAAAAATTTTTGGGATATGATTGGAGTAATGCCAAAGGCAACGAAGGAATAAAATATATAACGGATGCGGCGATGGGCGGCGATGACAACGAGACAATAGAAAATATAAAAAAGATAAGCTCGATTAAGACCGCGCTTTACGATCCGACGGATTTAGATAATCCCGAAAAATTAAATTTTATTATTCGCGAAGCTTTCGACGGAAAATTAAAACGAATTAACGAGAGCTTAAAGCCGTATGCAAATTTAGTAAATTTACGCGATTGCATAGATTTTCACCGTGCTAGTTTCGATAAGGCGATAAATTTAAGCATGAAAAGTAGAGTAAATATAATGAGTGAGTATCAGATGGTGAAGCTTGGGACTTTGCTTAATACAATAGAAACTGGCTCGCGTCCAAATGGTGGAGTTGGTAATTTAAATGAGGGTGCGTTAAGCCTTGGTGGAGAGCATATCCATAATACAAACGGCATAATAAATTTGGTAAATCCAAAATTTGTAAGCATTGAGTATTATGAAAATAATCAAAAAGGCAGATTAAAACAAAATGATATTTTGCTTTGCAAAGATGGAGCATTAACCGGAAAAATTGCACTTTTAAGAGATGAGCTGAATAACAGAAGAGCTATGGTAAATGAGCATATTTTCATACTTCGAGCAGCCGATATAATTACTCAGAAATATATTTTTTATTTTTTATATTCTCCGTTGGGTCAACAAATTTTAAAACAAAATATTACCGGTGCAGCACAAGGCGGGCTAAATTCTACAAATTTAAAAAACATAAGAATTCCTTTTAGTAATAATAAAGAAAATAAAAAAGTGTTTCAAAAAATCGTAGCCGAATGCGAAAAAGTAGATAATGAGTTTAAAACTATTAGAATGGAAATTGACGAGCTAAAAGCTAAAATGAGCGAAATTTTTACAAAATTCGGAATAAGTTTTAACACAAATGGGGGGGGGTATGAGCTAATTTCTAAATTTTGCGATATTTTAATAGGTGGAACGCCCAAAAGAGGTAATTCCGCATATTATGGCGGAGAAAATTTATGGCTAAGTATTTCAGAGATGAATTCAAACTTAATAACCGACACTAAGGAAAAAATTACAAATTTAGGGGTAAAGAACTCAAACGTTAAACTTATACCAGAAGGTACAACTCTTGTTAGCTTTAAACTAAGTATAGGAAAAACTGCCATTGCAGGAACTAATTTATACACAAATGAAGCAATAGCTGCCTTTGTTATCAAGAAAGAGTTTAAGGATAAAATTTTGGATAAATTTATCTTTTGCTTATTTGATACAAAGTTTATAAAATTACAAAAAAATGGATTGAATGCTTTTGGTCAAAGCCTAAATTCAAAAGACTTAAATTTAATAAAAATCCCACTTCCGCCGCTTTCTACACAAAAGCAAATCGTCTCCGAATTTGAAAAATTAGAAGACGAAATTTTGCAAAGAGAACAAAAACTAACAAATTTACAAGGTGTATACGGTAAAATTTTAGATAAATATTTATGATTTTAAGCCTTTCTATTATAGAATCCATAAAAAATAAAATGAGATTCTATGGAAATTTGGAACGACATTTATAACCACTTTAACCCAGTCGCTTTTAGTGTTTTTGGCTTTAGCGTGCACTGGTATGGGCTTATGTATATTTTAGCCCTTGTTTTAGCACTTGCCATGGCAAAGTATCTCGTTAAAAAAGATGATATTCCTATCTCAAATCAGCTTTTAGATAACTACTTTTTTTGGGTAGAGATAGGCGTCATTTTAGGCGCTAGACTTGGCTGGGTTTTAGTTTATTCTGGCGAAGCAGGATATTATCTAACGCAGCCTTGGCAAATTTTTAATCCAATCCACAACGGCGAGTTTATAGGAATTCGCGGCATGAGCTATCACGGCGCTGTGGTTGGCTTTTTGCTAGCGACGATTTTATTTTGCAAAAGATATAAGCAAAACGCTTGGCAGCTACTTGATCTTTGCGCTATTTGCATACCTTTTGGCTACACCTTTGGCAGGATAGGAAATTTCTTAAATCAAGAGCTTTTTGGCAGGGTTACAGACGTGCCTTGGGCGATAAATGTCTTTGGTCAGCCAAGACATCCAAGCCAGCTTTATGAAGCATTCTTAGAAGGTTTAGTTATTTTTGTCATTTTATTTTTATATAGAAAATATAAGAAATTTAATGGCGAGCTCATAGCACTTTACGCCATTTTATACACATTTGCAAGATTTATTTGTGAATTTTACAGAGAGCCTGATTCTGGACTTGGATTTATTATTTTTGGTCTATCAATGGGGCAAATTTTATCACTTATTATGTGTGGGTTCGGAATTTTTGTCTATATTAAACTCTATAAGAGATTTACGAAAATTTAATGTCAATATTTAAAATTTATTAAAGTAAAGTTCTGATAACATTAGCTTTATCAATTAATGCTAATGTTTAAATTAGTATTAAGAAATGATAACTTATTTCAAATTTCTTAGGAGGGCTCATGACCGGGCTTATAGAAGGTTTTTTGGGGAAACGGTCGGACGGCAAAAAAAGCCGCACTCCAGCCGCTTGGGATAGATGGCAAAGTATTACAGGATTTATTCTAGCCTGTTTCATATTGTGCCATATGGTTTTTACTTCTACTATACTACTTGGCAAAGACGCATTTAACGCTGTCGTAGGATTTGCAGAGGCTAAATTTTTATTTGGCGAGGCTACTTGGTGGATTACAAATGTTATAGCTGCTGTTATCTTTGTAGTTTTTGTAACTCACGCCTTCTTGGCAATGAGAAAATTTCCTGCAAATTATAGACAATACTTAATGTTTAGAGGCCACAAAGACCGCATGAAGCACCTTGATACCACACTTTGGTGGTTTCAGTTTTTAACAGGCTTTGCTCTATTTTTTGCAGCAAGCGCCCACCTCATCGACATCATCTTTGGCGGACACATCACTGCTGACAAATCAGCTGCTGCTTTTCACAAACTAGAAATTTTCTACTTCGCACTACTTGTTTTCATGGTCGTTCACGCTAGCGTTGGCATGTACCGCTTATATGTCAAATGGGTAAGCATTGATGGCGTAAATAAACACGAAATGTTTGCTAAAAGAAACAAGGCAAAGACAGTTGTATTTGTCATTTATGGCATACTTGCTGTGATCGCGCTAATCGCCGATTTCGTGTGGATCAGCCATTAAAAAGGAGCTAGAAGATGAATGTAAAATATTATGACGCATTGGTAATTGGTGGCGGTCTAGCTGGTCTTAGAGCTGCTGTGGCTGCTGGAGAAAAGGGTTTAAGCACCGTAGTTTTGAGCCTCATCCCTGTAAAACGCTCTCACTCTGCTGCTGCACAAGGCGGCATGCAAGCAAGCCTTGGTAACTCTAAAATGAGTGAAGGCGATAACGAAGATGTACACTTTGCTGACACAGTAAAAGGTAGCGACTGGGGTTGTGATCAACAAGTTGCACGTATGTTTTGTCAAACTGCTCCAAAAGCGATTCGTGAGCTTGCAGCTTGGGGTGTGCCTTGGACTAGGATCACAAAAGGCGAAAGAAGCGCTATCATCAACGCTCAAAAGACAACTATCGTTGAAAAAGAAGAGGTTCATGGCCTTATCCACTCACGTGACTTTGGTGGTACAAAAAAGTGGAGAACTTGCTACACAGCTGACGCAACTGGTCACACCATGCTTTTTGCTGTTGCAAACGAAGCGCTTAAACACAATGTAGAAATTCACGACCGCAAAGAGGCGATCGCTTTGATACACCAAAATAACCGCTGTTACGGGGCGATCGTTCGCGACCTAGTAAATGGCGAGATCACAGCTTATGTTTCAAAAGGCACACTTATAGCAACTGGCGGTTATGGTAGAGTTTATAAACACACTACAAACGCTGTTGTTTGCGAAGGTATCGGCGCTGCGATCGCACTTGAGACTGGCGTAGCTCAGCTTGGCAACATGGAAGCTGTTCAGTTTCACCCAACTCCGATCGTCCCATCTGGCATTCTTTTAACAGAAGGTTGCCGCGGTGATGGCGGAATTTTACGTGACGTTGATGGATACCGCTTTATGCCTGATTATGAGCCAGAGAAAAAAGAGCTAGCTAGCCGTGACGTCGTTAGCCGCCGTATCATGGAGCACATCCGTGCAGGCAAAGGCGTACCTAGCCCTTATGGCTATCACGTTTGGCTTGATATCTCTATCCTCGGACGCGAGCACATCGAGAAAAATTTACGTGATGTTCAAGAAATTTGCGAAATTTTTAACGGCATCGATCCTGCTGACACTGAAGTATATACTGACGAGACAGGACATCAGCGTGGCAAAGGCTGGGCGCCGATCCTACCTATGCAGCACTACTCAATGGGCGGCATTAAGACAAAACCAACTGGCGAGAGCCCAACACTAGCTGGTCTATTTAGCGCTGGCGAGGCTGCTTGCTGGGATATGCACGGCTTTAACCGCCTTGGTGGTAACTCAGTTTCTGAGACAGTCGTCGCTGGTATGATCGTTGGTGATTATTTTGCAGATTATTGCGCTAGCCACGAGATCGAGATAAACACAGCTGATATCGAGAAATTTGTTAAAAAACAAGAAGACTATCTAAATAGCCTCGTCACAAAAGAGGGTAAATTTAACGTCTTTGATATCAAAAACAAGATGAAAGAGGTAATGTGGGAACACGTTGCGATATTTAGAACAGGCAAAGGTCTAGAGCTTGCTGTTAAAGAGCTTGAAGCACTCTACAAAGAGTCACTGGATGTAAAAGTAAGCAACAAAGCACTATTTGGCAACCCAGAGCTCGAAGAGGCTTACCGCGTGCCAAAGATGCTAAAACTAGCACTTTGTATCGCAAAAGGTGCGCTTGATAGAACAGAGAGCCGTGGCGCTCACTGCCGCGAAGACTATCCAAAGAGAGATGACCTTAACTGGCTAAACAGAACGCTTACAAGCTGGAAAGAAGGCGACACTATGCCAACTATCACTTATGAGCCACTAGATATCATGAAGATGGAGATGCCGCCAGCATTTAGAGGTTATGGTGCAAAAGGAAATATCATCGAGCATCCAAACAGTGCTATCCGCCAAAAAGAGGTCGATGAAATTCGCGAGAAAATGCAAGCAGAAGGCAAGAGCAGACAAGAAATTCAAGAGGCTTTGATGCACTATGACCTTCAACCAAAATATAAAGCACCAAATGAAAGAGCAGGTATAGGAAATGAGTAGAAAAATAACCATAAAAGCTTTTAAATACAATCCTTTAAGCAAAGTTTCAAAGCCTCATTTTGCGACTTATGAGCTTGAAGAGACTGATGGTATGACGCTATTTATCGCGTTAAATCAAATTCGTGAGAAATTTGATCCAGATCTTAGCTTTGACTTTGTTTGTCGTGCGGGAATTTGTGGAAGTTGTGGCATGCTAGTAAATGGCAAACCAAGCCTAGCTTGCAGAACTCTAACAAAAGACTTTGAAAGCGGTGTAATTGAGCTTATGCCTTTGCCAGTCTTTAAACTGCTAAAAGATCTAAGCGTAGATACTGGCAACTGGATGAACGCTATGAGCAAGCGTGTCGAGAGCTGGATACACACAGATCACGAGACAGATATCTCTAAGCTTGAAGAGAAAGTTGAGCCAGAAGTCGCTCAAGAAGTTTTCGAGCTTGATCGCTGTATAGAGTGCGGAATTTGTGTCGCATCTTGTGGAACAGCTATCATGAGACCTGATTTCATCGGCGCTGTTGGTCTAAACAGGGTTGCTAGATTTAAGATAGACGCGCTTGATAAGAGAACTGACGAGGACTTTTACGAGCTAATCGGCGATGATGATGGTGTATTTGGTTGTATGACTTTGCTTGGCTGCGAAGACAACTGCCCAAAACACCTACCACTTCAAAGCCGCATAGCTTATATGCGTAGAAAAATGGCTGCTATAAAGTAGCAAAGGGGCTGTAAAAAGCCCCAAATTTATTTAAAAACTCTACAAACTGACGCCAAGATACAGATACAAATATCTAGTGCCGCAAATAAGAAAAATACAAATATTAAAAGCGGAAACGACAAGACTATGCCCATTATATAGCCAAGCGGCAAAGTGATAAAAAATAAAAGACCAAAGCCAACACTAAAGCAAAAGAATAGCGCAAACAATGAAGCAATCACGTTCATAAATAAATTGATATTATCAGAGAAAAACTCTGTCAGGCTTACATATTTCATGTGGTGATTATATCTATAAAAATGTAAAAAACAAGAAATTTTTTGGTAAAAAATTTATATAATTTGACATCAAACAACTTCATTTTTTAGGACATAAAATGATACCAAGTTATAAAGAGATGATGCTACCCATTTTAGAATTTGTAGCACAAAATAACAATACAAACAGAAGTGAAATTTACAAATTTATAATAAATCAGTTTAAGCTAAACGATGAAGATCTTTTGCAAAGGATAAAAAGAGGGACACCTACTTATATAAACCGTGCCGACTGGGCTCTAACGTATCTGGCAACCACCGCACAGGTAAAGGCAAAGCCAAAGATGAAGCCTCTTGAGAAGGTTGGGAAAAGTCTGTTTTCTATAACAAATTTTGGTAAAGAGCTGATAAGCAGCAAGAAAGCAAAAGAGAAATTTATATCTTGGTATGATGAAATTTATAAGCAAGAGATCAAACAAGAAAAGAAAGAAGCAGTAGAAAATACACCAGACGACAGCCTAAAAGAAGCATATGAAAAGATAAAAGAAGAGTTAAAAAGTGAAATTTTATCTAGCATTTTAGAAAAAGAGCCTAGATTTTTTGAGCATCTAGTAACAGAGCTTTTAGAGAGGATGGACTATGGAACTGGGAGCCTTACAAATAAAGGACCAGACGGCGGGATAGATGGCATCATAGACGAAGATGAGCTAGGACTTTCTAAAATTTACATCCAAGCAAAGAGATATAAAGATGGCAGTAACATAGGCAGGCAAGAGATACAGCAGTTCATCGGCGCCATCTCAAATAAAAATACCAAAAAAGGCGTCTTTATTACAACGGCAAAATTTACAAAAGAGGCCCAAACGTTTGCCAAAGATAGTCAAAACTTTAGCGTAGTCTTGATAGATGGCGACAGACTGGCTGAGCTAATGATAAAGTATAAAGTAGGCGTTCAAACAAGCCAGATATATGAAATTTGCAAGATCGACACCGACTTTTTTGATGAAAATAATTTTTAAAAATGCTAGCGAATTTAAAATTTGCTAGACGCTCACACATGCGGTTTGAGTTCAAATTTCACTTTAATACCACCGAACTCTCTTTTAGCTTCTCTAGCTTTAAAATTTGCTCTTTTGGTTTTGCTTTTAGGCGTTCAAGCATCGCTATTTTTTGGGCGTAAATTTCATTAAACTCAGCCTTTATATCAAGCAAAGTTTTATTTAAAAAAGAGTTGTTTGAGCACATAAGATCGTCAAATTCATAGAGGCTAAAGGCATTTAGCATGCGATCAAAAACCTCTTTTGCGCTCGGGATGTAAAGCGGTGTGCCCATTTGCAGGTGCGAATTTAGCGAGTTTTCTATCTTTTGCTTTAGAAAATAAACCGCGAGCTTAAGCGCATTTTCGTAGTTTGATGCGACCTTTACGTCAAGCTTTTCAAAAAAGAGCGATATCTTTTGCGTCGCCTTAAATTTGGCATTTTCATACTCTCTTAAGAAGTTCTCATAGGTTCTTCCAGCGTAGGTGTTTATAGATTTTGTCTCGTAGTTTGAGGCAAACTCATCAAATGGATTAAAGCTCTCATAGCGAGATTTGTAAATAAAAAACTCATCTTCTAAGCTTTTATAAAGCTCATCAAAAGCCGATATGATCTCGTTTTCAAGCTCTTTTAGATCTCTTTTGTAGCGTTTAAAAAATTTAGAAAAGACGATATCTTCGTAGATGAGCTTTGAAAAGACCTCGTCCGTGTCAAGGCTTATCATCTCAAAGTTCTCGCGCTTATAAATTTCTTTGTTTAAAAGCGTCTTTGATGGGTTAAATTTTGTCCTAGAAAATGGCTTAAGCAGCTTAAAAACTTCATCGCTTGCAAGCTTTATAGCCTCGCTCATATCGCTATATCGCAGGGCAATTTTAGGCTTAAACTCCTCTTTTATCGCTTCTAGTTTTTCTTCAAGCGTGCCGTTAAATTTATCTAAAATTTCACCAGCTACGTTATAAACTTTGAGGCGATTTTCTTGCTCAGCGATTAAAAAATTTACTATCTTTTTCGCCCTTGCTTTTATGAAATTTTCTTTAAAGTTCGCGTTTAAAAACGTCTCTTTTACCGCGCTTAGTGCTTTAGTAAAATTTGAGCTTTCAAGCTCGCTCTTGTTTTCATTTGCGATGCCATTGAGCGCCTGCTTTGACGAGATAGCGATGATATCTTCAAAAAGCTCGCCATAAGTTTGCCTAGCATGCTTTAGCAGACTTTCAAGCTCGTCCTTGCTTAGCTTGTCCTTTTGGTTGATGAAGCAAAGCGCTTTTAGATCGTTTGTCTTTAAAATTTCTTCTACGCTTTCAAGCTCGCTAGCCTTTGCTGCGTTATTTGCAAGGCTTAGCCAGATCGCACCACAAACCTTTTTTAGCGTGTTTTTGGTCTCTTTTGTGTCGGCATCTCTTAGCGAGTTTAGCCCTGGCGTGTCGATGAAATTTACCTCTTTTAAAATTTCACTTGGCGCATAAAGTGTCATGCTTTTTATCTGCTCGCTCATAGCGTTTAGCTGGGCAAGCTCGCTGCTGGCTAGCAAGCTCTCGCTGCCGTTTGTAAATTTCACGCTAAGAAGCGGCATCTTTGCAAATTTTAGCCGCACAGCCTTTGCCGTGACAGGCGTTAGACCTGATGGCAAGATGTTTTGAGTAAGCAAAGCGTTTAAAAATGTTGATTTGCCACTTGAAAACTGCCCGATGACGGCGATGAGAGGCGGTTCATTTAGAGTGTCGATTAGTAAATTTAGGCTCTCTTTTATCTCATCGCTTGCGTGCAGACTTGGGTCATTTAGCTCATTTACTAGCCTTGCTAGCTCACCTTTAAAGTCGCTTGTAAAAACCTTAAAATATCTCGCCTTATAGGCATTTATAAACTCGTTAAACATTTTCTAGCTCCCCTAAAAGCGAGCAAATTTCATCTTGCAAGGCGTTTTGCTCTTTTAGTTTTAAAAGTGAGTTTTGATTTTGCGAGCTAAGATTTTCTAGCTCATGATCTAGCTCTTTTAGCCTCCTATCAAGCGTGGCTTTTTGAGCGGTTTCATAGGTTTTTATGAGATTTAAAAGGCGGTTTTTTTCATGATCAGTTAAAATTTCACAAAATTGAGAGATATTTTTATCTTTTAGCAAGCCCTCTTTTAAGCCTAAAAGTGCTTCACTTGCATCACTTGAAATTTTCGCTCTAAATGCAGCTAAAAGCTCCTTAAATTCAAGCTTTACGCCCATTTGCTCTAAAAAGTCATTGATGTTAAAAACCTCATCTTTACTCATCACATAATCATCAAAATTTAAAGCGATATTTTGCTCGCACGATCTTGTTTGCACTAAAGTTTCGTTTCTAGCCTCTCTCATAAGTGCCATCACACCGTCACGAAGTGTCGTTTTTGCTATTTGCTCTAGACGCTCAAAATTTAAGCTTTGCTTTTTACTTTTGCAGTAAGCTATCTCACTTTTTACCTTGTCATTTAGATTTTGTAAAAGCGTCTCAAGCCCCATTTTATAAATGTTTTTGGTGTTGCTACTTTCAAGCTTTGCAAGCTCATTTTGAGTTAGACTTTCAAGTTTAAAGAAATTTTCACTAAGTGCGTTTTTAACGCTTGCCTGCTCATTTTGAAGCTTTTTAAGCTCCACTTCATAAGCTTTGAGCGACAAAATTTCAGCCTTAGTGGCTTCAAGCTTGCTATTTAGGATATTTTTTAGCTCCTTTTGATACGAGCTTAAGATAAGGGCTGATTTTTTAGAATTTTTGCCAAAAAGCACCTCGTAAAGATAGTCCTTAAACTCCTCTACGCCGCTATTTGAAGCGCCTTCTAAGTGGCTTTTTGCACTAAGCGCAAAGTAATCAATCTCAACGCCATTTATCTGCTCGCCTATCGCTTTTTTAGTGTAGTTTAGCGTCTCATTTAGCTCTTTAGCACTTAGCTCATCAGCGTGAGTTAGCACCACAGCAAGCCTTACGATGTGCGAGTTTTCAAGGCATTTTTTTAAAAATAGAGCGTCCTTTTGCGTGGCACTTTGTGAGGCGTTCATGAGGTGGGCTAAAAGGTCGCACTCCCTCATAAAATTTGTAGTTATCTGCTCTCTTAAAACCACCGCATCATCGATGCCTGGTGTGTCTATGATGCAGACGTTGTCCTTTAAAAGCTCCAAATCGTCATAAAGCTCGACACTTTTTACAAGATTTGCTGTTTTTGAGCTTGAAGAGGTATAATTTTTTATCTCATCTATGCCGATATCTACGCTTTTGCTTGGTAAATTTTCACTTGATATGCCAAGTGCTAAAAGCTCATCAATGCTGTAAAAATTTACCCTTGCAAAGCTATCTTTGGAGTATTTTAAAATGGTTAAATTTATCGTTTCTGGCACGTTTGAAGCACCAAGGACGGGTTTGTTTAAAAGGGCGTTTAAAAGGGTTGATTTGCCAGAGTTTATGACGCCACTTGCAGCTATGTTAAAAAGCGTTTCGTTTGATCTTTTTTTGGCTGCCATAAGCGCCTCTAAAAATGTTTTATCGCTATCAAGCAAGCTTGCTTTTTCGTTTATCTCATTTAAAAAGTCTAAGTTTTTATGGAAGTGATCTTTTGGCTTGGTATGAGAAATTTTGGTCTCATTAGCGCCCTTGTTTTTGCTTATGATCTTTTCTAAAAAGGCAAATTTCTCATCATCTATGATCTTTTCATCACGTAATTTTTCTAGGTATTTTACTATCTCATCACTTGAAATTTTAGCCTCATTTAGTACTTTAAGAGTCGCAAGCTGTGCACTTTGTATGCTAAATATATCAAGCTCAACCTTAAGCCTTTTTAGCACCAGCCTAAACTCATCAAGCGCCATAAACTGATCTAAATTTCTCTCGTCACAAACCAAAAGAAGAGCTAGCAGATCTGGGTAAAATGGCACGCTAGCAGCAGCATTTGTATAAATTTTATTTGCACGCCAAGCCTGTTTTAAAAACTCATCCATAAAGACTCTTTTTGTTGATATTTTAGGATTTTATTAAATTTTTACTTATGAAGGTATCAAAATTTAAGCACGAGAATTTTATGTTTTTTATAATTAAATTTTAAATTTCAAACTTCTTAAAACTAACTCTTGGATTTATAGTTAGCTCGCTATGGTTTATAAACTCTTTTTTTAAGTATTTCTCACGTCCAGCTCTTGCTATCATCAGCGCATTATCAGAGCAAAACGCAAGTGGGGCTAGCAAAAGTTTGCACCCATTTTTTTGGCAAAGCGTTTCAAGCCTTTTGCGTAAATTTAAATTTGCACTCGCTCCACCAACCACGCCAAATCGCTTGAAATTTCTTAGCTTGAAAACCTTTTCAAGCTTATTTAAAATGTGCTCGCAGGCCGTATTTTCAAAGGCGTAGCAAATATCTGCGATATCTTTTTGTGTGATAGTTTCAAGCTTTGAAATTTCAACTCTGACTTGGTTTTTAAGGCCTGAAAAGCTGTATTCAAGGCGTTTGTCGTGAAGAAGTGGGACGGTAAATTTAAACCTATCTTTATCCTCACACAAAAGTGCATTTTGCTGAACGACGACGCCTCCTGGATAGCCAAGATCAAGCATCTTTGCCACCTTGTCAAAGCTCTCACCAAAGCTATCATCGCTTGTGCTTGCAAGCTCTAAAATCTCGCCATTTTCGCTAATCTCAAGAATCATCGTATGTCCGCCACTAACTAGCAAAACGCCGAGCGGAAAGGTGGCTTCGCGGTCTAAAAATAGCGAGTAGATGTGACCAACCAGGTGATTTACGGCGATTAGTGGGATATTTAGGGCGATGCTTAGCGCTTTTGCCATGCTGACGCCGCCTATCAGACTCACGCTTAGCCCTGGCTCGTTTGTCACGGCGATCGCGTTTATATCTTTTAAATTTGGCAAGATATCATTTAAAAGTGCTGGCAACGCCTTTGTGTGAAGCCTAGCCGCAAGCTCTGGGACCACGCCACCAAAGATAGCGTGCTCCTCTTCTTGTGAAATCTTTTTATAATAAATTTGCTCCAGCGTGCCTTCATCTATGAGCGCGACAGAGCTGTCATCGCAGCTACTTTCTATGCCAAGTATCATCTAAACTCCGCTAGTATCATGCCAGCAAATTTCTCTTTGCCATTTTCGCTTTTATAAAACTCAACTCGGTAAATTTTGCCATCTTTATCTATGCTGTAGCTTTTGTTTAGGCTGTTTTTATCGATCTCTTGCTCGCTCTCATCAACGCTTTTTGTGCCATATCCTATGACATTTACGCGCACGTTTTTGAGAGTTTTTACTTTAAAACTTTTTTTAACGCTAAATTTATCACCACTTTTTAGCTCCTGCTCGTTGCCATCGCTCAAGAGAGAAATTTTATCAAGCGGCTTTGCAAACTCGAAGTATTGCGGCTTTAGCCTTGTGACAGAGCGGTTGCCATACTGCACTTTGTAAGTGTCGTTATCTTTTATGACGGCGATTAGCGGATTTGGCGAGTGGTAGCTTAGCTCGCCCTTTTTAAATGGCACGAAGCTTATCACTGGCTTTAAATTTTTAAGGCTAAGAGCGTAGCTGTCAAATAGCTCAAGCCTGATCTCTTTTTCGATCGCCTTTTTCACACTTTTGACATCAAGCTCAAAGGGCCTAGTAAAGCTAATGCCAGCCTTTTTCATATACTCTTCGATCGCTACTAGGTGATAATATGTCCTTTGCTCGGCGTTTAAATTTTTGCTAGCTTCGTTTGCAAAGGCGGACTTGTTTTGTGTGATAGCGTAGTAGGTGAGGCTTTTTAGCATCTCTTTGTCACCCATCGCTGTGTGCGTATTTTTGACGTGATACTGATGTTTTGGGTCTATGAGGTGCTTATTTAGCACGTCTTTTACGCTTGATGCGATACTTTCAAGCTCTGGGTACTTTGAGCCTGGTAGTGTGCTTTGGTCGATGATACAAGTGTTGCCCCATTTGTCTGGATTTTCGTCCTTGCTTATAAATTTATCTCTGTAATATCCGCTGCCATCGTGTAAATTTAAGATGAGAGTGACGTTTTTGTCGGTGATGACGTCCTTTATCTTCATCACTGAGTTGTAGTCTGGATCGTCCTTTTCGACGTGGGCGAATTTTCTATTCATATCGCCCTTTGTACCGCGACTTCGCTCGATGATGCTTGGAAAATTTAAATTTGGCACAACCCAAAGCGAGCCTTTTGTGATGTTATAATCAGTCGCCACGATAGAAGCAGCCAAAAAGCCGCCTGGCTCGTCGCCTTGTATGCCACCGATTAAGAGCATAGTATTGCTACTTGGCTCACCTTTTTTGATAAGTGCATAGTCCAGTGCGCTTGCATTTGCAAGGCTTGCAGCTACAAGAGCTGCTAAAAAAAGTCTAAATTTACGCATTAATATCCTTCGTAATGCTTTGTCTTTGGCAAAAGCAAATTTAAAACTATACCAGTAACCGCGCCAAGTCCGATACCTGAAAATTTAACCGCTCCAAGGTCAAGCACCATGCCACCGATGGCGAAGATGAAGATGAGGGCTACGATTATCATATTTCTAGGATCAGCAAGATCGACTCTGTTTTTTATAAGCGTCTCCATGCCAACGCTTGCGATGATGCCAAAAAGTAGCAGCATGATACCGCCGATAACTGGCGCTGGGATGGTCGAGAGCACCGCACCAAGCTTGCCAACAAAGGCTAGCACGATAGCAGTGATCGCTGCAAATGTCATGATCGCTGGATTATACGCTTTTGTAAGGCTAACTGCGCCTGTGACCTCTGAGTAGGTGGTATTTGGCGGACCACCAAAGGCAGCAGCTAGCGAGGTGGCTAGGCCGTCGCCTAAAAGGGTGTTTTTAAGCCCTGGATTTTTCAAAAAATCCTCTTTTGTGACGTTTGAGATAGCGAGCATATCGCCGATGTGCTCGATCGCTGGGGCGATGGCGATAGGTATCATGTAGATAATCGCTTCAAGTTCAAATTTTGGTGCGCTAAAGCTTGGCACTCTAAACCAAGGGGCGCTTACAATGGCGCTAAAATCAACCATGCCAAAGCAGTAAGCCACGATGTAGCCAGCGATGATGCCAAGTAGGATCGGTATGAGCCTAAACATCCCGCGTCCTAGCATCATGACAACGATAGTAGCGATAAGCGAGGTGGCTGCAACTATCATCGCTACGTTTTGAGTGTAGGTCTGGGTAGCTGAAGTAGCCATCTTAACGGCATTTGGAGCTAGTATCAGACCTATGGTCATGATGACTGGACCAACGACAACTGGAGGCAAAATTTTATGCAAAATTTTCTCTCCGCCAAAGCGAACCACAAGACTTAGCGCGACATAGAAAAATCCAGCAAATATAACGCCGCCCATCGTCACTGGTATGCCCCATTTTTCGATGCCGTACTGAAGCGGAGCGATGAAGGCAAACGAGCTTGCTAGAAAGATAGGTGGGACATTTTTTCTAGTTATTAGCTGAAAAAGTAGCGTGCCAAGACCTGCCGTAAAGAGCGCTACGTTTGCATCAAGCCCCGTAAGTATTGGCACAAGCACCAGCGCGCCAAAGGCGACAAATAAAAACTGCACACCGATCAAGCTTTGCTTAAGATCAAATTTATACCCCTCATACCTTTGCATTTAGCATCCTTTTTGCGTATTCTCTAACCTCTTTATCAACTTCATAAATTTCATCTACACTTGAAATTTTTATATCTTTAAATTTTTTAGATGAGCCCAAAATGAGCCTTGAGATATCTAAAAATGAGCATTTTTTCTCTAAAAAGCTAAATACTCCAACCTCGTTTGCAGCGTTTATGACGACACCTAGATCAGGACTAGCTAAGACTTCATCTTTTAGCGAAAAGACTGGATATTTTTTAAGGCTGATCTTATGAAATTTGATATTTTTTAGATCAATTAAATTTGCGTGAGAGACGATATTTTGCTCAACTTTTTCAAAGATAGCGTGCGAAATGGCTAGCTTCATATCTGTGCGTGAGAGATGCATCGTGCTTGAGCCGTCGATAAACTCTACCACGGCGTGGATGGCTGAGGTTGGCTCTATCACGGCCTCGATATCTTTTATGCCGTAAAGCCAGTAGGCCTCCATCACCTCAAAAAGTTTGTTTGTCATCGTCGCACTGTCAATCGTTATCTTTGCGCCCATATCCCAGTTTGGATGTTTCAAAGCGTCGCTTGGCGTGACATCTTTTAGAAATTTGATAGGTTTTTTATAAAATGCCCCACCGCTTGCTGTGATGATGAGCTTGCTTGGGGTAGTTTTATTTTCTAGTAGAAATTTAAGCCCAAAATGCTCGCTATCAATGGGCAAAATTTCTCTTGTTTTTAAAAATTTACCGCCAACTACGAGGCTCTCTTTGTTTGCAAGTGCCAGCCTTTTGCCAAGCGCTTGTGTCTTTAGACTAGGAGCAAGACCAGCAAAGCCAACAAGGGCGTTTATTACCTTTTTTGAGCTTGAAATTTCAAGCATTTCTAGCAGTCCAGCCTCGCCAAAAAAGATGTTTTTAGCCTCAATGTTTTTTACATTTTTAGCTAGCTTTTCATCGCCCACGCAGACAAATTTTGGCTTAAATTTTAAAATTTGCTCGTTTAGCAAAGCTACGTTTTTAGCGCAGCTTAGCGCCTCAACCTCTACATTAAATTTCTCGCAGAGCGCTAGAGTATTTTTACCGATCGAGCCAGTTGAGCCAAGTATTACCACGATAGCGACCAAAGTAGCGCAACAACGCCAAATAAATAGCCATCTATCCTATCAAGCATGCCGCCGTGTCCTGGAAAAAGCGAACCACTGTCTTTGACACCACAAAGTCTCTTTAGATAGCTCTCAAAGAGATCTCCCCAGACCGCAAAGACGCAGACTAAAAAGCTTGAAAATAGAATTTGAAAAAATCCATCTGTTACGAAATTTCCAACTACGCAGCCAATTATGGTGCCTACTACCACGCCGCCAACTGCGCCTTCGATGGTTTTGTTTGGTGAGCTTGGGCTAAACGGGTGCTTACCAAACATTTTGCCAACGAAAAATGCGCCACTATCGCTTGCAACGACACTTAAGATAAGCCACGCAAGATAGCCCATACCATACTCTGAATAAAGCATCCACATCATAAAGATAGGAGTTGTCGGATAGACAAAAGGGGCGACTAGCTTTAAATTTTCGCTTTTTATGTGCGCAAGGATAGATGCTACCAGCATGATCGCAAGGATCGCTATGAAGATCGGATTTGTAAAATATGTAAGCACGTAAAATGCGAGTGCTGCATAAACTAGCTGTTTGTGATCGATGCCATAAAGCTTGAGCGACTCATTAAAGGCAAAGTAAAGCACAGCGCCAAGCAAAATAAAATTTAAAATATAATTATCTATAAAAAAAACTATCAAAATAGCAACAAACATCAAAACGCCAGTGATAATGCGTGAGGACATACACTCTCCTTAAAATCGTTATTTTGCCGTAATTATAACACTTAAAATTTAGACGGCGTTTATAAGAGTGAAATTTGGTTTAAAAAGTGTTTTAAAATTTGATACGAGCATGAAAGGATGTTTGATAGTGTTTTATATTTTCATGTGGTTTATTAAATTTTAAAATTTCATGAACGAGTAATTTCGGCTCTAAAATTTGAGCTAAGCTGCAAGCGAAGCCAAATTTTAGTAGTCAATTCTTGCGAGTGAATGAAAGTTTTAAAATTTACAAAGCAACCTAATTAAATTTAAATGTTTATTTCTTTGTTAAGGGGGAAGAGGCTTGAATTACGAAGTCGCTCCCTTCCCCCTTAACAATCCCCTAACCCCTACGACGTTAGAGGTAGCATGCGTCAGTGCTAAAGCACTGCATGCGTTTTATTATAGGGCAAGTGTTTGACAAATTTTAAAATTTATGAGCGAGCATATCACTGCTCTAAATTTAGTAGTCTGCTAAGGCAGGTGAGTAAGATTTTAAAATTTGCAAAATTGCTTTATTAAATCAAGTAAGGTATCAAGTAAATTTTAAAATTTCATGAACGAGTAATTTTGGCTCTAAAATTTGAACTAAGCAGTAAGCGAAGCCAAATTTTAATAGTCAATTCTTGCGAGTGAATGGAATTTTAAAATTTGTAAAAATATTTTTTAGAAATTTAAAGTTTTTATCAAAAGGGAGACAAGGGGAACTCGAGTTACGGTCTGCTTGCAGTTGCGAGCTTGCGAAGCAAAGCCGTCCCCTTATCCCCCTTTTAAAATCCCCCCAAACCCCTCGCACGTTCAAAGTGCATGCAATGGTGCTGGCGCACTGCATGCGGTTATGTGAGAGAATTTATAGCAAATTTTAAAATTTATGAGCGAGCATATCACAGCTCTAAAATTAGCACTAAACGAAGTGCAGCCTAAATTTAGTAGTCTGCTAAGGCGAATGAGTAAAGTTTTAAAATTTATAAATTTGCTTTGTCATATCAGGTGATCGTCAGGCAAATTTTAAAATTTCATGAGCGAGTAATTTCGGCTCTGATTTTAGTGGTAAGCTTTGCGAGACCTAAAATCAGTAGCCAATTCTTGCGAGTGAAGAAGTTTTAAAATTTACAAAAAGCATAAATTTACTACGATCCATGCAGTGGTTTAAATTTGTTTAGTGCAGATTTTATCTGCCATATCCCTATTCTACCCTGCCTCTTGCTAAAACTGGCACCTTTTCGCAGACCTCATCGCCACTTACGAGATAGGCGTAGTCATACAAATTTACCACCGGACAGATGTGGTTTGGATAGATGCGCACAAGATCGCCCACGCGCACGCTTTTTGCAAATTTCTCATTTAAGATGATCGCATGCTCGTCAAATAGGCTGTCTATCCACACTTCATGCTCCGCGATGAGCCCCATGCCAGGCGTCGTGCAAAAGCCCTCGCAGCGCCTCTCTTTGGTTAGCGCCTTTGCCCCAGCATCAAGGATCGTGCGGGTCGCGGTCGGCCTTGAGATCACCGTGGCAAGCACGCTAGCAGCGTTCATATCAAAGCTTCCATAAGCATTTGCCTGCGACGCATCCATAAATATATATGTGCCAGGGCGCAGCTCCGTAACGCCTTTTGGTATTTCAAAGTCGTTTATCAGCGACGGCGTAGAGCCTATGCTAACAGTAATTTTTTCATACCCAAACTCACGCGCGATATCAGCAAATCTTAGCGTTCTTGCAGTCGCTACTTTAAAAATTTGCTCACACTCACGCTTATCTTTTGCCTTGTACGAGTGGCCATCATGCGAGAAAACACCGCAAAATTCCACGTTTTTACACTCTTTAAAAGCGCTCAACAAAGCTCTAAAATCGCCCTCTTCTATGACGCCTGAGCGGTTTTCGCCAACTTCTATCTCGACAAGCAGCCTAGCTATCTCGCCAGCCTCGCCAAAGACCTCGTTAATTAGCCTTAAAACGCCCACGCTATCGACGCCAAAGCTCACTTTAATGCCAGATCTTACAAGGGCTATGATGCGAGCAAATTTCTGCCTTGTGACGATCTCATTTGCGATAAAAATGTCGCTTAGCCCCTCTTTTGCCATCACTTCAGCTTCGCCCACCTTTGCCACCGTGATGCCCTTTGCGCCGCACTCTACTTGCAGTTTTGCAAAGTATGGCATCTTGTGTGTTTTGGTATGTGGTCTTAAGCTTACGTTAAATTTATCAGCATATTTTTGCATTTTGTCTAAGTTTTTTAGCACTATATCTTTGTCTATGAGCAGTGCTGGAGTATCTATTTCAGCGATTTTCATGAGCTATCCTTTCTTTTTTCTTAGATTTTAACTCTAATTATTTAAAAAAGGATAGCTTTTGGCACTTTAAATTTTCAAAGTGTTACTTTTAGGCCTTTCTTGCGCCGATCTTTGGTGCGTCAAACGCCCTGACACGCTTTGGCGTGCCCTTAAATTTCTCGACCTCGACAAGGCTTGTGTGGGCGGTGTTGCTCTGGCTCATCTTGCTTGATGGCACGTCTTTTGTGAGCACGTTTAAATTTCCGTGCAAGCAAAGGCTCTTCTCGCCTGGCACATCTGGGTCGTACCAAGCGCCCTCGCTCACGATGACGACGTTTTGTGGCACATCCTCGGTGACAAACGCACCGCACAAAATTTCGCCCCTGTCGTTGTAAATTTTCACCACGTCGCCCATTTTTATCCCTCTAGCCTCGGCTGTTTTTGGGTTTATGAGCACTGGCTCGCGCTCTGCGATCTCGTTAAAATGGCGAAGCACAGAGTTGTTTAGCTGTGAGTGAAGTCTAAATTTAGAGTGCGCGCCGCTGATGGCGATAGGGTATTTTTTATTTTTTGCGCCCAGCCACTCAAAGGGTTCAAGCCATGTCGCATGCGGTGGGCAGTCATCATAGCCAAAGCCAGCGACCGTTTCAGAGTAAATTTCTATCTTGCCAGATGGCGTTTTTAGCGGATTTGCCACTGGGTCGTCGCGAAATTTCTTGTAGTTTGTAAAGTAGCGTTTTTTCTCATCGACCTTGTCAAATCTAAAATAACCCTTCTGCCAAAACTCATCAAAGCTTGGCATGCTCTCATACCCAAGCCCAGCAGCCTTTTTAACGGCATCTTCGTAAATTTCTTTGACCCACTCTAGCTCGCTTTTGCCCTCGCTAAATGCCTCTTCCCTGCCCCACTCTTTTGCGATGAGCCTTGCGATCTCGAAGTCGCTTTTGCTCTCGCCAAATGGCTTAACAAGCGGCTTAATAGCAAAGAGATACTCGTTAGTTGAGTTTGCCATCTCGATGTCCGTTCGCTCGCACTCAAGCGCAGCTGGCAGGACGATGTCGCTAAATTTAGCCGTGCTCGTCCAAAATGGCTCGCAAGTGATGATCGCTTGCACTTTTTGCATAGCTTTTATCGCCCTGTTGGTCTCTGGATGCCTTGTAAATGTCGAGCCGTTGGCGTTAAACATCACTCTGATCTTTGGTAGCTTGTAGCTCTTGCCATTTCTAGTTATCTCTTTGCCAGGGCTTAAAAGCGCGTCTATAAGCCTTGAGTTTGGCAGCTCGTAGCCCTTAGTCTTTGGCACAAGACCGCTATCAATGAATTTTTGTGGCACCTTCGTCTCAAAAGCCGCTAGTTTAGGTGCTATGAAGCTTTCATCGGCGTTTTTATGCATGCCGTCATTTGTGACAAAGCCACAACCCTCTTTGCCGATGTGTCCAAGCATCGCATTTAGCGTCACTAGCGCCCAATACGCCATCTCGCCGTGATCTTGCCTTTGGATGGCGTAGCCGCTAACTATGACTGAGTCGTTTTTAGCTAGATCCTCGCTAAATTTAGCCAACTCTTGCTCACTCACGCCACAAATTTTGCTTGCCCAAGCTAGGTTTTTATTGACCCCGTCTTTTGTGCCAAGCATATACTCTTTAAATTTATCAAAGCCAACGGTGTATTTTTCTATAAATTCTTTGCTGTAAAGCCCCTTTTCAAAAAGGTAGTTGCACATACCTATCATCATCGCCGTATCGGTGCAAGGCACGACTTCAAGGTGCTTTGCACCAAAATATCTTGCGCTTTCGTTGTGATAAACATCGACGCTATAAATTTTCATCTCGCCGCTCTCGCCTTTTTTTCTGATCTCATCGTAGTATTTATATGAGTTGTGAAGCGGCACGCCAATGGCGATCTTGTTTGAAACGACTGGGTTTGTGCCCCAAAATACGATCGTTTTGGCATTTTTTAAGATAGCCTCCCACTTTGTTGGCGCTAGTGTTGGGTCGATAAAGCCAGTGATGTGAGGCAAGATGACAGTCGCTGCGCCGTAAGAGTAGCCACCAAGCTCATTTACATATCCGCCAAGCACGTTAAGTAGCCTCTTTGCGGTCTTTTGGCTGTGACCGACTTTACCAAGGCTACCCCACTGATAAACCTGTCCGTAGATCGCTTCAGCGCCGTATTTATCAAAATTTTCTTTTAAAATTTTCGCACTTAGCTTTATCGCCTCATCCCAGCTCACGCGCACAAACTCCTCTTTGCCACGAAGCTCTGGCTTTGGGTTGTTTGGGTCAGCCAAAAAGCTCTTTCTAACAAATGGATATTTTACACGGCTTTCGTTTTGGATATGATCAAGAAGTGCGTTGTTTAGCTCATTTGGGCACGCATCGCCCTCAAATGGCTCAGTCTCAACCACGCGCCCTGCGATAGTTTTTACATAAAATGGGCCAAATTTGTTCGCACTTAGGCCACTTTGCTTGTCAAAGAGCGCCTGAGCTGCTCCGTCAAGCTCCTTTGCTTGAAGGCTTGCTGCGCTTAAGGCGCCAAGTCTCAAAAAGTCTCGTCTTTTCATTTTTTCTCCGATATTTGGTTAAATTTGTTTGGTTTTATGAGTTATAAATTTAGTATTTTGTATCATCTTGTCATGAAAAGGCCTTGTAATGTGATACGCAAACTTGCGTCTAAATTGCGTTATTTTAGCCAAAAAATATTAAAGGATAGACAAATGGTAGGATTTTATGTAAATGTAAAGTTAAAAGCTGGATGCGAGGCGAAATTTGAAGAGATTTTAAAAGAGATCGTGCCAGCTTCAAGAAAAGATAAAGGCTGCATAAGCTACGAGTGTGGCGTAGTTGCAGGCACTAAAAGCGAATACTGCTTTATGGAGAGCTGGGAAAATTTAGAGAGCCAAAAAGAGCATATGAAGAGCGCTCATATGGTGAAAAATGCGGCTGCGCTGGAGGCTTGCAAAGAGAGCCAAGAGGTAAAAATAATAAATTTTGTAAGCGTAAAGGAATAATATTTGCTTAAAAAAGGGCAAAATTTAAAAAAATGAGCGAAGAAAAGATGCTTGAGATGATAAACGCGACTGCCGATATTATGTTTATGGCTATACTTAGAGGACGTGTGAGCCTTGAAGCCTGCAAAAAGGACAAGGAGTTCATCGATGCTTTAAGAGAAGAGCTGCTTAGCAAAAACCCAAACAAGCTCAAAGTCGCGCAAGACTCGCACCAGATGATCGCCATTTTTGAAAAATACCGCAATAAAAAATAATCCAACTTAAAATTTAAATTTATTTGCCGATATAGTGTTAAAGGATTTGACATGATAAACGCACTAAATGGACTTAATCAAAGCTTTAACTATCAAGACGCTTTTAATAAGCAGCCAACGACTATCGCAAATTTAGGCAAAGTAAAAATTTCTCCCAATGCCCTAGACTTCAAGCATCTATCACTTTCTGGCTACTCGTCAAATGATAAAATTTCTATCTGGGGCAAGATGAAGTTGCTAGCCTTAAAAATTTCGTTGATAGCACGAAGCTTTGGCGAGCAAGCTCCATTCTAACCAGCGAGAAAAACGGCTTTAGCGTAGATGAGTTTAACAAAACTTACAATATATATGCTATTGCCACCGACAACCTGAAACTTCTAATCAACCACGCCAATGGCATACTTTATCTAAACCGTGAGGCTACAAATTTACTAGACTCTGATCTAAGCGTCGATAAATTTAAAGACAAATGGCTGGAATTTACCGCCGAAAGGATACTTGGCGAGCATGCAAATGTGAAAATTTCTTTTAAAGACGGGGCTTTACACTACGAGCAAACATCGGCTAAAAAACGCATAGAAGTCCTAGGTCAAGCGATGCCGCATCGTGTAAGCTACGCTGATAAAAATAGCAAAGATGAGTTTTTGAAATTTCTAAAAACAAGCTATGAAAAGGGCGAAAATATCGCTGATGTGCTGCAAAATATCGCTCTTACGCCAGTTAGAGAAGATGGCGGTGAAGAGATAGAAGAAGAGAAATTTAAGCCTATGCAAGTTATCAAAAAGAGCGTGACCTACACGGACAAGGATATAAAACGTGAGTTTTTTGAGGAATTTATCAGGCGCGAGGTCGAAAATGGCGCAAGCTTTGATGATCTAGTGCAAAAGCTAAACAAGCTAAAGCCAAAGGATGTGCTGGCTTAGCTTTAGGTTTTAAATTTATGGGGCTGACTTGGCACACTAAATTTATTTTGCTTAAATTTTTGAAGCTGGCTTAGTTCTCTAAATTTCTATTTAAATTTGAATTAAAGAGTTAGTTTAGCTCCAAATTTTCTACTCAAGTTTAAATTTGAAGAGCTAGCTTGACTTCTCAAATTTCTGCTTAATCTTAAATTTTAAAGAGCAAGCTTTGCTCCATAAATTTATATTAGGGCTTAAATTTAAAACGCCTGCTTAACCGATCAAATTTCTATTTAGATTTAAATTTCTTGAAGCCAGCTTAGCTCTCTAGATTTTAGCTCAGACTGAATTTAAAGAGCCAGCCTAGCCCTCAAAAAATTTCTACTTCGGATTATTTATACTTATCACCATATTTTTCTCATCAAGATATAGCCTAGCAGCCTCTTTGATATCGTCATTTGTGAGCGCTTTGACCGCATCTATATACTCATCAGCCGTGTAAAGTGGCGTGTTAAAAATTTTATTTGAGATGATGAGATTTTGCCAAAACTCAGGCTTTTCGTAGTCTTTTCTTATAGAAATTTCACTCTGCGCCTTAAAATCCTCCAAATGTTTTGGCAAAAGTGCGCCATCACGCTTGATACTAGCCATTATCTCCTTTATCTCGGCGATGATCTTGTCCGTGTTTGCAGGGTCGCAAGTAAAGCCGATCACCGCCTTTGAGTGCTCATACGGATAGCGAGCGAGCCTAGCGTTTAGGCTAAAGCCGTATGTTTGACCTTTGTCTTCTCTGATCTTTTCACGAAGCGCCGTTTTTAGGACCGAGCTTAGCGCTCTTAGCTTGACCACCTCTTTGAAGCTGTATTTTGTATCTAAATTTATTATATCCACGCTCACATCGCTTCTTTTTGTGCTTTGATACTCTCTTTTAAAGGTGTGCTGCCCTTTGATGCTTCGCACGCCGTCATCTTTAAAATTTTCAGCCTCGCCAAGCTTAGGCAGCGTGGCGATATACTTTTTAACAAGTGGCAAAAGCCTCTCCTCGTCGGTGTCGCCGATGATTACGAAGGTGTATGAGGCTGCGTTTGTAAATTTATCTTTGATAATCTCTTTTAGCTCATTTAGCTTTAGCGCGTCGATCTGCGCCATCTCAATGGGCGCTACACGCTTGTTGTTTTCGTAAAAAAACTTGCTAAATTCGGTGCTAAATTTATATTCAGGTAAATTTTGCTCTTTAGCTAGCTCATCTTTTGCTCTTTGCTTTATCCTCTCAAGCACGTTTGCATCGGCTCTTGGCGAGCTAAACTCTAAATTTATAACAGCTAGCAACGAGCCAAGATCGCCACTGCTTGAAGAGCCGTAAATGCCCTGTGTAAGCGCCTCTATGCTCTTTTCGTAGCTTACTATCTTGTCGTTTAGCACCTTTGAAAGCTCGTAGTTGTTAAATTTGCCAACGCCACTTTCATTTGTAAGCGCAACCGCAAAGCCGCCAAGCTTAGGATCAGCAAGATCTGAAGTGCCACCCTTGCTAATGGCCGCAAACAAGATGCTATCTTTTTTGGTGGCTAGTGGCTTAAAGATGACTTGCGAGCCATTTGGCAGCTTATAAGTATAGATGCCATGCTTTTGGTCAAATTTGCTAGAAAGGATATCTTTTGGCTCTAAATTTTCATTGCCAAGGCTCTTATTTAGGCTCTGGCTAGCCAAATTTGTATCGTAAGGTTTTGCCTCATCTTTTAGCTTCAAAAAGGCATCTTTGCTAAGTTTAAAACCATCTTTGCTAAAGACCCTCACGCGCTCATCAGGTATGGCTAAAATTTGCCTAAATCTCGCATTAACATCCTCTAGCGTGGTCTCGTTTAAGAGCTTTAGGCTAAGGTTTTTGCTATCTTCATCGCTTAGCACAAAGCCTCCATTTTCGATCATATTTAAAATTTCACTTGCATAAACGCTTGATTTTTTAGTTTTTGAGCGTTTAAATTTAGCCTCTACGTTTGCCACAAACGCCTTTTTCACATCGCTAAAATCGCCTTTGTTAAAGCCAAATTTCTCAATGCCCTTTAAAACACTTAACATATCTTTAAGGCTAGCGTTAAAATCATCTCCGATCACATTTTCCTCAAAGCTATAAATTTTTTGCTTTGCTTGAAGCGTTTGCGCCATAAAATCAACACTTAAATTTGATGAATTATTTGCATTTTTTTGCTCATAAAGCATATTTATAAGGCTAGCTATTAGCGCATCTTTTAAATTTCGCTTCACATCAGCCTCATCCAAGACTGGCTTAAATTTATCAAAAAAGCTAAGTCTTACAAACTGAGCTGCCGTCTCGTTTGCGTCGTAGTTAAAGACATTTAGCCCATCTTTAAAAGCGATGCTTTTGTTTGGATGAACGTATGAGTTGCTATTTTTTGCTGCGCTAAAGTTTTTTTCTATCAGAGCTTTTATCTCATTTTTATCAAAGTCGCCAACTGCCACAAAGCTCATAAACCTTGGCTGATAAAGCCTCTCGTAAAACTCTTGCATGTGCTTAGCATCTACGCTTTTTATCACGTTCATGTCGCCTATGGGCACTCTTTTTTGATAGATGCTGCCAGCAAAGATGTCCTTACTTTGGGCAAGATAGAGCCTATATGCTGGCGTGTTTCGCTGGCGCTCCTCCTCCATTATGACACCTCGCTCCTTATCAAGCTCGCTTGCGTCGATCTTTACGCCATCGATCCAGTTTGAAAAGACCTTGAAAACGTCCTTTAAATTTTTCTCATTTACATTTATGCTTAGCGTGTAGCTCGTCTGATCGTAGCTTGTTTGCGCGTTTAGATCAGCGCCAAATTTAACCCCAAGGCTCTCAAGCTGTTTAATGAGCTCATTTTTGCTAAAGTCACGGCTACCATTAAACGCCATGTGCTCCAAAAAGTGCGCAAGCCCCTGCTCTCCGTCTCTCTCATCAGTCGAGCCTGAGTTTACGACTAGGTAAAATATGGCTGTATTTTGCGGGAGTTTATTCTCTTTTATATAGTATTTAAGCCCGTTTTTTAGCTTGCCGCTTAGCATATCTTTGTCATTTTGCAAGGCAAAGAGACTAAGCGCTAGGCACAAAAGTAGCAGAATTTTTCTCATAATCCGTCCTTTAAATTTCTATCTAAAAGCGGATTTTAGTATAAATTTTAAAATGCAAGATAAAGCTAGCCTGCTAAATTTGCAGGCTAGTTGGGAGGTGTTATTTTAGTTCGTATTTTTTAAGCAGTGCGTCGTAGCTGCCGTCTTTTTTCATCTCATCTAAAATTTGATTTATCTTAGCGATAAGCTCGCTCTGCTTATTTTTGTCAAAAGCGATTGAAAAGCCCTCGCTACCATCAACCTCTTTGAAAAATGCCTCTACTTCAGGGTTTTTCTTGATAAAGCCATAGCCGATCGAGCTATCAAGGATGACTGCGTCAAATTTGCCAACTTTTAGCCCCATGATGAGTGGCACAGTATCTTCTGAAGGCACTACTTTTGCGCCATTTATCGCATTTGCAGCTAGCTCTTGGATGGTGCCTTGTTGCACACCTACTTTTTTACCAGCTAGCTCCTCTTTAGCTTTTAAAGCGTCGTTGCCTTTTTTCTTTAGGTAGATGTTTTCAGTTAGATAGTATGGCTTTGTGAAATCAATCGACTTTAGTCTATCAGGAGTCGCGCTCATCGCACTTATGATGCCATTTATCTTGCCGGCTTTAAGCGCTGGGATGAGGCCATCAAAGCTCATATTTATGATCTTGTATGAAAAGCCAGCACGCTTTGAAATTTCATCTATCAGATCGATGTCAAAGCCTGTTATTTTGTTGTTTTCATCGATGTATTCAAATGGCGGGTAGTTTGCCGCTGTACCAAATTTTAGCTCGTTTGCACAAAGAGCAACAAAAGCTGTCAGTAAAAGAGCAAATATCTTTTTCATGTCTATCCTTTAAAGAGATTTAAAGCCCTAATTATCGGCATTTATCTATTAAAATTTGTTTAAATTTAGCGCAATGACAGAAATTTAGACAAGCTTGTAAAGTGTATAGGCAAGTGCACTAGAAAGATTTTAATCAAATTTCAAAATTTCATGAACGAGTAATTTAGGCTCTAAAATTTGAGCTAAGCTATAAGCGAAGCCAAATTTTAGTAGTCAATTCTTGCGAGTGAGTGAAAGTTTAAAATTTGCAAAGACAGCTTGATTAAATTTGTAAATTTCTTTTTATTTAAAAGGGAGACAAGGGGACTTGAATTACGAAGCCGTCCCCTTATCTCCCTTTAGATCCCACAATCCCCTCGCACGTTAGAAGTGGCATGCAATGGTGCTGGCGCACTGCATGCGATTAAGAACTATGACAAATTTTAAAATTTCATGAACGAGTAATTTCGGCTCTAAAATTTGAGCTAAGCGTTTAGCGAAGCCAAATTTTAATATTCAATTCTTGCGAGAGAATGAGATTTTAAAATTTAAAAAACGCAGTAAATTTAGGTCTTTGTCTAAAGAGTAACTAAATTTAAATTAGCCAGCTGCAAATTTAGCAGCCAGCTAAAATTTTAGTTTTTATGAATGCGAAGGTAGCTATTTAGTGCGCCGACATAGGCCTTAGCGCTTGCCATCATCGTATCGATATCAAGTCCGTGGCCCATTACAGCTGTCTTGCCCTCAAACTCAACCTTTACATCGACTTTTGCAAGAGCATCTTTGCCCTGAGAAACAGCTGTGACCTTGTAGTCTTTTAGCGTGCCGTTAATGCCGCTGATGCGATCAACTACCTTAAATATCGCATCTGCTGTGCCATTGCCAAGGGCTGAGTCGCTAACGATCTCGTCGTTGTGCCTGATGCTCATAGAGGCGCTTGCTAAGCTGCCACCGCTACTTTGAAGAAGCCCTGTGATCTCGTAAGCTTGCGGGATCTTGGTGATCTCCTCTGCCACAAGCGCCCTGATATCATCGTCAAATATCTCTTTTTTCTTATCTGCCAACTCTTTAAATTTCTCAAACGCCTTATTAAGCGCATCGCTATCAAGGTCAAATCCAAGACTAGCAAGCTTATCTTTAAACGCATGACGGCCACTGTGCTTGCCAAGAACGAGCGAGTTTTTCTCTAAACCGATGCTCTCAGCACTGATGATCTCATAAGTCTCTTTGTGCTTTAGTACGCCGTCTTGGTGGATGCCACTCTCGTGCGCGAAGGCGTTTTTACCAACGATTGCTTTGTTTGGTTGTGGCTCGATGCCTGTGATGCTAGCGATCAGCCTTGAAGTTGGATAAATTTCTTTTGAGATGATGCCTGTGTAAAGCGGCGCAAAGACGTCCTGACGAGTTTTTATAGCCATCACGATCTCTTCAAGTGCAGCGTTTCCAGCGCGCTCGCCGATGCCATTTATCGTGCCTTCAACCTGCCTTGCACCAGCTTTTATAGCAGCTAGTGAATTTGCTGTTGCCATGCCAAGATCGTTGTGATTATGCACCGAAACTACCGCTCTATCGCCTATAAATTTTACTATTTCGCTAATGCGAGCTGTGATCTCCTCTGGATACAAGTAGCCAACCGTATCAGGGATGTTTATCGTTTTTGCTCCTGCATTTATCGCTGCGTCGCAAATTTCTTTTAAAAAGTTCATCTCACTTCTGCAAGCATCCTCGCAGCTAAACTCTACGTCATCACAAAACGTTTTTGAGTATTGCACTGCCTCAACTGCACGCCTGATCACCTCGTCTGGGCTCATTTTTAGCTTGTACTGCATGTGGATCGGACTTGTTGCTATGAAGGTGTGAATTCTTTTATTTTTTGCTGGAGCTAGTGCCTCGCCAGCTGCCTTGATATCACGCTCAACCGCACGTGCAAGCGAGCAGACAGTGATGTTTGAAGCTTGCTTTGCGATCTGATTTACTGCGTCAAAGTCACCTGGGCTAGCCGCTGCAAATCCAGCCTCCATCACATCTACACCAAGCCTTTCAAGCTGAAGTGCGATCTGAAGCTTTTCAGCTGTGTTCATAGAAGCTCCTGGGCTTTGCTCGCCATCTCTTAAAGTCGTATCAAAGATTATAATTTTATTTTTATCCATTTTTTGTCCTTTTATGATTTTTTATATTTAAATTTAATGAGTTAAGTAAAGAAGAATTTGCTACCTAAGTAGCAGCAGTAGAGAGTTTTTGATTTCGATTTTTGGTAAAAATTTACGCGATTTTATTATGCCGTTTTCGCTCATTCGCTCTCCTTTTTTTTGTGATTTTTGCTAAACATTATCGCCGCTCTAATAATACCATAAAGCATATAAACGCTCATAAAAAAGGTCGCACTCTCGTAAGGATATAGATAAAGCATAGAAAATACAACTACAAGTGCTACTAAAATTCGCATAACATGAGTTTGTTTTAAATTCATCTTTTTAAAGCTTGGGTAGCGGATGTTGCTAACCATCAAGATAGCTAAAACTGCTTCAAGCAATATCAAGCACCACTCAAAACCATATAAAAATTCATGCTTTAGATAAACACCAACCCAAAGCACTCCGATTATGGCTGCTGATGGTATAGGAAGTCCGATAAAAACATTTGGTTCGTATGTGCCAGTAGTGACATTAAAACGAGCTAGCCTAATGGCTCCAAAGACTACAAACATAGCTGCTATAAGTGCGCCAAATCTGCCAAATTTTGCACCAACTGTTAGATAAAATAAAATCGCTGGAGCCACACCAAATGCTACAAGGTCCGCAAGGCTATCAAACTCCACGCCAAATTTACTTGTAGTCTTTGTAAGTCTTGCTACGCGTCCATCAAGTCCGTCTAAAATCAGTGAAAGAATGATGTAAATAATAGCTTTAAAATAGTTCCCCTGAATAGATGAAATAATGCTTATAACGCCCAAAAAAGCGCTTGCAGCGGTAAATAAATTTGGCAAGATATACATTAACTGCATTTTTTGTATGCTATTCATTTTATTTTTCCTCTTCAAAGTATCCAAGAAGTGAAGCAGCTTTAACGCTCTCGCCAACGCTTACGCAAATTTTAGTATCTCTTGGCAAGTATAAAATCACTTCGCCGCTTCCTAAAAAGCCAAATTTTCTAGAGGCTTTTAGACTGGTAATGTTATAAATTTCTAAACTTCTACTAAAAACTCCAGCTATGATTTTCATAGCAAATTTGATATTTCCTTTTTCAAAACGAATTATCGCTCTTTCGTTTAGCATCTCTGAAATTTTCATAGCCTGACATAAAAAGAGCCCATGCCTTCTTTTAACTTCAGTGACGTTAGCATCGCTTATAGCTCTTAGCGTACCTACGCCAAAAAATGGCTTTGAGATAACTATCTTAGCTACCTCTTTATCATCAAAATTTGAAACGCTGATCTCTTTTATCTTACCATCTATGGGCGAAAGTAAGGCTAGTTTATCATCAGTAAAAGGCTCTCTTTCAGGGTCTCTAAAAAAATAAAGAGTCAAAAGAAGCAGCGCTATAAAAAATAGTGGCGCAAACCCAAATAACACAGATATAGCAAATAAAATCAAAAAGAATAATATAAATTTATACCCTGCTTTTGCGATGTAGCCACTCATTTTTATTCCTCTTTTTTGCCTTTTTCCTCTTCTTCAAGCTCCACAAGCCTGCTTTCAAGACCATTTTCTTCTTCGTAGTTTTTGATGATCTCTCTAACTCGTTTTCCCTCGATAGTCTCTTCTTCGTAAAGCGCTGAAACCATGTTTTCAATGGCACCTTTATAAATTTCAAGCAAGCCAAGCACAGCTGTATATCTCTCATGAAGAAGTGTTTTTACAAACTCATCGACTTTTTCAGCCATCTTGTCACTATAGTCTTTTATGCTTTGTCCGCCATTTAAAAATGTTGCGCGTTGCTTTTCAAGCACCATAAGACCGGCAACATCACTCATACCATACATACTAACCATAGCTTTTATGATATCAGTTGCACGCTCTAGGTCGTTGCTAGCTCCAGTTGATATCTCTTTTATAAAGACCTCTTCAGCAGCCCTACCAGCCAAAAGCACATCCACTTCTGCAAGCAGTTCATGCTTTTGCATCATAAATTTATTCTCTTCAGGCGTATTTAACGTATAGCCAAGCGCCGCAAGACCGCGTGGCACGACTGAGACCTTTGTCACTCTTTTTGCACCTTTTGTTAGCTCAGCTATCAAGGCATGGCCGCTTTCATGGTAAGTGACTATCTTTTTCTCTTTTGGATTTACGCGGCGTGATTTTTTCTCAAGGCCAGCTATCGATCTCTCGACAGCCTCCACTAGATCAGCCTGCTCAACAAAAGTCTTTGACTTACGTCCTGCAAGAAGTGCGGCCTCATTTATGATATTTTCAAGATCAGCACCTGCCAAACCAGTGGTAAGCCTTGCGATATCCTCGATATTCACATCTTTGCCGATTTTCACATCTTTCATATGGACTTTTAAGATGTCACAACGTCCTTTAAAATCAGGCTTATCAACAAGCACTTGCCTGTCAAATCTACCCGGTCTTAAAAGTGCAGCATCCAAAACTTCAGGTCTATTTGTAGCCGCTATGACGATGACTGGCGACTTGTCCGCATCAAAGCCGTCCATCTCAGAAAGAAGCTGATTTAGCGTTTGCTCTCTCTCGTCATTGCCACCCATCGGACCAGAATTTCTGCTCTTACCGATCGCATCGATCTCATCTATAAATACAATCGCTGGAGCCTCTTTTTTTGCATTTTCAAAAAGGTCTCTAACCCTACTTGCACCAACGCCAACAAACATCTCTATAAAGCTTGATGCCGACATAGAAAAAAATGGCACACTAGCCTCACCTGCAACTGCTCTTGCAAGAAGCGTTTTACCAGTACCTGGAGGGCCAACAAGCAAAATACCTTTTGGGATTTTAGCTCCAAGTCTTAGGTATTTATCTGGGCTCTTTAGATAATCAACTATCTCTTGAACCTCTTCTTTTGCCTCTTCAACGCCTGCAACATCGTCAAATTTAACTTTTGGTTTTTCAGAATTTATAAGCTTTTTTGCACTTCCTATGCCTAGTATGCCACCGCCGATATTTTTTTGCATACGACTAGCGATAAACATCCAAATAGCAAAAAATATAAACACCGGTATGATCCATGAAAATATAAGATCTCCAAACCAGTTATTTTCGCTATAAACGCTGTAAGTTATACCGTTTTGCTCAAGTATGCCAATGAGCGTTGGATCATTTATGCGCTTTGCAAGGTAGATAGTCTTGTCACCACCAACGCCTTTTATCGTAGTTTCAGATATCGCAACCTCATTTAGTTGCTTATTTTTAAGCATATCCTTAAATTCAGAATAAGCTATCATCTTGCTTTGAGCGTTGCTACCAAGCCCAAAAGTACCGCCTAGTCCGTCGCCGCTAAAGCTTCTAAAAGCTAGAACTATAACTATCGCAAAAATAGCAAAGATAAAGATGGGATTTTTGTTAAAAAACCCGTTATTATCGCCATTATTTTGGTTATTATTTTGATTATTCATCCATTTCCTTATAAACAAAGCTAACCCAATCATTAGCCTGTTTTATCTCAACTAGCTCCAAATCCTTAAATGTATCTTTAATCCTATCTTCGTATTTATTCAAAATTCCTGACAATACTAAATAGCCGCCCTTTTTAAGCGATTTTTTCAAGTCATTTGAGAGCATAAATATGACATCAGCAATGATATTTGCTACGACGATGTCATATTTTTGCTCTAAATTTGCAATAGAACCTGTCCAAATTTTATTAAATTTAACCTCGTTTAACTCGGCATTGCTAAGCGAGCTTTGCGTGGCCTGTTCATCCGTATCGCAGGCATCGACCTTGCAGCCAAGCTTTGCTAAAGCTATGCTTAATATCCCGCTTCCACATCCCACATCTAAAGCAGTGTCGCCACTTTTTGCATATTTTTGTAAAAGTTGCAAGCAAGAATTTGTGCTTTCATGGTGCCCTGAGCCAAAGGCTAGAGCTGGGTCGATTATGATATTTGTTACGCCACTAAGTGGCTCTTCCCAGCTAGGTCTAATATAAATTTTATCAACCAAAATAGGCTTAACTGCCTTTTTATATTCGCCTAGCCAGTCTTTATTTTCTTTTAAATTAAGAGAAATTTTTAAATCATTTGAAATTTTACAAACACTAGAGAGCCCTTTTGCATACTCTTCGACACCCCAAGCTATATCTTTTAGATCATACTCTTCCCTGATGATGATCTCATGGTCTAGCTCTTCTACACAGGTGACCCCAAAAGAGAAAACTAACTCTAAAATTTCATCATAAAAATTTGATGTTTTGATGCTTAATTCGTAAAATTTATCTTTCATTAACCAAGAACGTCTTCAAGCTTCTCTTTTAAAACTTGTGGCGTAAAAGGTTTAACGATGTAGTTATTAACACCTGCTTTTAAAGCTGTTATAACCTCGGCTTTTCCGCCCTCTGTTGTTACCATTATGATAGGCATATCAACATATTTTTGCTCAGCTCTTACCTTTTTAACAAGCTCAAGACCATTCATCTCAGGCATGTTCCAGTCAGTAATAAGAACCTCAATACCCTCGTTTTGTGTCAAGATATTCCAAGCTTCAAGCCCGTGCTCAGCCTCGAGAATTTCTTGATGTCCTAACCTTTGCAAAGTATTTTTTATGATCCTTCTCATTGTTGAGCTGTCATCTACAACCAAAATCTTCACATAATATCCTTTTAGTAAAAATTGCCCTATTCTAGCTAATTAAAATTTATAAAAGCTTTAACGCTAGCCAACTTGTTTGAAAGCATCTTTCAAATCAAGTCGTCCCTCATAGTAAGCTTTACCAACGATCACACCAGCTATCTCATTTGTCTCTTTAAGTGCCAAAATGTCGTTTATATCGCTCACACCGCCACTTGCTATGGTTTCAAGTTTGCTACTTCTAGCTATTTGCAAGCTAAAATCAACATTAACTCCGCCAAGCATTCCATCTTTGTTAATATCGGTGCAAATCACAGCTTCTACACCCACATCTGCAAATTTTTTTGCAAGATCGACTGCTTTTATGTTTGAAACCTCGCCCCAGCCTTGCACTGCCACATAGCCATCTTTTGCGTCTATGCCAACTACGACTCTGTAAATTTCAGCCATTTTTGCTGTAAAATCTGGATCACGAAGAGCAACTGATCCAAGGATCACCCTGCTAACTCCAAGGTCCAAATAGCACTTTATACGCTCTTCATCTCTTATGCCGCCACCAACTTGCACCTTTAAATTTGTAGCTTTTACTATCTTTTCGATCGTATTAAAATTTATAGCTTCTCCCGCAAATGCTCCGTCAAGATCGACCACATGCAGCCATTTTGCGCCGTAATCTTCAAACCTCTTAGCAAGCTCACTTGGCTCACTGCTATAAATTTTAGCACTTTGCATGAGCCCTTTACTAAGCCTAACTGCTTGCCCCTCTTTTAGATCTATCGCTGGGAAAATTTCCATCACAACCTCGCAAAATTTTCTAAAATTTTAAGCCCAACCTCATGACTTTTTTCTGGATGAGGCTGAAAACCAAAGAGATTTTCATGCTGCACCGCGCTTGTAAATTCATATCCATAAGTTGTCTTTGCAAGTGCAAATTTATCATCGCAAACCACGTGGTAGCTATGCACAAAGTATAAATACTCAAGCTCTTTTAGTCCTAATCTTAAAGGGCTATTTTGCTTAAACTCGAGTGTATTCCAGCCAACATGTGGGATCTTTAGCGGTTTATCAAATTTAGTTTCATCAAATTTAACAACCTCTCCTGGCAAAAGAGAGAGCCCCTCATGCTCGCCAAATTCAAAGCTTTTTTCAAACAAAAGCTGCATACCAAGACAAATTCCTATAAAGGCTTTTCCGCTTTTTACAGCCTCTTTTATCGCTTCATCCATGCCGTTACATTTGAGCTTTTTCATCGCCTCGCCAAATGCCCCAACACCTGGTAAAACGATATGAGAGTGCTCTTTTAGGCTATTGGGCTCACTTAACAAAACACCCTCATGCCCAAGAAATTTAAAAGCATTTATCACGCTTTTGATGTTTCCAGCACCATAATCAATAATAGCGATCATCTGTTCTCTTGTCTTTTTACGCTAAAGAGATAAAAGCTAAGTGCCGCCATCAGCATCGCCACACCGCCTATTAGATAGATAGCGTTTATGATATTTTCAGGTGCAGTGATAGCAAATTTAAAGACTAGCATGAGCGCCTCAATGGCAAGTGCGATGATGATAGAGCCGATAAATCTAACCATCGTCTTATAAATAACGCTATTTTCTTCGTGATTTTTGCCTAAAACTTCTTCTTCAAATATCGTCTTAACAAGGTCAAAAATGGCAAGAGCTAGCGTTAAAATGATTGTTGATTCAAAAATTTCTTCGACATTTATATGCTCGATGCTCTTTGAGATAAAGCTCTTTACGCCGTGCCAAAATAAAAATGCGCAGATCATAAAAAGCGATGCACAAAAGAGTGCATAAACTGTCTTTAAAAATCTACCAAAATGCTCCTCGACAAAGCCGCTATCGACCATATTTAGGATATTTTCTAGGCTTATATCGATGCAAGCGATAAATTTAAGCTCATTTTTTTCATTATAGATAGGCACGCTTGCTGTGACACACAAACCTCCATTTAGGCTTGATGGATATGGATCGCTTAAAACGCACCTTTTCTCGCGCACGGCGGTGTAGTAGTAGGCTTTATTTGCGCGGTTTTCACCCTTTGGGATTTTATACTTTTCATTTAGGCTGATAGAGTCTTCGATTTGTATGCCATTTTCGTCCAAAATGTATAGTGCATCAAAATTTTCTATCTCGTGGCTGATCTTATCAAAGCCAGCTTTTATGTTTTCTAAGCACACTCCAGGCAGTCTGTTTGGCAAATTTCTACTAAACAAATAGCAGATATACGCCCTTGCCTTGTATCTCGTGTCACTAAATCTCTTAATATCTTTTATAACCAAAATTAGCCTTTTAAATTTAATGCATGGTTAAATTCTGGCACGATCACCTTAAGAGCAGGTGCTATCTCGTCATCTTCAAGCTGCAAAAGCCCATTTATCTGTGAATTTAAAAGGGTCAGATCGTAAGGCTGTGAGTGTGTCACAAAGATCGACTCATACTTAGTTTGAACGTCATCTTTGTTGATAAGCAGCTCCTCATAAAGCTTCTCGCCTGGTCTAAGCCCTACAAATTCGATACCTAAATGCTCTTTATTTGAAAGCAGAAGCATCTTTTTAGCAAGATCGACGATCTTAACTGGCTCGCCCATATCAAGTACGAAAAGCTCTCCACCTTTTGCGATAGAGGCTGCTTGAAGGACTAGCTGGCACGCTTCAGATGTAAGCATAAAGTATCTTGTGATCTCTGGGTGAGTGACGCTTAAAGGCTTATTTGCAGCGATCTGTGCTTTAAATTTAGGTATGACTGAGCCACTTGAGCCAAGGACGTTACCAAAGCGCACACAAACTATCTCGCACACACCTGCTTCGTTTGAATTTAGTGCGTAAAGCTCGCAAACACGCTTAGTTGTGCCCATTATGTTTGTTGGGCGCACAGCCTTGTCTGATGAGATCATGACAAATTTCTTAGCACCATATTTTTTAGAAAGATCGACTGCATTTTTTGTGCCAAGAATGTTGTTTTCAACTGCTGAGCGAGGATTTAGCTCACAAAGTGGCACGTGCTTGTAAGCTGCAGCGTGGATGACTATCTCTGGTCTAAATTCTTCAAAAACCTCTTCAAAGTCTTTTAAATTTGTGATATTTACAAGCTTGCTAACAGTTCTTTTATCTCTTGTATCTTCGCCTATTTTATAAAGGTTAAACTCGCTGTGTTCAACCATTATAAGCTCACTTACGCCATATTTCAAGCACTGCTTACAAATTTCGCTTCCTATACTACCGCCAGCTCCAGTGACAAGCACTTTTTTATCTTTTAAGAAATTTGAAATGGCTTCTGGATTAAGGTCTTTTGGCTTTCTAGCAAGTAAATCTTCGATCGAGATATCTTTGATCGGCTCATTTTCGATAAGCGAAAAGAGTTTCATATCTCTTATGCCATATCCAGTTAGCTCATCAACTAAAGCTTGAAGCTCGTCTTGATCAAGTGCTAGTGCGATGATAGCAGTCTTTGCGTCGTAGTCTTTTATAAGGCTTGGTATATCTTTTTTATCTTGAACTAAAAATCCATCACAATATGTGCCAACAAGATCGCTTCTACCATCTACCACGCCAACTGCGTAGTAGTCAAGATAGCCCTGCTTTAAGCCACGTAAGACGTGAAGCGCCTTTGAGGTCGCGCCTATAACGATACAAGGCTCGCCTTTGTGAGGTCTGTTTGAAAAGTCAAGCGCCATTCGTTTTGAAATTCTCAATATTCCGATAAGCAAGCATGATATAAGCATATCTATCAAAATAACACTTCTTGGATACATTGCAAAAATATCTTGCAATACAAAAAAAAGTGGTGTAAATAAGATCGCCGCACAAACGTGAGCTAGGAAAATTTTACGTGCTTCATTTAAGCCAAAAAATCTCCACGGCACCTTGTAAATTTTGAACATCCACATAAAAAAGAGCTTAAATACGATCAAAAATCCAGCCGTTACAAAAAGCCCTTGCACGTAGATATCTGGGATGTCGGCGTTAAATCTTAAAAGATATGCCGCATATATCGAAAAAACAAATATAAAAACATCACCAAGAAGGAAAAATACGAGCCTTTTTAACTTCGTTGCATGAAACATTTACGCATTATCCTTGACTATTTTTATCACTCTTTCTTGTGTCTGCTCGCTCATATCACTGCCACTTGGCAAGCAAATTCCTCTTGAAAATAGATCTTCACTATATCCATCGACAAAGCTTAACGCACCTTTAAAGACAGGCTGCAAGTGCATAGGCTTCCAAAGTGGGCGGCTCTCGATGTTTTCATCAGCTAGTGCTTTTATAACTTTTAAATGCGCATCTTTTTTAGCAAAAACGCCAGTTGTGAGCCATCTGTTTCCACGAGAATTTGGTAGCTCTGGCATAAATTCTAAAATATCGCCAAGCTCTTTTTCATAAATTTCAAAAACTTTTCTCTTTTGCTCGACTCTCTTTTCTAAAACCTCCATCTGAGCCACGCCAATAGCGCCTAGGACGTTGCTTAAGCGGTAGTTGTAGCCGTAGTCTTTATGCTCATAGTGAAGCAAAGGCTCTCTTGCTTGCGTGCTGTAAAATCTAGCTTTTTCAACAAATTCGCTATCTCCAACTAGCATGCCGCCACCTGAAGTGGTGATGATCTTGTTGCCATTAAAGCTATATCCGCCCATCACGCCAAATGTGCCAAGTGCCTTGCCGCCGTAAAATCCACCAAGCGCTTCAGCTGCATCTTCAACCAAAGCGATGCCCTCGTTTTGGCAAATTTCGCAAATTTCTTTCATCTTTGAAGCTTGTCCGTAAAGGTGAGTGACGACTAACGCTTTTGGCTTTTTAGGTAAATTTGAGATCGCTTTTTTAAGTAGCTCTGGGCTTAAATTCCAGCTCTCGTCGCTATCTATAAAGACTGGAGTTGCCTTTTCATAAAGTATCGGCGAGACTGAAGCCATAAAAGTAAAGCTAGAAGCTAGCACAAAATCGCCCTCTTTTACGCCAAGGACGCGAAGTGCTAGGTGAAGTGCCGCAGTTCCAGCGCATAGTGCAAGTGCATCTTTGGCGCCAGTGTAAGCCTTTATGCTATCTTCAAATTTATTGACATATTCGCCAAGTGGCGCTATGTAGTTGCTTTCAAAAACTTTTTTTATATATTCCTGCTCTTTTCCACTCATATTTGGCGGAGATAAAAAAACCCTATCCATTTTCATACCTTTCGTGATTTTTTGGCGATTTTAGCACTTATTTTTAAATTTATATCTTAGCGCGCTCGCATGCAGGCACGCCATACGCCTTTATGCCGTCCTTTATATCTCTAACGACCACGCTTCCAGCGCCTATGATGCAGTTTTTACCGATGCTTATACCTTGAATGACGCTTGAGCCAATGCCAACGTGCGTAAATTCACCCACGCTCACATTTCCAGCAAGGGCTGCATTTGGGCTGATATGAGCAAATTTGCCTATGTCGCACTCATGCTCTATCACCGCACCAGAGTTTATGATAGCACCCTCTTTTATATGGGCTTTTGCGTTTATCACGGCATTTGGCATGACCACTACGCCTTTTTCTATCACAGCGCTTTCGCTCACAACCGCACTTTTATGGATCAAATTTACTATCTCAAAGCCAACATCCTCCACCTTTTGGCTGATCTTTTGCCTTGTTTTATTATCACCTATGGCTATTATGATGTCAGCTTTTTCTAGCTCTGGGCTAAATTTACACTCACTAGCATCATCTAAAAAAGCTATCTCATCATAGCCATTATCTCTAGCGATATCAGCGATCACAAGCCCATGCCCGCTCGCTCCGTAGATGTAAATTTTCTTAGTTTTTGCCATTAAATTTCTCCGTCGTCGCCTGCCCCTCTTTGCTGACACCACTTCGTTTTAGCACCTTTTCGATGGTCTGCAAAGCGATCTTTACATCAAGCATAAAGCTTAAATTTTTAGCATAATAGACGTCGTACTCAAATTTTTTCTCCCAGCTTATGGCGTTTCTGCCATTTACCTGCGCTAGACCTGTGATGCCTGGGCGCACATCGTGGCGGTGCTTTTGCGTTTCGTTATAGATGGGTAGATATTCAACCAAAAGTGGCCTTGGTCCAATGAAACTCATGTCGCCCTTTAGCACGTTAAAAAGCTGTGGCAGCTCATCGAGGCTAAGAGAGCGGATCAGTTTGCCAAATTTACCAAGACGCTGATCATCTGGCAAGAGCTCGCCATTTGCGTCACGCTCGTCGCTCATCGTCTTAAATTTATAAATTTTAAAAATTTTCTCATTAAGCCCCGGTCTTGCCTGTGTAAAAATGACGTCGCGGCTAACCTTAAAATAGATAAAAATCGCCGTTGCTATGATGATAGGTGATGTTAAAATGAGCAAAAACAAGGCCCCTAAAATATCGATCACTCTCTTTAAAAAATTTCTATACATCTATAAATTTCCTATAAATTTCTATATATCTTTTCGCGATTTGCTTCTCGTCAAACTCACTAACTGCCCAGTCCCTGCCATTTGCTCCAAGCTTAGCGCAAAGTGCTTCGTCATCAAGTAAAATTTTTATCTTACCAGCAAGATCACTTGCGTCTTTTACCTTACATAAAAGCCCGTTGTAGCCATCTTTTACAGCTTCATTACAGCCTGTCACGTCGCTTGCAACGACTGCTTTAGCCATGCTCATCGCCTCTAAAACCGTTCTTGGAAAGCCCTCCTTATAGCTTGGCAAAGCCAGTAAATAAGAAGCTTTTAAAAGCTGTGGTATGTCGTTTCTAGCACCAAGATATCGCACCTTGCCACCTTTTAAAAAGCTCTCGTCTGCGGTTGATTTATTACCAGCAAAGCCCTCGCCCACAAAGACAAATTCGCAGTTTTTATAGCCATTTAAAATTTCTGCTGCCTCGTAAAATTCACGAACGCCCTTGTGCCACATGGCTCTGGCGATCATGAGAACCACCTTTTTTTCACCCAAGTCAGCTGCCTGCGTGATAGCTGGGTCAAATTTAGCAGTATCGACGCCGACACTTTTTATGCGATACACCTTGCTTTTATCTATCAAATTTTTAGAGATCAGATAGTCTGGATCTGCGTCATTTACGAAGATGCAAGCATCAGCCTTTGCAAAAGATAGCTTATAAAGGCTCTCCATGACAAAACGCACAGCCTTTGTCTTAATATCATCATCGATATAAAAGCTACCAAGGCCTTCAACCAAATTTATCACGTGCTTTATGCCAGCGTTTTTAGCAGCAAATGTGCCAAAGACATTTGACTTGTGAGCGCCAGTTTGAAGCAGGTCTAAATTTAGCTCACCTAAAATTTGAGATAGTTTTTTTGAGTTATTTATCACGGTTAGCGGATTTAGGCTCGCCTTATCAAGCTCGTAGGTGACGGTATGAAAGCTTTTAGCAAGCTCATTAGTGAAATTTCCTTTTGGAGCGATAGCAAAAACCTCATGCCCCATATCTTTTAAAGCCTGCATGATAGGGCGTCTAAAAAAGTGTATGCTCATATCAGCGTGGCTTAAAAATCCTATCCTTGCCATCTCTACCTCTTTAGCCTATAAACTTTTGCCGCCCCATCAAGTATGACTGGCTCAAAGACCTTAGGATCGTATCTTTCAAGCACGAAAAGCTGGATGTAGGCGCTATTTAAAATGCTCTCATCAAGGATGATAAATCTACCATAATCCCTCATAAAAATGACAGAAATGTTTGAACTTTCATTATTTTTATACTCTTTTACATTTAGCTTGCCAGCCTCGTTGTAGTCGGTCTCTATGAAAGATCTTAGTGGTAAGACTTTGCCATCATAGATCAAATTTGTGACATCACTTGTTAGAGTAAATCCACCACTTAGCCTAATGCCCTTTTCGCTTTGTGAGATCGCTCTTGTGGTTATGAAAAGTCCGTTGTTTAAATTTTTGCCACTTTTTAGATCGATCTTGCTAAACTGCAAAATGGTCGGGAAGATGCTAAGCATCCTATCTGGCAGGTAATAATATATCTCTCTGCTCTTTGCTGGCAGGCTAAAATTTGCCTCTTTTATCTCACTAAAAAACTGATCAACGCTTAAATTTCTATCTTTTAAAATTTGAGCCAAGTTACCATTAAAGTGCTCTTTGAAATTTCGCTCAGTGTATTCTACATCGAGCCTTGCCATATTTGCCGAGCTCATCTCGTCGCTTCCAAGCGCAAAACTCACGGCAAAATTTTCACGTCCAAGGTGCTTTCCGCCGTCAATTAGCGTCTTAACATCGCTGTAATATCTAATCGGATATCCATAGTCCCACCACGCAACCACGTAGTCCTCGCGTCCTGCGATGCCTTTTAGCTTATTTAAAATTTCAACCTCTTTATTTACAAAGACTGGCTCAGCCTTGTAGCCATAGATGTGAATGAGCGCTGGAGCAAGCACAAGAGCTGCTATGAAGGCTCTTATGAGATTTAAAACGGCTCCTTTTAGCTTTAAATTTGCAAGTACAAACTCCACTAAGTAGCCAAAGCCAAGCGCCATGATAGGCACGGCGTAAATGGTAAATCTAAGGCCGCTTTTAAATGCTAAAAAGCCAAGTGCGAGCATGCCAAGCGAGACGGCAAATGAGCGGTGCTTGTAGCAAAATAGCGCAACACCTGCAAGTGAGATCAAAAATGTGATGACATTTGCGCTGATCCTCTCGCAAAATAGCGTAAAATCAACGACGCTTGACTCTTGGATGGTTTGATTGACATTAAAAAAGTGAAAGCTCATGCCGCCAACTTCAGGTGCATCTCTAAAGACGTAAAATTTAAGCTGAAAGATTATCGGATTTAGCCCGCCACGGATGACAAAAATGACAAAGATAATTGCCAAAATACCAAGAGCAAATTTTAAATTTATCACCTCTTTTTTAAAGAGACAAAGTGCATAAATAGCGATGACAGCGATAAATTTAAGCGTTAGATCAAGGTTTGAGATAGCAAGTAAAAGCAGTGAAATTTCAAAGTAAAAAAGTGGATTTTTCCTATCAAAAATGAGCGTGTAAAGTAAAAATAGCCCAGTTAAAATGCTAATAAGCGAAAACGCACTCATATACCACCACATATAGATAAGCACACTTAAAGGGGCGATTATAAGGCTCTTTGCGTCCTTTTTCTCAAGCACTCTAACAAGCCCCCAAACGACAAAGACGCTAAGAGTGATGATGAGCATGTCAGTGTCGTAGTAACCAGCCATCGTGCGGTTGTAGTAGCTATTTGCGATCACAGCAAGAAGTGCAGCGATGAAGCCAGCCATTTTTACTTTGTATTCATTTGCGATCAAGATAACAGGCACAGCCACAAGCGACGAGAAAAATACACTCATATAAATCATCGCCGTCTCAAGCTTGACGCCTAGAAATTTCACGATCCAGTAGGTAAGCGTCGAGAGCGGATAGCCATAGTAGCTAAGGTCGTTTTCTTGGTGAAAGCCAGCTAGCATATCCCTTGCCCCTTCGGCAAATGCGTAGCCGTCGTTTGTGCTGATCATCAGCTCGTTGTTCCAGAAAAAGACTGGATACTCACTCGCCCAAAAGACCCAGTAAAGCCTGCAAACCATGCCAAAGATGACTGCGGCAAATATCATAAGGTATAAAGAGTAATTTTTAAAAAATAAATTTCTATTCATTAGGATTTTCCAAAAAATTTATAAGCTTGCTCGCTATGTTTTCACTATCAAAAAATTTAGCCCGATTATACGCAACATTTTCAAAATTTTGCCTTATTTCACGCTCGTTAAGCACCTTTATCATCGCCTCTTTCATCGCATTTTCGTCATCAACAGGCACTAAGATGCCAAACTCACTCTCGCCCAAAAGCTCCTTTGCGCCGCTCTTGTGCTCAGTTGAGATGATAGTTTTTTCGCACGCTAGTGCTTCAAGCAAGACGTTTGAAAAGCCCTCAAAACGCGAAGCACAAAGCAAGCACGAAGCGTTTTTTATATGCCTAAAAGGATTTTTATCAGTGCCAAGAAGCTTTACTCGATCACCCACGCCAAATTTATCTATCAAATTTTGTAGCTCGTCTTTTAAAGGCCCTTTGCCAAGGATGCCAAGCGTGGCACGAGGGTCGTTAATTAAAGCTATTATTTTTATTAGCATGGCTTGATTTTTACCGCTATCAAGGCGGCCTATGTTTATGAAAAATGGCTTAAAGTCGCCCTCAAGCGGCTCATCTTTTAGCAAATTTATAGTTTTTAGATCAAGGGCGTTATAAAGCACTTTTGTTTTGTCCTCGCTCATGCCAAAATTTCGCACCAGATCCTCTTTGTTGCCAGCTGCATTTGCGAGGATTAGATCAGCCTTTTTATAAAGATGAGTGAGTAAAAATTTATTAACTCGCCCGCTTAGATCGTTTTTATATAGGATCGACGGACAGCTTCGCTCGCTGATAACTAGCCTAGCCTTTAGCCCTAAAATTCTAGCAACCCCAGCGATATAGCAAGGGCGGTTCATAAGCACAAACTGCGTGTCAATGCCCAAAATTTGACAGAGCTTTTTATATTTAAAGGCAAGCAACGGCATCGCTAAAAAGAGCCTTGCAAGCTTCTTTAGTCCGCTCTCGTAAGGATCGCTATTTTCTATAAAATGGATCTGCACCTCACTTGGGATCTCGTAAGCAATGACCTTGCTCATTAAGATGAGATGAACTTCATAATGTTTAACCAAAAATGGCAGTAAATTTGCCACATTTCGCTCAGCCCCACCAGGCCCCATCGAGTATAAAAAAACGGCTAATTTTTTCACTTGCTAACAACCTTTTTTATAAATTCTCGCCACTGTTTGATGATATTTTCTTTGCTAAATAAATTTGCACTTTCACTGGCGTTTTTTGCTAGTTTTTGCCTTAAATTTTCATCTTTTAAAAGCATTTCAAGCTTATTTTTTAGATCATTTGCGTCGCCATTTTTAAAGATAAGCCCGTCTATGCCGTCATTTATAAGCTCTCTTGCGCCCACGGTGTCGCTACTTAGCCTAGCGCAGCTAAAAGCGCCTGATTCGATTAGCACATTTGAAAGCCCCTCGCTTCTTGAGCAAAGAGTGAAAATTTTTGCCTCGCTATAAAGCTTGCTAACATCGCTCATGTGACCTAAAAATTTGACATTAAGCCCTAAAATTGACGCCATTTGCTTTAGTTGCACTTCCTGCCTGCCACTACCTGCGATCTTTATCTCCCAGCCATCAAGCAAGTTCTTATCCACCTTGCTAAGTGCCTCAAAATAGATATCATAGCCCTTGACCGCCTCCAGCCTTGCCACACTTAAGATGACATTTTGCTTTTCGCAATTTTCAGGCACGTCGATAAAAAGTGGATTGTGGATGACCTCGCGATTTTTGGCAAATTTATAGTAGTTGTAGTCGCTTTTACTTAGCACGCTTAGGCCATCTACAAAACGGTAGCTAATATCACGCATAGCGCTTGCGATTTTGCTTTTTAGGTAGCTGTGCTCGTGATGCTCGGTTGCTATTAGTTTGCTCTTTAGCCCAGCATTTGCCAGCACGCAAGCGACGTTTGTCCAGTCGATAAAGCTCATTATCAGATCAGCCCTTTGCTCTTTAAAAAGCGCTCTAAGAGCGAGGATTTTTTTAAATTTTAAAGCGAGCCCTGAGCCAGTGACGCTAAGGTTTATGATATTTATCTTTTCACTAAATTTATAAAGCCCAAGGTCCTCTTCAAGAAGAGCGATAGTGATCTCATTGTCCTTACTAAGCTCGTTTGCAAGCACGTTTAGCACGCGCTCAGCTCCGCCGTTTCTAAGTGCGGCTATGACAAAAAGAATTTTCACTTCACACCTCCAAGCTTTAAAAGCTCTAGCCATTTTTTATAAATTTGCTCCACACTAAACTCATCAAGCCTAGCTCTTGCGTTTTTGACAAATTCGCCCATTTTTGCCTCATCTTGCAGCAAATTTGCAAGCTTTTTACTCATATCATCAACGTCATTTATCTCGCAAAGCAAGCCATCAAAGCCATCTTTTATAAGCTCTTTTGCCCCGCTAGTCCTTGTCGCAACCCGCACGCAGTCGTAGTTTATCGCCTCTATCAAGGTGTTTCCAAGGCCCTCGAAATTTGAGCAAGAGAGCAGCACCTTTGCCCTTTTATAAAGCGAGGCGATGTCGCTTACATTGCCTAAAAACTCCACCTCTGCGCCCAAGCTTTTGGCTAAATTTTCTAAATTTGCTCTCTCGCCACCATCTCCAGCGACAGCGAATTTATAGCCGCTTTGCTTTAAGTTTGCAGCCACTCTTACAAACATTTCGCAGTTTTTTATCTTATTTAGCCTGCCAACAAAGATGATTAAATTTTCTTTAACAAAGCTCTCACTGCGCACCTTTTCAAAGAGTGGGTTGTAAATTTTCATCACATTTTTGCAAAATTTAGAGTAGTAGCCAAGATCCTCGTCGCTTAAGACGCTAAGTGCGTTTGCAAATGGATAGCTAAGGCGTCTTAGCACCTTAAAAATGGCTCTTTTTGGCGCAAGGTAGTTTGTGTGCTCGCTTATGATTATAGGCGTTTTTAGCCCTGCTGAGCTAAAGAGCACCAAGGTATTTACGGCGTCTAAAAATGATATAACAGCATCAAATTTGCCCTCTCTTATGAGCGCTCTTAAAGCAAACACCTTTAAAACTCTCTTTTTTAAATTTCCAATCAAGCCAAGCTCATCAGCCCCAACGCCTAAATTTATGAGCTTCACGCCACTTGCTAGCTCATAAAATGGCTCATCTTTGTCAAATTTAACAAGGCTTACATCGTGATCCATGCTAAATCTTGATGCGATCACCGCGCAAACTCGCTCCGCACCGCCACTTCTAAGCGTTGATGTGACAAATAATACCCTCATATGCCAAACCTTTGTTTTATCTTCACTCTAAGCTTTGAAAGTGCCGGTAAAAAGCCACTTGGTAGCGGGCTAAGCAACAAAAATATAAGCGCCTCTTTGCTAAATTTAATACTAAGACTTTTAAAGATACACCTTAGCATCAACTCATATTCGCCTGCTATTTTGGCGTAGTAAGCGGCATTTTTATACTGCATAGCTAGAAATTTTGGCTCATTTTTTATAGCGATGTCGTAGTGTAAATTTGCTGTTTTGATGTAAGCGTTTGCCACATTTAGCGCGTGCTTGCTGGCATTTAGCGTCGCACTATCGCTTCTTGCGATGCGGTAGATGTAAAGTGGCTTTTTAAGATAGAAGACATTTTTTTCAAAAAAGCGGATATAAAGCTCATTTTCGCCGCCAAAACTGCTCTCATCAAATCTAAAGCCGTCTATAAATTCACGCGAAAAAAGCTTAAAATACTCGCCATTTATCCGCCCGCAGTGATAATCAACCTTGCTCATAGCCCCACTCTTGTTATATGGGCTTCTACCAGCCACGACATCGGTCATCACGCCATCTTTTTCGCAGATCGCGTCTGCAAAAACGCACGAATACTCGCCACTTTTTAAAATTTCATAGCACTGGGCAATCGCCTCTGGCAAAAGCTCGTCGTCATCGTCAAGCAAGCAGACAAACTCGCCTGTTGTGTTGTCAAAGCCGTTATTTTTGTTGCCATTTGGGCTCTTTTTGTGAGTGGTGTTTTTTACAAATTTGATCCTTGCGTCGTTAAAACTCTTGCAAATTTCACTCGCACTCTCGTCATCGCCGTCATCGGTCACAACTATTTCTAAATTTTTATAGCTTTGAGCTAGAGCGCTTTTTATGGCCTTTTTTAAAAGCTCTGGACGCTTATAAGTCGCGGTTACTATGCTAATTAATGGCTCGCTCATTTAGCCCCTTTTAAAAATTCTCTCATAGCCTTGAAGCTTTTCAAGTCGTGAGAAAAATATAAATTTAATTGTTTTTATGTAGGCCTTTAAATTTGCGCTGTATCCCCTCTCAAGGCGCTCGTCCTCGATGTTTGAGCCACTTAGATCAGTTGGGTGTGCAAAAAGGTCACAAAAATACATCTGCATATCATTAACGCCTAGCAAATAGTCCCAAACATCGGTCGTGCAAAGCGCACGTTTATGAATTTCTAGCAAATTTCTAGCACTTTTTTTAGTTAGCACATAAGCCCCTGCTCTATAAATGCTTGAAAATGAATGCTTTGAGACCTGCCAAAGTGGCTTACTTAGGCTAACATCCACCTTTTTGCCAAAGGCGCTAAACCTGCCCTCTAGCCCATCTTGCATGCCACATATCAGCACGCTGTTTTCAGGCATCTTGCTAGCTGCCAAAAAGGCCTCTTTTATGGCACTGTCATCTCCGATCACGTCATCTTCAAAGATGAGGGCAAATTTGGCTTCACTCGCCAAAAATGCCTCGTAGGCTTTTACGTGTGAGAGCGAGCAACCAACCTCAGCTGGGCTTAAAACCTTGCCGTAAGCTTTAAATGACGGCGAAATGATCTTGTAGTACTCCCTAGCGTTTAGCTCCCTGCCATCGACTGCGTCTATTAGCTTAAAGCTATCATAAGAGCCAAATTTCTGCTGCAAAAGCTCGCGCCTTTTGGTATCTTTTGCCAAAGAGATCAGATAAATTTCATTCATTTAAGACCTTTTAAATTTTTTTAAAATTTTACGCCAGACTATGCCTCGCTCGTAAGCATTAAAAAACAAAAAATATCCCAAAACATAAGCTGCGCTGGCGTATATCGCAGCAAAGATAGCAAATTTTAGCCAGTTATCTAAGCTTACAAAGTCCTTGCAGGCAAACATCACAAGCACGCAGAGCGCAAAAACGGCTAAATTTTTAAAATAAACCCCGTAAAATGTGGTGAGTTTTACCTCTAAATTTAAAGCAGCGTTTATGAGGTCAAAGCCAAGAATTCTTATGCTATAAAAAATGGCTGCGACGATGACGATGCCATAAACGCCGTAGTCACTAAATTTGAGCAGGGCGATCTGCGCTATGATCGTGCTAACGCCAAGGATGGTGTTGGCAATGGCTGGGCGGCGAAGCTTGTTTGTCGCGCTATCAAGGTTAAAAAGCGAAAAAACAAAGCTGATAAATACGATAGGCACTAGCGTGATCATCGAGACATTGTAGATAAATTTAACCTCATCTGCGCTTTTAAAAGGTAGCCAAAGCGTGTAAAAATCAAGCCCAAAAACGACGAAAAATGCGGCCGGAGCGCTCATCACAAAGGCGATCACCTTCATTGAAAATTTAGCCTCTTTTATGAGGTCCGTGATCAAATTTTTAGAGTAAAGCTCGACAAATTTTGGCGCAAAGATACCGCTAAGCTGCGCTACAAAGCTCTCAAGTATGATAGGGGCGGCCTTGGCGACTGAAAGAAGGCCAGTGGCGTTTGCACTTACGAAAATGTTGCAGATAAATAGGTCCATACCTGTTAAAAGTATGCGGTTTAGCGCATTAAAGCTGTTCCAAATGCCAGAGCTTAGAAGCTCTTTGATCTTAGAAAAGTCAAATTTACTAAGGCTAAAATTTAGCTCCGGCGTGATGCGAGCTGACATAAAAATGGTGCTAAAAAAGACAAAAAGGCTAGCAACTAGCGCTGAGATGGCGATATATGAAATGAACGGCTTAAAAAAGAAAAAGAGTGCCACGATGAGAGCTGCTAGGATCGCGCTTGAGATGGCGTTTCTAATGGAGAGTAGATAGAGCTTGTTTGTCACAAAAGCACAAACCGTCAAAACGCCGTTAAATAGTCCAACGCAGAAATTTATAAAGTAAAAAACAAGGGTCATTCTCACGTCAAAGAGTAAATTTTCAGGGACGTTTAAAAAGCTTTGCAAATTTAGTATGAAAACAGAGCTAAGCACCACGACAACGGCACAAAAGAAGATATTTACAACAAGGACTGATGAGTAGTAGGTGTTTGCAAGACTTAGGTCTTTTTTGTGCCACGCATGAGCGACAAAGCGCCCACTTACCGAGTTTATGGCTACACTTACGACCGCTGCGTAGCTAACGATGGCGTTGCTAAGACCCACAAAGCCAAATGCCTCATTACCAAGGCTTTTTAAGATAAATGGTGTAAGAAAGAAATTTATGCCCATTGATACGACAAAAACGACGATTGAGCTTATTAGATTGATTAGCATTAGACTTTTAACCTTTGAAATTTAGCCCAAAAGCTAAATTTGAAAAGAAAAAAACATAAATTTTAGCCGCCAAGCCAGATGGCATGGCAGCTAAGTAAATCTTAAATTTAACGCTCACTTACAGCCTAGCGTCAGCCTCTGGGTAGATATTTTTTATATCATAAACCAAGTGGCCTTTTAGGTTGAGCTTTTTAAATTCATTGTGAGCTACGGCGATCACGATGCAGTCGTAGTCGTCTAGGTTATACTCTTTTACTAGATCAAAGCCATACTCGTGTTTTACCTCAGCGCTATCAGCCCAAGGATCAGTCACATCGACCTTGCAGCCAAAGTCTTTTAGCTCATCAACCACGTCTATAACGCGAGAATTTCTTATATCTGGGCAGTTTTCTTTAAATGTCATACCAAGAACAAGCACGCGCGCTTTGTTGATAAGCACACCCTTTCTTATCATTAGTTTTATCACTTGATCGGCTGCATATCTGCCCATATCATCGTTGATGCGGCGACCTGCTAGGATCATTTCAGGGTTGTAGCCAACCTCTTGAGCTTTGTGAGTTAGATAGTATGGATCTACGCCGATGCAGTGACCGCCAACTAGACCTGGACGGAAATTTAAGAAATTCCACTTCGTACCAGCAGCCTCAAGCACGTCGATAGTGTTGATGTGAAGCTTTTCAAAGAGCATCGCAAGCTCGTTTATAAAGGCGATGTTGATGTCGCGCTGAGTATTTTCGATGACCTTTGCAGCCTCTGCTACTTTGATGCTTGAAGCTTTGTGAGTGCCAGCTGTGATGATAGAACGATAAATTTCATCGACCTTATCAGCGATCTCTGGAGTTGAGCCACTTGTGATCTTTTTGATCTTTGTAACAGTGTGCTCTTTATCACCTGGGTTTATGCGCTCTGGAGAGTAGCCGCAGAAGAAGTCTTTGTTAAATTTAAGCCCACTCTTTTCAAGAAGTGGCACGCAAATTTCTTCTGTAACGCCTGGATAAACGGTGCTTTCATAGACAACGATGTCGCCTTTTTTAAGCACTTTTGCCACGCTCTCAGTCGCTTTTACCACTGGAGTTAGATCAGGGCGTTTGTTCTTATCTATCGGAGTTGGGACGGTTACGATGAAAAAGTTGCAACTTCTGATGTCATCTAAATTTAGACTAAATTTCATGCCATTATCGATCGCTTTTTTCATCTGCTCGTTGCTAAGTTCAAGCGTTCTATCATAGCCACTTTTAAGCTCTTCTATACGTTTTGCATTTACGTCAAAGCCTACTACTTCGTACTTCTCGCTAAAAGCTGCTGCTAGTGGAAGTCCCACATATCCAAGTCCTACTACTGCTATTTTCATTTCTCTTTCCTTTTTAAAATTTTTGGTTTTATTATTTCTACACGTTCATAAATTCTTATCTCTGCGCCCACGCCTTGTGGGGTTACGATCTTAATAGGGCTAATGCCAGGCAAAATTTGAGTAAATTCATAATAAATTTGCCTCTTTTTATTTTTGCCATTGCAAGGCTTAAGCGGCTCATCATCTGCGCTAAATTCGTAATAAACCCCGCTTTTATCCTCTTTTTTATCTAAGCCTCCGCCCTCTAGCATAGCAAATTCGCAATCCGTTTGCACCTCTTTAAAAAATGCAACTTCATATTTAAAATAATCATTCGGCATCTTTGAGATAGGTAGCTCAAAAACCTGCTCTTGCATCTTTGCTTCACTTTTGCCTGCCGCATCGCTAGCAAAAAGCGCAAAAGGCAATAAACAAGCTATGAGAGATAAAATTTGCTTCACGCTTTGACGCCTATCTGAAAATACTTAAATCCATGCTCAGCTAAAGTTTTAGCGTTATACTGGTTGCGTCCGTCAAATATGACAGCGTTTTTTAGCCTCTCTTTGATCTCCATAAAATCAGGTGATCTAAACTCGCTCCACTCTGTCACAAGCACCATTGCATCGGCGTTATCAAGAGCATCATATTTATTTTTAGCATATTTTACATCTAAATTTGGCATATATTTTTTAGCTTCTTCGCTCGCTTTTGGATCGTAAGCGACCACTTTTGCGCCAGCCTCGTCTAAAAGCTTTATCAAAGTTAGCGAGCTAGCCTCTCTCATATCATCGGTATTTGGCTTAAACGCAAGCCCCCAAAGTGCGATCGTCTTGCCCTTTAGATCGCCGCCAAAGAAGTTATAAATTTTATCAAATAGCACTCTTTTTTGAGCCTTATTTCTTGACTCGACCGCGTTTAAAAGCTCTGGTTCAAAGCCATTTTGTCTAGCTGTGTAGATGAGTGCCTCGACGTCCTTTGGAAAGCAGCTACCGCCATATCCGCAGCCTGGATAGATAAAGCTATATCCGATCCTTGAGTCGCTGCCGATGCCTTTTCTTACTAAATTTACATCAGCGCCCACGCGTTCGCAGATATTTGCTATCTCGTTTATAAAGCTTATTTTGGTTGCTAACATCGAATTTGCAGCGTATTTTGTCATCTCGGCTGATTTTACGTCCATGCAAATGAGCCTATCGTGATTTTTCATAAATGGCTCGTAAAGCTCTCTCATCACGCTAAAGCCCCACTCGCTGCTAGCTCCGATAACTACGCGATCTGGCTTTAAAAAGTCCTCAACAGCCGCGCCCTCTTTTAAAAACTCTGGATTTGAGACGACTTCAAATTTAACCTCTACATTTCTCTTTTTAAGCTCAGCCTCGATCACCTCATGCACCTTAGCTCCAGTGCCCACTGGAACGGTTGATTTATCGACTACGATTAGCGGTTTGCTTAAATTTTCTCCGATTGACTTGGCAACTGAAAGCACATATTTTAAATCCGCCTGTCCATCAGCGCCCATAGGTGTGCCAACTGCGATAAATAGCACATCTGCATGCTCTAGCGCCTCAGTTATCTGCGTGCTAAATTTAAGCGAGCCATTTTTATAGCACTCACTCACGATATCAGCAAGCCCTGGCTCATATATAGGCACGACGCCATTTTTTAGCGCTTCGATCTTTTTGCTATCAACATCGACGCAGATCACGCTGTTGCCCATCTTAGCAAAACATGCACCACTCACTAGTCCAACATATCCGGTTCCGATTACTGCTATTTTCATGCTTTCCCCTAAATTCTCTTTTCCCACTCAAGGGCAGTTTTTATGATGAGCGCTAGATCGTCTCTTTTTGGCTTCCAGCTTGTTAGCGAGCGCAGTTTGCTTGCGTTTGAGATAAGGATAGCTGGGTCGCCATCCCTTCTTGGCGCATTTAGCACTTTAAAATTTACTCCACTTACTTTTTTTGCGGTCTCGATGACCTCTTTTACGCTAAATCCCATGCCATATCCCACGTTAAAAGTTTCACTTCCATTTTGGCCGATATACTCCAGTGCGCTTATGTGGGCGTCTGCTAGGTCGCTAACGTGGATATAGTCTCTAACGCATGTGCCATCTTTTGTCACGTAGTCATCGCCAAAGATACCCATGCTCTCGCGCTTGCCAAGGGCAGTTTGAACGGCCACCTTGATAAGGTGCGTAGCGTTTGGATAGTTTTGACCGATAAGCCCCTCCTCGTCTGCACCTGCTACGTTAAAGTAGCGCAAAATCGCAAATTTGAAATTTTCATTTGAAGCGGCGTAGTCTTTGATGATCTGCTCGCTCATTAGCTTGCTTCTGCCGTATGGATTTATCGGATTTGTAGGCGTTGTTTCGCTCACCTCCGCCACATCTGGCTCGCCATAAACCGCGGCAGTTGAGCTAAATATAAATTTATTTACATTGTAAGTTTTTGCGTATCTTAGCACTCTTGCGACATTTGCGGTGTTGTTTAGATAGTATTTTAGCGGTTCGCTCATGCTCTCAAAAACCTCGATAAACGCTGCAAAATGGATGATCGCATCAAATTTGCCATTTGCAAAAATTTCGCTTAGATCATCCTCTAAATTTGCATTTATAAATTTGAAATTTCCTATCTTTTGGAGTGCCTCAAGTGCTTTTTGTGAGCCCTTGCAGAGATTGTCGATGATGGTTATCTCATCTTTGCCTTGCTTTAAAAGTGCTTTTACTACGTGGCTGCCGATGTATCCAGCTCCACCTGTTACTAAAATTTTCAAGTTTAAGCCTTTCATTAAAAGTGTGTAATTTTATCAAAAATAGAGTAAAGCAAAAGTAAAGCAAGGCTTGCTTATTAGAATTTTAATAGGCTTTTTAAATCTAATGTTATATGTAATATCTTCTAATCAAAATGGCTTCAAACTAGATAAATCTTATTTATACACTTTATTTGCGAATAGCTTCATAAAAAGCATCATGTTTATTAAAAACAAAACTAAAAGTTGTAATAAATTCATCTTGTAACCACGTTTTTATAATAGTTTTATCCTTACCATCCATTATACTCAAATAATACACTGTGGCAAAAGTTGTAAGCTGATTTACACACGTAAAAAGTGCTGATGCATTATGTGCTAGATAAGCAGGCACATCAGAAATATTTAAAGCATACTTGTTATACAACATACGTCCATAAGCATCATCGAATGAATTAGGTATTTTTGACGTAGTAAAGACCTTATATATTACATAGGCGGCCTCCAATGTTTTATCGGCTGCAAAACCAAGATTGCCATTGGTTAAAGCCGAAACAAGGATATTGGTAGCTATTATTTCAGCATCATCAACAATTTCTATATTTACACGCCATCTCTTGAAAAAATTATATACATCAATTGTTGTTTTAAATTGTTTTCTATCTCCTTTCATAAGTATGGCTGCTGCGAATCTTGAAACTTCTCTCTTGCTAAGTGACAGGTTATAAAATTTATCTAGATATCCTCCAAAAATCTCTAGTGCTACTGGCATTCTTATATCTTGAGTATTTGTTTTATCCTTAAAAACTTCAGATATCATATTTATCCTTTATTTAATTAATTTCTAATAATCTCTATAGAGATATTATTCACAGATGATTGTAAAAGTATTTTAATGCAATTAAACTTATAGGAAACTTTTCTATAGGGAATAAAAATGCTAAATTTGCCACAAATTGTTTCAAAAGAAGAAGAGGAAGAATTTCTAAAAAATGTGGCAAATAACGTAAAAAGAATAAGACAAGAAAAAGGCTTTAGTCAACTTGAAACTGCACTTAGTATAGGGCAAGCCTCAAATGGTTTTTATGCAAATATGGAAAATTTTACAGACAATAAGCGCTTTAATATACTTCATCTTCTTAAGCTCTCAAAACTATTTAATTGTGATATTGCTGATTTTTTTAAGCAAATGTAAATTGCTCTTTAAAATAGACTTACAATCTATTTTAAATTTAATCTTTATAATCCTTCATCTACAAAAAAGGATAAAAATGAATGTCTCAATATTAAATTTACTGCCTATCAAACAAGGCGGTGACGCAAAAGAAGCCATAGACTCGGCCGTTAGACTAGCTATTTTTGCCGAGGATATCGGCATAAATCGCTACTGGGTCGCAGAGCATCACAACATGAGAAATTTAGCAAGCTCAGCCACACAGCTCATCATCGCGCACATCTTAGAGCATACAAAAAGCCTGCGTGTGGGCTCTGGCGGCGTGATGCTACCAAATCACAGCCCCTACTCTATCGCCGAGCAGTACGCCACTCTTGAGACGATATTTCCTAACCGCGTAGATCTTGGGCTAGGCAGAGCTCCAGGGACCGACCAAGAGACGGCTGCAGTGCTTAGGCGCGGTGCAAGAGAGGTTGAATTTAACATGCAGATAAACGAGCTAATGGACTATTTTAACGCCAAAAGAGCCGTGAAAGCCTATCCAAAAGTAGACAAAATTCCACCCATCTACATACTTGGCTCAAGCATATATAGCGCATACGTGGCCGCTGAGTTTGGCCTACCTTACGCCTTTGCGTCGCACTTTGCACCACGTGCGCTAGAAAAAGCAGTAGAAATTTATCGTCAGAATTTCAAGCCCTCTTCGTTTCTTTCTGCCCCTTATGTCATCGCAGGAGCAAACGTGATAATAGCCCAAGGTGACGAGCTAGCAAAGAGTTTGGCAACTACGCAAACACAGTTTTTCTTAAACGTAGTAACTGGCGAAAAAGAGTATTTGCAGCCACCAAAAAAGGATAACGACGAGGTCTTTGCTGTATCTTGCAAAACAGGCGCCAAAGCTCCACATTTTGGGCCGATCGACTTTAGGCAAATAGAGCTAAAAAATAGAGAAAGAAGCGTCACAGAAGAGATGATGGCGTGCTCTTTCATAGGCTCAAAACAAAGCGTTAAAGAGCAAATTTTAGAGTTTCAAAATAGACTTGAAGTCGATGAGATCATGGCTCAAAGCTTTATTTTTGATGAGGAGGCGCAGCTTAGCTCTTTTAGGGCGTTAAAAGAGATCGCGGATGAAATTTAATCCTCTCTAACCCTTAAAAATATAGGAAATCTTGGCTTGCCATAAGACGATAAATTTTGAAATTTATATGTGATGATAGAGCCTATCTTTGGGGGATTTGTGCGTTGCTCGTCGCTTAGTCCTGAGCCTATTTTAAAGATAGTGCCCTCTTTTGGCTCGCCAGCTTTTTCTTTATCATCTTTGCCGCCAAGCGCCTTGCAAGTAAGCGAGCCAGCAAGATTTGCGTATTTGCCGCTGCCTTTATTTATGGAGACCACTTCGCACTCAGCGTCTTTAAATTTCTTAAATTTGAGCGCATTTTTGCTTCGTTTTCGCTCGTAGGGCACATTTGGCTCACGCACGACTGCTCCCTCGCCACCTTTTGCGATAATGTCCTTTGTAAATTTTAAAAACTGGGCGTTATCACGCATCTTTATCTGTTTTACGATGATTAAATTGTCATTTGGCTCATTTTTTAGAAATTTAGCCAAAACTTCAAGTCTATCAAGCAAGCCGCCACTTGCCTCTGACACGTCAAAAACGTGAAATTTAAGCCTGCTCCACGCCCTTTCATCTGGCAGCTTATCCATCACGGTCGCTTGGATTTCTTCAAATTTAAGCCCCTTTGCATAAAGCTCGCCATCGAGTGCAAATTTTGGGAAATTTTTAGTAAAACTTAGTGGTGCATTTAGCTTTTTGCCCTGCCTTGAGAGTAAAATTTCTCCGTCCCAGTAGGCACGCACGCCATCAAGCTTCTCACTAGCTAGCCAGCCTGAGACGTTTTGACCTTTAAATTCGCTAAGGCGCAACAGTTCAAGAGAAAATGCAAAATTTAAAAGCACCAAAAGTGCAAAAATTATTCTAATCAAGCCTTGCACTTGCAAAAACAATAGTCCATATGATCGTCCACCACGCCCACACTTTGCAAAAAAGGCATAGGTGCTAACAGAGCCTAGAAATTTAAACCCTCGCTTTTTTAGCTCCTTTGCCACAAAGTCAGACATCGGCGTGGTTGCCGGCACTTGCTTGATATTTTGATAGTGATTGATGATCTGTTTGCCGTCAAATTTTGGGTCGAATTTCTTTAGCAAATGTCCCCACAAATAGTCATAAAAGCTACCAAATTCTTGCGTTACCGATAAAAATGCAAGGGCGTTTGTGGCAAGCGATTTTAGTTTTAGTCTATTGCGTATCAGCCCTTCGTTTTGCATAAATTTAGCTATCTCGGCCTCGCCGTAAAGCTTGATTTTTTCAGGGTCAAAGCTGTCAAACGCCGCTCTCATGGCCTCCCTTTTTTGAAGCACTCCATGCCACGAAAGTCCCGCTTGAAAGCCCTCTAAAACTATCATCTCAAAAAATTTTCTATCATCTTTTATGACTTTGCCCCACTCATTATCGTGATAGGCTATGTCAAGCTCGCCCTTGGCCCACTCGCAACGTCTCATTTATATCTTTATCCAGTAAAACTCGCTATACCACTCGACAAATTTAGCCACGCCGTCGTTTACTTTTGTATTTGGCTTGTAGTCAAAATCAGCCACAAGGTCGCTCACGTCCGCGAAGGTCGCTGGTACGTCGCCTGCTTGAAGTGGGAGAAAATTTTTCTTGATCTCGCGGCCGATCTTTATCTCAACTGCTTTGATGTAGTCCATGAGCTCAACTGGGCTGTTGTTGCCGATATTATAGACCTTAAACGGCGCTTTTGAAGTGGCAGGGTCTGGGTGTTTTGCATCCCAAGCTGGATTTGGCTTAGCTGGGTTGTCGATGCACTTGATGATGCCCTTTACGATGTCGTCTACGTAGGTAAAGTCGCGCTTCATCTTGCCGTAGTTAAAGACATCGATGCTCTTATTTTTAAGTGCGGCATCAACAAACAAAAATAGCGCCATATCAGGGCGTCCCCATGGTCCATAAACCGTAAAAAAGCGAAGTCCAGTCGTTGGCACGTTAAATAGGTGGCTGTAAGTGTGCGCCATCATCTCGTTGCTCTTTTTGGTCGCTGCGTAGAGGCTTATAGGGTGATTGACCCCCTCGTGCGTAGAAAATGGCATGTTTTCATTTAGGCCATAAACCGAGCTAGAGCTTGCATAGACTAAATTTTTGATCTCATTGTGGCGGCAGCACTCAAGGATGTTCATAAAGCCTGTGATGTTGCTATCTATGTAGGCTTTTGGATTTATGAGCGAGTAGCGAACGCCAGCTTGTGCGGCTAAATTTACCACTACGTCAAATTTCTCTTTAGCAAAAAGCTCTTTCATCGTCTTTTCATCAGCGAGGTCTGCTTTTATAAATTTTAAATTTGGATGCGTTTTTGAGGTGATGAGCTTGCCGTAGTCTATCTCGCTCACGTCAAAGCCAGCCGTTTTTAGGCGTGCAAGCTTTAAATTTACGTCGTAATAGTCATTTATCACGTCATATCCAACGACCTCATCCCCACGAGCCACAAGGGCATTTGCAAGGTGAAATCCTATAAATCCAGCTGTTCCAGTTACTAAAATTTTCATATTTTTCCTTTCATTTTGACTTATTCGTCGTCTAAATTTATCTCAGGCACTTTCTCTTCAAAAAGTGTCTTGTTTTTTGGCTCTTTTGGCTTTAGATCGCTTGCTTTTTTAAGCAGACCGCCCAGCATATCGCGGTTTAGCTCCTCTTTGCTAATCGGCCTTACATCATTAAATTCGCTAAATTCCAAAGCCTCTTTATCTACCTTTATCTCGTAGTCTAACTTGCCAGAAATTCTTGCTAGCTCGTCACTTATCGCAGAGCAAAAGACCTCGCTATATCCTCTGTGAGCGCAGCTTTTGGCTAGAAATTCGCTCATCACGTTTAGGTGATTTATGTAGTCATCTTGCAAGATATTTGCCTGCAAAAGCTCAAATTTCAAAAATAGCCAGTAGGTGTTAAGCACGTCGCTTTCGCAGTATTCGTTTATCTTATCAAGCTCACCTGCGTAGTATAGCTCAAGCACCTGATCGCCGTGCACGTCGTATTTGCCAGGTAAATTTAAGCTAGCGCAAAGCGTATCGAGCTTTAGCCCTCTCACACTTCCAAAATCGCTTATAAAATCAAGCAGATCAAGGTGAAATTTAGGCGAATACCTTGCTCTATAATTTTCCCATTTGTTTTTGTTTAGCTCTTTATTTTCACTCTCGTAATATGCCGCTGCGTTTAGGTTGTAGCGCATCGCACGCACCATAAGCATTGGCAGGTCAAATCCACGGCCATTAAAGCTAACAAGCCTTGGGTTATAATCATTTATAAATTTTAAAAATTTAGCGATGATCTCGCGCTCGTTCTTGCCCTCCATAGTGCTAACTTTTAAAAATTTGCCGTACTCATCGGCCATCACCGCAGAGATCGCCACAACTCTATGAAACATCACAGGCAAAAACTCACTCCCGCTGGCCTCTTTTTGCAAGGCCATCGCCTGCACGCTCACATCTTCGTCGCTTCCATCGATGCCGTAAATTTTTCTTATCAAATTTGCATCAGGTATCGTCTCGCAGTCAAAGACGCAGATGTAACTTTTCGCCATTTTAGCCCTTTTTTAAGCATTTTTTTTTAAAATCATACCAAAAATTTATATTTAAAGTAGCCAATGCAAGATAAAAATCAACTAAAAATAGCCATTGTAAAGCTTTCGGCACTTGGGGACATCGTCCATGCAGCCATCGTGCTTCAGTTTATCAAAAAGCACTACCCAAATGCTCACATCACATGGCTCGTTGATGCCCGTTTTGCAAGCCTTTTAAAAGACCATCCCCTAATCGACGAACTAGTCGTTTTGCCGCTTAAAGAGAGCTTTAAAAAGAGCTACAAGATCATAAAAACACTTGGCAAATTTGACAAGATCATCGACCTGCAAGGACTTTTCAAATCAGCCGTCGTCGCAAAACTACTTGGCAAAGAAATTTATGGCTTTAGTAGAGAGAGCGTCAAGGAAAAGATCGCAGCCAGGCTTTATAGGCATAAATTTAAGATCGACTACAATAAAAATATCATAGTTAGAAACCTAAGTCTTGTTGGATACGCCTTAAATTTTAGCTTTGACAAAAGTGAAATTTTAAAAAAATCGCCCTGCTTTGAAATTTGCAAAAAATTTAAAAATGAAAGCGGCAAAAAACGCGTTTTAATCGCTGCCTTTGCAAGCGAAGAGAGCAAAATTTATGACAAATTTAAAGATGTGATCAGACTGATTGATGGATGCGAAATTTACCTTTGCTACGGGAGTGAGAGCGAAAAAACAAGGGCTGAGGCGATCATTTCAGGCACCAAAGCAAAACTGCTTGAAAAACTAAGCATAAAAGATATGATAGATTTTATCGCGAGCTGCGATCTGGTAATCGGCAACGATAGCGGTCTAACGCACCTTGCATGGGCTGTAAATAGGCCTTCTATCACGCTTTTTGGTAACCGACCAAGCCACCGCAATGCCTACGTCACGGACAAAAATCTTGTCGTTGATATGGGCAAGGAGATAGATGCTAGAAGTATCGATAAAAACGACTTTTGCATAAGAGAAATTTACCCTGAAACGGTTGCAAATTTCGCAAAAAGGCTGCTAAATGGATAGGCTCTATCTAGCTGGCTTTTATACCTTGAAATTTCTTATATTTATATTGCCAAGCTCGCTTCAAAACCTGCTTGCTAAATTTTTAGCATTTGCGTTTATGAAGCTTAAAAAAAAGAGATTTCACATCGTGATGACAAATTTAAACCTCGCTTTTGGTGAGACAAAAACCAAAGAAGAGAAGCTAGAAATCGCCAAAAAATGCTACTACAACTTTGCAAAATATCTTGGTATAAATTTCATCCTCAATCAAAACACGACAAAACAAAAGATACTTGAACAAGTTGTTTTTAAAAATGAGCACTTTTTGCTTGATGCGATGAAGTCTGGTCGGCCTATCATCGTCACAACGGCGCATTTTGGGCAGTGGGAGATATTTGGCCTAGCTGTCGCGGCTCGCTTTGGAGCTTCTTCAGCGCTTGGCAGAAAGCTTGATAGTAGCGTCATGGATAAAATTTTAAGAGCCAACAGAGCGCAGTTTGATGTGGAGCTAATCGACAAAGATGGCGGCGCAAAAGATATCTTAAAAGCGCTGAAAGCTAGGCGAATAGTAGGAATTTTAGTCGATCAAAACACCGCGCCAAAAGATGGCATAAAGGTGCAGTTTTTTGGCAAAGATGTGCTTCACACGCCAGCAGCAAGCGTGCTAGCGCAAAAGACAAATGCCCTTATCATAAACGCATTTATCTACCAAAAAGGTGAAAATTTAAATGAAATTTGCTTTGAAGAGCCAATAGATATAAGCACGTTTGACAAAGAAGATGCCGTGCAAAAAGCGACGCAAATGCAGTGCAGTGCGTGCGAAGAGATGGTTAGGGCAAGGCCTGAGGAGTACTTTTGGTTTCACCAAAGGTTTAAGAGATTTTACGAAAATGAGTATAAATGCTAAGCGTTGTCATTTTGACTTTTAACAGCGAAAAGTACCTAAAAGAGGTGTTAGAGAGCGCTAAATTTGCTGATGAGATCATCGTGGTTGATAGCGGTTCAAAAGATGGCACAAGGCAAATTTGTGATGGCTTTGGCAATGTGAAATTTCACGAGCAAGCTTGGCTTGGATTTGGCGCGCAAAAGCAAAAGGGCGTGGATCTAGCCAAAAACGAGTGGGTCTTTGTGCTTGATAGCGACGAGGTGATTACAGAAGAGCTTAAAAATGAGATCATTAGCACGCTAAAAGAGCCTAAATTTAGCGCTTACAACGTAGCTAGGCTAAATTTCTTTTTTGGCAAAGCGATAAAAAATATGGGGCTATATCCAGACTACACGGTGAGACTTTTTAATAAAAATTTTGCCAAATTTGATGGCAGAGCTGTGCATGAAAAGGTCGTTTTAAATAACGGCTCACAAAGGCTTGGCGCGCTTAAAAATCACTTCTTGCACTACGCGTATGAGAGTATCGAGCAGTTTATCGCCAAGCAAAATCGCTACTCAAGCATGGGCGCAAAAAGAAATTTACTAAAGGCGCTTACAAGCCCAGCTTGGACATTTTTTAAGCTTTACGTGCTAAAAGGCGGCTTTAAAGAGGGCTTTACGGGCTATGTCATCGCTAGGCTTTACGCCCAGTACACATTTTGGAAATATATAAAATGAAAATACTTGTGATTAAATTTAGAAACATCGGCGACGTACTTTTGACAACGCCGCTCATTGAAAATTTGCACCACTACTACCCAGACGCGACCATCGACTTTGCCCTAAACAAAGGGACAGAAGCGATGATAGAAGGCAATCCTTACATAAATAAAATCCACATTTACGATAGACAAAGTGCAAATTCTGGCTTTTTTAAAAAGCTAATGACCGAGCTAAAATTTATAAGAGCGATCAAAAAAGAGAAATACGATATGGCGGTGCAAACGACCACTGGAGACCGCGGCGTCATCATCTCAAAGTACGCCAAGATCAAAAAGATAGTTGGCTTTTTAGGCAAACATAAGGCGATAAACAAGCTTTTAAGCGTAAAGGCAAAATACTACGAAAATTTCTCTCACACGGTTGATCTAAATTTAAACGCGCTAAGGGCTTTAGGTTTTGAACCGGTGAGCAAAAAAGTGACCGTCTTTTCAGATGAGAGCGTGGAGCATCTAAATTTACCAAAACGCTTTGTGCATGTGCATCTAACAAGCCGCTGGATGTTTAAATGTGCAAACGACGAGAGCATGGCAGAGCTTATAGACTACTGCGAAAACGAGCTAAATGTAAAGGTCGTGCTAACAAGCGACAACAAAGAAAATGAGCTAAATAAGCTTGCAAGCGTGCTAAAAATTTGCAAAAGTGAGCCTATAAATTTAGGTGGCAAGCTAAGCCTAAAACAAACGATCGCCCTCTCAAAGCGCTCAAGTCTCTTTATCGGCGTCGATACTGCTATCATGCATATAGCCGCAGCAAACGATGTGCCAGTGATCGCCTTTTTTGGCCCGAGTAACGCTTTTGAATGGGGACCTTGGGATAATAGCTTGATGCAAAATGGCTACACAGCGCAAAATGGCATCCAAAGCATGGGCAAGCACACCGTCTATCAAAAGGACTGGGACTTTGTGCCTTGCGATAAAGAGGGCATAAAAGAGCACGGTATTGAGAAGACTTTAATGGATTTTAGCGACAAGATGCCACAAATAAAAGCAAAAATCAAGCAAAATTTAGGACTATAGCGATGAATATACTTCACACAGAGACGCTTTTTAACTGGGGTGGGCAACAAAATAAGATCATGAATGAGATGCGTCATATGCGTGAGCTAGGACACGGCACAACGCTATTTTGCAACCCAAATTCTGAAATTTCAAAACGCGCTCGAGAAGAAAATTTTAAAGTTATCGAATGTGAGATGAATAAGAAAAATTTTCATAAAACAGTGCCTATATTTTGCAAAATTTTGTGGCAAGAAAATATAGATGTAGTCATATCAAATGGCTCCACAGACAGCTGGGTAGCAGCTATATCAAAAATTTTTACTAGAAAAAAAGGTGTTAAATTTATACGCGAAAGACACAATGAGTTCCCAATAAAAGGCTCTTTGAGTAAATTTTTACACACCACACTTTTTGATAAGATTATAAGCGTAAGCCCAAATGTGACAGAAATTTTGCAAAAAATAGGAGTAAAAAATGAAAAGATATTTTTTATCCCGACTTTTGTGGATTGCGATGCGCTAAACGCAGTGAGATCAACATTTAAAGAAGAATTTAACATCCCAAAACAAGCGATAACAGTAGGTATGTTTTCCTCGCTAAGCCGCCAAAAAGGGGTCTTTGAATTTGCAAATGCACTAAAAATTCTCATACAAGAAAATAGCGATATATATGGCATTTTTGGTGGAAATATCAACAAAAACACAAAAGAGCAAATTTTAAGCATATTTGATGATGATATGCGAGAAAAATTAGTCTTTACTGACTTTAGAAGTGATATAGCAAACGTGGTAAAAGGTATAGATTATTACGCGTTTCCTTCTCACACAGAGGGCCTTCCTACCGCTTTACTAGAAGCTATGGCTCTATCTCGCCCAATAGTCGCTTTTGATATTGCACCTATGAATAACTTGCTTGCAAATAATAGGGGTCAATGTGCTAAATTTTTAGACGCGCAAGATATGGCGAAGAAAATAAATGCGTACATACAAGATGACGATCTAGCCAAACAATGCGCAGAAAACGCCAGCATCTTTGTCAAAGAGAATTACGACACACAAATTCTAAAAAGATATATCAAGAGATTATTGGAGAGCCTATGAATAGTCCAGTCTGCATACTAACAGTTCACCACTGCAACAATAACAAAAACGACTTTGCCATAAGCCCGGAACTTTTAAAAAAGGCACTTCGCATGGCACTTGACGAGGGTTATAAATTTATAAATTATGGCCAGTTTAAAGATATCGTTGCTGGCAGAGCAAAGACTCACAAAAAGAGCATTTTACTAACTTTTGATGATGGATATTTTGATAATTACAAATTTGCTTTTCCTATCTTAAAAGAGCTAAATATCCCAGCCGTTTGTTTTTTGATAACAGATAAGATCAAGGACTTTAAAAGGCAGGATTATGATTTTTCATTTAAAATGCACAAAGATATTGACTACGATAAAGATATAGAGTATTTTTTAAATTTAGATGAGATCAGGCAGATGCAAGAGAGCGGGCTCTTTGAGTTTGATAGTCACACAGTGAGCCACTTTTCTTGCAGAAGTGACGATGAGACAAGGTTAAGAGAGGAGTTTTCCAGCTCGCTTGCTAAGATAAAAGAGCTATTTCCAGAAAAAAAAGAATTTGGATTTTGCTTTCCAAAAGGGCATTTTAACGAGCTTTCGCAAAGGATAGTAAGAGAGTATTATGATTTTGCTTTTAGCGTGATAGATGGTGGATATTGCGTGAGAGATGATAAATTTAAGATAAGACGTATAGATATCTCTAGCAGCTCAAAAAACGATGATGACTATGTTTTTAGGGTTAAAAAGAAGCTTTTTATCTATTCAACGCCAATAATAGGAAATTTATATTCAAATTTTAGGAATAGAGGCTATAAATAATGCTAGAAGCGTTAAATTCAGCTTGCGAAGAGATATTAAAAGAAAAAAAACGGGTGCTTATCACCCTTACCGGACTTCACGGCAGTGGCAAAAGCACGCTTGGTAAAGAGCTAAGACGCAAAGGCTTTGGTGACTTTAAACCATATCAGATCGCCGTCATAGACGATGGTGTGATGAGTGTAAATCTCTTTTTTATCCGCCCAAGGGTAAAAATTAAGTGTGATCAAAGAGACGAGCTAAGGCCTTTTTTTAAATTTATCATGCCATTTGTAAAGGTTGTGATCTATGCAAGCGCCAACCCTCTTACACGCATCAGCAAATGCGATATACTCTGTATTTTAAGCATGGACGAAAAAGAGAGAATCGCTGGAATTTACAAAAGAAACTCCAGCAAAGATCCAGACAACACTCAAAAACATATAGATAAAAAAGAGCTTGATCTAGTAGGCCTTGAATATAAAATTAAATTAGAATTTAAATCACCAATAAAACGAAATATTTAAACACAAGTAATTCCCTATATCTTACGAAAAGAATCTAACAAAGAACGAGAAAATTTTTACTAAATAGCTTATAGCCCACTAGGACCTTATCGCCGCATAGATCGATCCTAAAAAGTCATTTTGGTAGATAAACATAGTCTTTTTAAGCCATTTTTCATCACGTTTTGTCACTATTCGTTTTATCTCCTCTAAATTACCATCGGCCTTGTTTATGCCGCGTTTCGTTGTGAAAAATGCCTTGTAACCATGCTTTTTAGCGGCATTTAGATACTCGTCACTATATTTGCCTCTTGGCCAGCAAAGTGCGTCATCTTCAAAGCCAAAATTTTTCTTCATAAACTCACGGCAAAGACCAAATTCTTCATCCAAGCTAAGCTGTCCAAAATATCCATCAAAATGCCCGTGCGTATGCGAATGAAAATAAAAGCAGTCCTTCATCTTCTCGATCTGCTCTAAATTTAATATCACATCTTGCGGCCTACTTGGAGCAAGCCTTTTGCACTCGTTGTGATCGACGTTTAAAAAGCTAGCAGGCCTCATCTCGTGTGCCTTTTGCGCTGCCTCTATCCAGCCAGTTATTATAAATATATTTGCTTTTAGCCCAAATTCTTTCACGATAGGATAGGCATAGATGTAGTTGTCCATCCAGCCATCGTCAAATGTTATGCAAACGCTCTTTTTAGGCACCTCAAGCTCACCCTTTTTGTATGCGATAAATTCATTTATACTTAACGTTTTATAGCCATTTTCGGCTAGAAATTTCATGTGCGATCTAAACTCATCCACGCTACTAGCGATAAAACCGCTCTTTTCAAGCACGTGGTGATACATCAAAACTGGTACGCTCATTTTACAAGCTCCATATATAAATTTTGTGTGTTTTTTATCATTTTTTCGATGCTAAATGTCTCTTTGACGTACTCTCTGCCAAACTCGCCCATCTGCTTTCTTAAATTTTCATCCAAAATGAGCCTTTCAAGCACTTTTTTTAACTCCTCTTTGTTTCCATTTTCAAATAAAAATCCGCTTTTGCCATCGCTCACAGCCTCGCCAAGGCCGCCCACATCGCTTCCGATGGTAGTTAGCTTGCACGAAGATGCCTCGAGTAGCGCTCCACCGATAGCCTCCATGTCTGAAGGTAGCACGCAGATATCAAGCGAGCCCAAAAAGTCGCTCACGTCGGTTCTGTTGCCAAGCATGAAGATATTTTTCTTATCTTTTATATACTCGTGTAAATTTTTATTTTGGGGACCGTCGCCCACGATAAAAAGGGCTGATTTTTCTAAATTTAGCTCGCTAAATGCATCGATTAAGAGCTTATGATTTTTAGCAGCTCTTAGCACTGCAACAATGCAAACGCCCACTACATCGCCACTTAGGCCAAATTCTTTTTTCATATTTATCTTAAATTCTGGCGTGTATTTTTGTGTGTCTATGCCTGTGTAGATTTTTAGCACCTTCTCTTTTTTCACACCTCTTTTGATAAGATCAGCGCAAACTGAGTTGCAAACGCCAACCACTTTGGTGCTTAGGTTGTAAGGTATGGGAGAGCTTATAGGCAGCTGCAAATGTCTAGTGCGAACCACGCTAACGCCACAAATTTTGCCCACGATAGCGCCTATAGTGCCGTCTTTGCCTGAGTGAGTTGAGATGATTTTTATATTATTTTGTTTTACAAATTTGCAAATTTTTAAAATTTCAAAGATATTAAAAGATTTTTTAAGGTTAAACTCGACAAATTCGCACTCTATCTGCTTTTCAAGGCTTTTTGAGCCAGGATTTAACCCATAAAAAACCTTAAATTTGCTCTTATCTAGTCCGTTTATCACACGCTGCGTGCGATGCTCCTGCCCGCCAAATCCTAAAGAGCTTTCAAGCTCAAGTATATTTATCATTTTTTACTCTTTAAATTCTTTCATTTTTTTATTTGATAAAAAGCCATTTATTGTATTAAAGATTTTTAAAATTTTTGATACATTTTCGTATGATTTTACATTTTTTAGCATTTTTATCAAAATTCTATGTTTTAGTCTAAGTTTTAAAAAACCAGCTGAACTTATAATGCTATCAATATCCTCATAAAAAAGATCAAGCGCCTTTACATAGCTACTATTTTTTAAATTTGGCCTTGATGAGATAGCTGGCATATAGACACTTTTGATCTTTCTAAACTCTAGATCTGGCACCATCTCAAGAGCTAAATTTTTATTTTTTAAAATTGAGATTATGTCCTCATAGACAAATTTATGATCCACCACAGCTTTTAGCTTTTCAAAGCCACTAGTGTTATTTTCTCCGATATTGTAGTTATAAAACGCTCTATTTAGCTTCACAAGAGTCTTTGAAGCGATAACATTTCTTACTAAGGCATGAAAATCTTCAGCCTGTGTGATCCTAACCGGAAATAAATTTTCTTTTAAAATTTCTGTTTTAATAGCTTTATTCCATGTATTATGCAAGACTTTATTATGTCTTGAAGCAAGCAATCTCCTTAAATACTCATTTTTATCTATAGTGCATTCATCTTTTGTCTCAAAGTCTTTTAAATATACTTTTTTATTACCATAAATTTTAAATGCATCTGTTATTACTATATCTGCCTCAAACCTCTCTGCAACATCATATACGCTTGAAGCGTAATCCTTTTCTACGTAATCATCAGCATCAATACAAATAGTGTATTTTCCCTTAGCTAGCAATATACCGTCATTTCTGGCAGCACTTACGCCTGCATTGATCTTTGTTTTTAATATTATTTTATCTTCATACTCTTTTAAAATTTGTGGTGTATTATCACTACTTCCATCGTCTATAACTATTATCTCAATGTCAGTAAAATCTTGGGATATTAGCGAATTTAAACAATTTCTAACATGCTCCTCTTTGTTAAAAACAGGCACTATAAAGCTTATTTTCACGCCAGACACAATACTTCCTTTTAACTTTTTGTTTAATTGTATATTATTTTTAGTTCATCAATGATAAAATGCAAACTTAAATTTTAAAGGATATGCATGAAAAATGAGATTGCGTCAAAACTCTACAACTTTTTTTTGCTTGTGATGCTGTTTACACTACCAGTTACCGAAGGATTAAAACAAATTTCATTAACGCTTTTTGTCTTGGTTGGAATTTATATCTGTGTTAAAGAAAAAAGGCAATTTAAATTTGATGTTATAAATGTCTCCTTCTTTATCTTTGTTTTGGCCACTTTTATAAGCTGCCTTGTAAATGGGGTTTCGCCTTCAAGAGTGCTTGATCCATTAAGATGCATGTTGTTTTTCTTTGTAGCTAGAACTGTTGGAACAGAAAAAATAAATTTTAAATTTATGTTTTATGCACTATTTGCTGGTTTTATTGTCGCTTTTATACCAGCTTGCATAGAAAAATTTAGTGATCCAGATCCAGAGGCTTTTTTAATATTAAAATCAATTGGACATGTAAATCATAGTGCTATTTACATATTTTTAATTTTTCTAACAGCACTATTATTTATGTCAAATAAAAATAAAAATAGATCAATAAATATTTCCATATCTATAATTTGTATTTTAGCTCTTGCTATCGCTGGTTCAAGATCGACTGCTTATATGATTCCATTGGTTAGTGTTTTAATTTTTTCATATTTGATATATAAAAAAGAGGTTAGTTTTAAGCTCTCACTAACACTATCCATTTTATTTTGCGTAGTATTTTTTACATACTTATATATAACCGTAGCCTTTACTGCAGATGAAAGAATATACGATCAAATGTCAAAAGGGGTGCAAGGCGGTGAATTTAGATTTCTCATATTTGAAAGTGCATTTAAAACATGGCAAGACAATATCTTTTTTGGCATAGGTAGTGGAAATTTTAAGAGTATAGATTTGACGCACTTTTTTCCACAAAGTGCAAAAGCACATGTATCTCATGCACACAACACCTTTTTAACATTTTTAACCGAAAAAGGCATTATCGCCCTGCTTGCATATTTAGTATTTCAGCTATCACTTTTTGTAAAATTCATTAAAAATTTCAGGCAAAACAGCATAGTTTTTCTAGCGCTTTTGATGCTTGTTTTTCAAAACGTAATTTCACTTGTAAACACAACATTTCACCATGAAAACGCACTTTTGATGCTCTTGTTTTGGGCACTGGCTTTAGGAGTTATCGATGAAAAAAATAGTATTTTTAAGAACTAATCCAAACGCAGTTGGAGGTGCTGAAAGATACTTAAGAAGGCTTGTTAAGGCCCTAAATGAGCTTGGTATCCAAACAGAAATTCGCTCATATCTTGGAGATATTAGCGTCTCTTCTTGGAAAAAAGCTCTAAATTTTAACCGCCAAGTAAAACGCCAAAAAAGAGAGGACGAGTTTTACTTTAGCCTAGAGCGAGTAAGCTGTGCCGATATCTACAGGGCAGGCGACGGCGTGCATAAGGTTTATAGGGCTACAAAGAGCTTTTGGTGGCTAAACCCACTAAATTTCGTCTATCCATACTTAGAGAAAAAGTGCTTTAAAAACTCCCAAAAGATCATCACAAACTCAAATTTCATCAAAGAGCAGATCATCGCGACTTACGGCATAGAGCCAGAGAAGATCACGACCATTTATAACGGCATAAATTTACCCCAAAGGGTGCAAAAAGCCGAGGCAAAGCTCGCACTCTGTGAGGAATTTGGACTTAAATTTGAGCTTGCGACCCTGCTTTTCGTGGGAAATGGCTTTAAAAGAAAGGGGCTAAAAGAGTTTTTACTCCTTGCTTCAAAGCTAAAAACGCTCGTAAATACGCTCATTGTCGGCAAAGACAAAAACATCTCAAGCTACAAACGCCTAGCTAAAAAACTTGGGCTAAACGCCTATTTTGTCGGCGAGCAAAAGAGCACGGCTAAATTTTATGAGGCGAGCGATATTTTTATCTTTCCAACGCACTATGAACCATTTTCAAATGTCGTGTTAGAGGCACTTAGCTTTAAAAACGTGGTCTTTACGACGGCTCAAAATGGCGCTAGCGAGATTTTAGAAGATAAATTTGTACTTCAAAGCCCAAATGACGAGAGCACGCTGGAGTTTATAGATGAAATTCTCACAAACCATGAGCTTTTAGCGAGCCTGCAAGAGAAGGCCTACGAGCTTTCTTTAAATTTTAGCATCGAAAAAAACGCCGCTCTTACGCTTGATGTTATAAAAGACGCCTTAAAATGAGAGTTTTTATCGAGCTTCCAACCTGGCTTGGTGATAGCGTGATGGCAAGCGCTGCGATCGAAAATTTGGTGCAAAATGAGAAGAATTTACAAATCGTTTTTTTTGGCTCATTTGTAGCTTGCGAGCTTTACAAAAGCCATCCAAACTGCGAAAAAGTGGTCGTTGATGAGAGCAAAAAGGCTAAATTTAGATTTTTATCACTTGGCAAAAGTGCAAAAAGTCTTGGCGAATTTGATCTAGCGCTTAGCTTTAGAAGCTCGTTTGCTAGCAAATTTTTGCTATTTTTTATAAACGCTAAGAAAAAAGCCATATTTAAAAAGAGTAAAACCATCCTTCATCAGGTGCTAAAATATGCAAATTTTGTAAAAAATGCCCTAGGCCTAAGCAAAATTTCTACTCAGCTAAAGCTACATTTTACACCTCAAATTTCAGCTAAAAAAACACTGGCTCTAAATCCAGGTGCGAGCTACGGAAGTGCGAAAAGATGGTATCCAGAGTACTTTGCACAGGTGGCGCTAAATTTTAAAGATGAGTTTGAGATAGTCATCTTTGGTGGCAAAGGCGAGCAAGAAATTTGTGAAAAAATAGAGCAAATTTTAAAAGAAAATGGCTTAGCTTGCCAAAATTTAGCTGGCAAAACCAGCGTCAAAGAGCTTTGTGAGCGCATAGCTGGGCTTAGACAAAATGGCATTTTCGTCACAAACGATAGCGGTCCTATGCACGTAGCTGCCGCCTTTCATGTGCCAACGATTGCTCTTTTTGGACCGACAAAATTTAGCGAGACCTCGCCCTGGGGAAATGAATTTGCAAAGATAGTGCATCTAAATTTGGCTTGCATGCCCTGTATGAAGCGAGTTTGCCCACTAAAAACGCATGCTTGCATGAGAGATCTAAAGCCGCAAATGGTGATAGATGAGATAAATTTACTAAGAAAAGAGCTAGATTATTAAGCTAAGCGCACGAATAACCCAGTCAAAATATAAGCTTAAAGCTTCGCAGAGACGCTTGTTAGCCTGTTTAATTCATCAAATGAAAAAATTACATTATCTTTAAATTTAGCTACTATCTCATCCTTATTTTCGCTAAATTTTATCTCGCAACCCAACAAAAGCCCTTTTATAAAAAGCTTGTGATCAAGCTCATAGGCGCTTATGCACTCATTTACTACGCTTACTACTTCGTTTGCTAAAACTGGCTCTTTAAAGATGACCTCAGCCCTAAATGCAACGTACGCAGCACCTCCGTCGTAATCAATTTTGTAGTAGCTTAACTCCTCGCCAAGCGCCACGCAAGCAACCATGCTGAGCGTATGACCATTTACATTTTCATCTAGCTCAAACTGTGCCGTGCTAAACGCTTCAAGCCCAAATTTCTCGCCAAACTCACGCGCCCTATCTGCAAGGCCAAGCAAGCGCTCGTCAAAGCCATTTACATTTTCATAGCCCCAAAGCCAAGTGTTAGACGAAAAGCTCTCAGAGCCGATAAACTGCATATCAAACTCCTGCTTGTCAAAGCAAATTTTGCCGCTTTCAAAGTCAGCCTGCCATTTGCTAGCCTCGACCACTTGCTTAAAAAGCCGTTTTTGAAGCAGCATCGCTCTGCCAAGGCAAGCGCTAAAAAGCTCACTCCAGTTACTTTTATCTATGCCAAGCTCGTCTAAAAAATGGCTCTTTTTTCTAAAAATATCAAACATCTCTTATCCTTAAATTTACGCCGAAGCCGCAAGCTTTTCTATCTCTTCGCCTACATCATCACTTACGATAAATTCAGTCTTATAGATGAAAATTTCGCCAGTTGCTTCATTTTTTATCTTCAAAATTAGCCGTTTTTGATTATTTGGAGCATTTTTGCTAAAAACTAGCGAGTAAATTTGCTCCAGCTTTTGCCTGCTAAGCTCACTAAGGCTTAAAAGCACCTCCAGCTCAGCATACTCTCTTACTTTTTGAGGGGCGCTCGCCTCTTCATTTTTGCTAAATTTAGAGTTTTGCTTTAGCTTTCTTGTCTTAAAGTCTAAATTTTGCGCATCTTCTAGGCTATAAACCTCATTTAAATTTGTCCTAACAAATTGATCGTCGCGCGAGATATTTATCCTAAATGCATAAGGCAGATCGCGCTTTGCCTCGTCTTTTACGATATCTTCGATGTTGCCAAGCTCCCTTTCAAAGACTGCGATCTCGATGTTGCCGTGAAAGTCTAGCACATTTATAGTGCCCATTTTTTTGCCGCTTTTTGTGATCCTAGTAGCAAAGTCTTCGATCTTGCCAACCACTAAAATTTCAGCGCTTTGTGGCAAGGTCTCAAACTCCGAGCTTAGCGTGTATTTGATCTTATTTATCTCGTCTTTATAGTCATCAAGCGGATGTCCTGAGAGGTAGATGCCAACGCTCTCTTGTTCAAATTTTAATATCTGTTTGACGTCAAATTCATCATTTATAGTGACGAAATTTATCTTCACATCATTCATACTATCATCTTCGCCAAAGAGGCTCTCAGCCGCATTTTTACGTATCTGAGCAGCATTTTTGCAAGCTTCTACGATATTTTCTACATTTTGTAAAAGCATCTTGCGGCTAAAGCCAAACTCATCGAAGCAGCCAGCTTTTATAAGGCTTTCAAAGACCTTTTTATTGACCTTAAATGGATCGATCCTTGAGACAAAGTCGTCCATGCTCTTAAACTCGCCCTTTGCATCACGCTCAGCGATGATGTTCTCAATAGCCGCCCCACCAACGCCTTTAATCGCTCCAAGCCCAAATATAATGCCATCATGATCACCATTTTTAACGACGCTAAATTCTTTGGTTGATTTGTTGATAGATGGTGGCAAAGTATCGATGTTTATGCGTTTTATCTCATCGATGTAGCGAACGATCTTATCGACGTTGCTCTCCTCGCTTGTTAAAAGTGCCGCCATAAATTCAGCCGGATAGTAAGCCTTCAGATACGCCGTCTGAAATGTAACATAAGCGTAGGCTGCGGAGTGAGACTTGTTAAAGCCATATCCTGCAAATTTGACGATCAGCTCGAAAAGATCGTCCGCTTTTTGACCATTTAGCCCTTTGGCTTCAGCACCTTTTACAAACTCGCCCTTTAGCCTATCCATCTCCTCTTTGATCTTTTTACCCATCGCACGGCGCACAAGGTCCGCCCCACCAAGACTAAAGCCGCCTATGGCTTGCACGATCTGCATGACTTGCTCTTGATAGACGATGACGCCGTATGTTGGCGCAAGGATCGGCTCAAGCTCCTTAAATGCGTATGTTATCTCCGCCTCGCCATGTTTTCTTTTGACGAAGTCATCAAGCATACCACTCTCCATCGGTCCTGGGCGATAAAGCGCTAACATCGCGACGATATCCTCAAAGCAGTCTGGGCGCAGGCTGGTTCCTAGCTTTCTCATGCCCTCGCCCTCTATCTGAAAGATGCCGATGGCTTGGCCACTTTGTATCATCTTATAAACGCCAGAGTCGTTTTTATCGACCTGCTCCCAGATGATGTCCTTGCCAGTGCGCTGTTTAACGAGCTTTATCGCATTGTTGATAACCGTTAGCGTCTTAAGGCCAAGAAAGTCAAATTTTATTAAATCAACGTCTTCAAGGTATTTCAGGCTATACTGAGTGACAAAGCGATCTTCTGGACTATTTGGCTGGCGAAATAGTGGGGTTTTGTTCCAAAGCTCTTCGTTTGAGATGACAACGCCTGCTGCGTGCTGACCGGCGTTTCTGTTTAGCCCCTCAAGATCAAGGGCAAATTTCCAAATTTTAGCCGCCTTTGGATTTTGACTTATTAGCTCAGCTATCTTTGGCTCTTTATCATAGGCGTCTTTTAGCGTGATGTTTAGCTCATCAGGGATAAGCTTTGCCATCGCATCAGCCTCCGCATAAGGCATATCGCAGACTCTAGCGACATCTCTAATGACACCCTTTGCGAGCAATTTACCAAATGTAATAACACCAGCAACGTTAAATTTGCCGTATTTTTGCGTGACATAGTCGATGATCTCGCCACGTCTGCTTTGACAAAAATCCACGTCGATATCTGGCATGCTAACGCGCTCTGGGTTTAGAAATCTCTCAAAAAGCAGGTTGTATGGGATAGGATCAAGGTCGGTGATCTTTAGCGAGTAAGCGACCAAGCTACCAGCTGCAGAGCCACGTCCTGGACCAACTGGCACGCCTCTGCGCTTGGCTTCATTTATGAAGTCCCAAACGATCATCATATATCCTGGGAAATTCATCTTATTGATGATGCCGATCTCTATCTCAAGGCGCTTTCTATACTCTTCGTGTAAATTTTCAGGGACAAATTTCAGCCTCTCTTCAAGACCCTTTCTACACTCATGCTCGAAAAAAACAGCGTCATTTTTGAAGCTATATCTGTTTTCTGGCTCTGGGAGGGTCAAATTTCTCTCCTTAGCGCACTCAAGAGTAAATTTAAAATTTGGCGGAGTTGGGTTGCCAAGCTTGATCTCAAGGTTGCACTTATCCACGATCTCTTGGGTGTTTTCTATCGCTTCAGGGATGTCTAAAAATAGCTCATTCATCTGCTCTTTGCTTTTGACAAAAAACTCATGGACGCTGTGGCGAAGTCGGTTTGGGTCGTCTAAGGTTTTGTTCATCGCGATGCACATGAAAACCTCGTGTGCGGCGGCTCTTTCTTTAAAAGTGTAGTGGGTATCGTTTGTGGCGATGACCTTGATGCCAGTCTCTTTTGCGATACGCAAGATGTCATCGTCTATGCGCCTTTGATCGCCGATGCCGTGGCGCATGATCTCAAGGTAAAAGTCATCGCCAAAAATTTCTTTATACTCAAGCGCGACCTCTTTTGCCCGTTCGTAGCCTTTAGCGCCAAATTTAACGTTACGTTCGCTTAAATTTAGATGCCAGCTCACCTCGCCCTGCAAGCAAGCAGAGCTGCAAACTAGGCCCTCGCTGTGCTCTTTTAAAATTTTTTTATTGATACGAGGATAGTAGTAAAAGCCCTCGATGTAGCTCATGGAGCTAAGATACATCAGATTTTTATAGCCAGTCTCGTTTTTGGCGATTAGGATGAGGTGAAAGCGCTGTTTGGTGCTCTTGTCGTCAAGCTGCTCGCCGTTATGCACGTATGCTTCGATGCCAATTAGCGGTTTTATACCATTTTTTTTCATCTTTTTGTAAAAATCAATCGCGCCAAACATGTTGCCGTGATCCGTGATCGCTGCTGCCGTGTCGCCTCTGTCATGAAGCGTATGAGCTAGCTCTTCTATCTTGTTTGCTCCGTCTAGTAGGGAGTATTCGGTGTGTAAATGTAGGTGTGTAAAGCCAGAATTTTCACTCATTTTTTATCCTTTTTAATGAGCGGATTTTACAAAATTTTGGCTAATAAGGCGCTTGATGAAAGCTTAATGATAGCTTTAAAATTTAGAGATTTTTTAAGTCTGTGACAAGAGCAAAGCGCGCGATCATGCTGTCACACTGCGTAATTTAGCGTTTGGCAAATTTTAAAATTAGAGCTAGCAAATCACATTGTCAAATTTAACCTCGATAAAATTTTAAACGGCATGCGCTACGCTAGCACAATCGCATGCAGTTAAAAAACTCGAGCAAATTTTAAAATTTCATGAACGAGTAATTTCGGCTCTGATTTTAGTGGCAAGCTTTGCGAGACCTAAAATCAGTAGTCAATTCTTGCGAGTGAATGGAATTTTAAAATTTGCAAAGACAGCTTGATTAAATTTGTAAATTTCTTTTTATTTAAAAGTGAGACAAGGGGACTCGAGTTACGGTCTGCTCGCAGTTACGATAAGTCGAAGCAAAGCCGTCCCCTTATCCCCCTTTT
>NZ_JAAKZD010000002.1:0-197718 GCF_015230035.1 Campylobacter concisus
CTCCCTTACTGGGATGTTGGAAAAGTAGGTCGTTGCGGGCTTTGTTGTTTGTCTGCTTTAATTCTTATATTATTTGATTCTAGTTTTTATTAGTGTTTATTGCTGTTTAAGTATAAAATATTGGTTTTTATTTTTATTTTTAGATTATTGGTTTGATTGTCTTTTTATTTTTAGTTTTTTACCAATTTTTAAATTCTTTAGGCTGAATTTAACTTATGGGTTTTTCTAAAAAATAATGACATGGCTAAAGTAGAACTATAAAAAGAGTTACGATGATTAAAATTTTTAGATTAAAGCTCGAATGTATATGTCTTTATAAAAATTTGATATAAATTTTTTGGAATTTTAACAATGTTTTTATTCTTTTTTTAAATGAGTTGCGAAGTTTGAGAACCCAAAGCTTAAACTACTTGATGCAATAGACACAAGTAGCGACAAGATAGGCTTAGTTAAGAAAGTGCTACTAAATAAAGACATAAGTGACGAAGTAAAAGCTAAAGCAGTAAATAGGCTGACTAAAAATAAAATTAGTCAAGGTGCAAAAACTAGCTATATATCTACTAAAAACTCCAAAAATAATTAAAAGCCCTATCTTTAGGGCTTGTTCTCTTTTTCAAAGCAAACAAAAAAATATTCTTTTTGCCAAAATTGGGTAGATTTGACACAGCGACAAATGATAAATTGCCATTAAATTGCATAAAAGGAGCAAAGAAATGGCAATAACTACAACTGGGTTTCAAGCCCCGGCTACAAAAAGAGAAGGCTTAAAGCCCTCAGTCTATGAAAACATAATCTTAATAGGTGCTGACGAGACGCCTATACTTAAACTAATTGGCACTTCAAGTGTTAAAGGTATAGAGCACTCCTGGCTAACTGACAGCTTAGCTGCCCCTAAGAAAAACGCACAGCTAGAAATTTCTGACTTTGACGATCAGATAAAATCAAGCGTGCAAAAGACTTCAAACGCAGTGCAAATTTTTACTTCAAACGTTAGCGTTTCAAGAAGTATGCAAGCAGTGGCTACTTATGGCGGTAAAGAGCTAGAGCGTGAGACAGCTAAAAAGAGCAAAAGAGCATAAGCTAGATATGGAATACGCTCTTTTTGGTCTTGGTCGTGATGCTGATGTTAAAAACCTCTCTGATAAATTTACAAGTAAATTCCTAATCGGACTTGAAAACGGCAAAAGTATCACCATCAAAGAAATTTACAACATTACCTACCTTGAAAACGACCTCAAATTTAAGGAACTATCTAGCAAAGATAGGCTTTATAAAAAGGTAGATACGAGAGTTTAGGAGTAAATTTATGTAGACTAAAAACCTTTGTAAAATAAATCTTTTCGCAAAAAAGACGATATCTTTAGCATAAAGCTAAAAGGATATTAGATGATAAACACACTTGGTAGCTACCCCTTAAATTTAGAGCAGAACATAAAGGTATCAACCAAAGTTGCCACTAACCAAACAAGCTCAGAGGTTTTAGGCTACAAGGTAGATAAGGATGGCTACTTTACAGATGAGTTTAATAAGCAAGCTGGCATCCCAAGTGAATATAAAATTCACTCAAGCACGCTAGAGTCGTTAGTCAATGTTGCAGAGGGGACATCATTTTTTAGTCGCACCTTTAAAAGCATAGATATAGCAAAGACTGCTGGCAATGCCTACAAAATCCTCTCACAAGTAGTTGGTGAAGATACATTAAACTCAAAGGATAGCTTTAGCTTAGATGAGATAAGAAATTTCCCTCAAGGCTTTGAGTATAATCGCCAAAGCATGCAAGTAACTAAGATATATAACTCCATTTATGACTTTGATGCAGCTGCTTCTAGCTTTAACTACAAAGAGTCAAACAAGCAGATGATAAGCACGCTCTTTTTCAACCCAAGCTTTAATGGCGGAGATGGCAGGCAGCCACTAAAGCCAACAACAGATATCTTTAACAACAATAATGGTGGCAAAGAGAGTGTAGGGAGTGGTGTTTTTATCGATCCGCATGGAGAGAAATACACTAATAAAGATGGCTCAATAACTAAAGGCGGACTTTTAGCAGCTGTCATAAATAGCAACCTTGACGTCAAAGAAGGTGAAACCACAGTTTTTGGAAAGAAGCAAGGCTTTGATAAGAGTGTAGATAGTAAAGAATTTAGCAGGGCATTTGAGCTATTTGAGCTTATGGGCGAGATGAAATTTGGAGCAAATTTTAACAAAGCAAGCGACTCTGATCTAGCTGGTATGCCTGAATATATGCAAGAGTATGTTAAGTATAAAAGAGACCTTGTCTATGTAGATCTAACGACTGGGTTTGTCGGTAAGTATTCAGATGAAGAAGACGAACTATCATTTAAAAAGATGATGGAGCATAATCTAAAAATGCTAAAGCTACTCTTTGGTGAGATAGACAAAGACGGCAAAAAGAGCAAAGACTTTATGGATAGCTTTTTGAAATTTAGTATGCCACCTTTAAATTTAGTAAAAGAGCTAAATGAAAACCCAGCTGGAAAATATCTAGTAGATATGCTTGGTATAAAAAGAGATGTTGATATAAAGGCATAAATTTAAAAGAAACTAAGGATAGTAAAGTGCAAATTTCTAATAATCTTTCAACTCCTAACTATCTCTCAAGAGAGAACATAGCAAGGGAGATGGGTTTTAAATTTAACGATATAAACGAGATACTTAGTAACGATATGGGTCATGGTATGACATTTCCTAAGTATGCAAGGCTAGATGATAAAGAAAGAGCAAGAGAATACGACAGATATGATCACTCACTTACTGGATTTGTAAAAGGTGAAGGAGAGCCAAGAGTAAGCATACTTGGCAAGTTGATGGGCTATGACGACGCTTTTTCAAAAGATGAGATAGATGAGCTAAAGAAATTTATAGATGATAGCGGTGCTTTAGGGCTTGAGAGAAATCCAGTATTTGAGCCAAAAGGGATTTTTAAAGATCCATTAAATAGTAAAAAGCTTAGCGTTGATGATTTTATAGATCAGTTTGCAAATAAAAAAATCCTCTCTTTTATAGCTTTTGGTGGCAGCAAGACAGCTGAACTACTTGATAGCGATATGAGTGTTGATGAGTTTAAAGGCAAATGGGCTAAATTTGCACTAAATGAGCGTTTTGGTTTAGAGCTTGACGAGGAGCTAGCAAAAGAGATTATAAATTCTATCAACGATCTTGAAACACAAAACGAAGAAGATAAAAAAGAGAAGAAATTTACGCCTATACAAGTTACTAAAAAATCTCAAACCTATAAGTTTGAAGCCGATGAGAGATTTAAAGAGATATATAAATTTATAAAGAGTGAATTTGATAGTGGCAAGAGTATGTTTGAAATTTTAGAAAAAGTGGCAAAGCTTAAAGTGGATAAGACAGCATAAGGGGAGCTGAAATGATAACTAGCATAAACGGACTTAGCAACACATCGATACAAGATAACACTATTCAAAAAGAAAATGCAACAGAAAATGTAGCCAAAGAAGGCAAGCAAGATAAAAGCGTCATCGAAGAAAAATTTGATTACTCAAAGTATATGTTTAGACCCTGGACTGATAATGTAAAAGAATTTATCGATATAGACCAAAGTAAAGAGGACTGGATAACAGATACTATAAATCGAATTGATAATATGCTGTCTGATTATCCAATGAAAGAAAGAAGAGCTTTAGCATCAAAATACCCTCCAGAAACTATGGAAGAATTTAGAGTTGGGGAGTTACAAAGCTATATGGATTGGTTGCTTACAAACTCTATAGACGGCAAACCAACGATAGTTGGTAAAATGGTTGGTCTTGGCACAGCAGAAGAGGAGGCGGAACTAGAAGCTTTTGTAAATTCATTTTCTGAAGATACGATGATGAGTAATGATGGTGCTGCTTTGTTTGTTAGAGCTGATCTAAGTATAGAAGAGTTTAAAAAGCTTTATAAAGAAGATGTAGAAAAAACTACAAAAGAGCATAAAGAATTTTTAGCCAAACTACATAAAGAAGAAAAAGAATACAATGCAAATTTTGCCAAAGAGCAAAGTGAGAAGAAATTTAAACCTATGCAGGTTAAGAAGAAGTATGAGACCTATGATATAAATAAGGATCAGAAATTTCTCTATGCAAGAGAGCTTTTAAATTTCAAAGAAAAAAGAGGCATAGACGTCTTAGAACTTATGCAAAAGATAGATAAGAAGCAAATTTTAAATAAGATGGCTTGATGGATAAAGATAGCCACCTTTTAAATTTATCTATTTAAACTTTTGTCTCGTTTTGAAGCTTTGTGGCATGAGCTAGCACACTATCTACTATCTCACCAGCACTTTTGCCATCTTTTGAAGTGAGCAAATTTCTCTTTAGTAGCTCTTCTAAGATAAATTTGATCATCTTATCATTTTTTAAAAGCCTTGAGAGAGGCACTATATCATCAGCTAGGCTTTGCTCATTCATTAACTTTGAGTAAGAGCTTGCATCTGCGCTAAGCTTCGTCTCGCCACTATCACTAGCGATAGGACTAAAACTCTTTAAAAATCCCACAAACACACCAGCATTGCTATAAGTATCATCTGCTTGATATACCAACATATCAGGGTTAAATGTATATTCGTCACTAGCTCTTGTGTCAAGATGCTCTTTGCTAAAATTTAGCTCATAGACCTCGTGGCTTACTCCAAAGCCTCTAAGCTCATCTCTAACGATCTTTGCATCATTAAATTGATCAAATGTTTTATAGACATTTGTAACGGATATTAGGCTCACATCTTTTAAGAAATTTGCATTTTTACCAAAGGTTTTTTGGTTAGTATCCAGGCTAAATCCTTTTGGTAAATTTGCTAGATCAGCTTCACTATATCTATCTTTTTCATCGCCTACAATGCTTTTAAAAAGTTTATAGTAGTGCTTTGTAGTATCAGCTACATCTATCTTTTCAAAGGCAGCCTTGCTTCTATCTTGCGTAAAGAGATATGTCTTGTTGTTGTATCTAACTATCTCATCAAGTGTGCTTTTGTGAATTTTAAAGTCTTGCGGCAAACCTGCAGCCTTGTTAAAATCAGCTCCCATAAAGCCAGCCTTATCTACTGTGTAGCCATAAGCTTGAAGGTCATTAAAATTTAATGAGATGAGGCTATTTTGTGAAGAAGAGATATAAGTAAATTTGGCTGGCTCTTGGCTTGGCTCGCTAATCTTTTCTTTGGTCTTTTGGTTAAAGATATCACTAAAATTTAAAGATCTATCTTGTTTGTGTTGTTGCTTGGTATATGAATTTATATTGGTGCTTAAGATGCTAATATCATTCATGGTTTGCCTCCTAGCTTCTTTTATAGTTTAAAGCAAAAGGTGTTCCAGAAAAAATTGGTATTTCATGCTCCGTTGTTATTCAGTAAAAAATAATTACTTATAATTATATATCGTTACATGTATTTGGATTTTTTAAGATATTGTATAATGGTGCCCGAGGTCGGACTCGAACCGACACAAGGTTGCCCTTATCAGATTTTGAGTCTGACGCGTCTACCAGTTTCACCACTCGGGCTAAGTTAAGATTGAATTTTTAAGTTTGTGAGAAGAAAGAAAAAGGGGAGACTTGCTCCCCGAAAAAGAAAATTATTTCTTTTTACCTTTTTTAGCAGCACCAGCAGCAACTGCTTCTTTAAGTTTTTTGCCAACTTTGAATTTGACTGCTTTGCTAGCAGGAACGTCGATTACTTTCTTAGTTCCAGGAACTCTAGCTTTCCTTGCAGCTCTGTCAGCAGTACCGAAAGTACCAAAGCCTATAAAGCTAATTGTATCGCCTTTTTCAAGAACCGCTTGGATTGTCTCCAAAGTAGCATCAACAACTTTTAGAGTATCTTTTTTTGAAAGACCAGCCTTGTCGGCAACCGCTTGAATAAATTCAGCTTTTTTCATGAACCATCCTTTTAAGAAGTTATGCGGCAATTCTACACTCTTTTAAAAAAAAATACAATACTTTTTCCCTAAATTTAGCTCTTTTTTTGCATTTTTTTAGTAAAAAAGACCAAAATTTGAACTTTCACTCACAAATTTCAAACGTAAGCTCGTTTTTTAGCCCTATCTTTTTCATATCTACAAGCTTTAAATTTTCAAAATTTAGAGCCATTAGCTCATCTTTGTTTGTCACTTTAGCATTTGCGATCTGGCGCAAAACCTCACCTCTATAAGCTTTTGCATGGTGGCTTAGTATCTTTTTGTTTTTCAAAAAACAAAATGTTGTAAATTCTTTTTTTACCACATAAAATTTTTCATAAAATTTAGCTCTAAGATCTAAAATTTCATCATTTTCTAAAAAGCTATCGACTGCCTTGCTAAAATTTTGCTCATAAAATTTACAAATATCAAAGCCAGCTAGCTTTTCGCCTTGTTTTAGTTTATACTCAGCTATCTCATCTTTTGCCAAAATTGGCCCAAATAAATTTGAAAATATCAAAACATTATTATCTATATATTTTTGAGCCTCAAAGCTTAGTCCGCGGTAGTTTAGGTGCTTGTAGGCAACGCCGTCATATCTTAAGATAGCTTTTATGCTACCTTTTTTAGATAGGCTTTCTCGCAGTTGCTCGCTATCCTCAAGCTCTTTTAGTCCAAAAAGCTTTTTTATCTCGTCTAAATTTGCACTTTTTAAAAACTCATCATATCGTTTTAAAATTTCAGCCCTTTTGCTAAAAAGCTCAGAAAATATCAAATTTTTACCATCAAATTTATCATTTGTATTTAGAGAAATTTTGCTTTCGCTTGGTGAGAAGAGGATTTTTAACGCCATTTTCTTTCCTATTTTATATATGTAAATTTTGGCAGATTATACAATAAAACTTTTTTGCACTAAAAAAAATCAAATTTTCACCGATATATCACAAAGCGGAATTATTCTTGCTTAGAGTGAATAAAAATTTAGGGAAAAATTATGAGAATTACAAATCAACTACGTTTTAGTCAGACTTTGCACGACTATCAAAAAAATATGGTTGGCGTAAATAAAAGCTACCAGCAGCTTTCAAACGGACTTAAAATCCAAGATCCATACGACGGTGCTGCGGTTTATAACGATGCGATGAGGCTTGATTATGAAGCGACCACTCTCACTCAAGTGGCTGATGCTACCGGTAAGTCAGTAAATTTTGCAAAAAACACAGACAATGCGCTGAAAGAATTTGAAAAACAGCTTGAAAATTTTAAAACAAAAGTCGTTCAAGCAGCCAGCGACGTGCATAGCACAACATCTCTTGAAGCTTTGGCAAACGACCTTCAAGGCATCAAAAATCACCTTGTAAATATTGCAAATACCTCTATAAATGGTCAGTTTTTATTCTCAGGTAGTGCTGTGGATACTAAGCCGATCGATGGCTCAGGTAAATATCAAGGCAACCGCGACTATATGAAAACCTCAGCCGGTGCGCAGGTTGAGCTACCTTACAATATCCCAGGATTTGATCTTTTTTTAGGAAAAGATGGCGACTACAACAAAATTTTAACAACAAACGTGATGCTAGCTGATCAAACTAGAACCGACATCTCTTATGCACCAAAATATCTTGATGAAAATAGCAAGATAAAAAATATGATCGGTCTAAACTACGCAAGCGACTCAGTTGTGGGCAGTGATGGCTCTTACAAAGGCACTATCGAGCCAGATTTTGACTTTTTGGATACTTCAAATGTAAATTTCCCTGACACATACTTTTTCATGCAGGGCAAAAAGCCAGACGGCACGACATTTACGAGCAAATTTAAAATGAGTGCTGATACGTCAATGGCTGGTTTGATGGAGAAGATCGGCATGGAATTTGGCAACACAAAGACGACAAAAGTTGTCGATGTGAGCATAAATAACGACGGACAATTTAATATAAAAGACCTTACTAAAGGCAATCAAACGATAGACTTTCACATGGTTGCAGCTACTTCTGTGGCGACAAATCGTGGTGCGATAGCTCCAAACAATACTCTTGATACGATAAATTCGCTACAAAGCCTTGAAAATATGGCAAATGCTGTGCCAAAAACGGTTCATATAACTGAATTTACAAAGAGCAAATACCTTGATAAAGATGGAAATTTAACAAACGCATTTGACTACGATAAGGTTAGGTTTGAGCGAAAAGACAATGAACTTATCGCAAATTTACCTCAAGTAGCTAGAAGAACTGGTGAGTTTGCAACCGATCAGACCAAGCTAAGTGAGGTTTCTGGTACAAAAGAGAGCTACAATAGAAATTTATACCCAAAAGATGTCGATGCTAGAAAGAGAGAGCTTTACAATATAGATAATCAAGAGATAGGTCTTCAAGTAAAATCAATCACTGGCACAACGTATGACATCAAAGTAAAAATGGGCGAAGCAGGTGGCACAAACACCCCAGTGCAGTTTCAAATAACATCAACAACAGCTGCTGGTGTGGTATCTCCAACTAGAAATTTGACCGTCTATAACTCTGATGAATTTGGTAGTTACAGAACCTATGCAAGCGACTTTACATATCGTCAGCTAATGGACATCGTAGCAATGGCTGCAAGTGACAACATCCCAAATCCTCCACACGCAGAGAATGCGAACTTTGATACAGATATCGAAAAAGTAAGAAGAGATCAAAACTATAATGCCTATAAAGACGCCCTATCAAAGACTAAAGGCGCAGTAGAGGTAAATTTAGACGATCGTGGCAGGATGGTTTTAACTGACAAGACAAAATCTGTTACAAATATAGAGCTAACCATGTATGATGCGAAAAATGGAGATATATTTGACGGAGATAGCACTGGTATGAACACAGCTGGCGCTGCAAGCCACCCTCAAGGCAAGGGCTCAGTATTTAGCTTTAACGAAAATAATGCTTTAACTATCGATGAGCCAAGCACAAGTGTCTTTCAAGACCTTGATGATATGATATTTGCCGTTAGAAACGGCTACTATAGAGCAGACGCTAATAATCACGACCCGCGAAATACCGGCATGCAAGGCGCTTTAAAAAGGCTGGATCACTTGATAGATCACGCAAATAAAGAACTTACAAAGATAGGCTCTCAAACAAAGCTACTAACTGCGACAAACCAGCGTGCGGAGGTCATGAAAGTAAATGTGCTAACTGTTAAAAATGACGTCATAGACGCAGACTATGCAGAGTCATATCTTAAATTTACACAGCTTTCACTCTCATATCAAGCTACTCTTCAAGCAAGCGCTAAGATAAATCAACTAAGCTTGCTAAACTACCTAAACTAAAATGATAAATCAGCAGGCCTAGCTTGCTGATTTTTTAAAAATTAAACTCAAGCGTGCTATAATAAGCCTTTTTAACAAAAGGATCTAAAATTTTAAGACATATATTATTTACTATTTTTGTTTGTTTTTTTATATATTTTGGTATCGCTACGGCTGCTCCGACTGCTGATTTTGTAGGCTCACTTGGACAAAGCCTTGGCGTTTTTAATATTAAATATTTTGGACTTATAGCCTATGTTTATCCATTTTTACTTATCGTTTTAGGCTATTTTGTATATAAAAATTTTAAGAAATTTGACTTTGATTTTGCCCAGTTTGTAGTTGGGATTTTTCTATTTTTTATCGCATTTTTGATGTTTCAAGCGCTAAGTACTTCTGGGGCAAATAGCGGCGTGATAGGCGGCTTTATAGTCTCAGCGCTAAAAGAAGTCATCGGCGCTATCGGCACTGCGGTTGCTATACTTATGATATTTATCATCTCACTTGGACTTGCTTTTAGAGAAAATTTTATCATCGTTTTAAGAAAGGCTTTTGTAGATAAAGAGCCAAATAGCTATGAAGAAAAAAGCAGAAGCGTAAAAGAGGTAAGGGCAAGGCAGATACCAAAGATAGAGCGCAAAAAGCCAAAAGCTGAAGAGATAAAAGAAGAAGAGCTTATAGACGCTCAGGTGCTAAATGATGATGAGCCAAATTTAGATAGTGAGCCAGAATTTGAACCAGAGCCAGAGATGGAGCCGGCACAAGAGAGCAGACCTGCAACCATAGGCGGGGTTGAAATTTTAAATGAAGTGGCTGAAAACAAAAAACTTCTTGATCAGATAGAGCGCGGCAAGGTCGAAAAACCAAAAGACTTTGTCTTGCCGCCACTTAAATTTCTAAACGATCCCCCAAAGCGCTCGCACAATATCAATGAGGCCGAGATCGACCAACAAATTTCAAATTTGCTAGATAAACTGCGTAAATTTAAGATAGATGGTGACGTGGTGAGAACTTATACTGGCCCTATCGTCACGACATTTGAGTTTCGCCCAGCCCCGCACATCAAGGTGAGTAAAATTCTCACTTTGCAAGATGATCTAGCGATGGCGCTAAAGGCTCAAACTATCCGTATCCAAGCGCCGATCCCTGGCAAAGACGTCGTTGGCATAGAGGTGCCAAATCAAAATTTAGAGACGATTTATCTAAAAGAAATTTTAGAGAGTGAAGTCTTTAAAAACGCGAGCAGCCCGCTAACCATGGCTCTTGGTAAAGATATCGTGGGCGCTCCTTTTGTGACTGACCTTAAAAAGCTCCCACATTTGCTAATAGCTGGAACAACTGGATCTGGTAAGAGTGTGGGCATAAATGCGATGCTTTTAAGTTTGCTTTATAGAAATAGCCCACAAACTTTGCGCCTAATGATGATCGATCCAAAGATGCTTGAATTTAGCATATATAACGACATCCCACATCTTTTGACGCCTGTTATCACAGAGGCTAAAAAGGCGATCACAGCGCTTTCAAACATGGTCGCTGAGATGGAGCGAAGATATAAGATAATGAGCCAAACTCGCACAAAAAATATAGAGAGCTACAACGAAAAGATGAAGAACGAGGGCGGCGAGCAGTTTCCATATATCGTCGTGATCATCGATGAGCTGGCTGATCTTATGATGACTAGCGGCAAGGATGTGGAGCTTTACATCGGCCGCCTAGCGCAGATGGCAAGGGCTAGTGGCATACACTTAATAGTAGCGACCCAGCGTCCAAGTGTCGACGTCGTGACTGGCCTTATAAAGGCAAATTTACCAAGCAGGATAAGCTATAGAGTAGGGCAGAGGATCGATAGTAAGGTCATCCTTGATCAAATGGGAGCTGAGAGCTTGCTAGGGCGAGGAGATATGCTATTTACGCCTCCTGGAAGCCCTGGAGTGATCAGGCTACATGCGCCATTTGCAAGCGAAAAAGAGATCGAGACAATCGTAAATTTCTTAAAAGAGCAACAAGATGTGATTTACGATGAGAAATTTCTAGCAGAAGAGGGCTCTAGCGCAGGCTCAGCTGCTGGTGTGCTAGGTGAAGAAGAGCTTGATGAGCTTTATGAAGAGGCAAAAGAGATCATCTTAAGCGAGCAAAAAACATCGATCAGCTACCTGCAAAGACGCTTAAAAATAGGCTACAACAAAGCTGCAAATATAATCGAGCAAATGGAGAAAATGGGTGTTTTAAGCCCAGTCAATGCAAAAGGCCAAAGAGAAATTTTAGTTTAATATAATTTTATATTTAAAAAAATAAACTAATCTCATTACTTGCAAAGAAATTTATTTATATATAAGTTATATTAAAATAAAATAAAGTGCAAATAAAGCTATGCAGGGAGTAGTAAAATGGCACAACAAGTCGTATTTGCTTGGGGAAGGGAATTTGAAACAAATATTAAACAAGTTGATTCTGAACATAGATATTTGGTTGAAATAATCAACTCTTTAGGGAATAAACTTGCTGCACATAATACAACTTTAAGTGATCTTATACCTTTGTTTGAAGAACTGGTTAGTTATTCGAAATATCATTTTTCAAATGAAGAAGGGTTGATGCTGGAGGCAGGCGTTGATGCAAGACATGCCAAAGAACATCTTAAAGCTCATAAAATTTTTATCAAAGAAGTTACATCAAAATATAAAAATTTAAATTCAAATAATATAAAGATTGAGGCAAAGGAGCTACTTGACTTTTTGGTGCAATGGCTAACCTTTCATATACTTGGCATAGATAAAAATTTATCCGCTCAAATGCGACTTATAAAATCAGGCTATACTCCAGAACAGGCATATGAAGAAGTTAGTGGAGTAAATCATGAGCAGCTTGATACTTTAGTTAAATCTTTTAATGGTGTTTTTGGTGTTTTGATGAAATATAATGAAGAACTTTTGATGCTTAAAAATTCACTTGAAGAAAAAGTTAAACAGCGCACAGAAGAGTTGATTGAGAGTAATAAAAAACTAGAAATTTTAGCGATGACAGATCAATTAACAGCACTTGCAAATCGTCGTAGAATGAGTTATGAGCTTGAAGCCTGTTTGCAAAAATACACTGAAAGCAAAGTTCCATTTACGATTATAATGTTCGATCTTGATAATTTCAAAACTATTAATGATACTTTTGGACATGATGCTGGTGATGTTGTGCTTGTGGAATTTTCAAATGTCCTTAAATTTAATCTACGCACCGATGATATAATATGCCGTATAGGCGGAGATGAATTTTTAGTAATATGTCCTGACACTGATGCTGATGGTGCATTAAAAATAGCTACAAAAATCCATAAAAAAATAAATAAAATACGTATCGAATTTACAAATGCTTGTTGGATCGGATCTGCAAGTATCGGAGTTGTTACAGTAAATGATAATATCGCAGCAAAGGATAAAATTTTAAAAGCTGCTGATGAATCAGTTTATGATGCTAAAAATGCTGGAAAAAATAAAGTTGTTTGTTTTAAATGATTTTTAGATTTCAAGTTTGAAATTTAAACTAAAAATATAACTTCTCGTTTTTTAAAATTTTTATTCATTTTTATTCGAAGAATAATATACCCTTTTTACCGTATAGACTTAGAATGCTACTCGAAGTTTAAGTCTAAACCAAACTTCAAAGGACTTCAAGCTAGGCAAGTAATACCCAAAAGACCTGCTTTAAGAGACGATGAACTTCTAAGTGCTAAAGAGTTTTTATATAACAGAGTTAAAAAATCTAAGGCACTATCTAGCGTAGAGATATACGAACTCTTTATAGTGCTATCTAATCTTGGACTAAGACCTGCTGAATACTTTGCATTAGAGCTTGGAGTAAACTTCGAGCACGATACACTCTCTATCTCAAAGGCAATTAAGACACATAAAACTAAGAAACCTATCATAGGAGCTCCTAAGAATGAACAAAGCAGAACCCTACCTTGCGGAGAGAGTGTTATGGAAGTCTTTAGAGTCATTAAGCAACGCTTAGAAATAGCTAAGAGCGTAAGTAAAAGTGGAAGCTAGAAAACTCTTTACAGAGACAAAAGATGACCCAGTGCTTAAAATGACCTACTACTGGGTATCTCAAGGGGCTTATGATAACTGCAGAGACCTACCACTAGATAAGTGTCCTATAACCCACCTAAATATTGATAGTAGCAGTAGGATGTGGTGGTTAGTAAAAGAGTTTTTAGGATATAAGGGAGATGATAGTGCTCACGGACTTTACGTATTACGCCATACAGTGGCTTCTAGGCTAGTGAGTTTAAAAGGATTTAACGCTCATAAATTAATGAGATTTATGGGTCATAAGGATATAAAGAGCAGCTTGCATTACGTCCATCTAAATGTTGATGATATACGCGATGGCACAGGGGTTGGCGTTTAGTTTTTAGTGTAGGGTATTTGGTTGCGGAGGACGGATTTGAACCGCCGACCTTCGGGTTATGAGTGTTATGCGCTTTATTTTATGTCTATTTTGATATCTTTTTTAAGCCTTGTATTCTTTACTTGCTTGCTATCTCCAAGCCTTTGCATTATTAGTTTGTCGTTTGTGCCTATTATTTCAACTAGGTATTTATTAAATTCTATTTTCTTAATTATTTTTATATCGTTGTTTGCTAGATTTTTAAATCTTCCATTTAGCATTTTTTCACCGCTGTTGTTTTGGTTATAAAATTCTATGTTTATTATTCCTTGCTCTCTTGTGTAGCTCCATCTTTCGTGTATAAATTTGCCATCTTCTAGATCATAAATAAATCCGTCATCTTTGATTTCAACTTTCCATCTATTGCCTGGACTTGTCATAAAATTAACAAATTGATTGTTTTCTGTTGTGATTTCCCATTTACCCATTATATTTACGTCTTCGCCAAAGTCATAACAAATAGCATTTATTGAAAATATTAGTATTATTAGTATTTTTTGCATTATCTTGTTTCCTTTATATTTATTTTTCCATTATTTGCTTTTTCTTTTATTTTTTCTAACTTTTCTAAGAATTTTTGGGTTTCTGAAATTTGTTCGTCTAGTGCTAGACCTTGGTTTATTAGTCTTATTAATTCTGGTTTTTCTTTTTCCCAGTTTGTGAGCGTGTTTCTAGTGATATTTAATTTTTCTGCTAATTCTTGTCTAGTCATTTTTAATACTTTTTGACAAATTATTTGGCATTTTATTAATTTTTAAGGTTTTTTTATTTAACATTTCACTATCCAAATGCATAATTATTGTGCATAGTTTTTTGATTTTTTGTGTCGCAACAAAATTATATCAAAAAAAGTTTTTAAATCTAACATAATTGTAATTATATCTATAATTATTTTAGATTTTGCCCTGAATATGGCACAAAACTATTCTAGCCCCGTTTGGACGAAACACCTTTTCGGGGCTGTGTTAAATGGTGTTTCAAATAAATAAAAAAAGGTGTTAAACATGCAAATCGTTAAATCTGACTATGATTTAAAATACATTCTAAAAGGTGGTCTTGTAAGAAGTTCAGCTTCTGGCAAGTTTGAAGGTAATGACTACTCTTCTTCTGTTCGCATATCTTCATCAAATATCTATGACGTTGTCAATGAAAAGACTGGCTTTACCGATGAAGTAGAGCAAAAGGTCGTTTTTAAAATAATTTGTCCTGATAACAACACGGCTGGACTTGTAGCAAGTGCTATAAAAGAGAAATTTCGTAAAGGCGAAGAGATACCGGTTGAAGGTGGCTTCCCAAACGATCAAAGAATTATCACAATAGCAAATCCAGTTGAATACTTCCTATTTGATACAAAGCCAGCTAAAAAGACTGAAAACAAGTAAATAAAGGGGTTTAGCCCCTTTAACTATTTATATAAGCGTGTTTCCTTATATAAGTAGTTAAGGCTACTAAATTTCTTAAAAAAAGGATTTCAGATGAAATTTCTTGCTTCTGCTAAATCTAAGGTTTTAGCTGGTGTTGCGGCTGTTAGCGTTCTTTCAAGTAATGCTTTGGCTGCTGGTATAACAATGGCGGCTGACGGCACTGTTACGGGCGATCTTAATGTTGGTCCGTTTATGAGTATCGCTGGCGCTGTTCTTGTTGCTTATGGCGTGTTCTTTGCTGTTAAAAAGGGTCTTGGTCTTTTGAAATAAAAGGCTTTTTGCTCTTTATAATGGTGTTGCCCCTTTAAAAGGGGGCTAATTTTTAAAAAGGTTAAAAATGTATTTTGATTTTATAGACGTTACGAAATTTGGTATATTTTTAAACTCTTTCTTTGGTGCTGTGATCGTTTTCTTTGCGATAGTTTTTTCCATATCTTCAGCCTTAAACCTTTTTAAAAATTAGCCCTTAAATTTATAGCTTAAAGCAGAGTGCGAAGCAAAGCTTTAAGCCGACAAACGAAGTGCGTCAGTAATGTATAGGATATAAATATTATGGATAAAGTCTATCTAAATTTAACATTAGAGCAATATAACTTCTTGATGTCCCTGACTGGGGCATTATGTGGGTTTTTGCTCTGTATGTTTATTTTTATAGTCTTATCCAAAATTTAAAAAAGGTGTTTAAATGTTTAGTGTGATTGGCGTCCCAGCTTTTGACTATTTTTTCTCTATATTTATTTGGTTTATGATCTTAACCTTGCCGATTTGTGCTGGCTTAGTCCTATTTACAAAAAAGTTTTTTTAAGGATTTCTTATGAAATTTCTTTTAAAAATTCTTTGCCTGCTTAGCTTGTTAAGCTCTTTAGGTTTTGCTTTTAATTGGCCTGATGCTTATAGTATTGGTTTATATCGTGGTAACTCTTTAAGTAGATATAATCTTGGTTCTTCTGTTGATGCTTTATTGATGCCTGATAATTTTATAAAAATAGATAACGATGTTTATCAACATAATAGTTTTAATGTTGAGTTTGTTGATCTTTCTTTAGGTGTTTCTTGGGCTGGGTTTCAATTTGATAGTAAGAATTTAACTTTATATTCTTATTTTTCTTCATTTGGGCAAAAGTCTTTATATTGTTTATTTAATAATGGTGTTAATATTGGTTCTTGCAAAGATAATTCTTCATCTTTTCAAGGTGCTTTAGATGTTAGATCTGTAGCTTTTTCTTATGTTAAAATTTATAGTCTTTCTAAATTTACTACTTGTAATGCTGGCGAGAATTTTAACACTAATTTAAAACAATGCGTGCCAGCTTGTCCAGCTGGTCAGTCTTGGGATGCTGAAAACAATCTTTGTTATGTTGATTGTTCTGATAAAAATTTAAATAAATATGGCTATTCAAACGGTACAGCTCAAGGCGGTTGCGTTGATTGCTCTAACGCTTTAAGTGATGATCAAATAATGCGTTGCGCTTGCTCTGGTTTTGGTTCTTCTTATGAACCTGGTGTGATGGTGATTAAACCACCTTTTAAATTTGGTAGTTGCTCAGATGGTAAATTAATTCGTTTTAAGCCTAAATTGAATGATAAAGATAAAGACAAAGATAAAAAGAAAGATAACAACTCTACAAATTCAAGCGATAAAGACAAAGAAAACCCTAAACCTGATAAAGATAAAGACAAGAAAAATGATAACAACTCTACAAATTCAAGCAATAAAGACAATAAAAAAGAAGATACTAAACCTAATAAAAAGGACAATAATGAAAACTCAAACAACTCTGGCGGGGAAGCTGGCAACCCTTCAAATAATAATATTGGTGGCACTTCTGGCAATGGTTCTAGCGGTGGCGGTGGGACTGGTGTAGAAACAAAGCCAAATCCTAATAACGGCAATGGCAAAGAAAACGGAAAAGGTGACGGCAAAGAAGACGGCAAAGGCGAAGAAGGTAGGGGTGATGATGCTGAAGCTCAAAAATTAGATTTTGGCGATCTTGAAAAAGATGCAGGTAAATTTGAAGGTGAATTTAAAAAAGCCGTTGATGATAGTTTTAGTTTTGTAAATGATGTAAAAGCTAGTCTAATGGATACTTTGCAAAAGATTAAAGACGGAAATTTAATGTCTTTAAATAAGGGTTCTATTTCAAGCACTTGCCCTTTAAATTATAGAATTAACTTAATATATTTTGAAAAAGATGTAACTTTTGATATTTGCAAATCTATTTCTCCAGCTTCTCAAACTCTTTATTATTTCTTTTATGTAGCCTTTTTTGTTTTGTTCTTGGTGCTTATTATCAAGTTATTTTTATTTACTTTTATGGGGTGGTAGTATATGCCAGCAATTATTGCAGTGATTTTTAATTTTTTTAGCTTCTTTAAGTGGGGAAAAATTGTTGATTATGCTCTTCGTGCTGTTACTTTTTCAAAAATGGTTATTATTAATGCCATTTTGGGCGGTTTAATCCTTTCTTACGCAACCGCTGTTCTTTATATTATAAATTTTATATATTCGAAATTTAATTATATTGTTGATTTTATTAATAATCTTTCTGTAGGCAATGATAAGCTTTTTGTAACTGCAATTTCTGTTTTAAGGGCTTTAGGTGCTTGGAATGCTTTTTGCGATGTATTTGCTATTTTCTCGCCTATATTGTTGAGTTTCTTTGTTATCTACGCTACGAAAATAGGTATTGTAGTCTTTAGATTTGTTCGCGAAACTTTAATAACCTTTATTCTTGCTAAGCTATAAAGATGATTACGTATTTAGTCGGCAATCCTGGAAGCGGTAAAACTTATTACGCTGTCTTTATGATATATAAGCTCTTTCTTTATGAGCCTAAGAAGACATTTTTAACTAAATTTGTTAAACCTAAAGAAAAGCCTAATTATTCATTTTGTTATACGAATATTAATGAGTTTAAATTTGATCTATGCGATAAATTTAAAAAGTTTGATTTTGATGAATTTTATTTAGGCTTAAGAAATTTATATGCTCTTTACAAGACTGGTGCTACCGATAATGAAGTAAATGAAAAAGCCAAAGAGTTAAATTTATATGGTTGTGTATTCGTTCTTGATGAGTGTCACAACTTCTTTAAAAATCAAAAAGATGAAATTTTAGTTTGGTGGCTTACATATCATAGGCATTTATATCAAGATATTTATTTAATTACGCAAGATCTAACGCTTGTAAATAATGAATATAAACGCATCGCAGAGAAATTTTATAGGGCTGTTGATAGCTCACGAAGATTATTCTCAAAGAAATTTCGTTATGAAGTGTATGCCAGCTTTAGGCTTTATAAAAAAGATCAATTAGAGATTATTAATATTCCATTTCTTGAAGAAGTATTTAATCTTTATCACTCAGGGCAAAGCTCAAATAAAAAATCATTTGTTCGCTTCTATTTCTTTTTAGCTGTATTAGTCTTTGTTTTACTTTTACTTTATTTTTATTTTATTGTTATGTCTATGTTTGAAGTTGAAAATCCTGATAAAGATGTTCCACCTATTGAAAATAAAACTATTGTTCCAGTTTCCGAGCAGCCTAAAAATTCAAATTTATTCTTTGATGATAAAAAGCTTAAAAACAATAATATTGATCTTTCTGAAATTTACATTTATGATATTACTTGCCTTAACAATAATTGCCATTTTAGCGATGATTATCATTTGTACCCATTATCATTGATTAGTTACATTTCTTCAACGCATACCCCATTATATTTTTATTTCGAGCCAAAATCTCACGAGCTTGTTAAATACTATTACGTATTTGACAAGCCAGTTTTTCAAAATTTACAAAAAAATAACAAAGGTGTTTCCGATGAAAAGTTTAATCAAATTCCTAATTCTTCCGTGTCTGCTATTAAATAGCCTTTTTTCTGCTGAAATTTATACTGATCTTTTAGATTTCGCACGTTTAACGAGTAAGGCGAACAATATAGCTATTGTAACTGATGAGAGCATTCATCAAGGCGAATACTATTTTATCTATCAAGACGAAGTAAAAATAACGATTTCGATGTTTAGAAAGATGCTTGAAGCAAAGAATTTGTATCTTTACAAAAAAGATAATTTTTACTATGTAAGCTCTCAAAAATTGCCTGATTATGATTTAAGGCGTATCGATCTTAAAAATTATGTTGTCGAAGATGTCAATAAAATTTTAAGCCAGTTTGATCTAAATGCTACCTATGCGACCGCTTCAAATTCTGTCTTCTTTAGGGCTGATGATTACATTTTTGATCAAGTTAAAGACGCTATCGCTAAGATCGATAAAAGCTTAGAGCAAGTAACATTTAAGCTTACAATTACTGAAACAAATTTAAAAGATATAAAAGATTTAGGCACAAATTTGCAGGGCTTACTTAAGCCACTTAATCACGGCGATTTAGCTTACTATATAAATTTAATTACTTCGCCTTACATTACTAATTCAAACGTCATTAAAAACGATGATAGTGCATTTTTTGGCATATTAAATTTTCTTGATACAAACGGCATTACAAAAATCATCTCTTCGCCAGTCTTGACGGCAAAAAATCACACAGAAGTTTATTTTAGTTCTGTCCAAAATATCCCTTATCTTGTTTCAAAAACTGATATATCAAACGTTAATTACCAAAAGACTGATAGTTATGAATATAAAGACATTGGTTTAAAAATCAATTTAAAGCCTATAATCCTATCCGATCACATTGATTTTGACTTACATCTAATCCTTGAAGATATTCTTTCTCAAAGTTCATCTCTAACGCCCATTGTTTCAAAGAAAGAGCTTAAAAGTTCATATTCTTTAAAGCGTGGCGACGTTCTGGTTCTTAGCGGCATAAATAAAAAAACTACTGCTAAGCAACGTAACGGCGTGCCTATCCTTAAAGATATTTGGCTTCTTAAGTATCTTTTTTCAGTAGAGCAAGACAGCGAAATAAACTCTGTTTTAACTCTCACAATTCAAATAATTTAATGTTTTAAGGGGTGTAGGGGATATCCCCTACAAAAGGCGAGTAGTAAGCTTTTTAGTTCGTCCAGCCTTTTCGAGCCGTGCAACAAACGAGCCAGCTGGGTCATAAAAGCCCCCTTTCGCCTAAGTGTGTTTTGGCGTAGCCAAAAAGCCAACCATTTGTGCGGACGAAGTCCGCCAAATGGTGGCTCTTGTCAAATTAATAAAAAACTTTCACCTTTAAGGAAGCGACTATGCGAGCAAGGAATTTATACGGTGTTTCGCCCTTTGATGTAGAGCTTTGTCAAGAGAAGCTTGATAGTCAAAGGGAGTATATGCGCTCTTTTTCTTTTGTTAATAGTTTAGGGCAGGTTAAAAATTTGCTTGATATTTCAATGTCAGCAAACTTTAGCCCGAAATATTACGCTGAAGTGTCTAACCGCGTTAATGTGTTTAGCTCATTTGCTATTGATAACTTTCAAGTGCCAGTTTTCTTAACGATCACTTTAAACGGCTGTTTTAGGGGTGCTTTAAATGGCGATTATTCTAAATTTAAGTCTATTGATTATAAGTATTTACCTGATGAAATCAAATATAAGGCTAAAAATTTAGCACCTTTGACTATCTCTGATTTGGTTGCCGTATTGAATTACCAATGGGTTTTGTTTCTTAAGCGCTATCATAAAGCATTTAAAAAAATAGATAGAAGCTATATAAGATGTTTTGAGCCACACAAAAAAGACGGCGTGCCACATATTCACGCTTTATTTTACGTCCCAGCCTATACGCTTGATTTTATGAAAAGAATTTATACAAATATCTTTTATGCTCCACAAAATTTAAAGACAGACGCCATTACAAGTGAGCAAGAGAAAAACGGCGAGCTAAACGGCTTTCAAACTTCAATTAATAATCCCAGTGGCTACGTGATGAAATATATTCAAAAGACTTTCATAAATTTAAAGGAAACTCAGGATTTCGATGAGCTTTCTGCGTGGTATGTAAAGCATAAGGTTAGACGTTTTTTAAGCTCACGCACTAAAGTGCCTTTGTGGGTGTATAGAAAGATTAATTTTATTAGCTCAATGCAAGACTTTTATCATTTAAACGACTTAACAAACGATCATAGGGCATTAATTGAGTGGAATAAAAAAGATGATTATATTTATATAAATTTGCCTTTTAATAAAGAAGAGATCATTTATTTAAATGGCAGATTGGAGCATTTTATAAATGGCAGGCTTATGAATTTTTACGATAGATTAAAGATAAATAATAAAGTTGATGAAGATGCAAGCGATGAAATAAAGAATTTTGGTAGCACTTTAAAACAAAGGCAAATTTTAAAAATTTGCGATGAATTGTTTAAGACTGAAAAAAGAGTTAAGCCAGTAAGCAAAATGCGAGATTATGAGCTAGTTAATTATTATCAAAGCTTGGGCGGTGATGTGAATGTTCAACACTTGGCTTACGTTGAAAATTTAATGCTAGATCGTAATTTAGATAACTTTACACACTATCACGAAAGGCACGATTTAAATGCCCCTGATATTGATAGCTTTGTAGATAGATTTTTGATTTGTAATGAGTTTTAAAAATGTGTTTAAATGATCTTTTTGATAATTATATTAGCTATTATGAGCTTATATTAAGCTCTTCAACCCTTAGAAGTGATATAGCTACTTATAACAAGCATTTTAAAAACTCGCTTGGATTAAGAGATATAAAAAAGATAAATTTTATTGATATTCAAAAGTTTTGCAATGATCTAATAAAGCAAGAATACAAGATTAAGACAATTAAAAATATTGTCGCTAAGCTTAAAGTTATCTTTAAGCTTGGCATCAAGCTGGAGCTAATAAGTAAAAATCCTTGTGATTTTATTGAGCTTCCAAAATTTGACAATAAAAGATATTTTGATTATCCGATAGCTATTCAAAAACGCTTTATAAAAGCTATTTGTGAAAATACCGATGCAAGCTCTGATATATTCTTTTTTTTACTTCACGGCAGGCGTAAAAATGAAGTATTAAGCCTTAAATTTAGCGATATAAACTTTAAAACAAGAACTTATACTATCCCTTTTAAGATCAATAAGGCGAAAAGAGATATGATTTATAAGATGAGTGATGAGTTATATTCTAGGCTTTATAAAAGGTATATAGTAGCTAAAGAGCAAAAACGTCTAAATGATTATGTATTTATTAATCCTATGACAGATGATAAATTTAAAGATTTGCGTAAAAGTTGGGCTTCACTTCTTAAAAGAAATAATTTGCCAAAGATAAGATTGCACGATATTAGGCATTTAATAGGCACATACTCAATTAATTATCTTAAAATTCCTATCGAGCAAGTATCATTTACGCTAGGTCATACAAATATAATTACTACGCAAAAATATATAACTGCAAACGTCAAAAAATCTAAAGAAACTATCGAAATTTTGCTTAATTCAATTTCAGAGTAATTTAAGCATTTTAAAAAGTGGCTCGGAGTGCCGATAAAATGGGTATTTGGTTGCGGAGGACGGATTTGAACCGCCGACCTTCGGGTTATGAGCCCGACGAGCTACCACTGCTCTACTCCGCGATAAGAGTTATTTGGGATTTTTAAAAGTGGATGGGGTAAGAGGATTCGAACCTCTGAATGACTGGACCAAAACCAGTTGCCTTACCGCTTGGCGATACCCCAATGTTTTTAAGAGTTGTAATTATATAGACTTTAATGCCATTTGTCAAGGTTTTTTGTAAAAAAATTATTTTTATTAAAAATAAAATTTTCCAAACCAAGATTTAAAAGCAAAAAATGGTTTGGAAATGGTTTGCTTATTTTTGCTCTTTGTATTTTAAAACTTGAGCGTAAATTTCATCTTTTAGTTTTAATTTTTCTTTTTTCAAGGCATCAAGCTCAGAGGCTTGCGCTGCTTTGCTATCTATCTTTTCATTTAGCTCGTCATGCTTTTTGCAAAGTGCGGCAAAATGAACATCTACTTTTTTCAACTCATTTATGAGATCAGTGTATTCGTGTAACATACGTAGCTCCTGTAAAAAATTTATAAATTTTAACAAGGCTTTGTAAATATTTGGCTATCTAAATTTAGATCTATAAAAGCTTAGTGGTTAAGTCAAATTTATCACAAAATGCAAAAAACTAAACGTATTTTAGCTCTTCTGGCTTATGCTTGCTCTTTACTAGGCGTTTGGTTAGTCGTATGCCATCAACTGTGCCGATGACTAAAAGCTTTGTGCCTGTGCCAATTAGAGTGTCACCATTTGGCATCGGGATAAATTTATTATTTATGTCTCTAATGCCGACCACGTCAGCGTTTGTGATATTTCTTAGGTGCGTCTCTTTTAGTCTTTTAAACCTGATCCAAGAGTAGTCAGGCACAAGAATTTCTTCTATGTCGATAGGTGAGCTTTTTGTGTATAGAAATTGCTCGAGTAAATTTTCCATATCAGGTCTTACGCTCATGGCACTTAGACGCTGTGCGACTAGGCGAGATGGGCTGACTACGTTATCAGCACCAAGTTTTTTAAGCCTTTGTGTGTCATCTTCACTGTCGGAGTTTGTGATGATATGGTAAGGTTTTTTGCGGCCTATCTCTTTTTCATAAAGTCTAACAGATGCGATAAGTGCGATATTGTCAGCGATATTTGGGCTAAGAGTGATTAGTCCTTTTGCACTTGATAGATGCGTTTTTAAAAAGGCGATTTGAGTGTGAGGCTGAGCTTTTATGAAGTATGGATACTTGTAAATTTGAGCTAATTCTGCGATGTCTTCTCTGTCATCAACCACTACAAATGGTATGTGATTTTCGCGAAACTGAGCACTAAGCTCGATCGTGTAGAGGTTGTGATAACAAATAACGAAGTGATTTTTTAGTCTTGCGATCTTGTAAAGCATACGCCTTTCCTTTAAAATGCTAATTAATGTGCCTCTTTTTAGAACTTCTACAACGATACCGATTGATAGCGTAAAAATGATGAAGCCAACAAGGATAAATGTTATAGTAAAAATTCGCCCCTTTGGAGTTATGGGCGCAACTTCGGTAAAACCGACCGTCGTGAATGTCATACCTGCTTGGTAAAAGGCATCTATGAGAGAGAAGTTATCTATAAAGATATAACCCAGTGTTCCAAAAAGTAACAGTAATACCACTGAAATTAGTGGAAATCTAAAAGGTTTTAGTTGTTCGTAAAGCTCAGTATCTAGGCTTATTTCTGGTTTTGCGGAGTTTGACCAGTTGAGGAATTTTAAAAGTCTTGAGAGAAAAGACATAAATTCCTCTTCATTTTATCTCTTAGTTTGACTGCTTTTTCATTGTTCTTAGAGTAGAAGCAGCAACTTTTATTCTTCTTGTTGTGCCATCTTCTAGAGTAACACGGATAGTTCTAAGATTTGGTAAAAATCTTCTTTTAGTTTTATTGTTGGCGTGGCTCACGTTGTTGCCTACCATTGGTCCTTTGCCAGTTATTGCACATCTTTTTGACATTTTTTTTCCTTATAAACAAAAATTTCTGCTGATTTTATCTAAACAAAACCAAAGTATTGCTTAAAATGAACATTTATATTTATAAGTTTTGTTGATTTTTTATTTAATTAAGGCTAAAATAGCCCCAAAATAAAAAAATCGGTAAAACAAAAATGCTAACTAAAAATCAAATAGATGAAATTTCAAATTTTATCTATACAATGCCCGATGTTTTTTATGAGTGCCAAAAGCATTTAGATGAGGGCGACATCACTGCTGCTATGGAGCTTTTTAGGGGTGACGAAGTTTTTAAAGCATATTTTACTACTGTTATAAAATTAGGAGATTTTGCTCTTAAAAGTTGGTCAAAAGATATATATTTAATGGCATATATGGTTGGCATAGACAACCTAAAAATGATAATTTGCTCTTATTTTGTTTTTATCAAATCTCCAAAAAGATATAAAAATTTTGGTGTAAATTTACACTCGATGATGGAGTTTAATGCCAAATTTCTATCTGATTGGAGCAAGCTTCTAAACTATCTTGGGCTAAAAAATCAAAAAAATTTGTTTCTAGCTGCCTACGCGCTAATTTTGTTTATATTTTGCGAGCTGATCTTTTTAAAGTATCCACACTCGCTTAAACATATCGTTGGTTTTTCTGATATGAGCTTTGATAGGATCTTGCAGCGAAGGTTTGATATTTCGCTATTTGGAGTACTTTTAAAGCTTGCGGGATGGGATAGCGATAGGCTCACTAGAGAAGAGGTTTTGGTCTTAAAATACTTTAAAATTTTGCTCTCTTATGAGGCAAGCATTGCTAAATTTTTTGACTTTGGCATCGATAGGATCACCGATGTTAGCGTCCATGCTTCGGCTGATATGGTTATAAATTTAAAAAAGGCTCTTAGAAAATGAAAGTAACTTTTGAGGGCTCTTTAGCCATAGTTAGGCCATTTGGATTTTTAGAGGTTAATATCACCCCTTCAAGTATCAAAAAGGCCGAAGTAGAGCAAATTTGCGCAAGGCAGATAAGCGCCATTTTGCTTTCATTAAAAAATGTCACATTTTTTAGCCCACTTTGGCTAAATAGCACATGCGAGCATCTATCAAGCATCGCCAGAGAGATAGGCGCTGAGTTTGCAGTCTGCGACTATGACGATACTTTTTACGAGCTTGTCGCAAAGACTTCAAAAAATATTTTGAGATTTTCACTCTTTGAAAATGAAAAAGTTGCGACGCTGTTTTTAAACGATACACTAGCAGATAGCAGCGAAGCTATCGTGATTTATAACAAAAATGAGCAGTACAAAGACTACATCAACTCGCTTTTGGAGCAAAAGTGCTACAAGTGTAAATTTGTAAAAAGCGTAGAAGAATTTAACGCTGCCAAACAAGCTTACAAATACACCATTAGCACCCTAAATCACATCGTTTTAGGTAAAAAAGAGTTTAGCACCTTTGTAAGAGGCGACGTTGTCATTTACAAGGCAGCAGGGCTTATAGATAGCTCTTTTGTGCAGAATTTTGACTATAAATTTCACGAAAGGTTGCAAAAAATTGGCTTTAAATTCTTTGTTTTTTGGTCTGATTCGGTTGGCGCTTTAAATACCATAGGTGCTAGTTTTTTGATAAAACTATCTGAGCTGAGCCAAAAAAGTGGCGCTATAGTGGCGATTTGTGGCTTAAATGAGGGCAACATCTCAGAGACACTTGCGTCAAATTTAAAAGCGGCAAAGATACTTTTATATAAAAAGATGGATGACTTTTTCAAAGATGACTCGACGCTTTATTTTAAAAAGCGCCTTATCGACATTGAGCCCACAAAGATGAATAAAAATTTAGTTGAGTTTTTGCCACTTGTCATTTCAAGCGTCACAGACGTGCTCTCGCCTTTGATAGAGAGTGAAATTTTATGCCTTGATGCAAAGATCAGCAACTTTAATGTAGAGGGCGAAAATGACTATTTGAGGGCTTGCGTGCTCTTTTATGGCGACATACAGATGAGAATTTTGCTTGGTGTTAAAAAGGACAAGCTTGGTAAAATTTGCTCGATTTTTTCAGATAATGGCGATCTAGAGTGTGGCTGTTTAAGCGGATTTTCTCAAATTTTTAGTATCATTGCAAGCAAAATTTTAGATATTTTCATCGAGAGAAATTTAAAGGTAAAACTTAGCAACTTTAAATTTTTCGAAAATGAGATGTTTTTTGACAGAGCAAGCAGTGGAATTTATGCCACATTAAATGCAAAAGAGAGCCAAACTGGCGTGATTTTTATAAGTAAATAAGGATTTAAAATGTACGTTGCACCTAGTATTTTGTCGGCTGATTTCGGAAATTTAGCAGCTGAGATAAGAGCCATTTGCGAGGCTGGGTGCGATCTGGTGCATGTTGATGTTATGGATGGGCATTTTGTGCCAAATTTAACCATCGGACCAGTCGTGGTAAGTGCCGTTGTAAAGGCTGCTACAAAGCCACTTGATATTCATTTGATGGTTGAAAATAACTCATTTTTTGCTGACCTTTTCTTGCCGCTAAAGCCAAAATTTCTAACCTTTCATATCGAAGAAGAGAAGCACCCAATGAGGCTCATCGATCACATCAGAAAAAACGGCGTAAGTCCTGGCATCGTGCTAAATCCACACACGCCAGTTAGCGCGATCGAGCACATCATCGATGAAGTCGATATGGTGCTTTTAATGAGCGTAAATCCCGGCTTTGGCGGTCAGAAATTTATGCCAGTCGTGCTTGAGAAAACAAGGGCTCTAAGAGAGCTAATAGAGCGCAAAAATGCCAAGTGCCTCATCGAAGTAGATGGCGGCGTAAACGGACTAAATGCACCTGATCTTGAAGAGGCTGGGGCTGATGTCTTGGTGGCTGGCAGCTATATCTTTTCATCAAATTCATACGAACAAGCCATTCGCGCCATAAAGCTTGAGTTTTGAAACCAAAAAAACAGCGTTTAGAAAATAGCATTGAAATTTTAGCTAGGCAAAATTTAGGCTATCACGAGTTTATCTTGAAATTTAGCGATATCGAGGAAATTTCATCGCTCATTGACGTGCGCGACCTTGATATGTGGCGAACTCTCGGGCTTGACATCACTAGAAATGAAAGCAACGAGATCGAGCTTGGCACGAGATTTAGAGATATAAGCGAGCAGGAATTTTGCGTCGTGGATATCGAAACGACTGGTGGTACGACAAATGGACAGATCATAGAAATAGGCGCTATAAAAATGAAAAATGGCACTGAAATAGGGCGCTTTGAAAGCTTTGTAGCAGCTCCTATGGTACCTGAAAATATCACAGAGCTAACTGGCATAAGAGCGAGCGATCTAGTTGGTGCGCCAAATTTACTAAACGTGCTGGAGCGGTTTAAAATTTTTCTGGGGACTAGCGTCTTTATCGCGCACAACGTAAATTTTGACTACGGATTTATCTCGCACAGCCTAAATGAGATCGGCCTTGGCATACTGCTAAATAGAAAGCTTTGCACCATCGATCTTAGCCGCCGCACCATCGCCTCGCAAAAATACGGCCTTGGCTCGCTAAAAGAACTCCTTGGCATAAACAACACCCATCACAGAGCCCTAAATGACGCCATAGCAGCGGCTGAAATTTTCAAAGTCTGCTTAACTCGCCTACCTTTTAGCATCCAAACGACAGAGGATCTCATAAGCTTTAGCAAAAATGCCCCAAGCGTAAAGCTAAAACCAGAGCCAGTTTTAATAGCTTTGGAGTAGGGCTGGTTTAAATTTAAGCCACTTGGCTGGGAATTTAGAAATTTGATTTAGCTATGACCTATTTAAACGAGATCGTCTATCTTTTTCTCGGTTTGCGATCATTGTGTTTTCAATAACGTCACGATCTATCGCCCTGCAAGCGCCGATCTTTATAAAAGCCCTAAAACAACGTTGCCGTTGTGATAAATTTCTCGTGAATGTTAGTTTTTGTATGTGTAAAATAGCCAAGCCGTCGCTACTGATGACGCAGTTTGCTAGGCGGTTTGCCTTTTGTAGCTAAATTTAGAGCTTGTGCTAATGTGAAATTTTACTTTTGCTAAAATTGCTAGCTAAATTTGGAATCAAATTTAGCTAGAAGATTAAATTTAGTCTTTTGGTTTAAGATTTATTATTTAAGATAAAAATGGCTTCTAAACTTAAATTTAAAAGCCATTTATCTTTTAGCTCTCTTTTAAAAGCTTGCTTGCAAGCATATCTGCTTTTGCTTTGTCTGTGTCTTTTTTGACGGATTTGTAAATTTTAGAGATATAGTTTTCTAAAACTTCGTGGCAAGAGATCGTTTTTTCGCCCTCGCGTCTAGCTACTTTTGTGTATTCGCCGTTATTTTGTAGCTCAAATGCTAGGTCATTATCGCTTAGCTGAAGCTCTAAAATTTCAAGCAGTCTCTCTTGTAGTCTTGGCTCAAAGATAGGCGTCATGAGCTCCAAGCGACGCTCTAAATTTCGTGGCATCCAGTCAGCGCTTGAGATGTAAATTTTTGGATTAGCGTGTTTGAAATATAAAATTCTAGCGTGCTCCAAATACTTACCGATGATCGAGCGAACTCTTATATTTTCACTTTTGCCTTTTACGCCAGGCCTTAGCCCGCACACACCTCGGACGATTAAGTCGATCTTCACGCCTGCGTTTGAGGCGCGGCTAAGCTCGTTTATCACGTCTTCGTCTATTAGCGCGTTCATCTTGGCGATGATCCTGCCCTCGCTGCCTTTGCTGGCCTCCACTCTTATCTTTTCGATGATGCGCTCTTTTATCTGAAAGGGCGACATGCTAAGGGCGTTTAGACGGCGGTTTTTGTTATATCCTGAGAGGATGTGAAAAAACGAGGTCGTATCTTGGCTAAATTCCTCTTTGCTCGTAAATAGGCTCACGTCAGTGTAAATTTTAGCTGAGCTGCCGTTGTAGTTGCCAGTGCCAAAGTGCATGTAAAATTTGAGTTTATCGCCGATCTGGCGGATCACTTGGCTAACTTTTGCATGGACTTTAAAGCCTGTGATGCCATATATCACGTGTGCGCCAGCATCTTCAAGCGCCTTTGCCCAGTGCAAGTTATTTTCTTCATCAAACCTTGCTTTTAGCTCGACCATCACGGTTACTTGCTTGCCGTCGCTTGCAGCGTCTATCAGGCTTTGGATGATCGGTGAGTTTTTATCGACCCTGTAAAGCGTCATGCGTATCGAGATCACCTTTGGATCTTTGCTAGCCTCTCTTATAAAGCTAACGACTGGATCAAAGCTCTCAAATGGATGAACTAGCAGCACATCCTCTTTGTCTATGGCGTCAAAAACTGAGATACCGTTACCAAATGGAGGCAGGGTTTTTGGGGCGTAGGGCGGATTTGCTAGGTGGCTAAAGTTCTTGCTCCCAGCTATCTCCCAAAGAGAGCTAAGCGTGAGCGGGATGCTTGAAAAGTAGATATCTTTGTGAAAAATTTTCATGTGAAAATTTAAAAACTCTAAGATATCAGCGTCTGCATCTTTATCTATCTGCATACGCACAAAAGCCCCTTTTCTACGAAGCTTTAGCCCTTGCTCAAGTATCATCATAAAGTCATCCGCCTCTTCTTCTTCGATGACGATGTCAGCGTTTCTTGTCACTCTAAAGGCAGCCGAGCTAATGAGCTTATATCCTGGGAAAATTTCTTCTGCGTGGCGGTGTACGATCGTCTCAATAGGCACAAAGACGTTGCTACTTGGCTGGGTAAATCTTGGCAATACTCTTGAAATTCTTATCATGCCATATTTTAAAATTTCAGGATGCTCGATATCAGCAAGTTTAACGGCAAGCGAGAAGCTAAGGTTGTTTAGGTGAGGGAATGGATGTGTCGCATCAACAGCGATAGGCACGATAACTGGCAGGATGTTTGAGAAAAAGTATTCGTCGCATTTTTGCTTTAAGCTATCGTCAAGCTCGTCATAGTTTTTAATAAAAAGACCCTCTTTACTAAGTGCGTCCACGGTGTTTTTGTAGTGAGCCTCGACTAAATTTTGCTCATCTTGCAGATACTTTCTGATCTCTCTTAGCTGATCAAGCGGACTCATGCCATCGCTACTGCTTGTCGTCACTCCAGCTGCAAAAAGCTGCTTTAGACCGGCCACTCTTATCATATAAAATTCATCAAGATTTGTCATATAAATGGCTATAAATTTTAGCTTTTCAAGTAAAGGTATATCCTTTTCACACTGAGCGAGCACCCTTGAGTTAAAGCGTAGCCAGCTTAATTCGCGGTTGATAAAAAGAGTTTCATTTTCGCTCATCATTTTCTCCTTATGATTTTTGATTATTTTATGATATGTGCGGTTATAAAGTTCTTATTTTGTTAAAAATTTAGTTACAATAGTGCAAATTTTAAACGTAAAGGTTTCTTATGTCGGATTATATTATTTTAGTTGGCATTTTTGTTGTGGCGGTTGTTGTCTTTGCGCTTATCAAAAAGGTCTCTTTTTAGCCTTTAAATTTCTCCCACCATAAGTAGGCAAAGATGAGCCCAAAGCCCTTGACCTTGCTCTCGTCAAAGGCAAATTTCATCATATCTTCTCGTTTTATAAAAACTAGCTCGATATCTTCGCCATCGACGCCGCCGCCTGCATTTACCTTCATGCTCTCATTTATCTTTGCGTAAAACATCGTTTGCATGTTGCCACCAAAGCCAAAAGCGCCATACGTCATCGTGATGCGCTCCATCTCTTTTAGCTCATATCCGACCTCTTCGACTGCCTCTTCTCTAGCGGTCTGCTCCTCGCTTAGCCCCTTATCCATAAGCCCTGCGCAAAGCTCATAAGTAAAGCCTTGCTCGCTTGTTTTGATGCCTTCTTTTTCTTGCGAGTACCAAACGGCTGGACGAAACTGCTTGACAAACAAAAATGCATCTTTTTGCTCGTGATATAAAAATATACTGACGCTGTTCATCACCTTGACGCAGTCCCAGTCCCTTTGCAAGCCATTTTGTTTAAATTTCATCTTAAATGGCTTTAGGTATTTTGACTCACCAAGAGGTAAAATTTCTAAATTTGTTATAGTAGTATCCATTTTGCAAGTCCTAAAAAGCTAAAAAAACCTATCGCATCGGTAAATGTAGTAAGAATGACCGCCGAGCCAACGGCAGGATCGATGTTAAAACGCCTTAGCGTCAAAGGTATGATCGTGCCAAAAAAGCCAGCAAAGAATAAATTTGTGATCATACTAAGGCCGATAACCACGCCAAGCATGCCTTTATCAAACCAAACGGCGGCGATGATACCCATGATGACGCCAAAGATGAGGCCATTTACGAGTGAGATCGTCACCTCACGCTTTAAAACGCTCTTTGCATCTTTAAATTCTATCTCGCCAAGTGCCAAACGACGAACCGTAACGGCAAGTGCTTGCGTGCCAGTGTTGCCACCCATTGAAGCAACTATTGGCATAAGCACGGCAAGTGCGACGTAAGCTGCTATCGTCTCGTCAAAAAGTCCGATGATAGATGAGCTAAAAAGGGCTGTTAGCAAATTTATACCAAGCCAAACCGCACGGCCACGACCCGCTTTAAATAGCGTATCGTCCTCTTCTGACTCGTCATCAACGCCAGCTAGGTTATAAATTTGCTCTGTTGCGCTCTCTTGGATGTAGTCGTGGATATCATCATACGTGATACGACCAAGCAGTATGCCAGTGCTACTTGTAACTGCGATAACGTTTAGATCGTACTCTTGAAACATATCAGCGACATCTTGCATGAGATCCATATCATTTGCCATGTGAGGCTTGTAGTGGTCGATCTGGGTTGATTCGATATTTTGTTTTAGCGTTTTTGTGAAGTCAAAGAGGATGAGATCTTCAAGCGGGATGGCGTATTGCAAGACGCTATTTTTATCGATGATGAAAAGCTGTGAGACATTTTCTAGTTTGCCTTCTTGCTTCTCTTGTCTTAGTCTTGCAACTGCGCTGCCAAGCTTCTCTTCAAGATGAGCTGAAAATAGCTCTGTTTGCATGTGCGCACCAGCTCTATCTTCATCGTAGCTTCTAAGTCTTAAAATTTCGTTTTGATTTTCTTTATCTAGCTCGTTAAAAAGCTCTCTAGCTTTGTCTTCATCGATATCCTCGATGTATTGGAGTAGGTCGGTCGCATCGTCACTCTCTAGCTCTTCGAGCGCTTCTACGATCTTTTCAGCTGGGAGCGTGTCAATCACGTCTTTTAGCATGTGATCAGGAAGCTCGATCGCCACGTCACCCAAAATTTCAGGATCTAGCTTTTCAAGATACTTGGCAAAAAGCTCCTCGTCGTGCTTTTTAAGTGTTTTTAGGTGCTGGGCTAGCTCGTATGCAGAGAGCTCGCCGTCTTCTAAATTTTCATCTAAGTGCTGATCTATCAGCTCTTTTGCTTCTTCTAGTTCTTGGCTCAAGTTTTACCTTTAAAAATCTATTACGTTAGGGAAAAATTCCACCTTGTGATACTCTTTGTCGTTGCTTAGAGCCTGTTTTATCAGCTCATCATTTCTATTTATGACTGCTTTAAATTTAGCAGACTCTTTTTTGTCTTCTATATTTTTTACGACCTTGATGGCGCTTTCTGGATTGATCGGTTTGCCACCTAGATAGAGGCCAAAGTGTAGGTGAGGGCCAGTGCTCATGCCGCTTGTACCAACATATGCTATTAGTGTGCCTTGTTTTACTCTAAGACCGCCTCTTATGCCCTTTGCAAAGCCGTTTAGGTGGGCATAAAGTGTCTCATAGCCACCAGCGTGAGAGATGATGACGGTTCTGCCATAACCGCTCTTTTGTCCGACAAATTTGACCGTGCCATCGCCTGCAGCCTTGATCGGTGTGCCTTTTGGAGCACCATAATCAACCCCAAGGTGCGCTCTATATCTTTGAAGGATCGGATGCCATCTTTTTAGAGTGAAATTTGATGTGATCCTAGCGTTTGCAAGAGGGCGAACGAGCAAAAATTTATCACTTTTCTTGCCGTTTTTATCATAAAATTTATCTTCAAATTTATACATCACGTAGCGTTTGTTTTTTGTCTCTATCATCGCTGCGTAAATTTCAGGCGTGCCAAAAGAGCGACCCATGCGTAGTTTTTGGTTATAAACGATAGCGATCGTATCGCCTTTATTTATCTTTTTAAAATCGATCCCGCTGCCGCTAAAAACCTCTTTGAAACCAAGTGCTAGCGTGCCAGAGCCAGTGTAGTCAAAGATATCTTCAGAGACTGATTTATCGACTTTTAGGGCTAAAACTTTATCTTCGCTTTGGTATAAGATCGGGATAAACTCAAGCTGAAATTTACCCTTGTCGTCTCTATAAATATGTATCTGAAGCTCGTCACTAACGGGGATGAGAGCTTGTTTAACCTCGCCGTTATCGTCTTTGTAAATTTGATATTTTGTGCCAGCGATGATCTCTTCTGTTAGCTCTTGATCTTCGCTTGCTAGGTTGTAGTAAAGTGAAAGTGGGATTTTATTTGATTCAAGGAAATTTAAAAAGCTGCTGCCATTTGGCCAACTAAGCTCATCGACAGTTGGTTTTATGGCATATAAATTTATACATAATATTGCAAAAATCACAAATATACGAGGCATCGATATCCTTTTAAAAAGCTGGAGGGGATTTTAACTAAAACTTGCTTTAATTTTGCAAAAGATAAAGCATTTTAGGCTATAATCGCTCTAAAAATTTAAACTTAGGAGATATTTTTGAAACGTATAATCGTGATTTTATCGCTGTTTTTTGGCTTTGCTTTTGGGGCTGATTTTTCTTTAAATGAGTATAGAACTCCTCTTATTAGCGTCGAGAGTGACGGCACGGCAACGATAGTTGATAGTCCTGAAATTTTGATCGGATCAAGCGGTGTTGTGCTTCATAAATTTGACACTGATAGTTCTATCATCGCAAGAGTGAGCGTTGTCTCTAAAAATGCCGGCTTTGCGAAGGTTAGATTTGAGGTGTTTGACCTGCTCGAGCAAAAGGCTCTTCCACTCCCTGGCATCGCACCTGCAAGTGGCGATATAGTCGTGCTAAACTACCTTTATAACCGCTCATTAATCGTCGTGCCAAATAAAGAAATTTATGAAGAGGTTTTGGGCGCATTTCCTAATATGATATTTATCCATCCAGACCTTGTCGGAGCATACTTAAGCTACGAATACAAGCCAAATCCAAGCAGAGATGACTTTAGAAAGATGTGCGCTCAAAGTGCAGCTGGACTTATCTTTGTCGCGATGGATGGCAGGAGCGTTTTTGCTGATTGTCAAAGCTTTAAGGTGCTAAAAGAGTTTAAAACTGGCGAGGTTGAGTATTACCAACTACCATTTTACACAAGAGTTAGCGACATAGATACTGTATTTTGGAAGCTAAATAGCGAGCACATCAACAACTACGACGCTCACTACGAAAAACTTTTTGAAGAAGATAACTGATAAATGAGCCGTTTGTCCTTAAGCAAGAGCGATTTAAAGAGTGGTTTAAATTTGCTAGCTGCTCTTAAGGACAAAGAGCTCTTTCACTACGCAGCAAGCCTTAGTTTTCACACGATCTTATCGATCATACCGATACTTCTTATATCGTTTTCTATCTTTACAAAACTGCCTAGCTTTGAGGATTATTACGCCAAAATTCAAGACTTTGTCTTCTCAGCTCTTTTGCCAAGCAACCAAGAGATCATCTCAAACTACTTGCAAAATTTTCTCCAAAATAGCGGAAATTTAGGCATAGTTGGCTTTGTGGCGATGATATTTACTTCAGCTATGTTTTTTAGCGATTATGAATACGTAGTCTTAAAAGTGACAAGAGCTAGCAAGGCTAGGGGCTTTTGGTCGGCACTTAGCTCGTACTGGACGCTCATCACGCTTGCGCCGCTCGGACTTGCTGGCAGTTTTTACCTCTCAAGCCTTGTGCAAGAGATGTTAAATTCAAACGTGATAACAAGCTCGATAAATTTCTTAAGCATCGTGCCATATCTCATCATCTGGGTGATATTTTGCGTCACATATCTCATCTCAGTAAATGACGAGATAAAATTTAAAAGCGCGCTTTTTAGCTCGTTTGCAGCATCGCTCGTTTGGTATCTTGGCAAGTCAGCCTTTGTTTATTACGTCCTTTACAACAAGACCTATCTAAGTGTCTATGGCTCGTTTTCAGCTGTGCTTTTCTTCTTTGTCTGGATCTACATCTCGTGGATCATCTTTTTATATGGGCTTAAATTTTGCGCCTATCTTTCAAACAGCTCTAAATTTAAAGGATAAATTTATTGCCAGCTGGCTATTTTAAATTTACCAGCTAGCAGAATATGCAATATTTTACGTAAAATTTTATGTATCTAGCGTTTAAATTCGCAAGTTTCTATCTTGATATCAAGCTCTTTGCTAAATTTACTAACAGCCTTTTCAAGCTCGTCTTTGTCAAAACAGATAAGATCAACATAAGAGTGCTTAGTGCCAGTCGCTGCTCCCATGCCCTCGCAAAAAGTACTAGTTTCAAGCTCATCTTCTATCTTAGTTTTGCTATCAATGCCAAACTGCACATCGCCGCCGTGATACAATACTAAAAAGCAGAAATTTATACCAAGCTCGTAAGCTTCGTTATAGATATCGCTTTTGCCGTCATAGTATTCATTTAACAGTGGGATTAGGCTTGTATATCCCATAAAAACATCATCTCTTAGCGCATCTGAGCGGGGTTCAAGCTCATAAAAGCTAAACTGCTTTAGCGGCTCGCTTGATGCCTCTTTGCCAAATTTATCATCTATAAGATCAGCAAAGTCGGTAAGCGCGACGCCTTTTTCTCTTGGTTCATCTACGATCTCGAAGTCTCCAAGTGTGTTTATCATCGCCGTCTCGCCAACAACATTGTCGCAAAGTATAAAAGCTAGCGTGTAGGCTTTGTTTTCATCTTCGCTTTTTAGCTTACTCAAAGTTTCATTGTATAGGCACATATCCACGCTTTTTTCTTCAAAATTTGCATAGACCATGACCTCGTTTGCATCAACACTCACGCCATACATCTGTATAGTGGCTACTTCGCGTGGTGCACGTTGTTTGCCAAGTGTGCAAGTAAGCTTTGCCTCATACTCTTTTGGCATGCGTGATTTGATAAATTTAAGCCAAAAAAGCCTATATTTCATCCCTTCTGGAGTGAGCACTAGGTCGATCTTGTCATTAACAAGACCTATCATAAAGGTTGGATCTACTAAACATAAATTTAGCGCCTCTTCTGTTATTTTGCTCGCTGTTTCGTAATTTTTATCCTCTAAATTTCGCTTGATGGCGTCTAAATTTTTACCAAGTTCGCTCCAAAATTTATCAACCCTGCTAGCAAAGCTAGAGCCCTTTTTAGAAAACCACATTTTTATCCTTTTTGTTAAAATTTTCAACATTTCTTTGCGTATAAATTTTCATCGATGGAAATTCTAACGCACTTAGTTTATCAAAACCAACTTCGTTAAAAACGCAACCTGTGTCGATATCTGCGCTATTTTTATAAAATTTTACCTCTCTTACTGGCGTGTGCCCATAGACGTTAAATATGCCTTCTACTTGAGCCTCGTCGCCTCTGCCTGAGAGTAGGTGCCTTTTAAACTCTTCGCTAGCATATTTATCGTTTCTTAGCTCCCACATATTGCCAACGGCTGAGTGAGAGACGACTAAATGCTCGCCATTTTGGGTTTTATAGTCTTTAAATTCCAGATAAACTGGCCTGCTTTCTAAAAAATCCACATGCCTTTGCTTAAACTCTACGCTTTGTCCAAGATATGATCTATATGTCGCTTCGCCGCCATTTCCAAAGAACCAGCTCCTATCAAATGGCACTTTGTTGTTTAGAAATTCAAATTTATTGCTTAGCAGTCTTCGCTCGTGATTTCCCATTACCATTTTATAGTCATTTTGCATGATAAACTCGACCACGTCGCAGCTAAAAAGCCCACGATCTATCACATCGCCAACAAAGCAAATTTGAGATTTTTCTTTGTTTGGAAACTGCTTGATAAGCTCTAAAAGCGTGTTAAAACAGCCGTGAACGTCGCCGATAATGTAAATTTGCTCGCTCAAATTTTCTCCTTTGCGCCAAATTTTAGTCTATTAAACTTAAAAATAGAGATTGTTAATTGCTGATAAATTTAGAAAGAAATTTTATTTATGAAATTTAAAGCAGTAGGGAGCATAAGCCCCCTAAAATCATTGTGCGTAAAAGCCGCTAACCTTGCCGGTTAGATCTATCATGATGTTTTTCATCTGAGTGTAGTGCTCAAGGATGATCTTGTGCGTCTCACGGCCGATACCTGAGTTTTTATATCCGCCAAATGGGCTGCCTGCTGGGATTTGGTTGTAAGTGTTGATCCAGACCCTGCCAGTCTCCATAGACCTTGCAACGCGAAGCGCTTTTGTGATGTCTTGCGTGAAAATTCCACCACCAAGGCCGTATTCGCTGTCATTTACCATTTTGATAAGTTCGGCTTCATCTTTAAATTTGATGACAACGCCAACTGGTCCAAAAATTTCTTCTTGAGCCACTCTCATATCATTTGTCACATCAACTAGCAGCGTTGGCTCGACAAATGCGCCCTTGTCGCAACCATTTGCTGTGTAGGCTTTGCCACCGACTGCCACTTTTGCGCCTTCTTTTTTGCCGATCTCGACGTAGTTTAAAATTTGCTCAGCTTGTTTTTTATTGATCTGAGAGCCCATTTGAGTGCTAGGATCTAGTGGATCACCAACTTTTATGGTGCTAAATTTCTTAACCGCAGCCTCTATAAATTTCTCATAAAAGCTCTCTTCTACGAAAATTCTCGATCCCGCGCAACAAACTTGACCTTGGTTAAACAAAATTCCAAGCTGAAGGCCATCAAGTGCCTTGTCTAAATTTGCGTCGCTAAAGAAGATATTTGCGCTCTTGCCGCCAAGTTCAAGTGTGGCTGGGATGATACGTCGAGCCGCTGCTATGGCGATATCGCGGCCGATCTCGGTTGAGCCAGTAAATGCTAGCTTGTCAAGGCCTGGATGGTTTTTGATCCACTCGCCGCTCTTGCTGCCTCTGCCAGTTACTATGTTTATCAAACCTTTTGGCAAAATTTTATCTATCAGCCTAAATAGCTCAAGCACGCTTAGGCTTGTCTCGCTTGAAGGCTTAAACACGCTCGCATCGCCTGCTGCGATAACCGGAGCTAGCTTCCAAGCTGCCATTAAAAATGGAAAATTCCAAGGCACGATCTGACCCACAACTCCTATTGGCTCGCGCAAAACGATAGAGAGTTGCTTCTCATCAAGCACGTTTGCGCTACCTTCTTCGCCCATGATAACGCCAGCAAAGTACCTAAAATGCTCGGCTGCAAAAGGGATATCGACATTTAGCGTTTCTCTAATCGGCTTGCCGTTGTCCATGCTTTCAACTTTTGCTAAGTGCTCTTTGTGCTCATCGATGATATCAGCGATCTTGTTTAGCAGCTTTGCGCGCTCGCTAACTGTGGTGTGTTTAAATTTCTTAAAAGCTTCACGTGCAGCACGAACTGCGTCATTTACATCTTCTTCGGTAGCATCAGCGATATTTGCAAGGTGCTCGCCGTTTGCTGGATTTTTGGCATCAAGTGTAGCGCCGTCTTTTGCGTCACGCCACTCACCATTTATGAAAAGCCCGTATTTTTCAAGTAGTTTCATACTTTTCTCCTTGATTAAGATTTTGTAAAAGGATTATAATATTAATAAAATTTATCAAAAATAAATTTTGGATATAAATTCTCTTTTTTAATAAATTTTATTATTTAGAGTAGGGTGATTTTAAATTTAACTCTGCCAAGAGAGCAAAAATGTAGTCTCGCCATCAAATTCGCTTTGGCATTTTACGGTGATGTCATTTTTCTTGCAGCACTCTTTTACTAAATTTAGCCCTATGCCAAAGCCACCTTGATCGTCGTTAAATCTCGTGTAGCGATCAAAAATTTTCATCTGCTGCTCTTTACTGATGCCACGCCCAGTGTTGCTTATACTAAAGAAATTTGATTCTAAAACGATGCTAACCTTTGAATTTGGCGCTGCATATTTTGAGGCGTTGCTTAAGAGGTTGTCTAAAATTTTACTCACATCCTCAAGGTCTGCGTTTATGAAGCTTGGTTTTAAGCTAGCCTCTATCTTAAGCCCGCGTTTGGCAAAAAATGGCGAGAAGTAGCTAAGCCTTTGTGTGGTTAGTAAATTTAGATCGATTAGCTCTTTTTTACTTGGTTTATCAAGGTTGAAGCTTAGATGAACTAGCGCGTCATAGATGCTGCCTAGGCTCTTTGCAGCAAGGCTGATGTTGTTAAAACGCTTTAAATTTCGCTCATTTAGGTTGTTGCGATCAGCCGTTTCTATGCTCATCGAGATGACGCTTAGAGGCGTGTTTATCTCGTGTGTTGAGTCTTTTATGAAGTGATTTAGCATCTCTATCTTTTCATAAAGTGGTCTTAGGCTTAGTTTTGCGAGGTAAAAGGCGATGAAGAGCAGTATAAAAAGGAAAAATATAGCATCCACAACGCATGAAATTACAAGGGATAAGATCTCTTTTTTGATGTCCTTGCCAACTAAAAATATCTCAGCGCTAGATAGCTCATCTGTTATATCGTTATCCATGCTTTGGATGTTTTCAAAGATCGTGACCTTGCCGTTTATCAAATTTATATTTTTTTCTCTATCTATCTTCTCGCAGTCAAAGTCCTGATAAATTTTGGCTCCATTTTTTGAGATGATGCAGGCTTTTACCCCTTTTTCTTTTGTTAGGCTTGAAACCGAACTAAGACCATTTGTCCTTGCTTTCATATAAATGCCCATCTTTATCTCTTTTAGCATTTTGACCTCGTTTAAGATGAGCGCGTTTTTTTTATTTTTATAGTCGTTTATGAAAAAATAGCCCAGAAAGAGCACGGAGCTAACAAGATAGAGGGATAAAATTTTAAATAAAATTTGCGTCTTTTCAGACATAGATGTAACCATCTCCACGCCTATTTAAAATGGCATCTTTGCCTAAAATCTGGCGTAGATTTTTGATATAAACACGAAGGCTAAGCTCGCTTGGCTCCTCGTCAAATTTCCAAATTTTATTAAAAATTTCATCTTTGGTTAAAATTTTGCCCTTGTTTTGCAAAAATAGGGCGAGCAGGTCGCTCTCTTTGCTCGAGATATTTACATTTTCGCCGTTTTTACTTAGAGTTTTGCTCTGTGGGTGAAAGCAAAGATCATCTAAAATTTTGATATCTTCGCCGTTTTGGTGTGAGAAATTTCTTTTTATGAGAGCTTGCATGCGGATAAGTAGCTCTTTTAGCTCAAATGGCTTTTTTAGATAGTCATCGCAGCCGCTTTTGTAGCCTTTTTCAAGGTCGTCTATGGTGTTTAGCGAGGTGGTAAATATGCTAGGTGTTGTGACGCCAAGCTCACGTAGCGATGAAAGTAGGGAGAAGCCGTCGCCTTGCGGGAGTTTGACGTCTAGTATAAGTAGGTCAAAATTTCGCTCGTATGCAAGATCTAGTGCGTCTTTGGCATTGTTTGTAGTGGTGACATCGTAACCATTTTCGCCCAGATACTCGCTTATTAGATCAAGTAATGTTTCATCATCTTCAACAAGCAAAATTCTGACCATTAAGCACCTTTACATGCCTTTTTTCATTTCGTCTTTCATGCCCATGTCGTCTTTTTTCATACCCATGTCATCTTTTTTCATTTCGTCTTTCATGCCCATGTCGTCTTTTTTCATACCCATGTCATCTTTTTTCATTTCGTCTTTCATGCCCATGTCTTCTTTTTTAGCTTCGTGTTTTTTGACAGGATGTTTTTTAGACATATCATCTTTCATCATCTGCTCTTTCTTCATCATCTCATCTTTGCCCATCTTGTCCTTTTGCATCATTTCAGTAGCATTTGCAAGACCGCCAAACATAAACATAGCACCAAGTGCAACTAAGATTAACTTTTTCATAAAGTCTCCTTTAAATTAAATTATGTTGCAATTGTAGCCTCTTAGTGTGAAATAAGTGTGAATTTACGCAAATACAAAATAGATAACTGGTAACGTGATAAATGAAAAAAGCACGCCTATGGCCACTGACGAGATCGCTAGCGAGCTGTCAAGGCCTGCTTTTATAACCATCGCACTTGCAAGGGCTGACGTTGGCATAGCGCACTGAAAGAGGCCGACGACCCAAGTTTTACTCATCTGTATGTCTGAAATTTTTAAGATGACAAAAAAGACGATCGCTGGCAAGATCATCTTGCATAAAAGCACGACGCTAACGCCTTTATATGAGCTTGTGATACTGCTAAAGTTAAGACCAACGCCGATCGCAAAAAGTGCCACTGGAGTGACGCTGCCTTCAAACATCCTAAGCGGTGCAAAGATAAAATCTGGAAGTGGGACTTCTTTTAAGATAAGACCCATAATGAGCGCTATAAATGGTGGAAATTTTAAAATTTTCATTGTATTTTGAAATAGCGAAACCTTCTCTGGTGCGGCAAAAGATAGGATGAGTGGTCCAAGGATCGAAAGCGGGATACCAGTGGCTATTTGATCGTAAAAGATGACCTCATTTACCATCGCATCACCAAAGAAGCCCTGAATGACAGGCATACCGACAAATAGTGTGTTACCAAAAAGGCTTAGCATGACCATGCTGACGGTTGTTATTTTGGTAAATTTAAAAATCTTGCCTATGACAAATGCCAAAGCGGCGCTAATGGCGGTTGAGGCAAAGCCGATTAGGATCGTGTTTATAAGCGAGGCATCGACATTTACGTGGTAAATTTTATCAAAGATTAGCGCAGGCATTGCAAAACAAAGGACAAAATCCACAAATGGGATCGAGTGCTTTTGCTCAACAATGCCGACTTTTTTAGCAAAAAAACCAGTTGCGATTATGAAAAATATTGCAAAAAGTGGTGTGAAATTCATAGCAGTCTCTTTTAAGTTTGGAATTTACAAAAAATTGATTATATGCCCCAAAAGATTAAATTACAATAAACTTTTTTTGATTTTACCCTCAAATTTAAACCCTAGCATCAACCTTTTTGTAAAATTTATCTCTTTCATCTATCTTTTCTTTATTTTTTAGATCGTTTTCAAGATAGCTGATATTATAAATTTCTCTTGCAGATATGCTTTTGCCGCTATTTAGGCTGATTAAAAATTTACTCTCAAATTTATTTGATAGGTTGATGATAGCGATCGCTCCAGCATCTTTTAGGCTTGTGATCTTGCCATTTTGCATGACGCCGATATCTTTGAAATTTAGGCTATTTAGCTGCGCATTGTCCATCTTTTTTGCATCTAAATTTACGCTAGTTTTTAGCTCGCTTGGTGTATTTAGTTTGCCAGTGTCATTGTAAAGCTCATTTACGTCTAGCTCTCTGCCACTATCAAATTTTAGTCTTATCGTGCCATCTTGATTTAGCTTCATAGCTATGACGCTATCGCTATCTCGTAGTGCAGTGGCGGCTGTGGCTTCATTTGTAGTAAAAGCCTTTTTTACCTTTTTTAGATTTGAGATGCTAAAATCAAGCCCAGTTGCTTGCTTAAATTCATTTTCCATTGCGATCATTTTGGCGGATTTTGTATTTTCAAGCTTTGATATGTAAGCGTCCGCATTTTCGTCAAATTTCTTTAAATTAGTGCTAAGATTTTCTATTGTCTTTTTATGCGCATCAAGCTCAGCGTTGTAGTCATTATAAAATTTCATAAAACTATCTTTTTGAAATTTTGTATATGAGAAATTTTCATCTTTTTTCTGCTCTTTGCTTGGCTCAACAATAGGATTAAACTCGCTTAGTCTTGCAGTGTCATCAAAGCCTATTTTTGTATAAGCGAAATTTTTAAAAGAGCTATCCTTGCCAAAGATATTATTGTGCCTTAGATCGACCCAGCCGTCATTTTGAGCATATTTTTTAAAGAAATTATTTATATCATTTTTGCCTATCTTTTCATATCTATTTTCTGCAGCAAACAAGGTATTTGGATCTGAGGCGTAGTAGGAGTGTCTGTGATCGATCTCTTTTGTATCTACGTAAAGATCGGGACTATTTGTGATCACCGCTTTATGGTTTAGTTCTTCTCTTGCTATTTGATTGTGATTTATGACATTTGTGCTGATAAACTGCCTAAGATCAACTCTAGCCGTGACGTCACTTAAATTTGCTATTTTTTCATTTCCGTCTTTGTCGTATCCTCTTACTTTTAGCTTGTCAAAGAGCATATCTTTTTGATCTAGCGTGCCGTCATTATTACTATCAAAGCTAAAAAGTGCGCTGTTGTTTTCTAGCTTTCCAACGCCTAGCGCGTCGTTATCGCCATAAATGTCTAAAAAGACTTCCACTTCGCCATAATTTGTTTTTAGAGTGTTTGAGTGGGCATAGTCGTTTAAATTTTTAAATTTTGTATTTTCTAAGTAGCCACTTTTTAAGACAGGTAGCATGCTAGCATCATTTGTGGCATTTATATTTTTAAAGTAGGCGTTTTTGCTAAAGCCATTAGAAGGTTCGTCTGAGTAAATTTTGTTGTTGCTATCTATTAAATTTTGCGAGTAATCTTTTAAAATTTCTTTTGCTTTTTGTATTGCTAGATATTTGTTGTATTCTTTGATATCAGCCTCAGTTATGTAGATGGTATCTGTTTTATTTGCTTCATAAAGCTCGTTAAACTGGCTTAAATTTACTTTTGAGCTATTTTGATCGCCATGATTTAAAAATCTTTTAGAGAGATTTTGTAAATCATTTAAATTTATAAAATCATATTTTTGCAGTGCAACATTCATCTAAAATCCTTTTAAAGATGTTGCACTCAATATCGGCTAAATTTATAAATTATTTAAATAAACCGATCTTGCCTCTATAAAAGAGGCAAATTTATAGATATAGCATCGTCCCAAGGCGGATCATGTTTGAGCCACATTTTATCGCCAGCTCGAAGTCGCTACTCATACCCATCGAGCAGATGCTTGCGCCTTTTGGTTTTAGGCTCTCGTAAATTTTATATGTTAGCTCAAAGCTCTTTTGCACCTCTTTTGGCTCATCCACATGCGCTCCGATGCTCATTACGCCTTTTAAATTTATATTTTTGCACTCGCTTTGGATCCGCTCATAAATTTCAGCCGCATTTGCGACGCTCACACCTTGCTTTGTATCTTCATCGGCCGAGTTTATCTGAAGCAAAGTATCTAGCTTATAGCTAAGCCTTTTATCGACCTCTAGGGCTCTTTCGAGGCTATCACAGCTTTGCCAAAGCACTGGTTTTAAGCTTATCATTTGATTGATTTTGTTGTTTTGTAGGCGTCCGATCATGTGCCATTTAATGTCAGTGAAATTTTGCAGCTCTAGCTCTTTTTTGGCTAACTCTTGGACTCTGTTTTCGCCAAAATTTCTCTGCCCTTGTGCGTAAAGCTCCCTCACTTCAGTGCATGTCACGTTTTTGCTAACGGCTATTAGCGTCACATCTTTGCTTAAATTTTCTATCTTTTCAAGTAGATCTTTTAAAACTATCATCATAAACCTCCGCTTAATCTCATAATGTCGTTAAAGGTCGCGAGCACCATTATGCCAAGCAGTAGCGCCCAGCCGCAGTAGGTAAGCGTAACAAGCACTCGCTCATTTATCTCGCGTCTAAAAATTAGTTCATAAATGTTAAATAAAATGTGCCCGCCATCAAGCGCAGGGATGGGAAAGAGGTTTAGCACGCCCAAATTTACAGAGATGAGCGCCACGATGGTTAAGAGCACACTAAGGCTGATCTTAGCGGCTTTTGAAGTGACATCGGCGATCTGCACAATACCGCCGACCTCTTTTAGCGGTACAGCTCCAACGACTAGCTTTTCAAAGCTTTTAAAGATGAGCTTTGAAGCCTCAACTGTCTCGCCAAAGGCAAATTTTAGGCTCTCTAAACCTGTGTGATAAATTTTCACCACTTTGCCATTAGGCTGGATACCGATCAGTGGGCGCTGCACCTTTTCATTAAATAAATTTATCGTTTCACCTATCTTTGGTGTTAAATTTATGGTTAGTGACGAGCCGTTGCGATCTATCAAAATGGCGCTAGGTTCAAGCTTTACGTTCTTACTGATCTCGTCCCACTCGTTTATTTTTACGCCATTTATAGCTAAAATTTTATCGTTTATTGCTATGCCAGCGCTCGCAGCTGCCGAGCCTTCAGCTATGTGTCCGACACTTGGCGCAAGCCTCTCAACGCCGATAAATCCAAGCAAAATGTATATGAAAAATGCCAAGATAAAGTTAAAAAATGGCCCTGCAAAGAGGATGTAAATGCGCTTTATCGGACTTAGCACGTTGTAGCTATCAGCGTCGTAGTTTTTGGCCTTTGGGTCGGTGTCGTCTTGCCCTTTTAGTTGCACATATCCGCCAAGCGGGATCGCACTTAGGCAGTAGTCGGTGCCGCCAACGTTTTTGGTGTAAATTTTCTCGCCAAAGCCGATACTAAAGGTATTTACTTTGACGCCGAGCATTCTTGCTACTAAAAAGTGGCCAAGCTCGTGGAAAAATATGAGAAAACTAATGGCTAAAACGGTCACTAAAAAATAAAACGAATACGCATAAAGCCCAAGGCAAAGCAGGGCTAGCGTGAAGAGAATGCCTTTCAAAACTTACCTTTAAATTTGATTTTACCGCTCGAGTTTATCGCTGAGCAAAACGGCGATAAATTTCGTGCTCGGGTTTGCGTCAAGCGCGATCTTTAGGCTCATGGTAAGCGGTACTGCTAAAAACATACCGCCGATGCCGAACAAAAATCCCCAAAAAAGTAGGCTCAAAAGCACCACAAGCGTGCTTATACCAAGGCCTTTGCCTAGAAATTTCGGCTCGATAAAGTTGCCGATGACGATATTTACGGCTAGATATAGCGCCGCAGTCCAAGCACAAGAGGCTGCGTCGTTTAGCAAAAGCGCCACCAAAAGCGCCGGGACGGCCGCGATAATAGAGCCGATCGTCGGGATAAAATTTAGCACGAAAGCTAAAATACCCCAAAGCGGCGCGTAGGGCACGCCGATGAAATTTAGCCCGATAAATATAAAAACGCCCGTCGCAAACGACGCTGCGGACTTGATCGCGAGATAGCGCTTGAGATTTGATATAAACGTATCTACGATCTGGTTCGTTTGCGGATTTTTGCTCGCAAAATACTCGACTTTTTGAGAAAATACCTGCACTTCAAAAAGCATAAAAGTAATGAGCAAAAAGACGAAAAAGCTCTTTGAAACGAGCTCGGTGCCGCTCCTTAAAAATCCGCCCAGTACGGCAAAAATTTTATTTATATCAAAGTCTGCGGGCGCAGCGATGCTCTCGGGATCGATTAGGCCGCGGCTCGCTAGCATCTGGTGGTAATGATCGGCGAGGGCTTTAAATTTGCTCTGAAGCTCGGGCATGTAGCTAACTAGCCCGTTTATCGTCTTTATCACGGTGTTTGCGATAAATCCCAGCGACAAAAACACTACCGCCGTAACTAGCGCGAAGGCTAAAACGCGCGGAAATTTGAGCTTTTCGAGCGCATTTATCGCAGGCGTCGCCACGATAGCGATAAAAACCGCCATCAAAAACGGTAGCACGACGACGCTAGCAGTCTTTAGTCCCGCCGCGACCACGACGAAGCTAGCTAGATAGATTATAGCGTTTCCGGTTCTCAAATTTAACTCTTTTTCATCGCTTTTACGTAGGCAAAGATGTACTCAAACCCAGAATAAAGCGTAAGCGCGACAGCTATCCATAGTAAAAGCTCGCCACCAGGCCAGCTCATCAGCAAAAATCCAACCGCAAACATCTGCGAAACGGTTTTAACCTTGCCAGCCATCGAAGCAGCAACCTCTACGCCGTCACTTGCCATTACGACACGAAATCCAGTTATAAAAAACTCTCTTATCAAGATAAGATAAACAGCCCAAGCGCTCGCTCTGCCAAGCATCATAAGGCCTAAAAATGCAGCCAAGATCAGCATCTTATCAGCTAGTGGGTCAAGGATAGCGCCAAGCTTGGTCTTTTGATCCCAGCTTCTAGCGATGTAGCCATCAAAAAAGTCAGTCACCGAGGCGATCACAAAAATGAGAGCTGCGAAGTAGTTTATCCAGCTTATATGAATTTGCGTAAAAATTCCTGGCGCATTTACGAGTATAAAAAACATAAGCGGAGCTAGCAATATCCTAAAAAATGCCAGTGAATTTGGTAAATTTAAGCTCACAAATATGCCTTTATGCTTAGAAATTTAGCTCTCATTTAAAAGTCGTGCCACCATCTATTATAAATGTATGTCCAGTCACCCAGCTAGCCTTAGACGAGCATAAAAATAGACATGCTCCAGCTAGATCAGCAGGCTGTCCCATGCGGTTTAGCGGGCTAAGCTTTGCCGTCATATCGCGCACCTCTTCGTAGTTTGTAAAGGCTCTTAGTGCGTCTGTCTCGATAGGGCCGCCGCTTACGACATTTACGCGGATGTTTTTCTCGCCAAGCTCTGTCGCAGCGTATCTTGCCATCGCTTCAACGGCTGCTTTTGCTGTGCCGTGACCTGCGTAGTTTTCGATATAGACTAAATTCCCAGTTGAGCTGAGGCTAATTATGCTGCCGCCACCCACTTTTTCCATGCGTTTTGCAGCCTCTTGTGCGCCCACGACAAAGGCATTTACGGTTGCTGTGAAGATGTTGTTTATGCCTCTTGGTTTTAGCTTCATAAATTTAGTGTAGCCGCCAGCTACCGCACGGCCTGAGATGATAGCGTTTGAGATGAAAAAATCAACCCTGTCAAAGTCCTCATCTATCTTTAAAAATAGCTCCTTATAAGTCTCTGGCCCAAGGATATTTAGCGCGTAGGCTCTAGCTTTTATCTTGTAGGTAGCCTCAAGCTCTTTTGCCTGCTCTTTAGCGAGCTCCTCGTTTGAGTTATAAGTAAATGCGATATTTACGCCAGCTTTTGCAAATTCTTCGACTATGGCTCTGCCGATGCCTCTAGTGCCGCCGCTGATGACTAGCGTTTTACCTTTAAATTCGTTTAGTGTGTCCTTCATTAAAATCCCTTTATTTCGTAATTTTTAATAACTTCTTCGATCTTTTTGAAATTTTCTTTGCTCGGTTTGCAAAGTGGCAAGCGATACTCCAAAGTGTCGATGAGTCCAGCTAGATACATCGCCGCTTTGATCGGTATCGGGTTGCTTTCGCAAAAGAGTGTTTTGTTTATCGTATAGAGCTTGTCATTTATCAGTTTTGCTTTTTTATACTCTTCGTTCATCGCAAGGTGAGTAAGCTGTGAAATTTGATCTGGCAAGAGGTTTGCAGTGACCGAGATGACGCCCTTGCCACCGTATGATAGGATAGGGTAGTTTATCGCATCTTCGCCGCTAATAACCACTAAATCAGGCTCGTGAGCTAGCAGATCGACGCATCTATCGATGCTGCCTGTTGCTTCTTTGATGCCAAAAATATTTTTACAATCTTTAAAAAGCCTAAAAACGGTTGCTGGCAAGATATCTACGCCAACTCTGCCTGGGACGTTGTAAAGAAGCACTGGAATTTCTATGCTATTTGCAATAGCCTTGTAGTGCTCGTAAAGCCCTTCTTGTGTTGGTTTGTTGTAGTAAGGAGCGACTGATAGGATGCCGTGAGCACCGTGAGCTTGGGCAAATTTAGCGATATCGATGGCCTCGTGAGTGGCGTTGCTGCCAGCACCAGCTAGCACCTTGACATTTGTGCCTTTACATGCATCTACTGCTATCTCGATACAAATTCTATGCTCATCATGCGTTAGAGTCGCGCTCTCACCAGTTGTTCCAACTGGCACAACGACGTCTATGCCGTTTTTTATCTGTCTTTTTATCAGTTTTTCAAAACTGACTTCGTCTATTTTTTGGTTTTTAAATGGCGTAACTAGTGCTGTCATCGCACCTTGAAGCGAATTTTTCACGTCTATTCCTTTTTTAAGATTATTGTCGTGCTAGTTTTTTCATTGAAATATCTATTTGCTATCTCTTTTAAAAGCTTTGCGTCTATCTTATCTATATTTTTCTCAAGCTCGTAAAGTGGCTTTATATCGCCTCTGGCAAGGTATGAGCCATATAAATTTGCCACCTTGCTCGCGCTCTCAAATGAGTAGATAAAGTCAGTTTTTATCAAATTTTTAACTCTTAAAACATCCTCTTTGTCGATTGGCTTTCTCTTTAGATCATCTATGATCTTTAAAATTTCAGTCTCAACTGCGCTAGCCTCGACGTCTGGGTTGCAAACTGCTAAAAATATAAATAAATTTTCATCAACGCAGCTCATATTGTAAGCGTAAATTTGATTTACAAGCATGAGCTCATCGACAAGGCGCTGCTGTAAAATGGAGCTTTTGCCAGTGGCTAGATATTCGCTTATCGCATTTAGTCCCACTTGATCAGCGTGTCTGAAGTCTGGAATTTTATAAGCGATCGCTAGCATTTGCGTTTGGCTATCTTTGTAGATGATAGCTCTTTTTGCGCCGTCTTGCTCAGGCTCTTTGCAGTGCAGTTTTGGTATAGCTCTTTTGTTTTTTACACTGCTAAAGTTTTTCTTAGCCAGTTTAAATGCCTCGTCTTTACCGATGTCGCCACTTATCATTAAAATGGCATTTTTTGGCTGATAGTATGTAGCGTGAAATTCTTTTATGTCAGCGATCTTCCAGTTTTCGATATCTTTTATGAAGCCTATTGGCGTCCAGTGGTATGGGTGGTAGATAAATGCGTGGTTGTAGAGCCTAAAGTAGAGGTATCCCATAGGGTTGTTGTCCGTTCGCCACCTGCGCTCTTCGTGCACCACCTCGCGCTCTGGCTGAAATTCTTTATCTTTTAGGCTTAAATTTTTCATAAGCTCGGCAAAAAGTCCAAGCGTTTTGTCTAAATTTTCATTTGAGGCTTTTATAAAGTAGTGAGTGTAGTCAAAGCCAGTGCTTGCGTTATTTACGCCGCCAAAGCCCTTTACGATCTCGTCAAACTCCCCAGCTCGTAAATTTTTGGTTGATTTGAAATTTAGATGCTCTAGCAAGTGAGCGATGCCGCTTTTGCCCATCACTTCGTTTCTGGAGCCAACTTTATAAAAGACATCGACACTTATCACTTTTGAGCCAGGATTTACTGGCACGTGATAAATTTCAAGTCCATTTTCTAGTTTAAATTTATTAAATTTTATCAATCTATTGCCCTCTATTTTTTAACATTTGCGCCGACTGCTTCGCTGATAGAGGCAAAGCCATCTCTTTTTAAAAGCTCTAAAATTTCTAAATTTATATCTCTTGCGATCATCGGCCCTTTAAAGATAAAGCTTGTAAAAATTTGGACTAAATTTGCTCCCATTTTTATGCGCTCATAAGCCTCTGCACCGCTGTCTATGCCGCCACATGCGATAAGCGTCGTCTTGCCATAAAGCTCATCTGCCACGGCTTTAAACATCTCTTTTGACTTTTTGGCGATCACCTTGCCGCTTAGTCCGCCAAAATCCTTTAAATTTGACGAGTGAGAGAGCGAATAATCAACGCTTGTATTTGAAACAAGCACGCCACTAGCGCCGTTTTCTACCGCGCAGCTACAAAGCTTAATCGCATCTTCGTGGCTCATATCAGGAGCTATCTTAAAGATGATAGGTTTTTTAGTAAGTGGCAAAATGACGCTAAAAAGCTCTTTTATGAAGCTCTCATCTTGCAATGCTCTTAAATTTGGTGTGTTTGGCGATGAGACATTTATGACAAATGTATCGCAAATTTCACTAAATTCTCTTACTAAAATTTCATAGTCTTTTATCGCATCTTCGTTTGGCGTAACCTTGTTTTTACCGATGTTTGCCCAGATCGGTATGGTAAAAGGATATATTTTTTTTACTCTATTTTTGATAGCCTCGCAGCCTTCGTTGTTAAAGCCCATCGCATTTTGGATGCTCTCTTCGTCTATGAGTCTAAAAAGCCTTGGTTTTGCGTTGCCAGGTTGTGGTTTTGGTGTAAATGTGCCAAATTCTAAATGCCCAAATCCAAGAGCCGTTAGCGCCTCAAACATCGTGGCGTTTTTATCAAAGCCGCCAGCTATGCCAACTGGGTTGTGGTAGGTGCTTGAGAATAAATTTTGTTTTAGCGCGTTGTCATCGACCACGCATTTGTGCGCCAAAAAGCTTAGCGAGCCAGGGAAGATTTTATTTGCCCCAACCATCGCTACTTCAGCGATCTTGTGGGCAGTTTCAGGATCAAATTTAAAAAATATAGATTTTAAAGTATTGTAGTTTAAGTTCATTTTAACCTCTTTAAAATGCCTAAAATTTCTGCAAATCTTAGCAAAAATCGCCTTAAACTAAGGCTTTGCCCTTAAGCCTTGCATAAATTTCATTTCTCTTGCTAAGCTCCTCGTCGCTTCCACTGTCAATGATCTTGCCATCGCTTAAAACTGCGATCTTATCGGCATTTTCAACCGTGCTTAAGCGGTGAGCGATGACGAAGATGATCTTTTTGCTTCTTAGATTATTTATCGCTTTTGTGATCTCTTTTTCGCTCTCGTTATCAAGTGCAGAAGTAGCCTCGTCAAAGATGAGGATTTGTGGGTTTTGATAAAGTGCCCTAGCTATGGCGATGCGCTGTCTTTGACCGCCTGAGAGGTTGGTGCCAAATTCATTTAAGATAGTGTTTATGCCGTTATCTAGCTTGCTTACAAACTCATAGGCATTGGCTAGTTTTAGTGCGTTTATCACGGCATCTTCGTTAAATTCTCTGCCGTAAGCTACGTTTTTAGCAATTGTGTCGTTAAAGATATAGACGCGCTGTGTTACAAGGCCGATATTTTGGCGAAGTGAGTGAATTTTAATATCTTTTAAATTTATGCCGTTTATCAAAATTTCTCCGCCATTTACATCGTAAAATCTCATAAGCAAATTCATAAGCGAGCTTTTTCCGCCGCCGCTTGAGCCAACAAGGGCTATAAATTCTGACTTGTTTGCCTCTAAATTTATCCCTTTTAAGACCTCTTTGTCGCCGTAGCTTAGGCGGACATCGTTAAATTTGATCAAATTTATCTCTTCGTTTAGCTCTTTTTGGCCGTCTTTTATCTGGCTTACTTTATCCATCAAGAAAAACGTCCTCTCGCTTGCTGCGATGGCGTCTTGCATCTTGTTGTAGATATTTACGATGCGTTTTAGCGGGGTGTAGAGCATGAAAAGTGCTGTTAAAAATGAAAAGAATGCGCCCATATTTATATGCCCGTCGATGACGTCTTTGCCGCCTATTATTATGACTGCTGCCACGCCTATTGAGCCTATGGTCTCCATTAGCGGGCTTACTAGCTGTTCGATCTTGACGCTTTTTAAATTTAGCCTAAAAAATTTATTATTTTCATCAACAAAGCGTGAATGCTCGTATTTTTGGGCGTTATTTGCTTTGATTATCTCGATATTTGTAAAAATTTCACTAAGCGCAGAGGTGATGTCTGATGTTTTTTCTTGCGACTGCTTTGAAATTTTTTTCATCCTTTTAGCAAGGCGCGAGATCGGATAGATCGCCACTGGCATGACGACAAGGGCGAAAAACGCCAGCTTTGGACTTTGATAGATGACGACGCAAAGAAGCCCTATAATAGTTATAAATTCCCTCGTAAGTTCAGGGATCATGCTTGATACTATCGATCTTATGCGGTCGATGTCGTTTGTTGTTCTGCTGATTAGCTCGCCAGTTCTAAATTCATTGAAAAAATCCATATCTAAATTTAAAAGGTTTGCAACCATCTTTTCGCGAAATCTTCTAATCGTATCTTGCCCGATATATGCCGTAAAATAGGCCTGCATGAAGGTTCCGATATTTTTTATCACGTAGATCGCGATGATGGCGCAAGGCAAGATGTAGAGCAGCTTTTCGTTTCTCTCAACGAAAATTTTATTTAGCACAGGCTCCACTAGATAGGCACTTACCGCCGTTCCACCACTTGCAAGCCCCATGCCGATGATGGCAAAAATAAAGTGTGGGATGTAGTCTTTAAAGTAAGGACCAAAGCGCTTTAGTACATCTTTTAAGCCAAAATTATTCATTATTTCTCTCCCAAACTGCGCCATTTGGTGTATCCATGATAGAGATATTTAGGCGAGAGAGCTCATCTCTTATCTCATCAGCTCTTGCGAAATTTCTCTCTTTTTTAGCTACCGCGCGCTCATCAAGAAGTTTTTGGATATGCTCTTTTTGCTCGTCACTTACGCCAAACTGAAAATACTCCACATAGTTTGTGATAGCAATGCCTAAAATTTCGCCAATGAGCTCTAAATTTGCCACCACTTCAGCCTTATATGCTTTATCTTTTGGGTTATTATCAAGTTTTTCATTTGCCGTTTTTACAAATTCATCGACGCTTGCAAGCGCCTTTGAAGCGTTTAGATCGTCACTTAGTGCCTCAAGTAGCTCGCTTTTAAAGCTCTCGTTTATAGCACCGGCTTGCACGCCATCGACTCTTTTTTTGAGGCGGTAAATTTTATCTAACCTCTTTTTAGAAGCCGCAAGATTATCGTTGGAGTAATTAAAATGCGCCCTGTAATGGCTCGTAAGCAAGTAATATCTAAGCACTTCGCCATGAACGTTTTTTAGGGCATCCTTTACAAAAAAGCTGTTATTTAGGCTCTTGCTCATCTTTTCGTTATTTACCTTTATAAAGCCATTGTGCATCCAGTATTTGCTCAAATTTTTATGATAGGCACATCTACACTGGCTTGCCTCGTTTTCGTGGTGTGGAAAGAGCAGGTCGATGCCGCCAGCGTGGATGTCGATCTCAAATTTATCATTTTCTTTGTCGCTTAAAAACTCCCTTATCATCGCTACGCACTCGGTGTGCCAGCCAGGGCGACCCTTGCCAAATGGGCTCTCGTACCATTTCTCGTCAAATTTCCAAAGCACAAAGTCTTTTTCATCTCTTTTCTCGCAAAAACATGCCACGCGCGCGATAAGATCGGTGTTGTTATCCTTGCCGCTAATGCTAAAATATCCACTATCCTTGCTCGTATCAAAGTAAATTCCATCGCTGGTTTTATATGCCGCCCCTTTATCCATGAGCACCTTGATGTAGCTAATGATCGCCTCCAAGCACTGCGTAGCCTTTGGTTTAAAGTCTGGATCAAGCACGTTTAAAGCGCCCATGTCGCTCTCGTAGTGCGCTATATATTTGTTTGTGATCTCCTCTAGGCTTTGGCCAGTTTGCGCCATTTTATTTAAAATTTTATCATCGATGTCGGTGTAGTTTCTTGCAAATTTGACCTTGTAGCCAAGCGCTTTTAAGACTCTTCTTAAAAGATCAAAGCTAACGGCTGACTTTGCATGTCCCAAATGTGCGTCGTCATAGACCGTTGGACCGCACAGATAGATGCTTACTTCACCATCTTTAATAGGGCTAAACTCAACCTTTTCTCTTTTAGAAGTATCAAAAATTCGCATTAAATATATCCTTTAAAAATGTTAAACCAAAATAGAGCAAAACCGCCAAAATAGCGATGGCGGCTATAAATTTAGGCTCGATTATAGCTAAAAATCGCTTAGCTCCAAAGGCTCTTATATATAAAATAAGCTGTAAAAATCCCCCAAGCGAGCTTGCAAATGCAAGGCCAGCAGCTCCAAATTTCTGCATCAAAATGACAGCTAGGATCAAATTTATCACAAGGCAGATGATAGAAATTTTGGCCGCCTCTTTTTGCTTCATATTTGCGTAAAGCCAAAGTGAGAAAATTTTAGCCAGTCCAAATGGCGTAAGCCCCACCAAATAGGCACTTAGCACCTTAGCGCATTCAATGGTGTTTGCCCTTACAAAATTCCCTCTCTCAAACAATAGCCAGATGATAAACTCGCTTAGCACAACACCTGTGATAGTGGCTGCTAGCAGGGCACAAAGAAGCAAGTAAAAGCTCTTTTTCGTCCAAACTAGGGCGTTTGCTTCGTCTTTTTGCTTTAAAAGTCTAGTGATCTTTGGAAAGAGTGCCTGAGAGAGTGCGATCGCAAAGATGGCAAGTGGGAGCTGAAAAATTCTATTTGCATAAAAAAGATAGCTTATCGAGCCACTTACCAAAAAGCTAGCTAGCCAAGTGTCCATAAATGCGCTTATCTGCATCGCACTTGAGCCAAGCAAGCCGTGATAAAAATTTATAAAAAAGCCTTTGCTTTGCGCTCTTTTGCCTTTAAAATATCCGCTTAGACCGCCCCAGAAAATTTTATTTAAGGTGTTAAATTTCATAGCGACTAGATGCACTAAAACCTGCAAAATGCCGCCTGCAACAACGCCAAAGCTAAGATAAAGTGCGACCACGCCCTCGCTCTTGCCACGAGCCAAAAGTAGTGAAGCTATCATGGCTAAATTTAGTAGCGCAGTAGAAAACGCAGTCGTTGCAAAGTGCCCTTTATACTGAAGCAATGCACCCATGAAAGTGACGATATAAACAAGGGCTAGATAGTAGAAATTTATGCGCACAAGTGGCACTGCATCGGTTATGTTTTGCTCGCTTAAACCGCTTGCGATGATCTTTATAAAATAGGGTGTAAATAAATTTACAAGAAGCGTCAAAATACCTATAAAAAGTAGAAATTTGATGAAAATTTCAGCTTGAAAGATCGCTTTTTTCTTGCTATTTGCAAAATTTGGCAAAAATGCCTGCGTAAAGGCACCCTCGCCAAAGATGCGGCGAAATAAATTTGGTATCTTAAAAGCTATAAAAAAGAGGTCGCTAAATATGCCAGCACCAAGGATAGAAGCCGTTAAAAGGTCTCTTATAAGCCCTAAAATCCTTGAAGTCATGATGCCAACTGAGTTTGAAAAAAAGCCTTTTATAAACATCGCCCACCTAATAAATTTAAAAACGCAATAGTAACAAAAGATGCTTTAAAGCTTACATAACCCAAATTTAATAAAGTTTTAGAGATAATAAGAGCCAAAATTTTATGTGAAATGGATCAAATTTGAGCGAGAACGTGCAAGAAAACGAGAGATTTTTACCGCCAACGCAAATTCAAACTTCAACACCTTATCTATCGCTTAAAGAGCTAAGCAAACAATACAGCGTGCCGGTAGAATTTATAGATTACAAACTCTCAAATATCTTAACTTACTACAAAAATAAAGACAACGTCGAGCCAGTTTTTGTCCCTGAAGAAAATTTAAGCTTTTTTGATGACAACACATTTTATCTTGACGAGACGCTAGAGATCGAGCAGGTCTATGACGTGGAGTTTTTTGACGTGAGGCTAAATGCCACGCCAAAGCTGCCAAAGATCGACATCGGCGTAAATTCAACCATCACAAAGGTCATCGCAAAGGTTAGAGCGAGCAAAGAGTGTGAATACGAGCAGCACTACGAAGACAAGCTTTATGAATACATCGCCAAACAGCTTATGAAGGCTCAAATTTTAATAGGCATAAGGATCGGCAAGCTAAAAGAAGAACTAAAGCAAATCGCCTCGATAATCCACGTAAAAGGCGAGCTTGACAAGGACTACACACTAAATTTAACCCAAGGCATCAACCCTAAAAAAGCGATCGACGCTAAGATCATCTACTACTACAAAGATAAGCTTGATGGGTTAAAAGACGAAGATAAGGTTGATTACGCTGATAGGGGCTTTGTCTTTGGCGTGGCAAAAGATGAAGTGATAATGGAGGAGAAAAAGTCTCACGAGGGCGCAAATGGACGCGACGTAAGAGGCAAACTTATAGAGGTTGCAAAGCCAAAAGAAGAGAGCGAAAAAGAGATAAGCATAAGCGAAAATATCGAGCGCGTAGAAAATGATGAGAGCATAAAATATATCGCTAAAAAAGCAGGCTATGTGGTCGAGAAAAACGGCTCTTTTGACATAGAAGAGCGCATAGAGATAAATGAAGCAAATTTTAAAACGACTGGCTCGATCCAAGCAGGCACCGACACAAACGTCACATTAGTAGTTCGCGAAACTGACACGATCAAAGATGCTATCGGCACTGGCATCATCGTCGAGGCTGACGAGATCGAAGTAAAAGGAAACGTCGGCGCAAATGCGATGGTCAAGGCAAATGATGTAAATATCGGCGGTCAAACTCACCAAAAGGCTAAAATTTACGCCAAACACGCCAAAATTTCTATCCATATAGGCAAGGTTGAGGCTGAAAGCGTCGAGATAGATAGGCTTGAAGGTGGCACTGTCATAGCAAAAAGAGTGAAGATAAATAGCGTAGTTGGTGGCTCTATAACAGCTCAAAATATCCAGATAGACACGCTTGGCTCAAACTGCACCATCACAGCCTCACATCTAATCGACGTTAGATATCTAAGAGGCACTGATAATAAATTTATCATTGACGCTAGCAAGATGCCTGAGAGTGCGGAGGCTACGCAAGATCAGCTAAGTAAGATCGAAAACACCAAGTCAGAGCTAGCTACGCTTCTAAAAAACATAGAGAGCAAGAAAAACGTCATAAATGAGAACAAAGACTCTATCTATACGATAAAAGCTAAGATCGAGGAGCTCTCAAAGGCAAAGGTGATACCGCCAGTTACATTTATGAAAAAGCTAAAAGAGTATCAAGGGTTAGTCAATGAGTACAACACCTTGCTTAGGATATTTAAAGAGAAAAAGGAGTTTTTGGCTGATCTAAAAGATGAGCTTGAGATCATGCAAAATGGCATATTCTCAGCCAAAGTGATAAACAGAGGCAACTGGATCGAGCTAAATGAGATAAGATTTGTCATCGTCGATCCTCCGCAAAATGTCACCTACGTCTCAAAACAAAACGAGACCGCTCACGTCATCACGCTAGATAAATTTGATAACGGCGGTGAGGTTGAGTACAAGATCAAAAAGTCAAACAAACTTGAAGACTACGCGGATATAAATTTCATGGAACAAAAGGTTAAATGATGATAAAAGCAATCGAAGGCGTCGTTACAAAAAAAGAGCCCGCATTTGCCATACTTAAGACAAATAGCGGCGTAAGTTATGGGATTTTCATCTCGCTTTTTTGCTCTGCAAAACTTAGCAAAGGCGAAAAGGTCGAGCTTGCCATAACGCAGATCATAAGAGAGGACGCAAATTTACTCTACGGCTTCTTAGACGCAAACGAGCAAAAGATGTTTGAGATGCTTATAAAGCTAAATGGCATCGGAGCTAGCACAGCGATGGCTGTTTGCTCAAGCCTTAGCTCGCAGGCATTTACAAACGCCATAATAAGCGGCGACGCAGACACTTTTAAAAGCGTGCCAGGCATCGGACCAAAGACAGCTAGGCGAATAATAGCTGAGCTAAGTGATGCAAAACTTATAAGCGACGAGAGCGTGCCAAGCTACCAAAATGAGGCGCTTTTGGCACTTGAGGCACTTGGCTTTAAGCGTGAGAAGATAGTGAAAATTTTGCCTGATTGTAAGAGTGAAAACACGAGCGATCTTATAAAAGAGGCACTTAAAAAACTAGGATAAGGATAAAAAAGATGAATTTAGGCGTGATATTTGGGGCAAAGAGTTTTGAGCATGAGATAAGTATAGTAAGCGCGATAGTTTTAAAAAACGTCCTAAAACAGGAGCTAAAATTTATATTTTGCGATGCAAATAGGGACTTTTACTTGATCGAGCAAAAAGATATGAGGGCAAATTTCTTTAGCTCTGGCAAATACAAAAACTCAAAGAAGCTATCTTTAGCAAAGGGCGGCTTTTACGCGCACTCGCTTTTTGGCGCAAACAAAGTTGAATGCGATGTCGTTATAAATTTGATCCACGGCATGGACGGCGAAGATGGCAAGATAGCGGCACTTTTTGACTTTTACGGGGTCAAATACATAGGTCCAAGGCTTGAAGCAAGCGCGCTTAGCTACAACAAAGAGCTTACTAAATTTCTAGCGCAAAAGGCTGGTGTAAAGGCACTTGACTATGAGATGCTAACTCGTCAAAGTGAGCCAAAATTTCACTATCCTATTATATTAAAGCCAGCAAGGCTAGGCAGCAGCATCGGCGTGAGTGTCGTGCATGATGATAGCGAGCTAGCCTACGCAAAAGACGTGGCGTTTGAATTTGACAAAGATGTCTTGGTGGAGCCCTTTATAAAAGGGGTCAAAGAGTACAACCTTGCAGGCTGCAGGATCGATGGAAAGATCAAATTTTCTATCGTTGAAGAGCCAAAAAAGAAAGAATTTCTTGACTACGAGCAAAAATATCTAAGTTTTTCAAATGAAAACAAGGTAAAAGAGGCAGAAATTTCTGAAGAGCTAAAGCAAAAACTTAAATTTAACTTTTCTAAAATTTATGATTGTGGATTTGACGGAGCGATCATAAGATGCGACTTTTTCGTGATAGATGGCGAAGTCTATTTAAACGAGGTCAATCCAAACCCAGGAAGCCTTGCAAACTACCTATTTGAAGACTTTGAAAGCACGCTAAATGCCCTTGCAGGCTCACTTCCAAAAGAGCGTGAGATAAAGATTGATTATAAATTTATAAACTCGATCACTTCAGTAAAAGGTAGCAGCAAGCTCTAGTATTTAGCGATATATAAAGTAGTTTGTGATATTTTACGTAAAATTTTACATAAAGAGCGACAATGGTAACTTTTACAAAAGATGAAATTTATACGGCAACCGAGGTGGTTAGAAATTTTAGCTCAGTGCTTTCACGCGTGGGAGCTAGCGAACTAAAGCGCGCTGTCATCGTTAAAAACAATAAATTTGAAGCTGTCCTTTTAAATATGGAGGAGTATGAGCGCCTTTGCGAGGCTGTAAGCGTGCTTGAGAGCATTTACGCTGCTAAAAAGAGAGAAAACGATGGCGAGTAGAGCAGTCAAATACGGCTCAGACGAGTACGAGATCAGCTACGAAGTAGTAAATCCAAAATGCAAAAAGGTAGTGCTCTTCTTGCACGGCTGGGGTGCTAATAAAGAGATAATGAAAAAGGCTTTTGGGCACTATCTAAGCGAGTTTTGCCACGTCTATATCGATATGCCAGGCTTTGGTAAAAGCTCCATTTTTAAGCCTTTAAGAACAAGTGACTACGCAAAAATCGTTGCAAATTTCTGTGACGAGCTACAAATAAAACCAGACATCATCGCAGGACATAGCTTTGGCGGCAAGGTCGCAACACTTCTAAAACCGCCATATCTAGTGCTTTTAAGCTCTGCTGGCATAGTCGTCAAAAAGCCATTTATCGTGCGAGCAAAGATAGCAATTTTTAAAATTTTAAAGATATTTGGCTTTGGTAAATTTTACAAACTCTTTGCCACAAAAGATGTGAGCGGCATGAGCAGAGTGATGTATGAAACCCTAAAAAACGTCGTTGATGAGGATTTTACAAAGCATTTTGCCGATTTTTGGGGCAGGGCTTTTATATTTTGGGGAGAAAACGACAAGGCAACGCCTGTAACAAGCGGCGAGGGCATAGATAGACTCATCAAAAATAGCTCATTTTTCCCGCTTAGTGGCGATCACTTTTTCTTTTTGCTTCACGCTAAATTTATAAGTGACGAGATAGAAAAAGGGATAAAATTTGAGCCAAATGAAGCAAAAAATGTCGTGCTAGATGACGATGAGAGCGGGACTGAGGAGATAAGATGAGTATATTTTTAAGCATAAGCACGGTTTTATTTATCTTTGCGCTTGCTTTTTATGTGATCACTTGCTTTCAGTGGTTTTCATATAGGCCTGAGCGCGTGCTCTTTCACTTTACAAAGCCCGCTTGGCACGTCTTTTTCTTTATAGTGCCTTTGGTGCTATTTTACACGACTGGCAAGTGGTTTTTTATCTATTTTTACTTTGCACTTTTGCCAGCTCTTTATCTTTGGCATAAAAAACTTGATAAAAAGCTAGTCTTTACCGCTAGGATCAAGCATTTTTTTGCGATCCTTGCTTGCGCTATCATCTTAAACTATGCTTTAAATTTCATCATTCACAAGGCGTTTTTGGCTCCGATGCCACTTTTTGTCTTGGTCGTGAGCCTATTTTTTAGTGAAATTTTAGAAAAGATCAAATTTCAAGGCTTTAAAAACAAGGCGCTTAAAAAACTTGGCGCAAACAAAGAGCTAAAGATTATTTTAATCACCGCAAGCTACGGCAAAACGAGCATCAAAAATTTCTTATTTGAAATTTTAAAAGATAGCTTTGTCTGCTACAAAACGCCTCGCAGCGTAAATACAATGGCTGGCATTATCAAAGATATAAACGAAAATTTAAGCGAGCAAACGCAAATTTACATCGCTGAAGCAGGCGCTAGACTAAAGGGTGACATCCTAGAGATCACTAAATTTCTAAATCCACAAATCGTCATCGTTGGCGAGATCGGCGCGCAACACATTGAGTATTTTAAAACGCTTGATAATATCCGCGCGACAAAGCTCGAGGCGTTGCAAAGCGCTCGCTTGCAAATGGCATTTTTACATAGCTCGACAAAAAAAGAGCCAAGCCAAAATTTAGAAATTTACGATGAGAGTCTAAAGGATATAAACGCAAATTTAGATGGAATTTCATTTACGCTTGATGGCAAAAACTACGCCTCTCCGCTACTTGGTAAATTTAACGCTACAAATTTAGCCGTTTGCATCAAGGTGGCAAGATACCTAAAAATGAGCGATGAAGCGATAGATGGTGCGCTATCTAAAATGAAAAACGTCGAGCACCGCCTAAGCAAGATCGAGGCTGGCGGCAAGCTGATAATCGATGATAGTTTTAATGGAAATTTCTCAGGCATGAGCGCAAGCTACGAGCTTGTAAGCACCTACGCTGGTAGAAAAGTGCTACTAACACCTGGTATCGTTGAGAGCGATGCGGAGCAAAATGCAAATTTGGCTAAGGTGATAAATGAAATTTTCGACCTCGTCATCATCACAAGCTCGCTAAACGCCCAAACTCTGCTAAAACATATCGTAAAGCCAAAGATCATCATCCTAAAGGACAAGAACAAAATGCAAGAAATTTTAGCCCAAAACACGCATGCTGGCGATCTTATACTATTTTCAAACGACGCACCGAGTTTTATATGAAAAAGATAGTTTTTTTAGCTTTAATCTTAAGCTTAGCCTCAGGCTTTGACATCGATGACTACGACAGGGGCAATGAGGCTAGAAACGCCGGAGACTACGCAACTGCGTATGAAATTTTTTACGATGGTTGCGAGCAAAAAGATGTGCTTTCTTGTGAGGCTTTGGGCGATATGTTTGTAAATGAAGAGATAAACGAGCAGATGGATAGTGATCTAAAAAAGCACTCAAATGTCGAGCTTGGCGTGAGTTATTTTATGAAAAGCTGCGACCTTGGCTATCAAAACGCCTGCGATGACGTACTAAGCCTAAAGGACGATCTAAATATCACTTTGCCATCTGGCGTATACGAAAACGCTAAGGCTAGGTATGACGAGCTTTTTGAAGAGTTTAAAGAGCAAGAGGCAAATAAAACTATGGAAAATTTAGAAGAGCAAAAGGCTAAAAAATAGTCAAATTTAACTTTGTGAGCAGGCTAAATTTCACATCAATTAAATTAAACTGCCGCCCTTATGAAAGCGGCTAATACAAAATAGGCATAAAGACAAGACACATCTTGCGTCAAAACTACGCACTTTTTATATAAGCAGGGTTAAATTTATACCGCAGGACAAAGTATTATTTAGGCTTGCTCGTCTATGGCTTTTAAAATTTTTTCTAAATTTTGCTTTCTCACGGCACTGCTGGTTATAAAAAGATCGACAAACCACCAAATGGTTATGACAATGCCCAAGATACCAGCTATAAAGGTATTTACTCCGATTAGTTTAAAGGCATTTTGCAGATCTTCATTTGTAGCGGCGTTTGCAACTGCGTCAAGTGTCGCACCGGTTATGACTATAAAAAGGATCATATGGGCTAGAAAAAGGGCTAGTTTTAGCACCCCAAGCCAAATTTGCCCTGTCATAAAGCGGTTTACGCCAAGCGCACCAAAGATGAAGCTCCCCACCCAAAAGACAAAGATAGGCGACTTTAAATTTAAGATAGCTATCCACCAGCTTATCAAGCCTTTTAGCATCAAATTTTTAGTATTTTTAGCAGAGCAAAGTCCTTTGGCAACTTGCTCTGCAATAATAAAATGATAAATTTACGTTTTTTCGCTATTGATGTATGAAATTTGATTTAAATTTACTCATTTGCTAGATCCTCAGCCACTTTGGCGGCGAGTTTTAGCTTGTCGCTATCAAAGTGCGTGTAAATTCGCGAGGTATTTAGGCTCGCATGCCCAAGGGCTTCTTGCACTAGCACAAGGTCTTTTTGCTTTTTATAAAGCATCGTTGCAAAGGTGTGGCGCAGCATGTGAGCGCCATTTTTCTCTTTTCTGATGCCAGCTTTAAATAAAATTTGCTCCACGATACGGCTAACATAAGCCTGTGTGAGCCTCGTGCCTTTTTTGTTTATAAAAAGATAGCCCTCTTTGTTGATGTAGTTTATGGCGATTGCGTTTAGATGAGCTTCGATTAGGTGGCGCTTTATCATTACTATGCGGTATTTGTTGCCTTTGCCACGAATTCTAATGATAAAAAGATCGCCATCTTCAGTGATATCTTTTCTCTTTAAATTTAGCGCCTCGCTCACGCGAATTCCAGTAAAGATAATGACCTTGATGATGAGCTTGTTGCGGTTTGAGTTTTGCTTAAAGTCGCTCTCCTCGATCGCTTCAAGAAATTTCTTGACCTCCTCTTCGCCCATAAACTCAGGCAGCTTTTGCCCTTTGTTGCCACTAACGCCGCCCCAGTTTTTTAAATTTATATCAAAAACATGAGCCTTGCCGTCCTCTTCGTTTTGTTTATCTAAAAAGGCAAAGAAATTTATCACTGAAATTCGGTAGTTTTTCTTGCTCGCGTCACTTAGTCCGCCAGTCGTGCTTGCTAATATTTCACTTAGTAACTCTTCATCGATCTGCTTTAGACTGCTAAGCTCATAAAATTTCATCGTCTCATATATCTTTTTAAGCGGGTTAAAGTAGGTATTTATGCCAGTTAGCCCTGCATTTCTTGCGCTTTTTACCAGCCCATCAAGCTGCTCTATATTTTTTATCTCACGGCTTAGGGAAAAATTTACACTTGCAAGCGCCTTTGGGTCTCTTAGCTCCTTGTTTGAAAGCGAGCTAAGTTTAAATTTGACATAACGAGTTAGCCAAAAGATAAATGAGCTATCAAAACTATCTTTGCAGTCAAGTGGAAATTTCATACTTAAAGCGTTCTCTCTTTTATCACTCTGGCTGTCTCTATGGCGATCTCAAGCTCTTCGTTGGTTGGGATGATGAGCGTTTTTATCTTAGCGCCTTCTTCATCTATGCACCTCTCGCCTCGCATGTCTTTGAAATTTAGCTCGTGGTTGATGTGGATACCAAGATGTTTTAGATCATCACAAATTTTTTGCCTTGTATTTGGCGCATTTTCGCCGATGCCGCCAGTAAATATGAGCGCATCAACACGCCCTAAAATGGCGTAGTATGAGCCGATATACTTTTTCACTCGGTAGCAAAACATATCAAATGCAAGCTTTGCGCGTTCGTCGTTTTGCATCTTGGCTACGACCTCTCTCATGTCGCTTGAGCCACAAATTCCAAAAAGTCCGCTCTTTTTGTTTAAGAAGTTATCGATCTCGTTCCACTTTAAAACGCCGATATTTAGCAGATAGATGACCACGGCCGGGTCCATATCGCCGCTTCTTGTGCCCATTATGAGCCCTTCAAGCGGGCTAAGACCCATCGAAGTGTCGATACTTTTGCCATTTTGCACAGCACAAGCTGAGGCGCCGTTGCCTAGATGAAGCGAAATAGCGTTAAATTTATCAAACTCTATGCCAAGCATTTTTGCCGCTTGCTTGCAGACATATCTGTGCGATGTGCCGTGAAAGCCGTATTTTCTGATGTGGTGAGTCTTGCAAACGTCGTATGGCAGGGCATAGCGGTAGGCGTACTCTGGCATGCTTTGATGAAAGACTGTGTCAAAAACGACCACGTGAGGCACATTTTTGCTCTCTTTCATCGCGTTTTTTATGCCAGCAAGGTGCCCTGGGTTGTGAAGTGGGGCTAGTGGGCTTATATCCTCGATCTTTTTGATGACGCTTTCATCAACGATCATCGAGCTAAAAAAGCTCTCGCCACCGTGTACTATCCTGTGTCCGATGCCGTCAAGCTCGCTTAGATCATGCAGCGTATGCGAGGTGGTAAAGAGCTCGTTCATCGCCTCAAGTCCGTCGTGGTGGTCTTTTATGAAGCGTTTTATCTCATAAACTTCGCCATTTGCCTTTAGCACCGCCCTTGAGCTAGAGCTGCCGATTTGCTCGACTAGACCGCTTGCTAGGCTTGTTTTTGTCTGCATTTCAAAAAGTTGAAATTTTATCGAGCTACTACCTGAGTTTAAAACTAGAATTCTCATATCACTCTCCTGCTTGTATCGCGCTTATTAAGATGGTATTTACGACGTCTTCGACGAGGCAGCCGCGGCTTAGGTCATTTACTGGCTTTTTTAGTCCTTGAAGTATCGGGCCCACAGCTAGGGCGTTTGCGCTTCGCTGAACGGCTTTGTAGCAGATGTTTCCGCAGTTTAAATTTGGAAATATAAATACATTTGCCTGCCCAGCGACATCGGAATTTGGCATCTTTTTGTTAGCCACGCTTAGATCAACCGCCGCGTCAAACTGAATTGGCGCTGCAATCTTTAAATTCACATCAAGCTCGCTCGCTTTTTTGGCTGCCTCTTTTACAAACTCCACGTCAGCCCCGCTGCCACTATCAGCTGTTGAGTAGCTTAGCATGGCGATCTTTGGGCTAAGTCCAAAGGCACTTGCTGTTTGAGCACTACTTAGCGTGATACTAGCTAGCTCGTCTGTGCTTGGATTTGGCGTGACGGCGCAGTCTGCAAAGAGTAAAATTTCCTCTTCAAGCGCCATGAAAAATGCCCCGCTTACCACGCTTACATTTGGCTTTGTCTTTATGATCTGCAGGGCTGGGCGGATCGTATCAGCTGTGCTCATCGTAGCGCCACTCACCAAAGCATCAGCTATGCCTTCATGAATTAGCATCGTGGCAAAGTAAATTTTATCTCTTGCAAGTGCGTTTGCCTTGGCTTCATCCACGCCTTTATGCTTTCTTAGCTCATAAATTTTCTTTGCAAATTCATCTGTTAGCTCATTTTGCTCTGGGTTTAGCACTTTGGCTTTGCTTAAATTTAGCCCCAAAGTGGCTGCTTTTTTTGAAATTTCGCTCTCAAGCCCAAGCAAGATGATATTTGCTGCCCCTTTTTCTAGCACGATGTGAGCCGCTTTTAAAATTCTCTCATCATCACTTTCAGGCAAAACGACGCTTTTGTTTGCCGCTTTGGCTCTTTTTAGAAGCAAGCTTTGAAATTTAAATGGCGTGATGATCTCGTGCTTGTAGCTCAAAATTTCATCAAATTTATCAGTTATTAGAAGCTTTGAGTTTAAATTTAGCGCCCTTAGCTCGCTTGCATTTTCGTCAAAGACTGGAGCGTTTAAATTTCTAGCTAGCTTTAAATTTAGCTCGCTCTTGCCAAAGACGCTAAAGCCCTCACAGCCAACGACTATGACGAAGTCGCTTCTCTCCTTTAGCTCTTCAAATTTATCTATAAATTTTAAAAAAAACTCCTTTTCATTTAAATTTATTAGATTTTTTTTGTCGTTTTCGTTTGGAGTTATCTTAAAGATCTCAACTTTTTTGAATTTTGTAGCTATAATTTCCTGCAAATATGCTAGATTTTTGTCTGAAAAAATGTAACAACTTTTCATTTGTGACCTTTTTGGGAACTTAAATTGCTTAATCTTAGCACAAAGATACTTATTTTAAGGCATTTTATGAACTATAAAAAGATTTGGCTCGTCACATTTGCGGGCATTTTTTACACAGGTTGCACCCCAAGTGCAGATCCTCACATCAATATGAAACCTCCAGTTTATGTCGAGCAACTCCCTTCAAAAGATAGTGGCAGCGGTCAAAGCAACGCCGGCAGCCTCTTTGGCAAGGGCGAAAATCCTCTATTTTCAGATAGAAAGGCGATGAATGTAAATGACATCGTAACCATCGTCATCTCAGAAAATGCAAGTCAAATTTCAAGCGGCAGCAAAAGCACCAACAAAGATAGCACCATTTCGCTTGGCGGAGGCGTTTTCACAGCTGGAGCTGCGCCACTTTCAACCGTGGCTGATAATCTAAACAAATACGGCGACATCGGCTTTAAAGCAGGTGGTGGCAATAAATTTACAGGTAGTGGCACTAGCAATAGAAGCGAGAAATTTACCGCAACCATCTCAGCTAGGATCATCAAGATCTTAAACAACGGCAACTACTTTATCGAGGGCAGCCGCGAGCTACTTATAAACGGCGAAAAACAGATCATGCAAGTAAGTGGCGTCATCAGACCTTACGACATCTCGCAAAACAACGAAATCGACTCAAAATACATAGCTGACGCCAAAATTTTGTATAAAACTGAGGGCGAGCTAGACAAATCAACCAAAAAACCTTGGGGCACAAGGCTTATGGAGGCTATCTGGCCATTTTAATGCAAATTTAAAAGCCTAAATTTAACCCATTTGGGCTTTTAAAATTTATACTTCAAAGTCATTTCTTCTTAAATATACTAAATTATACTTTTTAAAAATTATTAAAATTTAATTGATATTTACTTTCAGAAAAATAGATTTTTTGCCATATCATTTCTCAAAATGGGATAAATTATCACTAAATATTATTTTTTAGCATATTTTAAGATTATTGATAACAAGGCATTTAAAATTTTATTTTAAAATTTATTTAAATATAATTATTAATAGAATAAAATAATATTTGTCTTCTTTAAAAAAGATAAGATACAAAATAAACAAATTTCTAACGAAGGAGCTTATATGAATAATGACTTGCGTCAAAAGATAAATAGACGCTTAAGCGAACTTAGTGCATTGCCTAAGATGAAAAATGACACTAGTATTGCGCAGCTTTTAAAAGATAAGGGCTTTACTAGGCGTGATTTTATGAAGTGGGCTGGTGCGATGACAGCTTTTATGGCATTGCCAAGCGCGATGACACCGATGGTTGCTCGTGCTGCTGAGCTAAGCGATAGGCTCCCTGTGATATGGCTTCACATGGCAGAATGCACTGGCTGTAGCGAGGGCCTATTAAGAACTGACGCTCCAAGCATAGATAGCCTTATATTTGACTACATAAGCCTTGAATACCACGAAACTATCATGGCAGCTGCTGGCTGGCAGGCTGAAGAAAATTTAGAGCATGCGATAGAAAAATATAAAGGCAGATACATCTTGCTAGTTGAGGGTGGCGTGCCAACTGGAGCAACTGAGCACTTTTTAACAGTCGGACCTCACGGCACAAGCGGCAAAACTCACGCTGTAAATGCCTCTGCTAACGCTGCTGCTATCTTTGCCATTGGCACCTGTTCTAGCTTTGGCGGTATTCAAGCAGCTAAGCCAAATCCAACAAATTCAGTCGGTCTTTCAAAGGTGACTGACAAGCCAGTCATAAACGTGCCAGGCTGTCCTCCAAGCGAGAAAAACATCGTTGGCAACGTGCTTCACTACTTGCTATTTGGCACTTTGCCTGCACTTGATGTTTATAACAGACCAAAATGGGCTTATGGCTTAAGAATTCACGATCTTTGCGAGAGACGCGGACACTTTGACGCAGGCGAGTTTGTCCAAAGCTTTGGCGACGAGGGTGCAAAAAATGGCTACTGCTTATATAAAGTAGGCTGTAAAGGTCCATATACATTTAATAACTGCTCACGCGAGAGATTTAACCAGCACACATCATGGCCAGTTCAGGCAGGTCACGGCTGTATAGGCTGCTCAGAGCCAGACTTCTGGGATACGATGGGGCCTTTTGAAGAGCCGATGGCTGATAGGCTATTTGACACTGTTTTAGGGCTTGGCGCTGATAATGTAAGTGATAAAATAGGCATTGGAATTTTAGCTCTAGCAGGTATCGGTATAGCGGCTCACGCTGCACTAGCTTGTATGAGTAAAGATAAAGAATAAGGCGAAAAAATGAGTGAAAAAAGAATAGTAATAGACCCTATAACACGTATCGAAGGGCACTTAAGAATAGAAGTTGTCGTAGATGAAAACAACGTTGTAAAAGAGGCTTACTCTGGCTCAACTCTTTGGAGGGGCTTAGAGCAGATAGTAAAAAACAGAGACCCAAGAGATGCTGGCTTTTTTATGCAAAGAATTTGTGGCGTTTGCACATACTCACACTACCGAGCAGGCATAGTCGCAGTTGAGGACGCCCTTGGCATCAAGCCTCCACTAAATGCAGAGCTAACTAGAACGCTCATGAATGCAGCTTTATATCTTCACGATCACATCGTGCACTTTTATCAGCTTCACGGCATGGACTGGGCGGATGTCGTCTCTGCACTAAGCGCAGACGTGCATAAGGCTAGCGAGGAGGCGTTTAAATACACAAGCACGCCATTTGCAACAGGAGCTGACAAGCTAAAAGAGGTAAAAGAGAGGGTTGAAGCCTTTGTTAAAAAGGGCAACCTTGGACCATTTGCCAACGCATACTGGGGACATAGCACATATAAATTTACTTCAGAGCAAAATTTAATCGTCCTCTCTCACTACCTTGAGTGCCTTAGAATCCAAAGAACAGCAGCTCAGATGATGGCTATCTTTGGCGCGAAAAACCCACACCCACAAAGCCTAACAGTTGGCGGCGTGACCTGCGTGATGGACCTTATGGATCCAGCTAGAATGGGCGAATATATGAGCAAATTTGCTGAGATCAAAGAATTCGTTGATAGAGCTTACTACCCAGATATTTTGATGGCTGCTAAGGCTTATGCAAACGAGCCAAGCGTTCTAAACGACGTTGGCGTATCAAATTTATTCTGCTACGATGAGTTTTTGATCGGCAAAAATGACCATCTATTTAAAGGCGGTATCATCTTAAATGGCGATCTTAGCAAAGTTTATGACATAGACGAAGACAAGATCACAGAAGAGGCGACAAGAGCTTGGTATAAAAATGACAAAGCGCTTCACCCATATGACGGCGAGACAGAGGCAAACTACACAGGCCTTGTTGATGGCGAGAGCATAGACGGCGAGGGCAAGCTAGCTCACAGCAAGCTTTTTGACACAAAGGGCAAATATAGCTGGATCAAAGCGCCAAGATATGATGGCATGCCTATGCAAGTAGGACCGATCGCAAGCATCGTCATAAACTACGCTAAAGGCAACGAGAGAGTTAAAAAGGTAGTCGATGAGTTTTTAGCAAAGAGTGGCTTGCCACTAAGCGCAGTCTTTTCAACTCTAGGTAGAACCGCTGCTCGTATGCTTGAAGCAAAAGTGGTCGCAGAGCACACGATGGACGCATTTAATGCCTTGATCGAAAATTTAAAGACAGATCAAGAGACCTGCACAAAATATGTCATAAACAATAGCAAAGAGTATAAAGGTCACTTCAAAGGCAACGCTCCAAGAGGTGCGCTAAGCCACTGGTGCCGCATAAAAGATGGCGTTATTTCAAACTGGCAAGCAGTCGTGCCAAGCACTTGGAACGCCTCTCCAAAAGACGCCAAAGGTCAAATGGGCAGCTACGAGGCGTGCTTAGTTGGTATGAAGATCGCTGATCTTTCAAAACCACTTGAGATAATACGAAAAATTCACTCTTACGACCCTTGCATCGCGTGTGCCGTGCATGTTATGGATACGAAGGGAAATGATTTGAGTACTTATAAGATAAATCCAAATTTGTAAGGAGAAAAGATGTCACATAAAAATCCTGACAGGATCAGCGAATATGAATTCTCCATCGGCGTTAGGCTGACACACTGGATTAGATTTATAGCTATCACGCTTTTGATTGTGAGCGGCTACTACATCTCTTATGTCTTTATGAGCCCAGAGATCACGAGCGAGCCTACAAATTTCATGCAAGCAAAGTGGCGTTTGGCGCACCAGGTTGCTGGCTTTGTGCTAATAGCGGTATTTATCTTTAAATTCTATCTATTTGTCTTTGACAAACACAGCAAAAAAGAGTGGATGAGTGTGCTTGACTTTTTAAGTCCAAAAGTTTGGATAGCGCAGATAAAATACTACATCTTTATGGGGCCACACCCGCATTTAAGGGGTGTTTATAACCCATTGCAGTTTGCCTCATACTTTTTCTTTTACGTCATCTTGGCACTCATCTGCCTAACTGGCCTAGTGCTTTACGCTCACGTTTATCACAATGGACTTGGCGGAGCGATCTACGAGCCAGCGAGATACTTTGAAGAGCTTATGGGTGGGCTAGCAAATGTTAGAACGATACATAGAATTTGCATGTGGATCATCATGATATTTGTGCCTATTCACGTTTATATGGCGATATTTAACGCCGTTAAAGGCAAAAATGGAGCGATGGACGCCATCGTTAGTGGCTATAAATTTGTAAAAGAACACTGATGAGAGTGCTAGTTCTTGGCATTGGCAACGTGATGTTTGCTGATGAGGGTATAGGTGTTCATTTTGTAAATTTGATGGCTAAAAACTATAAATTTACAAGTTCTAAAAACGAGCTTACTCTAATGGACGGGGGCACTTTAGCCCTCGCTCTAACTCACATCATAAGCGAATTTGACTATCTTATCGTCGTTGATTGCATTAGCGCAAATGGCGCAAGCGTGGGCGATGTTTATTTTTTCGACTTTCTAAACGTACCAAATTTTATCAGCTGGGACGGCTCGGCTCACGAGATCGAGATGCTTCAGACTCTTCATCTAATGGAGCTTGCAGGCGACAGACCGACAACCAAAATTTTAGGAATCGTGCCTAGCCGCATAGAGTCATCAAATTTTAGCCTCTCAGATGAAGTGATAAAAGCTTCTAATATCCTAGAAAAAACGCTGCTTGATCACTTAAAAGAGCTTGATTTTAAGTGCGAAAAGGTGGCAAATTTTACCCTAAACGACACCCTCTATGACTACGCCAAAAAAGGTTTAAAATGATACTTGCTTTTAAATTTGACTGCTTTAAAGACCCAGCCTTTTTGGCGCCATTTTTACGCTCATTAGCTGGGGAGCTTAAGCACTCTATAAGCTGTAAAGATGATCAAATTTACCTAAAAGTAAGTGGCTCTGCCAATGAGCTTAGCGCCCTAGCAGACAGAGCAAGTGCTGTTTTACCTTATAGCCTTTTTATAAAGCATAGTGAGGTTGATGTGGCAGATGAGCTTGACGTGGCAGGTGAGATTAAAGAGATAAAATTTGGCACGCTTAGCCCATCTCAAGCGGCGGCATTTTTGGCTAATGGCAAGGCTATTTTAAATGAAAGTGGCGTGCTCTCTTTGAGCAAATTTGATGGCGAGATAACGCTTGATAATTTTAATGAAAAGCTAAAAACCTGCCTAAATTTATTAAAAAACGGCAAGAGCATTTGCATAGAGCAAGATGAAAATTTATATGAAATTTCCCTTGGGGTAAATTTTGATGCAAATTTCTTGATGCCTGTAAATTTAAAGCAGCTACCAAAAATTTTCATAGCCGACGATAGGGCGCAGATCGCGCTTGCTAGCTTTGAAAAGCCACTTTTGGCACTAAAAACGACAGCCATTTATAGGCAAAATCACGAGAGCGCACCGCTGTTTTTTGACGTGATGGCGCCAAATGATCTTTTTCTTTACGCCCTTTGCGAGCAGCTAAACAAAGAGGGCTTTAGCTTTTTAAGCGTTACTGTAAAGGAGCAAAAAAACGCCCTTTCAAGGCTTGCTTTGCTTGAAAACAGCGCGCTTTTAAGCCCATTTTTTTATACAAAAGATGAGGAATTTGAGCTTAGCTATTTGGGCGAGGTGGCTTTGGGGCTTAAATTTAGCAAATTTAGCGATGATGAAATTTGCCTGCTTTCAAAATCAAGCAAAACGCAGCTTCTATTTTTACCAAAATTTAGCAGCTTTGAAGAAATTTATGAGCTTATAAGAGCTGATGAGAGCGGCGAAAGACTACTTGAAAACTTTAGTAAAGAACGCGCCCTGCCAAGTGGTAAATTTAGCTCAAACGCTAGCTTTTTCTCGCTATTTTGCATAGCTGGACGCTTGCTTGGCTTAAGTGATGAGTTTAAAAAAGCAGGGGAGAATTTGCTCCTTATGGCAAGCGATTTTAGCGGTCAAAAGGGCGTTAGGATCGATTATAAGATGAAAGATGACTTTGGTTTAGACGGGGTTAAGTTTGTAAAAAGTATTATTTCATTTATCCTTGCTGGCGCTGGAGAGAAGAATATCAGCTTTGGTTGCACCGAGTCTTTGGCGCATTTTTTGAGCGATTTTAGCTATGAAAAACGAGATAAATTTAAGATCAAAAATGTTACTTTAAGCGGGGATTTATTTTATAATAAGGTAGTTAGCAACTTGATAAAAAAACACCTAAACCCAAATATAAAAACAAATTTTGACCCCGGATTTGGCGTTGAGATCAAGCTTTAGATATGAGATCAAAGGCTTAGTTCAAGGCGTTGGTTTTAGACCTTTTGTCTATACTTTGGCGCATAATTTTAAGCTAGTTGGCGAAATTTACAACGATGATGAGGGTGTGAAGCTAAATTTTAGCGGCGAAGAGGCTAGCTTTTTGGCTTTTGAAAAGGAGCTTTATGAGAAGCTACCAGCCCTTGCTAGGATCGATGAGTTACATAAATTTAAGATAGATCAAATTTATGAAAAGCTTGAGATCATCGCCTCAAAATCAGCCACCAAACAAGCGCCTATTTTGCCTGATTACGCACTTTGTGATGACTGCTTGCGCGAGTTTTATGACCCCACAAACCCACGCTACAAATATCCATTTATAAACTGCACCAACTGCGGACCGAGATTTTCCATCATCAAAGCCTTGCCCTATGACAGGGTAAATACGACGATGAGCGAGTTTAAGATGTGCGAATTTTGCGAGAGCGAGTACAAAGACCCGCTTAATCGCCGCTACCACGCAGAGCCGATCTCTTGCCCAAACTGCGGACCAAAGCTATATCTAAAAGATAAATTTGGCAAAGTCTTGGCTAGTGAGAACGAAGCGACAAAAGAGGCGGCTAGGCTCATAAACAAGGGCAAAATTTTAGCCATTAAGGGGCTTGGTGGCTTTCATCTAGTTTGCGACGCGACAAATGAAGCCGCAGTTTGCGAGCTAAGAGCTAGAAAACATCGCCCAAGCAAGCCTTTTGCTCTAATGAGTAAAAATTTACAAAACGCTAGAGAGATAGCGCAAATTTCAGAGGCTGAGGCGAAGCTTCTTACTTCAAATTTAAAGCCGATCGTCTTGCTTGAAGCAAAAAATGGCTCAAATATCGCAAAAAGCGTAGCTCCAAATTTAAATAAGCTTGGCGTTATGCTTGCATTTAGTGGCATACATCTTTTGCTTTTTGACCACTTAGAACACGACATCATCGCAACTAGCGCAAACATCTCAGGCGAAGTCGTTATAAAAGACGAGAGCGAGCTAAGGGAAAAACTAGGCGACGTCATAGACTTTTATCTTGATCACGACCGAGAAATTTACTCACCAAGTGACGATAGTATCGCATTTTGCGTTGGTGAAGAAGTCATTTTTACAAGGACGAGCCGAGGGCTAAATCCAAATTTCATACATACAAATTTCAAGCAAAAAGGGACATTTTTAGCCCTTGGAGCGGAGCTAAAAAGCTCATTTTGCATCTACAAAGACGGTCTTTTGATGGTTAGTCCATATATCGGCGATCTAAAAAACGTGGCGACTTTTGATAGGTTTAAGGACATTTTCACCCTTTTTGAAACTACTTATGATCTAAAGATAGACAAGGTCATAGCTGATTTGCATCCAAATTTTTTAAATACAAAATGGGCGAAAGATCAGGGCTTTGAGCTAGTTCATCTGCAGCACCACTACGCGCATTTGCTAAGTGTGATATTTGAAAATGATTTGCCAGATAAAGAGTATCTTGGATTTTGTTTTGACGGCACAGGATACGCAGAGGACGGCAAAATTTGGGGTGGCGAGATTTTTAGGCTGGATAAAAATAGCTACAAAAGAGTTTATCACTTTGATGAATTTAGCTTATTTGGCGGCGAAAATAGCATAAAAAATATCTATCTCATCGCTTATTCGATTATTTTGAAGTATGAGCTTGAGGACGAGGGGCGTAAATTTTTAGTAAATTTTGATGAAAAGGTACTTCGAAATTTCAAGATGATGGAGCAAAAGGGGCTAAATTTAGTAAAAACTAGCTCTGTTGGTAGGATATTTGACGCATTTGGTGCGATAATATGTGGCATATCTCACTCGAGTTTTGAGGGCGAAAGCGGCATGAGGCTTGAGGCGCTTTATGATAAAAATTTAGATGCGTGTTACAAATTTAGCCTAAATGACGGAGTTATCGGCTTTAAAGAGGCTTTTAAAAATGCTTTAAAAGATGAGCCAAGAGTGGCGGCAACGGCATTTATAAATGGCATGGCTGATATTATTTTTGAAATTTCCAAAAATGAGAAAAAAGAGATTTTGCTAAGCGGCGGAGTTTTTCAAAATAAGACTTTGCTTGAGCTTATTTACAAAAAATTTACTGAAGCAAATTTGAAATTTTATATCAATAAGAAATTCTGCAGTAACGATTCTAACGTAAATTTAGGGCAAATTTATTATTATTTATCCACATTTTCTAATAAGTGATGTATAATGATTATAAACGGTAATCAAACGAGAAAGGAGCAAAAAATGGATAGTGTTATACGTTTTAGTGTCTCTTTGCCTAGTCAATTACTAGACGAACTAGATAGAAAAGTTAGCGAACAAGGCTACGCTTCTAGGAGTGAATTTGCAAGGGATTTGATCCGTGAAAAGATCGTAAGCGACAGCTGGAAGGACGCTAACGAGGAGTTGATTGGGGTTTTGACACTCATTTATGTGCATCATCACAACGATTTGGTGAATAAAAAAATGGATATCGAGCATGACTCTGATGTGAAGATCATCTGCACAAATCACGTTCATGTCGATCACCACAACTGCTTAGAAACGATCTCGATAAGAGGTGAGGCTAGCAAGATAGAGCGCTTTGCTGATAGGATTGCTGGCTTAAAGGGTGTTAAGTTTTCTAAACTTACAAAGGCCGCTGTGCCTAAATTTTAAGCTAAAAGCTTTTTTGGCTCTTAAATTTAGGTTTTTTGTAAATAGCTAGCAGCGCTTTCTTGGCTGCAGAGCTTGTCTTATTTTGTCTTTTTGGTAGTTTTTAGCAGTTTTTGTGATCCATTTTTGCAAATTGATAGCGGGTTTTGCTATTTCTTGCTTGCCTGATATCTTTTTTGTGGCGAAAGTTTGATGACCGTTTGTTTTTTGCTTGGGCTTTGGCTAAAGCTAAATTTGCAAAAGCCCGCCCAAGTTCTATTTTTTATTTTTTAAATTTCTCCCTTTTTTGCTTCATTTTATTCTGGCATTTTTGGCGCTTGTATGCTATCATTAGCCACAAAAAATGTCATTTAAAGAGAATGAAAGATGAATTTTTACAATAGAAATTTTCTAGCCAAAGAGCTAGATCGCTGGCAAAAAGAGGATGTGGTCGATAAGGCCACCGCTTTAAAGATAGCAAATTTATATGAAATAGATCTAAACGCTCATAGCGAAAAGACTAGCTTTATCTTAAAGTTGGTTGCTTATCTCTTTTTCGCGCTGGCATTTTTTACGCTAGTTGGAGCTTACTGGGAGGAGATACCAAGGATGGGGCGCCTTGTCATCATCTTTGGCGTGCTTGCTCTTTTAAATTTTGGCGGAGTTTATTATCTCAAAAAAGGCAAAGATAAGCTTGGCACAGCCACGCTCTTTTTGGGGAATTTCTGCTACGGAGCGGCCATAGCGCTTATCGCTCAAATGTATAACATTAGCGACGAGCCAAGTGGCGGAGTTTTGCTCTGGAGCGTTGGAGCGATGGCGCTCTCTTTTGCTAGTAAAAAGGCCTTGCTGGTGGCTCAAAGCCTTGTTTTTGCGACGATCTGGTTTGTTTTAAAGGGCATGGATGGCGAGTTTGCGTATGAATTTATCGTCTTTATAGCCCTTGGCGCCTACATGCTTTATAAAAGTGACTCGGTATTTCTTGCTATCATGCTTTTGGCGGATATATTTTTATACATCGTTTCGCTTTGCGCTAGGATCAGTGGGTTTAACGAATTTTATGGCTATGATGATCTTATGTTTAGAGCGCCGATGGCTGCTACTTTATCGCTCTCATACGCGCTTTTACTTGTCGCACTCTTTAGCACGTTAGCTGGCTTTAGAGATAGGCTAGCGCACCTTGTAAAAGGCTTTGGCAAGTATCTTGGCATCATTATCTTGATCGTTTGCTTGATAGCTTATGCAAATGGCGATATCTACGAGCTGGAAGAAGATAAATTTTGGTTTGCAAAAGCATTTTTTTATAGCAGTTTTGGCAAGGTTTTTGCCGTATTTAGCATCGCTAGCATTGCACTATTTTTCAAAGAGAAAAACAAAAGTGGCTTGTTTCTTGGCTTGATACTCTTTGCGTTGCCATTTGTCTTTAGCCTGGGTGTGGGATATGCAAATATCTTCTTCTCGCTAGCAAATATCATCGTTGCAGCAGTGCTTATCAAAAATGGCGAGCTTGCACTTGGACTATGCATGATATTCTTAGTTGCGGTGGTTAGATACTTTGAGCTAATAGGCGATTATTTGGGGGCTACGGCGCTATTTATCGTCTTTGCCTTCGTCGTGCTCGCAGTCGCTGCTAAAAAAGGACGTACAAAATGAAGATAAGATCACTGATACTAGCCATATTTTTTCAAATTTTACTAATAATTGCGATGCTTGCATACGCGCTCATGCCACTTTATCTTGGAAAAGAGGTAAAAGTGAGGGTAAAACTTTACGATCCAAGGGATCTCTTTCGCGGAAACTACGTGAGCTTGAGCTATGATTTTTCAGATTTTTCAAATTTACAGCAGTCTAAATTTGATGAAAAAACTGGCGTTGAGATATATATATATGATAGAAATATCTCAAAAAATGATGAAATTTACGCCATTTTAAAGCAAGATGCTAATGCTACTTACGCTTTTGATAAATTTAGCTTTACTAAGCCAAAAGACGCTCTTTTCTTAGCTGGCAAATTTGATGGATATTTATTTGTAAAATATGGCATCGAAGAGTTTTACATGCCAACTAAAAAGGCAAAGCAGACTGAGCGAGAGATGATGGATCAAGATGTGGATGCTGTTGCTGTTTTGATGGTGATGGATGATGGTAGGGCAAGGCTAAAAGATATCATCATCACACCAAATGGCAAAAAAAGAAGCAATGATGAAAATTTTGATGAAAATGGCTACACAGATGATAACGAGAGCCTTGAAGAGCCAGTTCGCTTGCAAGATCAAAGGTAAATTTAAAGGGATGATTAAAAAACGGGTTAATTTATCTCATTTGCATAAAATGCCCTTAAATTTTAATTTTATTTTTAAATTTAAGCGTTAAAATCTCTGAAAATTAATAAAAAAGGATAATAAAATGTGTAAAGATTGCGGTTGTTCAATGGGTAATCACGCCCACACTCACACTCACGCTGATGGCACTACTCACTCACACCCACATACTCACGACGGGCATACGGACCACGCTCATGACGCACACGAGCATAGTCACGAGGCTCACGCGCACCCTGTACTAAACGAGAGCAAAACCATAGACGTGATAGAGAAAATTCTTTCTGAAAACGACAAAGAGGCCGCTCACAACAGAGCGCATCTTGATGAGAAAAAGATACTTTGTGTAAATTTGATGAGTAGCCCAGGCGCTGGTAAGACTACGCTTTTAGAGGCTACGATAAAGGCTGGTAAATTTAAAATAGGCGTTGTCGAGGGCGATTTGGAGACCAATCAAGATGCCGACCGTATAGTAAAAGCTGGTGCAAAAGCTCATCAGATAAGCACAGGTCAGACCTGCCATTTAGACGCATTTATGGTACATGAGGGGCTTCATCACTTGCCACTAAACGAGCTTGATCTAGTCTTTATAGAAAATGTTGGAAATTTAGTCTGTCCTGCAAGCTACGACGTTGGCTCACACTTTAATGCTGTTCTTCTTTCAGTGCCAGAGGGCGATGATAAGGTTAGCAAATATCCAGTGATGTTTAGGGCTGCTGACGTGCTTTTGATCACTAAAGCTTCGCTTGCGCCACACTTTGACTTTGACATCGAGCGAGTGAAAAACGACGCTAGAAAGCTAAATCCAAAGGTCGATATCTTTGTGGTAGATAGCAAAACAGGCGAAGGCATCGATAAATGGATAAGTTATTTGGAATTTAAAAAAGAGCTAAGATAATGTGTCTTTCGATCCCTTCAAAAGTAATAGAAATAGATGAAAATAACGTTGCTACCGTTGAGACTTTAGGCGTTACTAGAAAGGTAAGCTTAGATCTCATCTCTGAAGAGGTAAAAGTTGGCGAATACGTGCTAATCCACGTTGGATACGCCATGCAAAAGATCGATACGCAGTTTGCGCTTGAGAGCTTGGAGGTCTATCAAAAGATCGCTGAGGATATGGACGCGGGGAAAATTTGATGGATCTTATCAATGATTTTCGCGATAAAAATTTAATCCTAGCCCTTTCAAAACTGATACAAAAAGAGAGCGTAAAACCGCTAAATATCATGGAAATTTGCGGCGGCCACACGCATAGCATTATGAAATTTGCACTGCCAAGCTTGGTTGGAGAACATATAAATTTCGTCCACGGCCCAGGCTGTCCAGTCTGCGTGATGCCAAAGAGCCGCATAGATGAGGCCTGTAAGCTAGCTAGCATGGACAATGTGATCTTTTGCACGCTAGCTGACATGCTAAGAGTGCCTGGCTCAAAGACAAGCTTGCAAAAGCTTCGCGGCGAGGGTCACGATATAAGGGCACTTTACACGCCACTTGATGCGCTAAATATCGCTAAGCAAAATCCAGACAAAAAGGTCATATTTTTTGCCATTGGCTTTGAGACGACGACTCCGATGAGCGCAAATTTGGTTGAAAAAGTGGTGCAAGAGGGCATTAAAAATTTATACTTTCATATAAATCACGTAACCGTCCCAGCTCCAGTTAGAGCTATAATGAGCGATGAAAACGTGAGGATTGATGCATTTTTAGGCCCAAGCCACGTGAGCGTCATCACTGGAAGTAAAATTTACAAAGAGCTAGCAGATGAGTTTAAAAGACCGATCGCCATTAGCGGTTTTGAGCCGCTTGACATAATGGCAAGTGTGTTAAATTTAGTCCGTCAGCAAAACGCAGGCACTTATGAAGTCTATAACGAGTACGCAAGGGCGGTCAAAGAAGAGGGCAACTTAAGAGCAAAAGAGCTCATAGCTAAGTACTTTGAGCCGTGCGACTTTGTCTGGAGAGGCCTTGGCGAGATAGCGCAAAGCGGTATGAAGCTAAAAGATGAGTTTGCCTATCTTGACGCTAGAGTGCAGTTTGACTGCAGCGTAGAGAGCGCTGGCGAGAGCAAGGCTTGCATTTGTGGGCAAATTTTAAGAGGGTTAGCAAAGCCGACTGATTGTAAGGTCTTTGGCAAGGTCTGCAACCCGCAAAATCCGATAGGATCGTGCATGGTCTCAAGCGAGGGCGCTTGTGCGGCATATTTTAAATACGCAAGAGTTGGTTAAGGAATTTAATGAAAAAGATAATGCTAAGCCACGGCGGCGGTGGCGAGGAGATGAACTCGCTTATAAACGAGACGATATTTAAAATTTTTGATAACGAAATTTTAAGGCAGAGCAACGACTCAGCGATACTAAATTTAAACGGCAAGATCGCATTTAGCTCCGATAGCTTTGTGGTAACTCCCATTTTTTTTAATGGCGGCGACATCGGTAAGATCGCAGCTTGCGGCACGATAAACGACCTAGCAATGGTTGGAGCAAGCGCAAAATACCTAAGCTGCTCGCTCATCATCGAAGAGGGGCTTAGTATAGAAGAGCTTGAAAAGGTGCTTGGCTCACTTGCAAAAACTTGCAAAGATAGCGGCGTGAGCGTAGTTTGTGGCGATACGAAGGTCGTGCCAAAGGGCAAATGCGATAAAATTTTCATAAACACAGCAGGCATCGGCGAGATAGTTTGCGAAGGCGTGGAGCTTAAAAATTTAAAAGCAGGAGCAAAAATTCTCATCTCTGGAGATGTTGGCAGACACGGCGGCGTGGTGCTAGCTGCAAGAGAGGAATTTGAGCTTGGGCTTGATCTAAAAAGTGACTGTAAGAGCCTAAAAGAGGTTGTCTTAAAACTATTTAGCGCTGGTATAAAGCCACAAACCATGCGTGATGCGACTAGGGGAGGGCTAAGTGCGGTGCTAAACGAGTGGGCTAAATTTAGCAAATTTGACATCTTGGTTTTTGAAGAAAATATCAAGGTCGCAGACGAAGTTATGGGCGTTTGTGAGCTATTTGGATTTGAGCCTTATGAGCTTGCAAATGAGGGCACTTTTGTAATGGCTGTCGATGAGAGCCAGGCTGAGGAGGCTCTTGGAATTTTGCGAGAATTTGATAAAAACGCGATGATAATAGGCGAGGTAATGGAGGCAAAAAACGAGCGCGTCATCATCGAAAATGCCTATAAATCAAGAAGATTTCTCGAGCCGCCAAAGGGCGAGCTACTGCCAAGGATCTGCTAATGCACGAGCTTAGTATCGTTCAAAATTTAGTCAGCCTTTGCGAGAAAAATGCCGCCAAAGAAAACGCAAAAGAGATAAGCAAGATCGAGATAAAAGTTGGCCGCTTAAGCGGAGTGGAGCCACACTATCTAGAGAGTGCATTTGATGTTTATAAGGCTGGCACGATCTGTGAAAACGCCGAGCTTGTGATAAATTTACAAGGCATTGTTGTAGAGTGTTTGGATTGTGGATTTGGCGGGGAGCTTAGCGAAAATGACTTCACCTGTCCAAAGTGCAAAAGTCAAAATTTAAAGGTGACTGACGGCGAAGATATGTATCTTATGCGCCTTGAGATGAAGTAAAATTTTACGTATTATAATGCGTAAAATTTTATGAATTTATTGTTTTTTTATGGATAGTGTTAAATTTTTCTCAATCAAACGCCTAAAGAGCTATAAAAACGAGCAAGATCATAAAAAGAACTTTTTGCTAGTACAGGGTAGCTTAAAAACTTGGTATTTTAGAAATTGCCACTAGAAATTTAGCTTTTAAGGCTTTAGTGGATAATAACAAGGTAGATATTTTAAGCTCTTTTGGCGGCTACTTTGAGCTAGATGATCTCTTTGTCTCAAAGCAAACTTTTGGATTTTGGGCAAAAATCATCGATGAAGCCAAAATCCACAATGATACCTTCAATCTTGATAAGCTTGATTTTAAAAAGTATTCTAAATTTAACCGCAAAAATAAACTTTTAAACTATCAAAAAGTAAAGATTTTATATGACCTTGCTGTTAAAATTCGAAACCAAGCATTTTCATTTTGAAAATCTTTATAATCTAAATGACGATCAAACGCCGAGAATTTCAACTCGTGTTGGTAAAACTTTAGTAGGCATTGATCCGCAAATGTTAGAAGATTTTATTAATGATGCGTTGTTTTGATGAGGATCTGACAAGATACTTAAAATGAGTGGCGGATAATAAGCTCCGCCGTGAACTTCGTCGCAATTATACTAAACAATAATATTTTTTGTGTAATACTTTACTCAAATATCAAAAACGGAGCTTGCAGGACGTTTCTTATTATCTTTAGTGGCGAGAGTAGGGCATCTCGCAATATTTGCGTCGAGTACTCTGGCTTTTCAGTCGTGCCACGTATGGCGATGACTGTTGAGAGCGAGCGGTCTTTACCAAGGATGATTTGGTTGATAAGTGGGATCTTGTCGATGATGCCGCTTGCGTCTTTTAGTATCTTTAGTTCAAGGTCGATGTTTATCTTTTTGCTCTTTAGATCGATCGTGCCGCGTCCGCCAATATCTGCGCTCGTGCCTATCATCTCAATCGCTAGAAACTCGATCAAATCGCCCTTTCTAGTTAGTAAAATTTTGCCGTTTTTAACGGTAAAACCCTTGTCGTTAAAATCAGGCGTTTTAAAGCTAAGAAGCGACGGCACCGAGTTTAGAAAGCTTAAGAGCCTTTGATAAAAGATATAGTCTTTTAGATAGGTGCCAAAAAATCTCACCTCAGCCTTGAAATTTTTAGAGTTTTCTCCAAGCATTTTTAGGCGAAATTTACCGCCCTCAAAGCTCTTGGTGCCTAAAAGACCATTTATAAACTCGCCGCTTATGTCGGTTGCGTCTAAATTTATGCTTTTCTCATCGCTAAAATATCCAACTCTGCCTTGCTTTGCTAGTCCATTTAGCGAGGTGCTTTTGCCTTTTTTCTCGGCGCTAAAGCTAGTAAATGGCAAGGTTTTGTTTAAGTCCTTTAAGATGATGTCGCCATTTTTTGCAAAGAGCTCAAGTGGCGTGCTTTGCTCTTTTGTGCTGTTGTCATCAAGCACAAGCAAATTTAGGTCGTTGCTCTTAGCTTCTATGCCTTTTTCGGCGATATTTAAAGAGAGTTTTTTGCTTGCACTTTGCACCTTTACACCAGCTTTTGAGACCGTGATCAAAAAGTCGTCACTATCATATTTTGAGCCATTTTTATCCAAAAACGGCATGTCAAATTTAAGCCCTTTTGCCAAAATTTCAAGATTAACAAAGTCCTTGCTTTTTATGCTCACATCATCAAAGCCAAGCACGCCATTTTGCTTTAAAACTGGGGAGTTTTGCATGATGAAGTTACTATTTTTTGTGCCTATCACGCTCTCATCGCCAAAGCTTAAATTTAGCCCAAAAGGCTCAATGCTAAGCGTGGTCTCACTTGGCTTACTAAAGTCAAGAAGCGCGGTAAATGGCTCATTTTTAAAGGCTAAAATTTCATCATTTTTCTCTTTTAGATCAAAGCTTTCTATGACGCCCTTTATCTCGCCGGTGCTTTTTTGTAAATTTATATCTGCTTTCGCATTTGCCCTGAAAAAGTCAAGCCCAAAGCCGCTTGCATCGATGTTTAGCGCAGAAGTATTTACAAGCTTTACAAGAGCGCTTTTAGCGTTAAATTTACTCCCAGCGATATCTAAAACCGCATCACTTATCTTAAAGTCGCCATTTGCGATGACACTTTTTTCATCAAAATTTTCTAAGCTCTTCTCATCAAGCTTTATCAAAATTTTTAAGCTAGCGTCCATTTTGCCGCTTAGCTGCCTAACTGGCACGTTGATCTTATAAGCTCTTAGTATCTCATTTATCGCCTCATCGTAAATGGAATTTGTCTTTATAAAAAGCTCTAAATTTGCACTTTTTTCATCAAAGATGTTGTTTATCGCAACGTTTGAGCCATCAAGCTTTTTGCTCTTATAAACGGGAGCTGTAAGGTCAAATTTAAGCTTTGAGTTATTAAGCGTGATGTTTGCCTCAGCGACATTTACAGCTGGCAAGCTTTTATCAAATTTAACAAGTAAATTTTTGGCATTTGCAGTCGCGTTTAGCTCGTTTAAGAAAAGATCATTTTCTTTAAGATCAGCCTTGCCATTTATCTCATTTAGGTGATAGTCATCAGCCACGATGTAGCCATATATCCAGTTTTTAACCTCGCTGTTTAGGTGTATGCGGCTATCAAGCTCAGCGATGAAGTCCTTGATGCTACCAGCTTCGACGTCATAGGCTTTGTAGGTTAAAAGCGTATCTTTTAAGGCAAAGCTAAGCTTGCCATTTAGCTCGTGCGAGGTGAAATTTCCATCAAATTTATAATCATCCTTGTCAAAATTTGCACTGCCCTCGCCGCTGATGCTTACGTTAAAATCTTTAAGACTTAAATTTTTTACTATGAAGCGATCTATGCCATCTTTCTGCTTATTTTGAAATTTGATATCGATGTTTAGATAAGGGCTATCAACGAAAAATATATCATCTAAAAATAAAATTTTGATCTTAAAATCATCGCCTATTTGCACGCTCTCAAGCGAAATTTCTTGAAAAAAGGTCTCAAGATAATCAACGCCCTGACTAAGGTTTAAAAGTTGCTTGTCGCTAGCTTTTTGCGCCACGTCTTTTTTAAAGCTTGGTAGCTTGATCTGCTTTGCTCTTACAATTAATTTTTTATCTAACTTTATATATAATTGCTCCAATTTTACGCCGTAAAACTCGAAATCGTTAATTTTTATGCCGTATTTTAAAAGCAAAAGAAGCGAAAGAATTAAAATGATAAAAAATTTTATAAAAAAGCCATACCTAGATATTTTCTTTGATATCGTACTCATCGTCGTCCTAAGTGTATTTGTCTATTTGGCACGCCCCATAAACACGAGCAAAGTCGTCTTTGTGCCAAAAGGGAGTGTGGGCGAGATTATATCTTATTTAGCTAATCGCAACTTTAACTTAAGCGCGATCGACAAGTATGCCATGCGCTTCATCGGCTCGCCTCAGTCTGGCTGGATCGAGATAGGCAAAGATAAAATTTCAAGGATTGATTTTTTAAAGAGACTTGCCAAGGCAAAGGCAGCGATGACCGAGATCACGCTCATCCCTGGCGAAACTACGATCGTTTTTTTAAACCAGATCGCTGCCCAGCTTGGGCTTGACGGAGCTAAACTAAATAGCGAGTATAACGCCCTTGCGCCAGTGAGCGACGGCTTTTTAATGCCAAATACTTATAAAATTCCAGTTGGCATCAGCGAGAGGCATCTAGCATATTACCTCGTAAATTCATCTAAAAAGGCGCAAAGCGAGATCAGTAGGAAAATTTTTGGCGAATACAACGAGAAAAAGTGGTTTAAAATTTTAACCATCGCCTCAATCATCCAAAAAGAGGCCGCAAACGACGCTGAGATGCCACTTGTCGCCTCAGTCATTTATAACCGCCTAGATAAGGGCATGAGGCTGCAGATGGATGGCACGCTAAATTATGGCATCTACTCGCACGATGTGATCACAGCTGAGCGCATAAGAAGCGATATGAGCGAGTTTAACACCTATCTAAACGACGGCATACCGCCAAGTCCAGTCTGCTGCGTCTCTATAAGTGCGATTAAAGCGGCGATAAACCCTGCAAAGAGCGATTATCTATACTTTGTGCTTGATAAAAAGGCGAAAAAACACATTTTTTCAAAAACCTTAAGCGAGCACAATCAAAATATCGCAAAATAGGGCTAAAATACAACTAGCTTTAATAAAAAACGTGATAAATTTCAAAAAATCAAAAGGGCTAAAATGAGTGACATTATCTGGACAAAAACCGACGAAGCACCGCTATTTGCAAGCTACTCTCTCTTTCCTATCGTTAAGAGCTTTTTATTACGCGCTGGCATTAGCATAACTAGGGCAGACATAAGCCTAGCAGGGCGAATTTTATCTCTTTTTAGCAAAGAGCTTGGGCTAAACAAGGCTGACGAGCTAGAGCTTTTGGGTGAGCTAACCGCGCACAAAGAGGCAAATATCATAAAACTGCCAAACATCTCAGCCACGCTCGTTCAGCTAAAAGCAGCCATTGATGAGCTTAGAAGCAAGGGCATAAACGTGCCATTTTATCCAGACGAGATCATCACAGACTACGACGAAGAGATCGCTAAAAAATATGCAAAAGTGCTTGGTAGCGCTGTTAATCCAGTGCTAAGACAAGGAAACTCAGATAGAAGAGTTTTGCCACCGGTTAAAGAATTTGCCAAAAAGCATCCACATAGCAACGGCGACTGGAACAAGGCAAATAAAACTAAAATTTGCTATATGCAAAAGGGCGATTTTTATGAAAATGAGCGCTCAATAATTGCTAGCAAAGATGAGAAATTTTATATAAATTTTATAAGCATGGAGGGCAAAAAAGAGCTTTTAAAAGAGCTTGCTGTTCAAAGTGGCGAAATAGTTGATGCCACATATTTAAGCGTAGATGAGCTAGATAAATTTTATGAAAGCTGCTTTGATGAGGCAAAAAAAGAGAATTTGACCTTGAGCTTGCATCTAAAATGCACGATGATGAAAGTTAGCGATCCAGTCATCTTTGCACACGCGATAAAGAGCTATTTTAAAGAGGTTTTTGAGCTATTTGGTGATGAATTTAAAACTCACGGCGTTGAGGCAAAAAATGGCTTAAAAGATATGTTTGCTAAAATTTCAACTCTTAAAAATAAAGATGAAATTTTGGCTAAATTTGATGAAATTTTGAACAAAAAGGCAAAAATTTGGGTACTAAATGAAAGTGCCAGCAACTTTGACGTGCCAAATGACGTCATAATAGACGCCTCAGTGCCAGCGCTCATTAGAAACTCTGGTAAGGTAAAAGATAGAAACGGCGAGCTAAATTTCTCGCTTTGTATGATCCCAGATAGGACTTACGCTAGGGTTTATGAGGCCTGCGTGGCGGACTTTAAGGAGTATGGCGCGCTTGATGTGAGCAACATTGGCAGCGTAGCAAACGTGGGGCTAATGGCTAAAAAGGCCGAGGAGTACGGCAGCCACGATAAGACTTTTATCGCAAAAGAGGACGGAGAATTTGTTGTTTTTGACGAAGCTGGCGAGAGTGTCTTTAAATTTAGCGTCAAAAGTGGCGACATTTTTAGGATGACGCAGGCTAAAGAAGACGCGATAAATGCGTGGTTTGAGCTTGCTTTAAAAAGAGGCGAAATTTCAAAAGATGAGCTTATATTTTGGCTAGATAGCAGCCGTGCTCATGATAGAAATTTGATAGCTAAATTTGAAAAATTTAGAGATAAATTTACTAGTGCTGGCGTGAAATTTGAAATTTTAAACTACGAGCAAGCAACTAAAAAATCGCTTGAAGCAATAAGAGCTGGCAAAGACGTCATAGGCGTCACTGGCAACGTTTTAAGAGACTATCTAACCGATCTTTTCCCGATATTTGAGCTAGGTGGCAGCTCAAAAATGCTCTCAGTAGTGCCACTACTTGCTGGTGGAGCGATGTTTGAGACTGGTGCTGGTGGGACGGCTCCGACGCTTGTAAAAGAGCTAAAAGAGAAAAATCACCTGCTTTGGGATAGCTTGGGTGAGTTTTTGGCACTTAGTGCATCGCTTGAACATCTAGCATTTTTTAGGCAAAAAAAAGAGGCAAAAGAGCTAAGCGATGCGCTAAATAGAGCTGTTGCTAGCTATCTAGATGAAAACAAAACTCCAAACGCCACTCTTGATACCAGAGAGTCGCACTTTTATCTGGCACTTTTTTGGGCGAGAGAGATGGCAAAAAGTGGCGGGATTTTAAGCGCTATTTTTAAAAATTTAGCAGACGAGCTAGAGAAAAATGAGAGCGAAATTCTAAAGCAGATCAGAGAAAAAGATGGTGCAAGCGTGGAATTTGGCGGATACTACCTGCTAGATGAAGCAAGAGCAAATGAGATCATGAGACCAAGTGAAATTTTAAATCAAATAATAGGATAAGAGATGAAAATAAGTGTAGTTGGAGCTGGAAACGTCGGTGCTAGCATAGCTTATGCGCTTTGTATGAGAGAGCTTTGCGATGAGATTGCGCTTGTAGATATCTTTGGCGATGTGGCGCGCGCAAAAGCGATCGATCTAGCGCAGTCAAGCTGCGTCTTTAACGCAAAAACTAGCGTTTGTGGTGGCGAGGACTTTGCTTTGTTAGAAGGCAGCGACATCGTCATTGTAACTGCTGGAAGTCCAAGAAAAGAGGGTCAAACCAGAGAGGACTTGCTGCTTAAAAACGCCGTTGTCGTAAAGCAAACAGCGCAAAAGATAGCTGAATTTGCCAAAAATGCAGTGATAATAGTCGTCACAAATCCTCTTGATGTGATGGTCTGGACGGCTCATAAATTTAGCGGTTTTAGCAAAAACAAAGTGATCGGCATGGCTGGCGAGCTAGATAGCGCAAGGTGCAGATATGAGCTAGCACTTTTAAAAGATAAAGACGCCAGCAAGCTAAGAGCAAAGATCGTAGGCGCTCACAATGACGAGATGATCGTATCAGCTAGCAATATCAGCGAAAATTTAAATGAAAATGAGCTAAAAGTGCTCAAAAAAGAGACAAGCACCGGTGGTGCAAAGATCGTTAAACTGCTTGGCACTTCAGCTTACTACGCACCAGCGGCTGCAGCTGTGAAGATGTGCGAGATGATCGTCGGTAAGAGCGATGAGATAATAAGCGCTAGCGTGCTAATCGATGATGAACTAAGTTGTGGCAGGCTAGTAAGGCTTGGACGTGATGGCTTGAAAGAAATTTTAGAGCTAAATTTAGACGAAGACGAGCAAGAGCAACTAAACAAAAGTGAAGCTGAAATTAGAAAAAATATCAAATTTTTAAAAGAAAACTTAGAGTAGGAAGATATATGATAGTAAAAGAAAATGTGCCCGTTTGGGTCGATGAGAGCAGGTGTAAGGCCTGTGATGTCTGCGTGAGCTACTGCCCAGCAGGCGTGCTAGGTATGAGGCTTGAGCCAAAGGCGGTGCTTGGCAAGATGATAGAGGTGGTCTATGCTGACTCATGCATAGGATGCCGTGACTGCGAGCTTCACTGTCCTGATTTTGCCATTTATGTGGCTGATAAAGGCTTTAAATTTGCAAAGCTAACGCCTGAGAGCAAAGAGCGAGCTGCGGCTGTAAAGGCAAATAAATTTGCAAAACTTGGAGAGAGCGCATGAGAGAGGTAGTATCAACTGGAAATGCCCTAGTAGCAAGGGCTGCGGTCGAGTGTGGCTGTAACTTCTTTGGCGGATATCCTATCACTCCAAGCAGCGAGATCGCCCACGAGCTAAGCGTGCTTTTGCCAAAACATGGCGGCACATTTATACAAATGGAAGATGAGATAGCTGGCATTTCCGTAGCTCTTGGCGCAAGTGCGAGCGGTGCAAAGGCGATGACTGCAAGTTCTGGTCCTGGGATTTCACTAAAGGCTGAACAAATAGGCCTTGGCTTTATCGCTGAGATACCGCTTGTCATCGTAAATGTCATGCGCGGTGGCCCTTCAACTGGCCTACCAACCCGTGTAGCACAAGGCGATATCTTGCAGGCTAAAAACCCAACTCATGGCGATGTAAATATGATAGTGCTAGCGCCTAGTAGCCTAGAGGAGTGCTATACGCAGACGGTTCGCGCATTTAACCTCGCAGCTAGGTTTATGACGCCAGTTATGCTATTACTTGATGAGACGATAGGTCATATGCAAGCAAGGGTTAGTTTGCCTGAGATCAGCGAGCTAGAAATTTATAAAAGAAGAGAATTTTGCGGCGAGCCAAAAGAGTATAAACCCTACGAGGCAGCACCAGACGCGCCAGCCACGCTAAATCCTTTCTTTAAAGGCTATCACTACCACATAACAGGGCTTCATCACGGCGCTACTGGCTTTCCAACAGAAGATGGCAAGATCGTTGAATACTCAATGAATAGGCTGTTTAACAAGATAAATTTACACATCAATGAGTGCGAAAAATTTGAAGAGTTTATGCTAAATGATGCTGAAATTTGCATCATCGCCTTTGGTAGCGTGGCGCTTTCGGCCAAACAAGCGATATTAAATTTACGTGAAAAAGGGCTAAAAGTAGGGCTATTTAAGCCACTCACACTTTTCCCAGCTCCAGCTAAAAAGCTAAAAGAGATATCAGATAAATTTAAGAAAATTTTAGTCTGCGAGCTAAATTTAGGCCAGTATAGTGGCGAAATTTCAAAGATCATCTTAAGAGATGACTTTGCAAAACTGCTAAAAGCAAACGGCAGACCGATAAGCCCAAGCGAGATCGAGGCGAAGATAGGAGAAATTTATGGCTTTTAATTACGATAAATATTTACGAACAGATAAAATGCCTACTCTTTGGTGCTGGGGCTGCGGCGACGGCGTCATACTAAAGGCGCTTATCCGCGCTATTGACACCATGGGCTGGGATATGAACGACGTTTGCGTGGTCTCAGGCATAGGCTGCTCTGGCCGCTTTAGCGGATATCTTGACTGCAACACCATCCACACAACTCACGGCAGAGCCGTAGCATATGCCACTGGCGTAAAGATGGCAAACCCAGACAAGCACGTCATAGTTGTAACTGGCGACGGCGACGGACTAGCGATCGGAGGCAACCACACGATACACGGATGCCGCCGAAATATCGGACTAAATCACATCCTAATAAATAACTTTATCTACGCATTAACAAACTCACAAACCAGCCCAACCACGCCAAAAGGCATGTGGACGGTCACAGCGCAATACGGCAACATCGATCCTAGCTTTGACGCCTGTAAGCTCGCAACCGCCGCAGGTGCTAGCTTTGTCGCGCGTGGTAGCGTCATCGAGCCGGAGAAGCTTACAAAGCTCTTTGTAGAGGGCTTTAGCCACGATGGATACAGCTTTTTTGATGTATTTTCAAACTGCCATATAAATTTAGGTCGCAAGAACAAAATGGGCGAGGCGGTGAAAAATTTAGAGTGGATAAAGGGCCGCACGACTAGCAAGGTCAAATTTGACATGCTAAGCGATGAAGAGAAAAAGGGCATTTTCCCACTTGGTGTGCTTCACAAAGATGAAGAAAAGATCGAATACACCAAGGCTTACGACAAGGTAAGAAGGGCTGCAATGAGCAATGAAGCGATAAATTTTGAGGAGCTAGCATGAAGTCACAACTAAGATTTGTCGGAGTTGGCGGACAGGGCGTCATACTAGCTGGCGAGATCCTCTCAGCTGCCAAGATAAAAGCAGGTGGATACGGCGTCAAGGCATCTACCTACACATCTCAGGTGCGTGGCGGTCCAACGAAGGTCGATATCATACTTGACGAGAAAGAAATTTTATACCCTTATGCAAACGAGGGCGAGATAGACTTTATGCTTGCCACTGCGCAGATAAGCTACAACGCCTTTAAAAGCGGCGTGAAAGAGGGCGGTGCGATCGTTGTCGAGCCAAATTTGGTAAAAGTAAGTGACGAGGACAAAAAGCGCTGGAAAATTTATGAAATTCCTATCATCTCTATCGCAAAAGACGAGGTTGGAAACGTCATCACTCAAAGCGTTGTGGCTCTTGGTGTGGCGGTGGCTATGAGTGGGTGCATGGATGAAAATTTAGTGCGTGAAGAGATGCTAGCAAGCGTGCCATCTAAGGTCAAAGAGGCAAATGCAAAAGCTTACGAGCTAGGCCTAAAATACGCAAAAGAGCTTTTAAAATAAATTTTTGGCTAAATTTAAATTTAGCCAAAACCTCCCAAAATGGATCAGATAAAACTAGAAAATTTCCGCAAAGAATATGGCTTTGATATGCCGATCGTTAGGAGCTTATCGCCTGATGAGTGCTTAAAGATAAGAGAAAATTTACTTCATAAATTTAGCCTAGATGATATAGATGAGTTTTTTAAGATGGATAAATTTAGTAGGCTTGATGGCTTTAATGCGGACGAAGAAAATTTTGATCTCAAGGCTGTTTTTAGAAAGCTTAACATCGCTACACCAAATGAAATTTGCATAAATTTTAATAAATTTGAGAGCATTGATATTTTGCACTTTGATGATCTCTTTAAATTTTTTAGCGATATCTGGTATCCATCACTTGATGATATTGAGATATTTGATATAAATTTAAACTGGATCGTTTTAGTCAGACACTATGGGGCTATCTATTATTTTACTTTCTAGCTATCAAAAATTTACAAATTTATATAATTTTTGATAATCATATGATTTTTATCTCATTTAAATTTATTAGTTTTAATTATTTATTTAGTTTTAAGTAATATCCTAAAAGATACGTAGAATTAGCGATTTTATAACATTTTATCTATTTTTATTAGTATATTGCGAGATAATATTATTTTTATCTTTATCAAAATAATAAATTTAAAAGCAGTAGCTACAAACACGATAAAATGGTCTTTTACCAAATGATTTTAGCTATCAAATCTCACTATATAACCTAAAATAAATCTTTATGTTTCTTTTAAGTAAATTTTATGTAAAGTTTCATCATTAATTTTTTTATTAATATAGTTGTTTTAAAAAATATTAAGAAATGAACTGGCGGTGCGTTTTTTGACGCTAATAAACTTATTAAAATAGGAAGTTATCAATGAGTGAAAAATTTACCAGAAGAGAATTTCTACAAAGCGCCTGTATCAGCGTAGGTGCGCTAGCTACAACAGCTGGTGCGACCAATGTTTTTGCTAGCGAGTTGCCAAAGGGCAATGAAAATGGCTTGCCATCTGTTGATGTGCTAATAATCGGCTCTGGCGGTGCTGGACTTCGTGCAGCAACAGCCGTTCGCAAGCAATATCCAAACTCAACCGTCGTTGTCGCTACAAAGATGATGCCATCACGTAATGCGACCTGTATGGCAGAGGGCGGTATAAACGGCGTTACTGACTTTAGTAACGGCGACAGCTTCAAGCTTCACGCCTATGACACCGTAAAAGGTGCAGCTTATCTTGCTGATCAAGATGCAGTTGTGAAATTTTGCGAGGCAGCAGGCGCAGTCATTCACGAGCTAGATTATAACGGCATGCTCTTTTCTCGTAAAGATAATGGCGACGTGGCATTTCGTTTCATGGGTGGCGCTAGTAAAAAACGCTGTAACTACGCAGCTGATAAAACTGGCCACGTTTTGATGCACGCCTGTCTTGACGACGCTATCACGGCTGGCGTTAAATTTCTAATGGATCACGAGCTACTTGAGATCGGACTTGAGGACGGCAAGGTCGAAGGCGTCGTTCTTCGCAACATCCAAGATGGTCAAATTTACCCAGTTCTTTGCAAATCTCTAGTCATCGCAACTGGCGGATACACTAGAATTTTCTACAACCGCACATCAGTTCCATTTATAGCAACAGGCGATGGCATCGCTGCTGCGCTTAAAGTAGGTCTTGGTTTTGAAGACCCTGAGATGCTTCAGTTTCACCCAACTGGCGTTCAAAATGGTGGTACGCTTATCACAGAAGCTGCTCGTGGCGAGGGTGGTTACTTGCTAAACAACAAGGGCGAGCGCTTTATGAAAAACTATCACGAAAAGATGGAGCTAGCTCCTCGTGACGTCGTCGCTCGTGCGATCGAGACAGAAATTCGCGAGGGTAGAGGCTTTGGCGAGGGTATGAGCGCTTATGTGCTTTGCGATGTTCGTCACCTTGGCAAAGATACTATCATGAAAAAGCTTCCAAAAATTCGCCACACAGCTATGCTTTTCCAAGACATCGACCTTATCGAGCAACCAGTGCCTATCCGCCCAACAGCTCACTACTCAATGGGTGGTATAGAGGTAGCTAAATTTGATGATATGAGCACAAAAATCCCTGGAATTTATGTAGGTGGCGAGGCTTCATGCGTATCTATCCACGGTGCAAACCGCCTTGGTGGTAACAGCCTAACTGACGCAGTTGTAACTGGCGATCTAGCTGGCAAAGGTGCTGGTGCTTACGCTCAAAATGCAAAATTTGCAAGCGGTAAGAAAACTTCTGAGCTAGCAAAAATGTGGCAAGATAAATTTAAAGCCATAGCAACAGGCGAGGGTGGCGTAAATGGTATGTACGCACTTCGCGAAGAGCTTGGTAAAAACAACTGGGATCTAATGGGTATCTTTAGAACTGGTGCAAAACTAGATCAACTCTCTAAAAACCTAGAAGCTATCCAAGCAAAATATGACACCCTTAAAGTGCCAAATCAAAACCCAGTCATGAACACAGCATTTACCGACTATGTCGAGCTTGGCAACCTTATACTTCTTTCTCGTGCAGCATGTCTTGCAGCGCAAAATCGTCTTGAGAGCCGTGGCGCTCACACAAGAGAGGACTATCCGAAAAGAGATGATGTAAATTTCTTAAAACACAGCATAGTCACACTAAAAGACGGCAAGCTTGAACTTAGCTACAAAGACGTTGTGACAGGCATATTTTCACTTGACGGCAAGAAGCCAGAGTAAGGAGCTAGGATGAAAATTATTATCGACCGTTTTGACGGAACTAAAAAATATGAATCAACTTATGAGCTAACAAATGAAGAAATCAAAGGCAAAACTCTTTTAACAGTGCTTTTTGATATCAAACAAAAAAAGGATGCGACGTTAAATTTCACAGCATCTTGCCGCTCAGCGATATGCGGTGCGTGTGCTGTTAGAGTAAATGGTCACTCATATCTAGCTTGCGATACAAAAATGAACGAGCTTTTGGCTGAGTATGGCAACCCAGATACTATTAGAATTTCACCACTTGGAAATTTCAAGGTTATCTCAGATCTTATGGTGGATTGGGAGCCAAGTATCGAAAATTTACGCAAGATTAGGCCTAGCATCACTGCTAAGCCAGAATTTAGCGCTGAAAAAGGCTGTAAGCAAAGCCAAAAAGAGTACGACAAAGTCGCACTTGAATGGGACTGCATACTTTGCGGTGCATGCGCTAGCGAGTGTAATAAACTTGAAGCAGACGCGAGTGACTATATGCAGCCATTTGTATTTGTGCATGCTTATAGAGCTGCCTTTGACTCACGTAGCAAAGATCCTATGCCACACCTAAAACCAGCTATCGATAATGGCCTTTGGATGTGTGTAAAATGCCAAGAGTGTGCTGATCGCTGTCCAAAAGGCATAAGCGCATGCGGCAACATAACTGATCTTCGCATCATGGCTATACAAAAAGGCTTTAATGAGGGCATGGGACCAGATCACGCTGAGGCGTTTTTAACTGATCTAGTTGATGGCTCAGGCAGACTAAATGAGGTTAGACTTGCACTTCGTTCAGAAGGCGTTATTAAAAATATGGGCAAATTAGACATCGCTGCAAACTTAATGCTTGCTGGTAAGATGAATCCGCTTCATGTATTTGGCGAAGAAGACATAGAGGGTCATGACGATCTAGTAAAAATGATAAATGCGGCTCGCAAAGCTGCTAGTAAGGAGTAATTATGCAAAATGAATTCGCTTTTTTCCCAGGATGCGTACTCACTCAAGCAGCTAAAGAGGCTAAGATGTCGCTTGAGGCCATCGCTCCAGTACTTGGCTGGAAGCTTCACGAGATAAAGGGCTGGAGCTGCTGTGGTGCTCAACAAGCACAAGACGTAGATCCTATGGCTGCGCTTGTGGCAAATGCTAGAAACATAGCGCTTGCAGAGCAGATGAATATGCCGATGCTTACGACATGCTCAACTTGTATGCTAACTCTAACAAGAGCTAAAAGCACGCTTGATAAGGGTGCAAAAGATCGTATCAATACATTTTTAGCTGAAGGCAATATGAAATATAATGGTACATCTGAGGTAACAAGCCTTCTTTGGGAGCTTTACCAAAATGTCGATACACTAAAAGCAAAGGTTGTTAAGCCACTTAGCGGTCTAAAAGTAGCGCTATTTTACGGCTGCCACAGCCTAAGACCTGAAAAAGATCTACATAACAGAGAAAGCTCAGTAAATCCTAAAAGCTTTGAAACCGTTGTAAGCGCACTTGGTGCTACTATCGTGCCATTTGAGAAAAGACTTGACTGCTGCGGCTTCCATGCTAGCTATCCAGCTGGAAAATCGGTAAGAAAAATGTCAAGCCAGATCGTAAATAACGCTGATCAAAATGGCGCAGACGTAGTTGTCACTCCATGCCCACTTTGCCAAATGCAACTTGACATCTATCAAGAGAGATACCAAGATGAGAACAACTCAGATGTTAGAAAACCTATCATCCACCTCTCTCAGCTTGTAGGTCTTGCACTTGGTCTATCTGTAGAAGACTTAGGTCTTGATCTAAACATCATAGACGCTAGCAAGATAGCGTAAATTTAAATTTGTGTGAGCTTTGGCTCACACTCTACTTTAACGCCAAAATCAAATTTACTTATTTTTAAAATTTCTACTATAATTTATCAATTTAAATACCAAGGATAAAAATGGCTATACCAAAATTTGGCAATAATATTGCTGCAATGATCAGTAAATTTCAAGATGATGCAATGGCATATGCAAGAAAAGGTGATCTAAAAAAGGCAGTTGCAACTGCACAAAAAGCTTACAATATCGCACCACAAAATTTAAAAACTCTTGAAATTTTAAATGCTGCACTTATAAGGTTATTTGACTTTGACAAAGCCATAGAATTTGGACTAAAAACTATCAAGCTAAACCCAAATAATTTAAATGCATGTGATACTTTGGCTCATGCATATGGATATAAAGGTGATTGGCAAAAATGTGGAGAATTTGGAAAGCGTGCCCTTGAGATAAGAGATGCAATGGTAATGACCTCACTAGGAGGCAAATTGCCTGCATTGCCGAAAGTAAAAGATGAGTCAAATCGTACAAAAAATATCATTTCTTTTACGCTTTTTGGCTCAAGCCCATATTACTGCGAAACAGCTATCTTGAATGCACAATTAGTAAGAGAAATTTATCCAGAAAATTGGGTTTGTCGTTTTTACATTGATGAAAGTGTGCCAGAAACGATAGTTAAAAGATTAAAAGAGCAGGGTAGCGAGATAGTTGTAGCTGATGATGAGATGAAGAAATTTCCAAAAATATTGTGGAGATTTTTAGCAGCAGATGATAAAAATGCTAAATTTGTAGTCTTTCGTGATGCTGATAGCGTGATATCTGAGCGCGAAGCATGGTGTGTAAATGAGTGGCAGCAAAGCAATAAGTTATTTCACATAATTCGTGACGGCTCATCTCATACTGAACTTATCCTTGCTGGCACATGGGGCATGAGAGCTGGTTTGCTTAATATGAAAGATTTAATGACTGATTATTTTAAATACGCAAAAATAGATGGCAGATATGATGATCAATTTTTTCTTAGAGGCAAAATTTGGCCTTATGCAAGACAAAGCGTGCTAATGCACGATAGAATTTTTGGTTTTATGGATGCTAAAAAGATAGCGCCACATCTTTTTTTTGATTATGCCATTACACATATAGGATGCTGTGAAGGAAACGCCACTATAAATGTAAATGCACCTACAGGTGTTAAGGATGCAAGCCGTGTCAAATGGCAGTTATTTAGTAGAATTTCTCCAAAATTAGATAAAAATTTAAATATAGTTGATAGCGGTAATGAACGTTTTATTTGCGAGTATGAAGCCGTTGTAAAGAACGCTAAGATAGAAATTTTCTTACCAAGACGCTATGCGTATGGCTTTTCAAGTGGATTAAGTCGCATTAATATTGATGTGATTTAGTTTTATAAATTTAATTTTAAGTTTTAAAAAGCCCAAATTTCTTTGGGCTTATAAATTTTATATAGCTTTTATCATCACTTTTGTTAGAAGTTCTGAAAATTTAGCTGGATTTTCTAGGCTCATGCCCTCATTTAGCCTTGCCATATCAAGAAGCAAGGGCGCTATGTCATAAATCATCGCCTCATTTTTCTCAAGTTTTGCAAAAATTTCATGATCGGCATTGATCTCCAAGATCGGCTTAACTTTTGGAGCGTTTGCGCCTTGTCCCATCTGTTTTAGCATCTCTTGCATAGCGTAATCAGGGTCGTTTTTATCATATATTAGCACTGCAGCCGAGCTTGAGAGCCTTGAGCTTAGCCTAACGTCTTTAACCTCGTCTTTTAATATCTCTTTCATCTTAACAAGTGTGTTTGCAACCTTGCTCTCATCGACCTTCTCATCGTTTTTGATCTCGTCGTTTATATCAGCATGTGAGACTGATTTTAGAGGTGTTTTGTCAAATTCATTGACCATTGGCATGACGATCGTGTCGATCTCTTCGTCCATTATTAACACTTCGATGTCGTTTTTCTTAAAGCTCTCAAGAAGTGGCGAATTTCTTAGCATATTTTCGTTGTTGCCGCTGATGTAGTAGATCGACTTTTGATCCTCTTTCATCGCTTCTTTGTACTCTTTTAGGCTGATAAGTCCGTCTCTTTTGGAGCTTTTAAATAGGCAAAGATCCAAAATTTGCTCTTTTTCAGCGTTAAAGCCGTAAAGTCCCTCTTTTAAAACCTTGCCAAATAGTTTGTAAAATTTTATGTATTTTTCGCGGTCGTTATCTTTTACTTTTGCAAGCTCGCTTAAAATTTTCTTCACGCTCTGCTCTTTAACGGTTCGCATGATCGCATTTTCTTGTAAAATTTCGCGGCTAACGTTTAGCGGCAAGTCTTCAACGTCGATCACACCTTTGATAAATCTTAAATACGGTGGCAAAAGCTCTTTTGCATCGTCAGTTATAAAAACCCTCTTCACATAGAGCTTCACGCCACTTTGATAATCAACCCTAAAAAGATCGAACGGCTCGGTGCTTGGCACATAAAATAGCGTCGAGTACTCGATCTTGCCCTCAGCTTTTGTGTGGATATAAAGGAGCGGATCGCTACTGTCGTGTGAAATTTGCTTATAAAAGTCGTTGTAGTCTTGCTCTTTTAAGCTGGCTTTATTTAGTCTCCAAAGTGCATTTGCCTTGTTTATCTGCTCGTTTTTGCTCTCGTATGTGCCTTCTTTTTCACCTTCTTTTGGAGCGACGTAGCTCTCTTTATCCATAAATATAGGATAAGGGATGTGGTTTGAATATTTTTTAACTATCTCTTCGATACGCCAAGAATTTGCAAATTCATCGTCATTTAAATGGAGGATTATATCCGTACCAAAGCCATCTTTTTTAGCATCTTCGATCTCGTAGCTTTTTGCATCAGATGTCCATTTATAGGCCTTTTCGCTTAGCGCTCGTTTGCTTATGACTTCGATCTTGTTTGCCACCATAAATGCTGAGTAAAAGCCCACGCCAAACTGGCCGATCAGCGAGCTATCTTTTTTAGCATCGCCGCTTAAGCTTTGCATAAAGCCCTTTGTGCCACTTCTTGCTATCGTGCCTAAATTTGCGATAAGCTCGTCTTTATCCATGCCGATACCGTTGTCGCTGATCGTTAAAATTTTAGCTTTTTCATCTACTTTGATGTCGATCCTTGGAGTGTAACTTAAGCTTTTATACTTTTCATCGGTCAAGCATAGGTAGTTTAGCTTATCAAGTGCGTCGTTTGAGTTTGATATGAGCTCTCTTAAAAATATCTCTTTGTTTGAGTAAAGAGAGTGGATCATCAAATTTAAAAGATCATTTACCTCGGTTTGAAATTCAAATTTATCTGCCATTTTCTTTTCCTTGTTTTAAAATTTTTGGCAGATTATAGCACAAAGTGATAAAAATATACTTAACCTTGATAGCACTACTATCAAGTTTTTTAACTTTATTTTTTAAAATTTGTGTTATAAAAGTAATAATTATAAATATAAAATTAATGTAAATTTAAAAAATATTATTAAATATGCGTTTTTCTACATTTTTTCATTTAAAATAGGAGTATAATTAAGATGAAAAATTAATAGCATGGAGGGATGAGATGAATTTACGTAGTATTTTAGTAAAAGTTTCAGCAACGATTGCTGTAGTTTTAGCGGTCTGTATGACATGTTTTGTTTTCTATACGTCACATATATTAGAGCGTGAGATCAAGGATGGAGTGGTAACTACAGTTAAACAAGACGTTGCCCTTGCGATGGATACAGTTGAGCTATTTGACAGAGATAATGTAAATAGCGCTGAGACACTGCTTAGTGTCTTTAAAGAGATAGCTGGTAAAATCTCATCTGATCATCAAATGAGCAAAACTGGCAACTATGAAGCACTCGAGCTTGTCTCTCAAAGTGGTGTTTTAAACAACAACTATGATATCATCGATAAATTTGGCAGAGCATCAAAAGGTGGAGTTTCTACTATTTTTGCTAAATCAGGCGATAGCTTCTTAAGAGTAAGCACCTCTATAACGCAGCCAGATGGCAGCAAGGCTGTCGGCACTCTACTAGATAAAAGTAGTCCAGTTTTTAAAAGCGTAATGAATAAAGATAGATATGTAGGCGTTGTAAAACTATTTGGACACAACTATATGAGCATATATGAGCCTATTGTTAATGGTAATGACGTTATAGGAATTTTATATGTTGGTTACGACTTCACTGAAGGCCTAGAGGATCTTGAAAAAACAATGTCACAAATGAATTTAGGCGAGCATGGGTATTTCTCTATCTACAACACAAAAACTAATAAATTTGAGATCCACCCAACTCAAGCTGGTAAAGAGCTAAGCAGCGATATTAAAGCTGCTATGGAAAAAATAGCGAAACAAAAAGAAGGTGTTGAATTCGCTAATACTGGTGGTGTTGAGCGTATAGTTGCTTTTGAGCCATTTGACAAGCTAAACTGGATCGTGCTTGGCTCAGCTGTTACTGATGACTTTTTAACACCACTAAAAGTAGTTAGTAAAAACTTCATCATTGCAAGCATTATAGTTACCTTGCTTCTTATAGTTGTATCTATATTGCTACTTAAAAAGCTAGTTGCAAATCCTATCGATAGACTAGGAGCAAATTTAAATGCTATAACATCTGACTTTACACTTAAAATCCCAATCTACGGCAAAGACGAGATAGCTAAAATAAGCAATGATATAAATAATTTCATAGAGCGCATAAGAGTGCTTATAAGTGATACTAAAAACCTTTCAAGTGAAAACAGCTCAGTCGCAAATGAACTAAGCTCTACCTCTCTTCAAACAGGCAAACGCGTAGAAGAATCAACCCAGATCGTTGAAGAGACAAATCAAAGATGTAAGTCTATGCAAGAAAGCATGAAAGAGTCTCTATCTATAGCTCAAGCTGGTAAAGATGACCTTCAAAAGGCAAGCACTCATATAAAAACAGCAACTGACGCTATCAGAGCCCTATCAACTCAGATAGTTGATTCTGCTAATGTAGAAAATCAAATGGCAGGTAAGATCGAGCAGCTTAGCCGTGATGCTGAGCAGGTTAAATCAGTGCTTGTTGTTATTAACGATATCGCAGATCAGACAAATCTACTTGCTCTTAACGCAGCTATCGAAGCAGCAAGAGCTGGTGAGCATGGACGTGGCTTTGCAGTCGTTGCTGATGAAGTTAGACAGCTAGCTGAGAGAACTCAAAAGTCTCTAACTGAGATAAACGCAACTATCAACGTTATCGTTCAAGCGATCAATGATAGCAGCGAGCAAATGGGCATCAACTCTAAGCAAATTCAAGAGCTAACCCATGTGGCAAGCGACGTTGAAAAGACTATAAATGATATGAGTGCAACTATGAATAACGCCATAGCGATGTCTGATAAGACTATGCAAGACTACATCGCAACTGGCAAAAACGTAAATGAGATCATGGATGGCATCTCAGAGATCAATCAAATTTCATCTGAAAATGCTAGAAGCGTCGAAGAGATAGCTTCTGCGGCTGAACATCTAAATAAGATGACAGATGCGCTAAATACAAAACTAAGCGTCTTTAGAACTTAAGTTTTTACCTCTTTTACCTTTTAAAATTTAAAATTTAATGTTTTAGGTCTAGCTTTGGCTAGACCTTTTTAAATTTATAGATAAAATTTTCTCGTATATAAAACAAAAAATTTATAAATAATAATAGAGTAGGGCTTTGTAAATTTACAAAGCTAAATTTATTTTCTATTTTCGTCTAGGACTTTTTGCATGCTCTCCCTAGTCGCCTCTAGCCAGTTTTGTTTTGAGGTATTGACTAGATCAAGACAAAAGAGCTTGATGTCAGCTTTTTTAAAGCTAAATTCTTTCACTTTCATCGCATCGCTTCCGACGATTACGATAGGTTGAACCTTTAAATTTAGCTTTTCAACTAGCAGTTTTGCGCCACCTTTAAATGGCAAGAGCTCTTTAGTTTGAGACCTTGTACCTTCTGGAAATATCGCTAAAACACGTCCATTTTCTACTCTGTCTTTTGCTTCGCTTAAAAGTTTTATTAGCGAGTGCTTATTTTCTCGCTCGACTGCTATCATCTTTGGAAGGCTCAAAATTTTACCGATGATTGGGATCTTGCCTATCTGCGCCTTTGCGATCCAGCAGATATTTTTAGGATGGATCTCTTCAAGCACGATGATGTCAAGCATGCTTTGGTGATTTATCAGCAAGATATTTGCTTCGTCGCTAAATTTACCGATGACTTCTAGCTTATATCCGCCAAAAAATCTCTGCGATCTGCCCCAAAATTTTCTTATGGCTCTATTTTTAGAGTTAAAGAGCCACATAAAAAATACGACGATAACAACGCTTATCACAAATTCAATAGAAAAGAAAAAAGCTCTAATTTTTGACAAGATCACCCTTTCTTACCCAGCCGATTTTGCCATCTGCGAATAAAATTTTTGAGTAGTCATCTTTTGTGTCTAAAATTTCAACATTTTCGTTTTTACGAGATGTATAAAAAACGGTTGAATTTTTAGTCGGCAAGATAGTGACGCTCACATCTGGCTTAAGCACTGCTTTGCCAAAAGGATTGTAAGTGTAAATCCCAAGTGCGATAAAAACAGCTGCCACAAAGAAGTAGCTTAGCTTTCTTCGCCAGATCGCTAGCAAGATAAAGATAGCGACCAAAGAGTAGATCGTGATATCTTTGTAAGTGCTAAATTCGCTTTGTTTTGGATTTAGACCGATTTGCGTGCTAACCTCGTCCTCTTCGACGCTCACAGGCAGTGAAAAGCTCTCAAATTTGGCTTTTTTTAGGTTGTAGTAGTTAAAGTCAAGCGTCTTTTTGTTTGGCTTAAACACTGCAAAATAATATGCACTTTGCGAGTTAAAGTCGCCGTTTATCGTATCTACGCCTTGCTTTAGGATAGTTTTATTTTCGATATTAAATGCGCTTAGATCGACATTGTTGCCGTAAATCTCAACGACCATGATGTTGTTTATATCATCAAATTTAGTCGTTTTAAATTTCTTCACCTCAAGGTTGTCAGCGACGATGTGGTTGTAGTTCTCGTCACTTCTAAGCTCTTTTAGCTTTGGTAAAAAGATATTTATGTTTGAATTTTGATAGTTCTCGCCATTTCTTTTTAGATCCAAGCTAACTCGTAAAGTCTTTGCATCAATGCTCGTTGCTTCAAGGTAGAAAGTGCCGATATATTTGTTTTCATCGCCTTTTACCCATTGAAAATTCTTCTTATTTAGCCATTTGATATTTGTCTCATCAAGCTGTGTCTCAAACTCAAACTCAAGGTCGCTTTGCGTATCAGCTACGATCTCAACGCTAAAAATTTCTCCTACGACGACATTTTTAGGGATATTTGTCGCTTTTAAAAGGAGGTCTTTTATTTTTATCTTGTCATAGACTTGATTATCAGGGACGCTGATGTCTGGTTCGTTTGTCGGCACGATATTTCGCATCTGCTCTGGAGTGATACGCTCTGGCTGTGGGGCGATAGAGCGTGGAGATACGAGCTTTCTTGATATTTCTTCTTCGCTTGGAGTCTTTGTTTGTGGCTTTGAACTTGGGCTATTTACAAATCTATCCTCTCTTGCCTCATCCATCATGTCAAAAACGCTGACTTCATCAGTGTTTGCGGCAAATAAATTTAGCGCGAGTAGGGCGATAAAAAGTGTTCGTTTTACCAAACTAGCCCTTTTAACATCTTCATGCCATCATCTGTGCCTAAAATTTTCTCGCAAGCGCGCTCTGGGTGAGGCATAAGACCAAATATCCTCTTACTCTCATCGCAAATCCCAGCTATGCTATCAACTGAACCATTTGGATTTATCTCATTGCCGTGGCTGTCACAGTATTTTAGCAGGACTTGCTCATTATCATATAGGCTTTTTAGTGTATCTTCGTCGGTATAGTAGTTGCCCTCTCCATGAGCGATAGGGATATTTACTACTTCATTTTTGGCTAAATTTGCTAGGAATTTATTGTTATTTGAGATCACTTTTAGGTGGTGATATTTTGAGACGAAATTTAAATTTTCATTTCTTCTCATCGCACCTTTTAAAAGTCCAAGCTCAAGAAGCATCTGAAAGCCATTGCAAATTCCTAAAATGTAGCCACCTTTTTTCGCATGCTCTTTTACAGCCTGCATAGCAGGGCTAAATTTAGCTATCGCAGCCGTTCTTAGATAGTCGCCATAGCTAAAACCACCAGGCAAAACGACTAGATCGGCATCGATCTTATCTTCTTTGTGCCAGATGATCTGCGTTTGGCAGCCAAGTAGCTTAAAAGCGTGAGCTGTGTCTTCTTCGCAGTTTGTGCCAGGAAAAAGTATGATGGCTACTTTCATAGCACGATCTCGTAGTCTTCGATGACAGTGTTTGCTAGAAGCTCTTCACACATCACTTTTAGCTGCTCTTTTGCTTTGTTTTTATCGCTCTCGTCGATATCTAAAACGATTTGTTTGCCTATCCTGACATTTGAAACACCGCTAAATCCAAGTGAATTTAGCGCGTGCTCCACCGCCTTACCAGCAGGGTCAAGGACCCCACTTCTTAATGCTATATTTACAACAGCTTTCATCTTTGTCCTTAAGAAAGAATTCTTCTTAAAACTTCTTCGTAAGCTACTTTTACGCTACCAAGGTCTTGTCTAAATCTATCTTTGTCAAGTTTTTCGTTTGTTGTCGCATCCCAAAATCTGCAGCTATCAGGGCTTATCTCGTCAGCTAAGATGATGTTGCCATCTTTGTCGATACCAAATTCGACTTTGAAATCAACTAGTTTTAAATTTCTCTCTGCAAAGAATTTAAATAATATAGAGTTGATCTCTCTTGCTGTGCGTCTTAGTGTTTGTAGATCTTTTTCGCTCTTTACTAGACCCATGATGATGCAGTGCTCATCAGTAACTAGTGGATCGTGTAAATCGTCGTTTTTATAGTAGAACTCAACAAGTGTAAAAGGTAGAACTGTGCCTTCTTTTATGCCAAGTCTTTTGCTAAGTGAGCCAGTTGCGATATTTCTCACAACAACTTCAAGAGGTATGATCTCGCATTTTTTGACCACTTGCTCAGTGTCGCTGATGGTCTCAACAAGGTCAGTGACGATACCTTTGCTCTCTAGCAGTTTAAAAAGCTGAGTAGAGATTTTGTTATTTAGTGCGCCTTTGCCAGCTTCGTTGCCTCTTTTTTGAGCGTCAAATGCTGTTAGATCGTCTTTAAATTCAGCCACAAGTAAATTTGGATCGTCTGTGGCGTACATTTTCTTGCCTTTTCCCTCGTAGATAAGCTCTCTTTTTTGCATGTTGTTCTCCTTTAGATTATTGTTGTTTTATCTTTAAAATTTTGATCGTATCAATCGCTGTTTTTAACTGAATATCTTCATCGACTTTTTTCTGTGTGATTATATTTTTATCATCTTTTGCTTCAGTTTTATTACCCTCGCTTGTTGGATTTATCTTGTTTAGCTCGCTTTTTAGGTGTGCTTTTAGTTCGCTCTCTTTGATGCTAAATGCGCTATCATCACTTTGTGGTACTTTGCCAGGATGCACAACTACATCTGGTGTTACGCCAACAGCTTGGATGGTTCTGCCGCTTGGCAAGTAGTATCTTGCGATGGTTAGCCTTAAGGCTTCAGTGTCGTCTATTGGTAAGATCACCTGAACGCTGCCTTTACCAAATGTGTTTTCGCCGATTATCACCGCACGCTTATGATCTTGCAACGAGCCACTTACGATCTCGCTAGCACTTGCACTTCCGCCATTTACAAGGACAACTAGTGGGAGTTTTGATGAGGTTTTGCTAGCGCTTGCTTTATACTCTACATTTTCAGATGCATCACGACCCTTTTGAGATACAATGACGCCGTTATCTACGAAAAGATCTACTAGATCGACAGCTTGATTTAAAAGACCGCCAGGGTTGTTTCTAAGATCAAGTATGATGCCATTTGCTTTAGGATACTCTTTGATCGCCTCTTTTACCTTTGTGACGACGTTTTTGTCAAAATTTGTGACGCGTATATAAAGGATGTTTTCATTTTCTATCATTTTTGCATAGACAGACTCAACCTTTATAAGATCCCTTATGATCTTTACGTCAAATGGCTTTTGCTCGCCTTTTCGCAAAATTGTAATTGTTATCGGAGTTTTTGGCTTGCCACGCATCTTATTTACGGCTTCATCTATCGTTGTGCCGATAGTTGAGTTGCCATCGATCCTTAAAATGATATCGCCTGCCTTTATGCCTGCTTTATCAGCTGGAGTGTCTTCGATAGGCGAGATAACGGTTAGTGCGCTATCTTTCATGCCAACTGTTATACCAAGTCCGCCAAATTCGCCGCTTGTTTGCACCTGCATATCTTTATATGCTTTTTCATTTAAAAAGCTTGAGTGAGCGTCCAAATTTTGCATCAAACCAGCGATGGCTTTGTCGATTATCTCTTTAAATTTAATGTCATCAACGTAGTATTTTTCAACGGTTGAGATGGTTTTTGTAAGTTTTGAAAGTGCTTCAAGTTTTGCACTCGCCTCATCTTCAGTTTTAGCAAAAAGTGCATTTACTGCTACGCTTGAGATGAGCAGGGCGCCTGTTATTTTTAGCGCAAAAGATCTAGTAAATTTGTTCAAAATATCTCCTATATTTTTTGGCTCAATTTTATTAACATTTGGCTAAAAAAAGCATAAATTTAGCCTTATATTTTTAGCTTTTGTCTATTTTTAACACAAATTTATAACAGCAAATTTTAGCAATTAAATAAAAAGAGTGACAAATGTTATAAAAATACTTGACAATATAAGACTAAAGTTATATAATGCCGCCATTATAAAATAACTTAAGGAGCTTTAATGGCTGACATAACAGAAAATTTAACAGCACAGATGCAAGAGACACTTGAAAAAGGCGTTAGTTTAGCGATCTTTTCTAAAAATCCACAAGTTGTGCCACTTCACGTCTTTTGGGCTTTGCTCGCTGATAGTAATTCTATTTTAAATCAAGTATTTAATAAGATGAACATAAGTAAAGACGCGGTCGAGCTTGAGATAAAAAGCAAGATCTCGTCACTCCCAAGCAGCTCAAACGTCACAAAAGATAACGTTTCAGTTTCAAGAGAGCTTATAAATTCGCTTGAAAATGCAAAAGCTTTAATGGTAAGTATGGGCGATAGCTACATAGCTGTTGATACATGGATCATCTCGGCTCTTGAGCTTAGTGAGATCAAACAAATTTTAAGCAAATTTTGCGATATCTTAGAGATCAAAAAGAACCTTGAGAGCATAAGAGGTGGTAAAAAGATAGATAGCCAAACTGGCGATGATACTCTTGATAGCTTAGAGAAATTTGGTATCGATCTAACGCAAAAAGCGCTAAATAAAGAGCTTGATCCAGTCATCGGACGTGATGAAGAGATCACTAGGATGATGCAAATTTTAATAAGAAAGAGCAAAAATAACCCTATCTTGCTTGGCGAACCAGGCGTTGGTAAAACAGCCATCGTTGAGGGCCTAGCTCAAAAGATAGTTGCTCGTGACGTGCCAACAAGCCTTGCAAACAAGCGTGTTATCGCACTTGATATGAGTGCAGTCGTAGCTGGTGCAAAGTATAGGGGCGAGTTTGAGGACAGGCTAAAAGCTGTCATCGACGAGGTTAAAAAATCAGGCAACGTCATACTATTTATAGATGAAATTCACACCATAGTAGGAGCTGGTGCTAGCGAAGGCGGAATGGACGCTGCAAATATCCTAAAACCAGCTCTTGCACGTGGCGAGCTTCACGCTGTTGGTGCGACCACGCTAAAAGAGTATAGAAAATACTTTGAAAAAGATGCAGCACTTCAAAGACGCTTCCAACCAATAGACGTCAAAGAGCCAAGCGTAAATGAAGCGCTTCAAATTTTACGTGGCATAAAAGAGCGCCTTGAAGTTCACCACGGCATTACCATAACAGATAGCGCACTAGTCGCTGCAGCAAGGCTAAGTGACCGCTACATCGCAAACCGCTTCTTGCCAGATAAAGCGATCGACCTTATCGACGAGGCAGCAGCTGAGCTTAAGATGCAAATAGAGAGCGAACCATACGAGCTTTCAAAGATAAAACGCGAGATCGTAACGCTTCAAGTAGAAAAAGAAGCTCTAAAGATGGAGGATGCGGATAAAAATAAAGAAAGACTTGGCGAGATCGAAAAAGAGATAGCTGATCTAAATGAGAAAAAGCTAGCGCTTGATACTAAATTTGAAAATGAAAAGGCTGTTTTTGGTGGAATTTCAAAAGCAACAAAAGAGATCGATAGCTTAAAATCACAAGCTGAGATAGCAAAAAGAAATGGCGATCTTCAAAAGGCTGCCGAGATAGAATACGGCAAGATAGCAGACTCCAAAAAGCACAAACACGAGCTTGAAGAAAAATGGGAGCACATGAAAAAAGAGGGTGTGCTTCTTAAAAATCAAGTCGATGAAGAGCTTGTGGCTGAAATTTTGAGCAAATGGACCGGAATTTCAGTTAAAAAGATGCTAACAAGCGAAAAAGAGAAATATCTGCGCATCGAAGAGCATCTAAGAGAGAGCGTTGTCGGTCAAGATGACGCACTACACGCACTTGCGCGTGCTGTTAAGAGAAACAAAGCTGGGCTAAATGAGGGTCAAAGGCCGATTGGTTCATTTTTATTTCTTGGACCAACAGGCGTTGGTAAAACTCAGTCAGCTAAGGCTTTGGCTAAGTTCTTATTTGACGATGAGAAGGCGCTCATCCGCTTTGATATGAGCGAATATATGGAAAAACATAGCGTGAGCAGGCTTCTTGGTGCGCCTCCAGGATATGTAGGCTACGATGAGGGTGGCCAGCTAACAGAGGCAGTTCGCAGAAGACCTTACTCAGTCATACTTTTTGACGAGGTTGAAAAGGCTCATAAAGACGTATTTAACATACTTCTTGGCATTTTAGATGATGGACGCGCGACTGATAACAAAGGCGTAACGGTTGATTTTAAAAACACTATCATCATTTTAACTTCAAACATCGCTTCAAATTTCATAATGGAGCTAAAGGGCGAAGACCGTGACGTGGCTGTTAAAAATGAGCTTAAAAACTACTTTAAACCTGAGTTTTTAAATAGGCTTGATGATACTATCATCTTTAATCCTCTAAATGAGCAAGGTTTGATATCTATCGTTGAGATCATGTTTAAAGAGCTTGAAAAAACTCTTCACAACCGCGGTATCAAGGCAGTTTTAAGCGAAGAGGCTAAGAAATTTATCGCAAAAGCTGGCTTTGACATAGTTTATGGCGCAAGACCTCTTAGAAGAGCGCTTTATGAGCTAGTTGAGGACAAGATCGCTGATATGATTTTAAAAGATGAGCTTGAAAGTGGCGATGAGATCACCATTGATAGCAACGGCGAGAAGATCATCATTAAGAAAAAATAACTTCAAATTTACTTGGCAGGTTGGATCAACTTGCCAAGCCTCGCATAAATTTAACTAATATCCTTATTTGACCTGTAATAAAATATAAAAAATAGCACACAAAGCATCGCTACAAAGGCAAAGACTATCAATGTGCCATCTTTAAATGAGCTTAAAAACATGCCATTTGTATTCATGCCAAAAAAGCCAGTGATGAAATTTAGCGGCAAAAATAGAGCCGAAATGAGCGTCAAGAGGTAGATGTTTTTATTTATCTTGTCGTTTTTAGCGCTTTGTATAAATGTATAGATGTCTTCGACCCTGCAAGCATATTCGTTAGCTATTGTTTTAAAGACACTTGCTTCATGGATGCTGTTTTTAAGCTCTTTTTTTAGCCCTTGCTGCTCACTTTGACATATTGCAAGTGCTTCATAAAAGTGCGAAATGCTATTTTGAAATTTTCTGATCTCATACTTTAAAAAGTGGTGTCTTTTTATAAATTTCTCAAAATTTTTTTGACTAGCATAAATTTTCTCATACTCATTTAGCTCGTCTTGGTGCTCTAAAATTTTATTTGCATATTCGTTACAAATCCCCTTAATAGCTGCTTCAAACGCGCTTTTGTCACATTCATGCTCAAGATCTTCTTTGTAAATTTTGCCATCTTTGAATAAAAATTTAAAAACTTGCTTTTGCGATGATGAGATGAGCGTGATGTAGTCAAATGCATCTCCATAAAAATATCCACAAAGTGCGCTTTTATAGCTCATCTGCGCTCCTTTTTGCGTAGAAATTTCGCTTAAATTTAGCAAATTCGCCGACCTCTATCGCCTCTCTCATCTCTTTCATCAAATTTAGATAGTAGTGCAGGTTGTGAAGGCTTGCTAGTCTAAAAAAAGTTAGCTCTCTTGCCTTAAAAAGGTGGTTTAGATAGCCTCTGGAGTAGCGCTTGCAGGTGTAGCACTGGCAAGTTGGGTCTATCGGTGCGTGGTCGTTTATAAATTTGGCTGATTTTATATTTATCTTGCCAAAGCTAGTAAAAAGCGTGCCGTTTCTTGCGTTTCTTGTTGGCATGACGCAGTCAAACATATCAACGCCTCGCTCCACGTTTTCTACAAGATCTTCAGGCGTGCCAACGCCCATTAGATAGCGAGGTCTTAGCTCATCCATAAATGGCATAACTGCCTCAACCGTCTCATACATCGCCTCGTTGCTCTCGCCAACGCTAAGACCTCCTATGGCAAGGCCGTCAAATGGCATCTCATTTAAGGCTTCAGCGCAAAATTTACGTGCCTCATAGTCGGTGCCGCCTTGAACGATACCAAAGATATTTTGCTGCAAGCCAACGCCCTTGCTTTGCATAAATTTGTGGTAATCAATTGCCTCTTTTGCCCATTTTATTGTTCGTTTTATGCTTAGATCTATCCTTTTTGGCTCAGCAGGCAAGGCGACTAGATCATCAAGTATCATCATGATGTCGCTGCCTAGGTCATACTGCGTATCAAGGACGGATCTTGGCGTGAAGTAGTGCGTGCTGCCGTCGATGTGGCTTTTAAATTTTATCCCGCCATCGTCGTTTTTGGTGTTTGACCTAAGCGAAAATGCCTGAAATCCGCCGCTATCAGTTAAAAACGAGCGCTCAAATTTAGAAAATCCATGAAGTCCGCCAAACTCACGCACGACCTTGCTGCCAGGGCGCAAATACATGTGGTAGGTGTTTGCTAAGATTATCTTTGCGTCTAAAATTTCACTCATATCAAAGGCATCTAGGCTTTTAACTGCGCCAACCGTGCCAACTGGCATGAAAACTGGCGTTTGTATCACGCTGTGAGCAGTTGTTAGGACGCCGCGCCTTGCGTTGCCATCTTTTTTTATAACTTCAAATTTCATCTAAGTCCTTAAAATTTTTGATTTTTTATTTTAACAAAATTTATAATATAATCCAGAAATTTTAAGGCAAAGGAACTTTTTGCAAAAGAGAAATGATATCGTTTTTACCGAAGCAAACGGCACTGCGACCATAAAATTTGCAGGCGAGTTTAGCTACAAAGAGGCTAAAAATTTACAAAGCATTTTTAAAAAAATCCAAAAGCTTAACGGCAATGTTAAATTTGACTTTAGCGAGCTAAAGAGCATTGATTACGCTGTTTTGATCCTTTTAAAAAACACGCTAAATGGCAAGAAATTTGAGATCATCACAAATGATGAGAAGATAAAGGCGATGAGCGATCTTTTAAATGACGAGAAGATCGACTTTAACTATATGCCACCGCACAATAGCCTAAATTTTTTCTCGCGCCTTGGTGAGAAAATTTGCGAGGGATTTGTAAATTTGCTTGAGTTTGGCTCGTTTTTGGGCGAGTTTTTGATAAAGAGCGTGAGGATTTTATTTAATCCTGCAAATTTAAGATTTAGAGAATTTAGCAACTACATAAAAGATGGTGGCGTAAATGCTGTTTTCATCGTATCGCTCACCGCTTTTTTGATAGGTGTCGTGCTTGCTTATCTTGGTAGTGCGATGCTCGCAAGTTTTGGGGCAAGTATATTTATAGTTGAGATCATGGGCATGCTAACGCTTAGAGAGGTGGCACCGCTCATCGCTGCTATCGTCGTGGCGGGTAGATCAGCCTCCAGTTTTACCGCGCAAATTGGCGCTATGAAGCTAACTGAGGAGATAGACGCGATGAAGACGATGGGTTTTGAGCCATTTAACTTCTTGGTGCTGCCGCGCATCATCGCCATGGTGCTTTGCGTGCCTGTCATCATCTTTATAGCTGATAGCATAAGCATCTTAGGGCAGATGATCATTTGCCAAACGATACTTGATATCAGCTTTAGCGACTATCTCAATAGATTTCGCGAGATGGTCGAGCTTAGACACTTTGCCGTTGGCATGATAAAGGCTCCATTTTTTGGCGCGGTGATAGCGATCATTGGGTGTATGAGGGGATTTGGCGTTAGTCAAAACGCCCAAAGCCTTGGAGCGATGACAACCGTTAGCGTTGTAAATGCGATATTTTGGGTCATTGCGCTTGATGCATTTTTCGCGATAATTTTTATGTGGCTAAAGATATGAACGAGATAATAGTTGGAAAAAACATAACAACAAGTTATGGCGACAAGATAATGCACGATAATGTGAGCTGGAGCGTCAAAGAGGCTGAAATTTACGGCTTTTTGGGCGGTAGTGGCGCTGGTAAAACGACGCTTATGAAGACGATGATATATCTAAAAAAGCCAAGCAAGGGCGATATATTTTTTGACGGCGTCAATATGTGGAAAAGTAGCCAACAAGAACAACAAGATATAAAGCTAAAAAGTGGGACGATGTTTCAGTTTGGAGCGCTTTATAGCTCGATGACGATACTTGATAATGTGGGCGTTTTGCTCCATGAATACTCTAAATTTAACAAGCGCCAGATCGATGAGATAGCGATGTTTTGGATACAAAAGGTGGGGCTAAAAAAAGAAGTTTCAATGCTCTATCCAAGCGAGCTAAGTGGGGGTATGAAAAAGCGTGCCGCGCTTGCAAGAGCCTTGGTGCTAAGCCCTAGGGTGCTATTTTTAGATGAGCCAAACAGCGGACTTGATCCTGTTAGCTCGCGGCAGATGGACGCTCTCATAAAAGAGCTTCGTGATAGCATCGGCGTAACCGTTGTCATGGTGACACATGATGCGGATAGTATTTTTGATATTTTGGATAGATTTTTGATAATAGATAACAAAAAGATAGCCTTTGAGGGAGATATAAAAGAGCTTGAGCATCTTGAAAATAACCCGCTTGAAGAGCTATTTAAAATGAGGAAAAAGTAGATGGAAAATAGAAATTCTTATACCATTGTCGGCATGTTTTTCATAGCCTGCCTTACAGCATTTGCCATATTTATCTGGTGGATGACTAGCAAAAATAACACAAAGGTTGATTTTAAAGAGTATTACATCCACACGACCGAGCTGCCAAGCGGACTGAAGGTTGATTCTACGGTTAAATTTATCGGCGTGCCAGCTGGAAGCGTTAGTGATATAAATTTTGTCGATGACAAAAACGCTCTTATAAACATCACGATGAAGATAAGAGAGGATCTGCCTATCAAGGCTGATAGCGTGGCTAGCATCGAAGTTCAGGCTATTAGCGGTGTGGCTAGTATAAATATAAGCCGAGGCACGAAGGATTTTAAACCAGGCGATAAGCCTATCTTAAAGCTTGAAGAGAGCCTTCTTTCAAAGCTTGGAAACAACGCTGAAAACATCACTTTAAAGATAAATCAAACCCTTGATAAAGTTGATGGCTTTTTCTCAGCTGAAAATATCTCTCACATCGAGTCAATCCTAAGAAATATCGATAAATTTACACAGGTTTTAACCGATGAAAATGGTCTAAGCGAGGTTGATAGCATCGTTAAAAATGTAAAAAATTTCACCGACAGCCTAAACAAAACAGATACAAAAGAGCTTGCTAAAAATTTAAACACGCTAATCGCAAGTGCAAATTCAGTTTTCAAATCAGCAAATTCGGCTGTCACTGGATATAGCTCGCTTCAAGATATCATCACTCAAAAGGTAAAAAACGGCGAGTATGACCTTAGAAACACGGTCTCACCGCTTCTTAGAGAGGCCAGCGAGTTTTTAAATGGATTTGACAAGACGCTACGTGAGTTTAGAGGTGCGCTTCAAAGGCTTGAGGACAATCCTTATGAGTTTTTCTTCACAAATCCAGTGCCAAATGACAAAGGAGATAAAAAATGAGAAATTTAATCTTTCTAGCAGCTGCATTTTTATTTTTTGGCTGCTCGCTAAAGACCGACGTGCCAATGGCAACTATGTATGAAATTCACTACTCAAACAAGGAGTGCTCGGCTGAAAACAAGCAAAAAGAGCTAAAAAATGTCTTCATAGAAAACGTGAGCGCCCTTGATATGGTCGATACTAGAAAAATTTTAATCGTCGCTGAAAACAATAAGATAAGATATTTGACAGACGCCAAATTTGTATCTGAGCCAAGTGAGATGATCTATAAGTCGCTTGTAAAAGGACTTTACTCAAACTGCGCTGCAAAGCCGATATTTTCGCCAAATGCAAAAGATCTTAGGCTAAAAGTTAGCATCATCTCACTTCAAATAAGAGGCGATAAGGCCGAAGTTTCGCTAGCGTATGAGCTATTTAACGCAAACACCTCGCTAAAATCAGGCATGATCACAAAAGAAATTTTCTGCCCAGACCCAAGCTCAAGCACCATTTTTGAGACTATAAATAAAGCTGCAAATTCAGCTATCGATACTTTAATCTCTGAAATAATCTACTAAAATTTTCTTAAATTTTTTGGCTGTGGAAGCTTAAATTTACAGCCAAAAATAGCTTATTTTAAAGACCTTTTGTTATAATGCGGCTTTAAAATACGGAGAATTAATGAAGAAAATTTTAATAATCGCTGGTGGAGCTTTTGCAAGAAATTTTTTAGATAGACTTCTTGGAGCAAAGTCAAATTTACACCACTACATCGTTGTTTCAAACGAAGATCACAGCCAAAAGGCAAATTACGAAAATTTCACATTTTATCAGTTTGATCCAACTAGTCTTTCAAAGCTAAAGAGCATAAGTGATGGCTATTTTAGCCAGTTTTGTATCGTGAGTGAGAACAAAAATGAAGCGGTTGCTGTTTATGAAAATTTAAGACAGATCAGCACAAAGACTGAGACCATTTTTATGAACTCATGGGAGCTTGATGAAAAGTACAAGGAGACTTTTGCAAGCGATAAGCACCTAAGTGTGGTTGATATAAGAGATATCGCAGCTTCAAGGCTCATGGACTATCTGCCAGATATGCCTGTATATGCTGATAATATCGGCTTTAGTGAGGGCGAGATCATGGAGGTTAAGGTGCCTATTGGAAGCTCATATATGTATCGCCATGTAAGCTCGATCGCTCAAAAAAGATGGCGGATAGCGCTCATTTACAGGGGCGCTGAGATCATCTTGCCAAAGCCAAACACAATGATCCAGCCAAGCGATATCTTGCTAATCGTTGGCGATCCAAACGTGCTTCAAAACGTCTATCGCTCGATAAAACGCGAAAGTGGGCAGTTTCCAAGTCCATTTGGCAGCAACATCTACACGCTAATCGATATGAGATCAATGAGCAAAGAGCGAGTTGGCAAGCTTATAAAAGATAGCTTATATGTGCATTCAAAGCTAAATAACAAACGCCTTATTTTTAGGGTGATAAACCCAACTTTAGGCGAAAATTTAGAGACGCTAAAGGCGATAAAAGAGAAAAATATCCTTGTTTTGATGGATTATTTTAATAGCGACAATAAATCTATAAAAGATGACGTTTTAAAACACGACATCGGACTAATCATAAGCGACGATAGATACTTTTTTAAATTTCAAAAGCTATTTTATGAGCTTAAAATCCCAGTGCTAAAAACGGGCAAAATTTTGCTCTCAAAGATAAAAGAGGGCGTGATACTGGGCGATCAAAGCCAAGAAGTGGAAAATCAATCAGCCGTCATTACAGACTGCTGCGCGCAGCTTGATTTGGAGATGAGATTTTACTATTTTGATAACAAACATAGCGACGATGAGGCGTTAAAAGAGCACTTTGAGAGCATTAGCACGCTATTTTCAAAGCGCATAAAGATAGAAAATCACAGCCTCAAAAACCCGCTAGTGAAGCTAAAAGGCACAAATGATCTGCTTCATTTTGTGATGTTTAGCAAGAGCGTGGCAAATGGTGGCGCTTTTGCCTTTTTATCAACAAATTTAAATAGACTTTACAAAAAACTAAGTCAAAACGCACAGCTTTTTGTGCCAGTAAGTGAGTAGAAAATGCAGATAAATTTAAACCTTAAGGAAAAGGCGTCAAGCTATAAAATTTATATAAACGAGCTTGAGAGATTAGAGCTAAAAGGCAAGGTTGGCATCGTCACAAACGCCAAAGTGGCGGGGCTTCACCTTGAAAAGCTACTTAGCGTTTTAAAGTGCGATGAGAAATTTATCATAAGCGTGCCAGACGGCGAGGAGTATAAAAATTTAACAACGATAGAGCAAATTTTAGAGCAGCTTTTTGTTAGTAAATTTGACCGCTCATCTACGCTCATAGCTCTTGGCGGTGGCGTCATCAGCGATATGACTGGCTTTGCGGCAAGCATATATGAAAGAGGGATAAGCTTCATTAATATCCCAACCACGCTTCTAGCACAAGTCGATGCTAGTGTGGGCGGAAAAACTGGGGTAAATAACAAATTTGGTAAAAATTTAATAGGCTCATTTTATCAGCCAAAGGCAGTTTTTTGCGAGATAAATTTCTTAAAAACATTGCCAAAGAGAGAATTTGCAGCTGGCGTGGCTGAAGCCTTGAAAATGGCGATAACCTTTGATAAAGAGATGTTTAGCTGGCTAAAGAGCGTAAATTTAGACGATGAAAATTTAGCAAAGCTAGTTGAAAAGTCGATAAATTTAAAGGCTAGGGTGGTCGAGCAAGACGAGAAAGAAAAGGGTCTAAGAGCCATCCTAAACTACGGACACACCTTTGCTCACGTCATCGAAAATGAGACAAACTACAAAGAATTTTTACACGGCGAAGCGGTGGCGATAGGTATGAATATGGCAAATCACCTAAGTGTTAGACTGGGTCTCATGAGCGAGGCGCAGGCAGAGGAGATCAAGCAGGTATTAGTAAAATTTGATCTGCCTGTATGCTATAAAATAGAAAATGAATATGCATTTTACGAGGCGTTTTTTATGGATAAAAAGACAAAAGGTGATAAGATAAATTTCATCATCGCAGATAAAATCGGCAGTGCGTTCATCAAAAATGACGTCAAAAAAGAGGACATTTTAGAAACTTTGAGAGAATTTAAATGAAAAAGATCCTAGTTTTTTTAGTTTTTTGCTTTGCGCTTTACGCTGAAGAGAACGCTACACTTGAGCAAAATGTCTCACAAAATTTACAAAATAGCGAGCTTATAAAAGAAATTTCAAACCTAGATAACTCCCTAAAAAACAACATCTGGATCACAAGATACGCCAACTACAACACCTATCAAAAGCTTCTTGATGAGCTAGAGCAAAATGAAAATGAGCTTAAAAAGCTTGACAAAGGCTCAAAAAGAGGTGGCGATCTCATTAAGAGAAGTCAAACTCTAAAAGAGCAGATAAATTTGCTAAAAGAGTATGAGAAAACACCATTTTCAAATATGCTTGCAGCACCAGAAATGGAGACACCACCTAGGATAAATAGCCCAGTGGCGCTGGTATCTGGCTTTTCATACATCAAAAAGATAAGAAGCGACAAGATAGAGTATCAAAGACACATCAAAGAGCTTGACACCTTGCTTGAAAAGCTTGAAGCAAAAGAGAATTTGCTAAATAGGCTAAATTTGATAGATGACAGCGAGCAAAATAGAGCAAGTCTAAACCTTGCAAAGCAAGAGATAGGTGACTTCAAAGCGGCAAAACAGATCGCTGATACCACTTATAGCGTCTATGAAAAAAGGGCAGATGAAGCGGTAAATATGACGACATCTGACATAAAGGCTCAGTTTTTAAGCATGGGCTACACAGCCATCGTCATCCTTTTAACGATCGGACTAACATTTATCGCTAAATTTATTGTTAAAAGAACGATCACGGATAACGAGAGATTTTACACGGTCAATAAATTCTTAAACGTGCTAAACATCACCGTTATCATCATAATTTTGCTCTTTTCATACATCGAAAACGTCACATATCTAGTAACCGTGCTAGGTTTTGCCTCAGCTGGTATCGCTATTGCGATGAAAGATATGTTTATGAGTATGCTTGGCTGGATGGTTATCATGTTTGGTGGCACGATCCATGTGGGAGACCGCGTCAGGGTCTATCACGACGGTAGCGAATTTGTGGGCGATGTGATAGATATTTCGCTGCTTCGCTTAACCGTTTTTGAAGACGTTAGCTACTCGACCTATAAGACAAACCGCCGTGCAGGTAGGATCATCTTTGTGCCAAATAACTACATCTTTACAGATCTCATCGCAAACTACTCGCACTACGGCATGAAGACCGTTTGGGATGGCATAGATGTCGTGATAAGCTTTGATAGCAATCACAAAAAGGCCGCCTATCTAGCAAAAAATATAGTAAAAAAATATTCAAAAGGCTACACTGACATCGCAAAACGTCAGATGAACAAGCTAAGAAGCCAGTACAGCATCAAAAATCCAAACGTAGAGCCAAGAATTTATACATTTTTTGAGCCTTACGGCATAAATATCTCATGCTGGTTTATGTCTAACTCATACGCCACGCTCGCTCTTAGAAGCACGATAAGCGCTGAGATCATAGAGGCATTTTTGGCTCATGATGATATAAAGATAGCTTACCCAACACAAACTATGTTTATAGGCAAAAAAGAAACGCCAAGCGATCACGTAGCTCACGCTGAGCAAGAGGGCGAAAATATCTAATGCAAAAGATATTTTTTAAAACATTTGGATGCCGCACAAATATCTATGACACCGAGCTTTTAAAGAGCTACATCAAAGACTACGAGATCACAAACGACGAAGAGGTTGCTGATATCGTCGTTATAAACTCATGCACCGTGACAAATTCGGCTGATAGCGGCGTTAGAAACTATATAAACGGCGTAAAAAGACGCGGCGCAAAGGTCATACTAACAGGATGTGGTGCAGTTAGTAAGGGCAAGGAGCTTTTTAGTAGCGGCGTCTTTGGTGTGCTAGGAGCTAGTAAAAAGAGTGATCTAAACGAGCTTTTAAAACAAGAGAAGCCATTTTTTGAGCTTGGAAATTTAAATTCAGTCGATAAAAACATCGTCACAAACTACGAAAATCACACAAAGGCCTTTATAAAAATTCAAGAAGGTTGCAACTTTAACTGCAGCTACTGCATCATCCCCTCAGTGCGCGGCAAAGCTAGGAGCATGGATGAAGCGATGATCTTAAAAGAAGCTAGAATTTTAGCTCAAAATGGCTATAATGAGCTCGTCTTAACTGGCACAAACATAGGCAGTTACGGTAAAGATACAAATAGCTCTCTTGGCAAATTGCTAGCAAATTTAGGCAAAATTTCAGGCATCAGACGCATAAGACTTGGCAGTATCGAACCAAGCCAGATAGATGAGAGTTTTAGAGAAATTTTAAAAGAGGAGTGGCTGGAGCGCCATCTTCACATCGCACTTCAGCACACGAGCGAGGCGATGCTAAAGATCATGCGCAGGCGAAACAACGCATTTAGCGACCTAGAGCTTTTTAATGAGCTAAGCTCCCTTGGCTTTGCTTTGGGGACTGACTACATCGTGGGTCATCCAGGTGAGAGTGAAGAAATTTGGGCAGAAGCGGTGGAGAATTTCAAGAAATTTCCTATCACACATCTGCACGCTTTTGTCTATTCGCCTAGGCGTGATACGCACTCAGCGACACTAAAAAGCGATGTAAGCGGCGATGTAGCAAAGGCAAGGCTAAAGGTTTTGCAAGGCATTGCCTTTAAGAACAATGAAAATTTTAGAAAAAATCATAACGGGGCTTTAAAAATTTTAGTTGAGCAAAAAAACGGCGACTTTTACGAGGGCTTTGATCAGTTTTACAACAAAGCTAAAATTTCTAGTCAAAATGACATAACAAAAGAGTGGTTGGAGGTAAGCGAATATGAAATTAAGCCAGATGCCAATTATGCAAAAATTTAAATTTAACAAAAAAAATATCCTGATAATAGCCGCTGTGGCTCTGATAATAGCGCTACTTTTTGCTGTTAGCAAAGAGCCACGAAACATCACCTACTCGCAATATATGCAACTAATGGATGGAAATTTCATCGATAAAGCGGTCATCGACGAAGACGAGGTCATCCTCTATGCGCAAAATAACCGCTTTGCCATCATAAAAGAGGGCATAGATATAAAAGAGCTCATCAAAAAGGTTCCAGTCGAGCGAAGCGTGCAGTATATCACTCCTGGCATGGTCTGGGGAAGCATCATCTTTGTTTGCCTTGTGCTTTGGTATTCCTATATTTTTAGGGCTATTAAGAAAAAAGAGGAGAGCCTTTTAAACAAAAAAGACGGCGCTTTTGAGATAGAAAGCGTGCTAAACCAAAATGCGATGCCAGTTATCTCAAACGTGAGATTTAGCGATGTGGCAGGCATTAGCGAGGTCAAAAGCGAGCTTAGTGAGATAGTTGATTTTCTTAAAAATCCGCAAAAATATAGAAATTTTGGTATCAAAATGCCAAAAGGCGTGCTGATGATAGGCCCTCCAGGCGTTGGTAAGACGCTTGTGGCAAAGGCTGTTGCAGGTGAAGCAAATGTACCGTTTTTTTACCAAAATGGAGCAAGCTTTGTTCAAATTTACGTCGGCATGGGCGCAAAAAGAGTTAGAGAACTCTTTAGCAGAGCCAAATCTTACGCGCCTTCGATCATTTTTATCGACGAGATAGACGCCGTTGGCAAGAGCAGGGGTGGGGCTAGAAACGACGAGCGAGAAGCCACACTCAATCAGCTGCTAACCGAGATGGATGGCTTTGAGGACAATTCTGGCGTCATCGTCATAGCTGCGACAAACAGGATAGAGATGATCGACGAGGCGCTACTTAGATCGGGCCGCTTTGATAGGCGTATATTTTTATCAATGCCTGATTATAACGACAGGGTGGCGATCCTAAACACATATCTAAAAGATAAAAACTGCGAAATGCCAGCCGAGGATATCGCTAGAATGAGTGTTGGCTTTTCTGGCGCAGCGCTTAGCACGCTTGTAAATGAAGCTGCGATAAACGCCCTAAGAAATGGCGAGAGCGTGCTTAGGATGAGGGACTTTGAGGCTGTTTTAAACAAGGTCTTGCTCGGCAAGAAAAAGGTGCTAAGCTACAGCGAGAGCGAGAAGAAAATTCAAGCCATCTATCAAGGTGCAAAGGCGCTAAGTGCCTACTGGTTTGATGTGAAATTTGAAAAAATTTCGCTCATAGAAGATCGCTTTATGGCGACTGAGCAAGAGATCGAGTCGAAGTCGCAGATGCTCTCACGCATAAAGGTGCTCATATCTGGCATGTGCAAGCTTGAGATAGATGAGAATGACATCTTTTCAAACTCAAGCAACGATCTAAATTTAGCAAAAGAGATCGCCTCAAAGATGGTTTATGAATACGGCATGGGAAATTCTTTCGTGCCAAATCCAAACGATGTGGAAGAGATTTTAAAACAGGCAAAAGAGGAGATAATCTCCTTTTTAAAGGGTACAAACGAGCAGATCGCAAGGATAAGCTCATATCTGCTTGCTTATGAGAGCGTAGATAAAGAGACGCTTGCTAAAATTTTAAATGAAAACTACTAATAAAGGAGAAAAAATGAAAGCAAAAATAGGAATTCTGACTATGTCAGATCGCGCAAGTGAGGGCACATACGAGGACAAATCAGGTCCAGCGATCAAAGAGGTACTTGATGGTTGGATAGTAAGCGAGAGAGAGTATTTTTACGAGGTGATCCCAGATGAGCTTGATCTTATAAAAGAGAGGCTCGTGCACATGATAGACGTGCTAGGATGCGACCTTGTGCTAACGACTGGAGGCACTGGACCAGCAGTGAGAGATGTCACTCCAGAGGCTACTGAGGCAGTTTGCGAGAAGATGATGCCAGGCTTTGGCGAGCTAATGAGAGCTGCAAGCTTGCAATACGTCCCAACAGCGATCCTATCACGCCAAACAGCAGGCATCAGAGGCCACGCGCTCATCATAAATTTACCAGGTCAGCCAAAGGCTATAAAAGAGTGCTTGGAGCCTGTATTTCCAGCGGTGCCATACTGCATAGACCTGATCGAGGGTGCGTTTATCGAGACCGATGAAAACGTGATGAAAGTTTTCCGCCCAAAACAAAAGAAAATCTCGTAAATGGGTTTGACAGATAGCCTAAATTTAAAAGCCGCTGCCTTTGCAAATAGGTGGCGACTTGTTATTAAAATTTGGCTTGTTTTTTCTTTTTTATCCTATGCGCTGGCCTACTATCTTTGGTTAGAGGTTTTTGGCTTTATCTCTGCCATTTCTATCTTTGGCTGTGTTTGCCTGCTAGCCTTTAGCTCACTTCTTTGGTTTATCGCTAGCCTTGTATTTTTTGCAACCTTTGGTATTTTTACTACTTGAAAAATTTGATGAAAGCATTACTATTTATGCTTTAGCCTGCGCAGTTTGGTTGCTTGGCTGGATCACTTTGTCGCTTGTGGTCGATGATAAATTTGCAAGACCGGGAAATGACATCTTGCTAAAGATCACTCGTATAGTTCTTGTTGGCGAGTTTGCCTTGCTATATTTTTTTAACTACAACAGCAGCCTTGACATAGAGACTTTAATAAAGTCAAATTTGACAAAGTCGCTGCTTTTAGTGCTAAACTCCTATATGCTGCCATCGCTTGTGACGCTACTTATATTTGATATAAAAACATATATCGCTAGCAAAAATGAGTAAAATTTTACGTATTATTTTATGTAATTTATACTAAATTTAGCCGTTTTTGCTCTCTACTATCTTTTTTATAAGCTCTATATCGCTGTTCATCGCTAGGCTCATAAAACAAACTCCGCTTGCGCCAGCTTTTATGGCCTCTTTGTAGTTCCCGCTATCTAGTCCGCCAAGTGCGTAAATTTCTTTATCAAAGCTTTTTAGCTCACTTATAAAATTTAGCCCTTTTGGCTCTAAACCCGCCTTGCAAGAGGTGGCAAATATATGAGAAGCAACGAGCACATCAGCGATAGTGGCTGAAATTTTAGCCTGCTCTAGGTCGTGAGCTGGGGCGTAAATTTTAGCTGTTTTTCTAAATTCTTCTAAAAAAACGCCGTGATTTTTAAAAAAATCAAGTTGTGCCGAAGTGAGCCAAAAGTCGCTCTTTAGCTTGCAAGCCACGTCAAAAAATTGATTAATGATAAATTTCTTGCGGTAGTTTTCACAAATTTGAGCCACAACCCTAGCAAGATCGTAAAACTGAGCCTCGCTTAGCCCCTTTGCACGAAGCAAAATTTCATCCACGCCAGCCTTGCAAAGTATCTGAATTCTCTTTAAAAAGTCATCGCCCTCGTAGCTTTCAAAGTCGGCTACGCAGAGAATTTTAAACATAGATATACTCGCTCATCAAGGGCTCTAGGCCGTTTGCTTTTATCATAGCCTTGATCTCATCCACGCTTCTACTGTCGCTTATCTCAAACTGCTCGTCGCCCTTTTTCTCTTCACCGTGAGCGCCGATGCTTACTTTTACGCCAGCGCTTATCTTATTTGCAGCTATCTTTATGGCGTTGTCGCGAAATTTCGCCTTTTCTCTGGTTGAGATCGTTATGCTGGCTGTTGGCATGAAAATTCTATAAGCGCAGATTACTTGCAAAAGCTCGCGCTCGCCCACGTCGCGGGGATTAATGCGGTCGTTGTTGATGATAGGGCGAAGTCTTGGGCATGAAAATGCGATCTCGGCGTGCGGATACTTTTTTTGAACTAAACTTGCGTGCAGTGCCGTAGCAAAGGCGTCAAGTCTAAAGTCATCTATGCCAAGAAGTGCCGCAAAGCCAACCCCTCTCATACCTCCAAGAATCGCTCGCTCTTGCGCATTTAAACGGTATGGGAATATCCTTTTGTTGCCGCCAAGGTGGATCTTTTCGTATTTTGTGGGATTGTAGGTCTCTTGAAAGACGGTCACGTAGTCTGCGCCGCTTTTGTGAAGTAGGGCGTAGCCCTCTGAGTTTAGCGGATAAATTTCAACCCCAACGACTTTAAAAAATTTCTTTGCCAAAGCGCAGGCGTTTGCGATGTAAGCGACACTTGAATTAGTCTCGCTCTCGCCAGTTAGGATCAAAATTTCTTCTAAGCCGCTCTTTGAAATTTCTCTTAGCTCCCTTGTGATCTCCTCGTCGCTTAGCTTTGCCCTTTTTATATTGTTTTTAGCATTAAAACCGCAATAAACGCAGAGATTATCGCAGTAGTTTGCTATGTAAAGCGGAGTAAAAAGCGTGATGTTTGAGCCAAAATTTGCCCTTGTCTTTGCCTGAGCGAGTTTGGCTATTGGCTCTAAAAATGGCGCTGCAGCAGGCGAGAGTAGGGCTTTTAGATTTTCAAGCGAGCAGTGCTTTGCATTAAGAGCTGCTTTTACGTCTGCTTCGGTGTAGTTTTCTGGCTTATAGTTCGCGCGCTCTTTTAAAATTTCATCCATAATATCGCTGCCAACATCCTGCATGTGAGGTAGTAGCTGCATGTGGTCGGTTCTTGTAAATTTCATCAGTCTAAAAATCCAGTGAGCGGTGATGAGGCATTTGCGCTTTTGCTCTTTGCGCCAAGGCCTGCTAGATAGGCATTGCGACCAGCGATGATGGCCTCTTTGAAGGCTCTTGCCATGAGCGGGATATTTTTAGATGAGGCGATGGCTGTGTTTGCCATGATAGCAGCCGCTCCCATCTCCATCGCTTCGCACGCTTGTGAAGGCCTGCCGATGCCAGCATCAACGATGATCTGCGTGTCAAGCTCGTTTATCAAAATTTCAATGATATCTTTAAAAACTAGCCCTTGGTTTGAGCCAATGGGCGCAGCTAGAGGCATTATGCAACTTGCTCCTGCACTTAGCATCGCTCTTGCGGCGTTTAGATCTGGAAACATATAGGGCATTGGCACAAAGCCGTCATTTGCCAAGGCTTCGCAGGCTTTTATCGTCTCAGCGTTGTCTGGAAAGAGAAATTTAGAGTCAGTGATGATCTCTATCTTAACAAGCTCGCCACACCCAAGCTCACGTGCAAGCTGTGCGATACGAACGGCCTCTTTGGCGTTTCTAGCGCCACTTGTGTTTGGCAAAAGCGTCACACCTTTTGGGATAAAGTCGAGTATATTTCGCTCTTTGCTCTCGTTTATGCGCCTAAGAGCAAGGGTTAAAATTTGCGCGCCAGCCTCGTTTACGGCTGAGTCGATGAGCTCGTGCGAGTACTTGCCAGAGCCAAGGATAAAGCGGCTTTGAAACTCCTTACCGCCAAGGATCAAACTATCACTTTGCACTTACGCCTCCAAGCCCATAAGTAGTCTAATGGCTAAATTTGCCTCGTGGTTTGCGCAGACTGCGACGCGCGGTGCCATGAGCCCTTGACCGATCTTCGCCTCATTTGTGAGGTCGCCGCAAAGATAGACATTTTTGGCAAATTTTATGGTTTTTATGAGATTTGAGCTAAAGTATCCAGCCATGCCAGAGGCGCCGATGATCTTTTTATCTTTTAGGCTTGCGCCAGCTTCGTTTAGTATCATCGCCTTGCCAGCGACGTTGTCAAAGGCTTCGCATAAAATTTCACACTCGCCAAAGACGCTAGCCACGTTTTTTTCATCTAAAAATATATCGTGAGTTTCGACCTTGACAAAAGGATTTACGTCATTTATCAGCTCTTTAAGCGCCTGCGTCTTTTTTAAGCCGATGTGGCGGACGAAATACTGCTGGCGGTTTAGATTGCTTGGCTCAACGACGTCAAAATCGGCAAGCACTAGCTTTTTTACGCCAACTCTTGCCAGGCTTAGTGCGATATTTGAGCCAAGGCCGCCAAGTCCAGCTACGCCGATCACTGCCCTGCTTAGGGCCAAATTTAGCTCAGGGCTATTACGTGAGGCGATCATCGAGCGTAAAACTTCACGCTCAGGCATCACGCCACGCCTTATAAATACGACATTTGAGCCATCTTTTAGCTCGCTATCTTCTTTTATAGCAAAGCCATCGACGATAAAAATATCTGGCTTTGTCGCGTTAAATTTCTCTAAAAATTTATAAATTTCACTCTCTTTATCGCCAAGAGCAAGCTCTTTTAGCTCGCTAAGGCTTTTTACTGGCACCTTAAATTTTGCGCCATTTAGTATTATCTCTATCATTTTCTCCTCATCCACCGCCAACTAAAGTGACGATCTCATAAGCTTTGCCCTCGCTCATGAAGCGCTCACGCCAAAGCTTTTTTGGCAAAATTTCTCCGTCTCGCTCAAGGGCTATAAATTTAATCTCATAGCCATTTTGAGCTAAAAAATCATAAACATTTATATCGTTTTCAAGCTCGAAAATTTTGCCATTTACTCTAAATTTGATCATTAAATTTTGTAGCTTTTTACAAAATTTGCGATCCTCTCGATCGCTCTTTTTATGCTCTCGATGTCTGTCGCAAAAGAAATTCTAAAATATCCATCCATACCAAAGCCCACACCTGGCACAGTCGCTACGTTCGCCTCTTCAAGCATTTTTTTGCAAAATCTAAGTGAGTCGCCATCTACATCTTTGCATTTTACAAATAGATAAAACGCGCCATCAGGCTTAACTACGCTTAGCCCAGGGATAGCGTTTATCATCTCAACTGCCACGTCGCGTCTTTTCTCGTACTCTTTTCTCATGTTTTCGATATCTTCGTCAGTTTCACCTAGAAGTGACGGGATAGCGCCTATTTGCACGATCGAGCTAATGTTGCTTGTGCTTTGGCTTTGAAGCTTTTTGATGCCGGCAATCAGCCAGTCCATCGAGCTTGCTATATAGCCAAATCTCCAGCCAGGCATCGCGCCACACTTACTTAGGCCATTTATCGTGACCGTTCTTTTAAAAAGATCCTCGCTTACGGAGGCTACTGCGTGAAATTTCTTACCGTAGATCACTTTTTCATAAATTTCATCGCTTGTGATGATGATATCACTGCCCTTTAAAACCTCGCCAAATGCCGCGATCTCCTCTTTTGTATATACAGCTCCAGTTGGATTTGTCGGGTGATTTAGCGAAAATACCTTTGTTTTTGGTGTGATCGCTTTTTTTAGCTGCTCGGCTGTGACTTTGAAATTTGTGCTCTCGTCTGCCTCGATAAAGACAGGCACACCACCACAAAATTTAACGATCTCAGGGTAGCTCACCCAGTATGGAGATGGGATGATGACCTCGTCGCCTGAGTTGATAAGCGCTTGAAATACATTAAAAAGTGAGTGCTTTGCGCCGATATTTGTGACGATTTGATTTGCTTTGTAGTCAAGTCCATTATCTCTTTTTAGCTTTGCTCTAATGGCCTCTATAACCTCAGGCAAGCCCGGCACTGGCGTGTATTTGCCACTTTTGCTGTCGTTATCAAGTGCGTTTTTTACAGCATCTCTTATCTTTTTTGGAGTCATAAAGTCAGGCTCACCAGCTGAAAGCGAGATCACGTCGATGCCAGCAGCCTTCATCTCTTTGGCCTTTGTGCTGATCGCGATTGTGATTGATTCGCTCAATGTTTGCATTCTGTTTGCTAGTTGCATTTTTAGTCCTTTTTAGTTGATTGTTTTTAAGTAGCTATTGTCATTTAAAAATAGATAAAGTTCGCCCAAAATTTGCTTCTTTTGTGTTTCGTTTATCAGAGTTGATTTCTCTAGGCGCTCATTTAGAGTGTCTTGGATTTCGTAGATATCGTAGTCCATGTCCTCCATGATATCAAGGATCGACTGGCTCTCTAGTAAATTTGTGATTTTGTAGCCATCACTTGTTATCTCCACGGTAGCTTCTGTCGGATGAGTGAAGAGGTTGTGCTTCATGCCGATCACCTCTTGATATGCGCCAACCAGGAAAAATCCCAAGAAATAATCCTCCTTCTCCACATCCACATCGTGCAAAAGCAGTGGGTTTTTCTCGTCATCATAGCTGATCTCGCCGTCACTATCGCAAGTGATATCCCAGATCGAAGCTGGCAGGGTAGGGCGCTCATCTAGCCTGTCAAGTGGCATGATAGGGAAATTTTGTTTTAGTCCCCAAAAATCTGGCAAGCTTTGAAAGATCGAGAAATTTAGTAGGTATCTCTCTTGAACCTCTTTTTGAATTTTAGTTAGATCGCTTGAGTTGCTCTTGTTGCCAAGCATCACGACAGCTTTTTTACTAATGAGCCTTAAAAGCACCTCTGCGTTTGATCTATCTTGCAGATCGACATATCCTAAATCAAAGAGCGTGAGGATGCTTTCTGTGTGGTGGATGGCGTCGTGCAGGTATTCTAGAGCATTTGAAGGCTTGATTGATTTATAAAGATCAACTAGCTCGGTTATTAAATTTGGATTGTTTTTCTTTAAATTTAGCTTCTCTTCGGTGTATTCTTGAGAAAATAGCTCAAGCACAGGAGCGACCAAAAGCGCATGAGAAGCGGCGATGTAGCGACCTGACTCTATGAAGATATCTGGCTCGATCTCCTTTTTTTGCTCGCTTATAGTTTTAAGCATATAAACAACGTCGTTTGCGTATTCGTTTAGCGTATAGTTTCTGCTGCTCTCCTCTTTAAACTGCGAGTATTCGATCGCAAGACCACCACCTAAATTTATAGCTTTTAAATTTGAGGCGCCCATTTTTCTAAGCTCAGCGTAGATGTTGCCAGCCTCGATGAGTGCTTTTTTGAGCGGATGTATCTCGCTTATTTGAGAGCCGATGTGAAAGTGTATCATCGTGAAGTTTTCAAGTAAATTTGCCTTTTTTAGCATCTTTACAGCTTCTATTAGCTCGGTTGATGTTAGTCCAAATTTAGAGTGTATGCCTCCACTTTTTGCCCAGAGCCCCGATCCTGTCGAGTGTAGTCTTACTCTAAGTCCGATCTTTGGTTTTGGTTTAAAGCGCTCTTTTGCGATGGCGATTATCGCTTCAAGCTCGTTTAAGCCCTCAATCGTTAGTGTGATATTATGCCCCATTTCAGCGGCGATAAAGCCTATGTTTATCATCTCTTTATCTTTAAAGCCATTTACCGTTATAGGCGCTTTGTCGTTGTTATAAGCCATAGTTAGAAGTAGCTCAGCCTTGCTACCAGCCTCGAGGCCGTAGTTATAGGGCTTGCCAAGGCGTACTAGGTTTTTTACAAAGCCTGGATATTGATTGACCTTAAGCGGGAAAACGGCGTTAAAGCTACCTTTGTAGGCAAACTCTTTCTTTGCCTTTGCAAAGCTTGCGTGGATCTGCTCGATCTGCTTTTGGATAAGGTGCGGAAAACGAAGTAGTAGCGGCCCTCTGTAGCCATCGTCTCTTATCTCTTTTACGATGTCGATGATCGCTGGCTTGCTAGCTTCGTTTATGCAGACTTTACCATCTTCTATCACAAAATTTGAATTGCCCCAAATGCTAAGTCCAAAATCATTCATCCCAGCTCCTTTTCAAGCTCATCTAAATTTATCGTTTTTTCTTCTTTGGTCTCTAAATTTTTATACCAAATTTTATTCTCTTTCATCTCATTTTCGCCCACGCAAAGGAAAATTTTTGCATTTTTATTGTCGGCATTTTGCAGGTGTTTTTGAAGTTTTTTAGCTTCATAAGAAATTTCAACCTGATATTTTTTGCGAAGTTTTGAGCCAAGATTATAGATAAAATCAACATTCGCCGCATCAAGCGCGCAAAGATAAACTCCGTCTCGCTCATCTTCAGCCTCACCTAAAATTTCCATTATCCTCTCAACGCCCATCGCAAAGCCAACACCGTAACTTGCTCTACCGCCAAGATATTCAACGAGCCTATCGTATCTGCCACCCCCTGCAACTGCGCTTTGTGAGCCGATCTCGTTGCTGATAAACTCAAACGCCGTCTTGCAGTAGTAGTCTAGCCCACGAACGAGCTTAGTGTCTGTCTCAAATTTAACGCCATTTGCCGTTAAAATTTCTTGCAGTTTTGCAAAGTCAGCCTGCGCCTCGCAGCTTAAGCTATCAGTGATAACTGGAGCGTTTTTATAAATTTCTTGGCAGCTTTCTATCTTGCAGTCAAGCACGCGGATAGGGTTTAAAAGCTTGCGTCTTTTGCAGTCTTCGCAAATTCTGTCGTCGTTTTCATCTAGAAATTTGACAAGCTTTGCTTTGTAAGACTTCATAGAGCTCTCGTCGCCAAGTGAGTTTATTTTTAGGGTTGTTTTTATATTTAGTCTGTTAAAAATTTCGCTCACCATTAAGATAATGCTCGCATCCTCATAGACGCTGCCCTCGCCAAAGCACTCACAGCCAAACTGGTGAAATTCTCTCAAACGGCCTTTTTGTGGGCGCTCGTAGCGAAACATCGAGCCGTGATAAAAGCAGCGTTTTGTCACGTTTGCTCTGTCAAGTTTTGCCTCGATAAAGGCTCTAACCACTCCAGCCGTGCCCTCAGGACGCAAACAAACGTCGTTTCCGCCTTTGTCTTCAAACTGATACATCTCTTTGCCCACGATGTCACTGCTCTCGCCGACGCTTCTTTTAAAAAGCGCCGTCTCCTCGAGGTGTGGGGTCAAAATTTGCTCATATCCGTAGTTTTTTGCGACTTCCTCGCAGGTTTTGATTATCTGTGCGTAAAGTTTTGCGCGAGCTGGAAGCATATCTTTCATGCCACGAAGTGCCGTTATCATCGCATTATCCTTTTTTTATTTTTTTTGTGATTTTACTTAAAATTTATAAAATTTTCTATCTCTTTTGAAATTAGCTCTATGCTTTTAGATGCGTCTATAAAAAGCGTTTCAAAGCTATTTTTGATGAGAATTTGCTTCATCAGGCTTTGCACTTTTAAAAGATACTCTAGCCCACGAGCTTCGATCTTATCGCTTGTGCCTCTTGCTTTTAAGCGCGAGCTTATAAGCTCACGGCTTGCTTCAAAAAAGACTATCTTATCTGCAAATTTATCATTTAGTGCAAATTTATTAAGCTCTAAAAGCACGTTTTCATCTAAGTTTTCATCATTTGCCAAAGCGTAGGCGATGCCAGAGATAAAGCCTCTGTCGCTTAAAATCAGTTTGCCTAAATTTGGAGCGACCAGCTTTTCAAAATGCTCAGCCCTATCAGCTAAAAAGAGTAAAATTTCAGCTCTTTTGCCTATTTTGATGCTTGAGCTTAGTAAAATTTCACGTAAATTTTCACCAAGCTTTGTGCCACCTGGCTCTTTTGTGACGATGGCATCACTAAATTTAGAAGCTAAAATTTCTATCTGCGTACTCTTGCCAACGCCGTCAATGCCTTCAAACAAAACATACATTTTACGCCTTTAAATTTTTAAGAATTTTTGCTGGCACTAGGTTGCTCACATCGCCGTCGTGGCGCAAGACTGAGCGGACGATCGAGCTTGAGATGAAGGCGTTATTTAAGCTTGGCATAAGATAAACCGTCTCAAATTCGTCCCAAAGCGCAGCGTTTGCGTAGCCGATTTGTAGCTCATACTCGAAGTCACTAACCGCGCGAAGACCCCTGATGACGGTGTTTATGCCGTGCGATTTAGCAAAATCAACAAGCAAGTTATCAAAGCCAAGAACGCTTACATTTTTTAGCTCGCAAACTGCCTCTTTTGCCATCTCTATGCGTTTTTCGTGTGCGAACATCGGCTGTTTGCTATCACTTTTTGCAACTGCGACGATTACTTTGTCAAAAATTTTTGTAGCTCTTATGATAACGTCTAAATGGCCGTTTGTTATGGGGTCAAAGGTCCCTGGATAGATGCAAGATTTTTTCAAATTTGCCACCTTTTGTAAAGATTATTTTCGATTTTTAAGGCATCAAGCCACTTGCCGATGATGAAATTCTCCATATCATGAAGGCTCTTTATGCCTGCGTAGTAGCCTAAAACTGGCGGAGCGATGATGGCTCCAAGAGATGAGAGTAGCTGCATCTGAGAAAGTGCGATCGTAGAAAACGGCATCTCTCTGACGCCCAAAACTAGAGTTTGTCTCTCTTTTAGCGCGACACTTGCGGCTCTTGTGATGAGCGTGTCACTTATACCGTTTGCAACTTTTGCTAGCGTGTTGGTAGAGCAGGGCGCTATGATCATTGCTTCAACGCCAAACGAGCCAGAAGCTGGTCCTGCGCTAAGATCTTGATCATCATAAATTTTCACGCCAAGATCATCTAAATTTAGCTTTAAATTTTCTTCAGCCGCTAAGACCTTCATAGCATTTTTACTAACTATGACGTGCGCCTCACAGCTATCTTTGGCAGCATTTACTAGCTTTAGAAAAAGCCCAGCCCCGCTTGCTCCAGTGGCCGCAAAAACTACCTTTTTCATCTTATAACTGCCTCATCTTTGCCTGAAACTGTGGCCTGTAAAATTTTATTTTCTCTTGTTCTTATCTTTATCATATCGCCTAAATTTCCATCTTCAAGCGCCTTTACTTCGGCGATTATCTTGACACCACCCTCGCTTAAAACTGCGTTTAGCATTTGACCTTTTTTGACTAAACTAATGGCGTTAAACTGACGTTTTGTTAAAATTTCACCGCTTCTTATCTGCACTTTTGTGACAAGAGTTGAGGCGCTAAGTCCAAAGAGTGCGTCACGCGGCCATTTGCTAAACTCGATCATCGTTGGTTGGTAGTCAAGCAAGCTTAAAATGTGGTTTGTGTTCATTGAATTTATAGCGATAAAAACTGGCATTTTAGCATTAAAGCTAAATTTAAAATAAAGGCTTTTTAAGCTTAGATCAACGTCCTCAAATGAGGCTCTAAAAACGCCTTTTTGGCTATTTTGATCGTTTAGAAATATATTTTTAAAAACTAAGTCTTTAAAATTTGCAGGAAGTTTGTTTTGCGGACTGATGCTAAGATCGCTCACGCTAATGCCTGGGTACTCGTTGCTGATTTCTCTTAGAAATTGCATCTGAATTTCATCCATGATAGAGCAGTTTTTCACAAAAGCTACGCTGCCGCCGCTTTTGTCGTTATATGTTTTAAAATTTGCTGTTAGAATTTCATAGAGTTTTTTACTATCTATCTTGGCAGCTCTTTTGCCCTCTAGGTTTAAAATTTCATTGTCTTCGCCTTCAAAGCCAAAAGTGCTAAGTGAAATTTGATCATTTACGACGCAATACATCGGATAGATACTGACTTCATTTGCAAAAAGTTTTGTGGAAAATAAAAAAATGAGTATAAAAAAGATGGAGCGGGAAACGAGATTCGAACTCGCGACCCCAACCTTGGCAAGGTTGTGCTCTACCCCTGAGCTATTCCCGCAATCAAAATGAAGTCCGCATTTTATCAGATTGTTTTTCATTTGTCAAGGATTATGGAAGCTTTATGAGTGAAATTTCACTATTTTGTAAAATTTCACCTTGATCAGGGCTAGTTATCAACACAAAATCACTCTTTAATATATGATTTATCATGCCTGAGCCATATTTTCCGCCGTCAGTTGCTATAAATTTGCCATCAGCTACATTGCCAAAAACCGCATTTGCTCTGCCTGATTTTACCTTTAAATTTTCGCTATTTATAGCTTTTTGTGTCACAAAACACTCGCTTTTTAGAAGTGGTAAAACAAGCATCATCGTGCAAAGATAGGCAGCCATAGGGTTGCCAGGCAAGATAAAAACAAGTCTGCCATCTTTTTCATAAGTCTTGCAAGGTCTGCCAGGTCTTATGTCAAGGTGAGAGAAAATTTCGTTGTATCCAAGCTCGCTTAGGGCTATCTTCATAAAGTCGGCCTCACCAGCGCTCGCTCCACCAGAGCAGATAACGATGTCGTAGTTTGCAGCGTTTAAAAATGCCTGTTTTACAGCGCTTAGCTCATCTTTTATGATGCCAAGATATGAGCTTTTTTGACCGATTGAGCTTAAAAGTGCGGTGATACCAAAGGCATTTGCATTGTAAATTTCATCATCGCTAGCTCTTTGCCAAGGCTCGATGATCTCATTTCCGCTTGAGTAAATTCCAACACTAGGCTGCTTTTTCACATCTATAAAGCTTATGCCCTGAGCTGCAAGCATCATCACACTTCTTGTGTTTAAAATTTCGCCACTTTTTAGTAAAATTTCACCAACCTTTGTCTCTTCGCCTTTAAAGCGGTAAGCCTCGCCTTTTTTAAGCTTAGCTGGCGCTTTTACAAACTCGCCCTCAACGACGCAATCTTCAAACCTCATGACCGTATCAGCGCCTTTTGGCATCTTTGCACCAGTCATTATCTTCACACACTCGTTTTTGCCGATAGCTAGCTGCTCTTTATCGCCTGCAAAGGCACTTGCGATGATCTTATAAGGCTCATCTTTTTCATCAAATTTAACCGCAAATCCATCAAGCGCTGAGTTATCAAAGCAGGGCAGGTCTTTGACCGCTATCACGTCATTTGCCAAGGTTTTGCCAAGAGCCTCACTAATGGGTAAAATTTCACTCTCATTTTTTGGTTTAAATTTAGCTTTTAAAGCCTCAAGTGCGTCATTTACTAGCATTTTTACTCCTCAAGCCTAACTATTTTCGCCCCAAGGCTTTTAAATTTCTCCTCCAGCCTCTCATAACCTCTATCAAGGTGGTAAATTCTATGCACCAAGCTCTCGCCATTTGCGATGAGAGCGGCTAGTATCAGCGCTGAGCTTGCTCTAAGGTCAGTCGCCATGACGTCAGCTGCATTTAAATTTGCAGGAGCATAGACGCTTGCGATATGACCATTTAAGCGGATATCAGCGCCCATTCTAGCTAGCTCACTAACGTGCATAAATCGGTTTTCAAAAAGCCTCTCATCTATCGTGCTAACGCCATTTGCCGCAAGACAAAGCGCCATAAACTGAGCCTGCATATCGGTTGGAAAGCCTGGATACTCAGTCGTTCTTATCTCAACTGGTTTTATCTCATTTGTCGGCAAAATCGTGATTTTATCGCCATCGATCTCGATGCCAAAGCCCATCTCTTCAAATTTATTTAAAATGGCTGTCATGTGCGCAGCATTTGCCTTTGTGACTGAAATTTTGCTATTTGTGATAGCTCCAGCGCAAAGGTATGTGCCAGCTTCGATTCTATCAGGGATAACCTCAATATCGCAAATTTCAAGCAGTTTTTGACCGCTACCAGTGATCTTTAGCTCGCTCGTGCCTATGCCTTCGATCTTGACACCGCTTTTAGCCAAAATTTCACAAATTTGCACCACTTCAGGCTCAAGTGCGACGTTAAAAAGCTCTGTCGTGCCGTGCGCTAGGGCCGCTGCCATGATGATGTTTTCGCTGCCAGTTACGGTGATCTTATCAAAAACTATCTTTGCACCTTTTAGTCCATTTGGTGCGGTTGCGACGACGTAGCCTTGCTTTATCTCGATATTTGCGCCCATTTTCTCAAGTGCGCTTAGGTGCAGATCTATTGGTCTTTGTCCGATCGCACAGCCTCCAGGAAGGCTCACTTCGCAGTGTCCAAAGCGCGCTAGAAGCGGACCAAGCGTCAAGATAGAAGCGCGCATCTTTCTAACGATATCGTAGTTTGCTGTGGTCGAATTTACGCTGCTCGTGTCGATACTTAGTGAGTTTTCATCTTTAAATTCGCACTTTGCGCCAAGATTAACAAGCAACTGGCAAAGCGTCTTTATGTCAGCGACATTTGGGATATTTGTTAAATTTATCTTATTTTTAGCAAGTAGGGTTAGGGCGATGATAGGTAGGGCGGCATTTTTGGCTCCGCTGATCTTTACTTCGCCGCTTAATTTGGCATTGCCTTCTATTTTTAGATAGTGCATCATTATTTTTTGCCTTAAGAAAATATATTTTTTGCCGATTATATTGTTTTTAAACTTAGAGTAAAGAAAACAAGGCGCTATTTTCGCTCTATTTACATTTAAGAGTTAAAATTACGAAAATTAATTATCTTGGATAAAAATATGTTAAGTTTAATAAACAAAAGAATATTTTTTGCACTTTGTATTGCGCTTTTTACAGGTTGTTCTTTCACCTCAAACGAGCCTAAAATCCCACAAAATGACTACAATCAAACTGCCTCTACAAATGGTGACTTTAGCAGACAAACTTCAAGTGAGCTTTTAGACGAAGACGACGGCAGAGCAGATAAAGAATTTGGTTCATTTTTTAAAAAATACTTAAATACTAGAGCAGGGGGCGACTGCTCAGGCTTTGTATCTATCGTTAATGCAAAATATAAAAACATGTATTTTGATGAAAAAACTATCAATAACTATTACAGCAAGGGCGGTAGAAAGTCAAAAGCCATCTACAACTTCTATGAAAGCCAAAATTTGATCACTCATAAAAATCCAAAAAAAGGCGATCTTATCTTCTTTTCAAACACCCTTGGCAAAGGCATACAAAAAAATAAAGACAAGAAAAACGTCACTCACGTTGGCATCGTGACAGCCATACTTCCAGACGAGACGGTGAAATTTATCCACAACTCTGGCGGCAAGATCATCCACAGCTATATGAATTTAAAACAAAAAAACACGCACCTAAAGGGCGACAAAGAGATAAATAGCTACGTTGTAAGATGCTCAAACGCTAGCTGCCTAGCGGCAAACAGATTTGCTGGATATGGCAAAGCTAAGTAGCCCAGCTACATTTGCGCTTATCCTCTTAAATTTAGCTGCATTTTTTAGTCTCACCTTTCTGCACTCGCGTGAGCTATGGCTCGCGCTTGGCTTAAATATCTATTTTTTAGAAAAACTCTATATATTTCAGCCCCTCACATCTATCTTTATGCACGCAGGCGCAGGTCACTTGCTCATGAATATGATCTTTTTATATCAAGTTGGCACGATGAGTGAGCTATATCTTGGCACGAAGAAATTTATCATTTTTTATATTGTTGGCGGCGTTTTGACGCAAATTTTAAGCTTTATTTATATATATTTTGCATTTGAAAATGAGAAATTTATAAATTTAGTCGGTGCAAGCGGGGCTTTGTGTATGCTATTTGGCATGCTGGCGACCTCGATGCTTTACTCAGATAAAAAGACGTGGTTTGGCTACTTTGCCATAGTTGTTGCCATGAGCTTTTTGCCGCTACTTATGGGCATAAATGTCGCATGGTACGCGCACTTTATAGGCTGGGTTGTCGGCTGTTTGTATGCTAAATTTTACTTAAAGAGAGCAGATGAGATTTTTTGATGAGATCTGGGACATTTTAAACGAAGGCGACGTGGGGCTTAAATTTTTAAAATTTGAGCTATTTTACGAGAAATTTAGATCAAATTTGGATATTTGTTTTGATGAAATTTCTGCGCCAAATGAGCTAACTACCCCATGTTACGCTAAATTTTGCGACGTCGTTAGTATGAAAGAGCTAAACAAAAAGGTAAAGCCAAAAGATAAAAACCTAAATTTCATCCACTCAGTCGCTCACATTGAGTTTAGTGCCATTGACATCGCGCTTGATGCTTGTTATAGATTTAGAGGGCTGCCAAGGGAGTTTTACGAGGACTGGCTGGAGGTGGCTGAGGATGAGATCAGGCACTTTTGTATGATAGAAAATTTACTCACAAAGCAGGGTGGCAGATATGGCGAGCTAAGCGTGCATGACGGCCTTTTTATCGCACTTCAAAAGACTTCAGATAGGCTTACTAGCCGCATGGCACTACTGCCAAGATATATGGAGGCAAACGGGCTTGATGCAAACGCTCACATCATCAAAAGGCTAGAAGCTGAGGGCGGGCAAGAAGAGCTCATTGAGTGCCTAAAAGTCATCTTAAAAGAGGAAATTTCTCACGTTTATAAGGGCGATAAGTGGTTTAAATTTGCCTGCAAAAAAGAGGGCGTCGATGAGAAAAGCTACTTTGATATCATCTTAAATTTATATCCAAATTCATTTAAAAGCATTAGAGAGATCAACGAAAAAGACCGCTTAAAGGCAGGTTTTAGCGAGGAAGAGCTTAGTTGGATAAAGAATTTCTCAAAGGAGAGATCATGAGCAAAATTTACTTCATAAGGCACGCAAAAGCAGTCGATGAGAACAAAGATGGCGCAAAAGACGCTTCAAGAGAGCTTAGCCCAAAAGGAAAAGAGGACGCTAAATTTATGGCTAGCAGGCTAAAAATGTATGATGTGATGCCAGGAGCTATCTTTTCAAGTAGCGCTAAAAGATGTGAGCAAACAGCAAAAATCATCGCTAAAACTTTAAAATTTAAAGAAAAATCCATAGAGATAAAGGACGAGCTTTACGACATAAGCTTTGAGGATCTTTTGGAATTTGTAAGAAATTTAGATAAAAATTTAGATGAAATTTTCATCATCACGCACAATCCAAGTGTGACTGAAATTTGCGAATATCTAAGCGACTCATCGATTGACAATATCCCAACTTCAGGCATTTTTTGCATTGAGTTTGAGTCTGAATTTAAAGAGCTAAAAGAGGGCAGTGCAAAAGCTTTGTTTTTTGACCACCCAAAGAAACATCAAAGATAAGTTTTATTAAAAATCTGCAAATTTATTCATTGCAATTTGACAGACACAAAGGACATCTGTTTATTTGATTTTTCAAATGCAAGTTTTGCTTTTGAACCAAAAATCATTTTCTACTCAAATTTTGAAATTTTAACCATTTCAAGTTCAAATCACCAAGCATAAAAGCAAATTTAAAATCAACCATAATTGCAATGCCAAAATATGACAAAAGGTAAAATACAAGGTATTTTATATATTTTGTATTGAAAACTGTAATTTTCAAATTGATATTTTAAAATCTTTATTCTGCTCTTTCGAATGTTTTAAATGGCTAGATTTGGCTATGTTTTGCATTTTATCTTTTGTGTGATCTAAATTTATCCATTAAATTTGTCGTAAAAATATTTGTAAGAAAATTAGTTAAATTTTATACTTTTCAAAAATTGTGAAATTTACATTTATCTTATACGTAACTTAAAATTTGATCTACCCTATTTTAAAAATGTGAGCAAGAGCTATCTTTGGAGTTTAGAGTAGCATAAAATAGAATAAATGCGTGATATCTTTTTTTGTGCGTCAAATATTGATCTTGTGAGTTCAATTTTGAAGCAAAGAGTTAAATTTGATATTAGCGTAACTATAAAACCAAAATTTACGTAAAATTTTAAAGTTGAGCGATCTTGCGTGTTAAATTTAAGAGCTAGTAGTTAAATTTACTATGAAAACACGCCTGAAAACTATTTTTAAAGATAAAGTGCGTAATTAAATTTTATCGTCAAAAAGCGTGCGGATATCTAGTGTGTAGTTTTTGGACATAAAGATCGGCGAGTCTAAAATTTCAAGCAAGCCATCATCAAATGAGAGAAATTCCACTACTCTTTTTGGCTTTCCGGCGGTTTTTATGCTCATATCGGCTAGGCGCACCACCTTTATGATCTGCATTTTATCTGCTGTCCATTCAGAAAAAGCTAGAAATTTAGAGTCATCTGAAAACAAAAAGCAAGCTGTTGCTCTCTCGCTAAGTAAAATTTGAAGCGCATCGTCATCTTTAACTAAATTTTGATCCAAATTTAATAGTCTTTTTGCGTGGTTTGAAGGCTTATTTTTTAAATTTAAATAGTGCTTGCTATTTATAAAAAGTCGTAGCTCGCCAAGGGTTGGAGCGCCCATAGCGACCTCGCAGCCTTCAAATTTGGCGCTAAATTTGCCATCACTGCTACACGCATTTGCCTCGTAGTCCCAAGCTGAACTCATAAATTTACCTATTAAATTTGCCTGCCATGGCTTTGTAGATATTTAGCTCGTCTTGTAAAAGCGTGTATTTTGCTTTTAGTAGCCCTATTTTAGCCTCTAGCTCGCTATTTTTAGCCTCTAAAAACTCTTTTAGCTCGACCTTGCCGTAGGAGTATTTTAGCTCGTAAATTTTTGAAATTTCCTCATAGTTTTTTATCTGCTCTTGGTAGTTTGCAAGTAGTGCTTCGTCGTTTAGGTAGCCTTTATAAAATGCGTCTACCTCGTTTAATGCGCTATTTAGAGTGCTTATGTAGTTTAGTTTTGCAAGCTCGAAATTTGCCTCGCTAACCTTTAAATTTGACTTTAGCTTGTGGTAGTTTAAAAATGGTAAATTCAAAGCGATGTTGCCATTTAGAAATTTAAGGCTAAAGGCTTCCTCTTTTTTGTCGGTGCTGCTTTTGAGGCTGGCTCCTAGCGCGATGCTTGGATAAAACTCTTTTTGGCTCGCTTTGTAGTTTAAAATGCCCTCTTCTATGCGGTAAATGGCCGCTCTTAGATCAGGGCGGTTTGCTATGGCGCTTGTTGGCACATCTAGATCAACGCCCGCTCTTTTAACGGGACTTAGCGTGAGGTCTTCAAATTTAAGCTCAAATTCTGGCCTCTCATTTAGCAAAATCCTAAGCGTTTTTTTAGCACTCACAAGCTCTTTTTTTGCACTTTCTATCTTGTTTTGAGCGCTTAAGAGCTGCGAGTTTATCTGTTTTAGGCTTAGCGCCTCCTCTTTACCAAGCTCAAATTTAAGCCCAACTATCTTATTTAGCTCATTATAAATTTCTAAAATTTGCTCATAAGTTTTTATGCTTTCATTTAGATATAAAATTTGAAAATAGGCGTCTGTTACTGAGTTTATCACGCTTAGTTTGCTAGCCTCCAGATCAAATTTAGTAGCCCTTGCCTCAAACATCGCTGCGTCTTTGCTATCTGCTAGCTTTTGCCAAAGATCAAGCTCGTAGCTAAGCCCTATACTTGAGCCAAAGCTTCTACTAGAAGCGCCGCCCTCTTTTATATTTTTACTACTTGTTGCCTCGATGCCAGCGTTAAAGCTTGGGATGAGATTTGCCTGCAAAACGCCAGCTTGAGCGAGCGCTTTATTTACATTTATTGCAGCTTTTGCAAGGTCGGTGTTATTTTTAAGCGCAAGCGCTACAAGCTCATCAAGATAGCTTTGCTCATACTGCTTCCACCAAGAAGTGTCTAAATTTAGCTCCTGGCTAGCGTTATCTTCAAGTAAAATTTGCTTGTAGTTTTCATCTATATTTTTAACAGCGCAGCCGCTTAAAACGAGCACTAAAGCTAGGCTTAGAAATTTCATATTACTCCCTTGAAAGCGCATCTATAGGATTTAGTTTTGAGGCATTTTTGGCAGGCATGTAGCCAAAGATGATGCCAATAGCCATCGACGTGACAAGTGCAAGCACGATCGAGCCGTTTGAAAAGATCATGCTAAAGCCGTTTAAGAAGTTGTTAAAGATGTAGCCAATGGCGTAGGATAGGACGATGCCGATGGCTCCGCCGATAAGGCAAAGTAGCACCGCCTCTATCAAAAACTGCTGCAAAATGTTGCTCTGTCTAGCTCCGATCGCCATTTTTATGCCTATCTCTTTGGTGCGCTCGGTGACTGAGACTAGCATGATGTTCATAACGCCTATGCCACCAACTACGAGCGAGACGACGGCGATACTTGAGATGAGAAGGCGCATGGTCGAGATGGTCTCTTCGATCGTTTGCTTGATGCTGTCTGAGTTTCTTGTAAAAAAGTCCTTTTTGCCGTGCTTGATCTCTAAAAGCTCAGTTAGTGTTTTTTCAGCGATTTGCGCATTGACGCCCTCATTTACTTTGGCGGTGATCGAGCTTATAAATTTATCCCCTGTGACTTTGTTTATAACAGTCGTGTATGGGGCGTAAATTTTAAGCGTACTTGAATCGCCCATCTTAAAATCATCCTTTTGCAAAACGCCGATAATGCGAAGTGGCTTTTTGTTAAAAAGTATGATCTTGCCGATAGGATCTTCGTTTTTAAAGATGCTATTTTTGGTGTTTTGGTCTATTAGAGCAACTGAATCAGAGTTTAAAACCTCGTCTTCATCGTAAATTCTACCCTCTTCTAGCTTTAGCCCATTTACGTCAAAGCTCCCTACTCCGCCACCTTTTAGGCTCGCACTTAGCGAGATATTTTCATATGTTATCGTGCCCGAGGTGTTTGTGTTTGGCGTGACAGAGTCTAGAAAGGACTGCTTGGAAAGCATAGTGGCATCACTAATTGAAAGGGTTTTGACCTTGCCTGAGCGCATATCGCCAAAGCCTTTGCCCGGCATGATGTCGATCGTGTTTGTGCCGATCTTTCTAATGCCAGCTAAAATTTGCTCCTGCGAGCCTTTGCCAAGGGCAACGACGCTAATAACCGCGGTGATACCTATAATAATGCCAAGCATCGTTAAAAGTGATCTTAGTTTGTGAGCTAGCATCGCATTTACCGACATTTTAAAGCTCTCTATTAGCTGGTCTTTATAGTAGGTAAATTTGCTCTTTTCTGGCTGAGTTTGCTTGCTGGCTTCATAAATTTTACTATTTTTGACATTGTCACTTACGATGTTGCCATCTTTTATCTCGATCACCCTACTCGCATACTCTGCGATCTTTGGGTCGTGCGTGACGATGATGATGGTGTGGCCTTTTTTGTAAAGATCCACTAAAATTTCCATCACCTTTAGCCCACTTTTGCTATCAAGCGCGCCAGTTGGCTCGTCTGCTAAGATGATCTCGCCACCATTCATCAGCGCCCTTGCTATGGAGACCCTTTGCTGTTGTCCGCCTGAGAGTTTATTTGGTAAATTTTTCGCTTTTTCGCTAAGATCAAGTGAGCCAAGAAGCTCATTAGCTCTTTTCTCTCGCTCGCTCTTGTTTGCACCTGCGTATATGCTAGGCAGCGCTACGTTTTCAAGGGCATTCATCGTGCTAAGCAGGTTATATCTTTGAAAGATAAAGCCAAATTTATCCCTTCTAAGCTTGGCAAGTGCGTCGCTATCAAATTTTGATATATCTTTGCCGTCTAGCAGGTACTGCCCGCCACTTGGGCTATCCAAGCAGCCAAGGATGTTCATCAGGGTTGATTTACCAGAGCCAGACTGACCGATGATGGCTATAAACTCGCCTTTTTTTATCTCTAAATTTATGCCATGCAGGATATCTATCTCATTTTCGCCTAGCTTAAAGCTTTTAGTGATGTTTTTTAGGCTTATCACTTAAAACTTCTTATGTTCTTTTGCGATCATCTTAGCGATCTCGCTTGATGAGCCTTGAGATGTGATGATCTCATCGCCCTCGTTTATACCGCTGATGATCTGCGTATCGAGGTTGTCTTTTATGCCGGTTTTAACCGCTGTTTTTACAGCTTTGCCATCTTTTAGCAGATAGACAAAAGTGCCGTTTTCATCTTTTTTGATGCCGATGCTTGGCACGATGATGGCGTCCTCGACGTTTGCTATCAAAAGCTCATTTTGTGTGGTCATGCCTATTCTTAAAATTCCATCTTTATTATCAACGATGCTTTGCGCGTAGTAATAAACCGCCGAGCTGCTGCTTGAGCTACTTGAGTATGAAGACTTACTGCTGCTACTTGAGCCGTAGCTGCCATCACTTAGTGTGGTAAGCCCCGGGTCGATCGAGCTAACAGTCGTTTGAAATTTCTTCGTTGGCTCAGAGAGGATCGAGTACTCAACTGGCGTGCCGACTTTGATCTTTGTGATGTCGCCCTCTGCTATTTGCATCTTCATCTTTACATGGCTAAGATCAGCGATATTTACGATAGTTGGCGTAGTTTGGTTGGCATTTACAGTCTGGCCCTCCTCAACCTGCACGCTTACTACGGTGCCATCTCTTGGAGCGGTGATCTTTGTGTAGCCTAAATTTATCTTAGCGGTGCTTAGCTCGATATTTGTCTGCTTGATCTGAGCTTCAAGCTCTTTTATCTTGGCGCTGTTTTCACTATATGTGTTTTTTGCGGTTTCAAATTCTTGCTTTGAGGTGGCGTTTTTAGAAAATAGTGCATTTTCTCTATCAAACTGCGTTTTAGCGATATTTAGAGCCACTTTTGCACTTTCAAGCTGAGCCTTGTAGATGGCAAGTTGAGCCTCTTTATTGTCTATGCTATTTTGCTGGGTCGAGCTATCGATACTTGCGATCATATCGCCCTTTTTTACCTGATCTCCAAGCTTAACATAGAGCTTTTTTATCTGACCGCTCACCTGTGCGCCCACGTCGATTAGCTCGGTGGCAAAAATCTCTCCAGTCGCATCGACTTTTTTGCTAAATGAGCCCTTCTTTGCCTTTTTAGTGATAAACTCCACCTCTTCTTCTTTTACCTTGAAAAATTTATCATAGACGAAGTATCCACCGACGCCTAAAATAAGCAGGATTATTAAAATTTTAGTTTTTTTCATCGCTTCTCTTTGTAAAAAATTGGTAAATTCTACTTCACAATAGTAAATACTCTTTAAGCTTCCTCTTTTGCCATGCCAGCCTCTATCAAAAACCTACTTGGTTGGTAGGTCACCTTCTTTATCTTGTCGTATTTTGCATAGCTAAGATAGAGCTCGTCTTTAGCCCTTGTTACTGCTACGTAAAAGAGCCGCCTCTCTTCTTCTAAGCTGCCACCCATGCTCATTAGCTTTAAATTTGGAAAGCGATTTTGTGCGAGATCTACGATAAAGACTTGGTCAAATTCAAGCCCCTTGCTCGCATGCACGCTAAGCAAGCTAACGCCCTGCCCTTCGCTCATCTCGTTACTTCCAAGGGCTAAAAAGTTATAAAATTTACTGATATCTTGATACTTTTTAGCTAGCTCACTTAGCACCACGCTCTTTGCCATTATGCGCTCTTTGACCTCTTCTTTTAGAGCCAGATCGACGTTGCCGTTTTTTAGTGTTGCCCTTTTTGTGCTGATGTTTTCAACGATTAGAGAGTAAATTTTGCTAGTTTTTATCTCATTTATCATCGTGGCTGGCTTTGAGATATTTCTCATGCCTCTTAAAAAGTTGTAAATTTCATATAAAAACTGCGCCCCACTCTCGCTTAGCTTTTGTAGTTTTAGCACAGGGTGGCCCAGAAATTTATCGCTAAAGCCAAGCTTAGAAAACCTCGAAACTTCGGCAAATTCATCAAGGTCGTCAAAAAGGCCAAGCTGGTAGTTTCGCCTTTTGTTTGATGAGATATTTACGCTCTCATCTGGCTCAACTATCCCTTTTATCAAATTTCCATGCCCAAGCTTAAGCAGTGCGTCAAAAATTTCTTTGCTAACTGCGCTGCCAACGCCCTTTGCGTATTCGCAGATGTGAATAAAAGCCATTATATCTTTTGGATTGACATAAATTCCCATGATGTCGATGAGTGCCTTGATCTCACGGCTCTCAAAAAAGCTCACCCCGCCCTTTCGCTTTGAGCCGATGCCTCGCTCTTTTAGCGCGACCTCGATACCGTCCGCTGATGAGTTATTCCTAAAAATTATGGCGATATTTTCTCTATTAAACGGCGAAAATGAGATGATGTCAGCGATATTTTGATACTGATCAAAAAGCTCGTTATAGACAAGCAGCCTTGGAGGCTTGAAATTTCCCTCACGGCTAACTGTGAGGTGCTTTTCATAAAGCCTTGGGTTGTTGTTTATGACCTTGTTTGCAAGGGCAAGTATACTTGAGCTTGATCGGTAGTTTACATTTAAAGCGTAGATATTTGCGTTTGGAAAGCGATCTTTAAATGAGCCTATGATCTCGATATTTGCGCCGTTAAATGCGTAGATGCTCTGGTCAAAATCGCCCACGCAAAAGAGGCTCTTTGTCTTAAATGCGTCTATTAGGCTGCCTTGAAGGGTGTTTGTATCTTGATACTCGTCGATCAAAATTTCATCATAAGCTAAATTTGCCCCCTTTTTTAGCTCGTCGCGCATTTTGATAAGAAGGTCGTTAAAATCAGCGTAAGAAAATTTAGCCTTTTCAGCCTCAAACTCCTCTAAAACATCTTCATAAATTTCAGCATAAACGCCCTGCTCTTCGCTCTTATCGCTTATCCATTTGCCAAAAGTTGTGCCTTGTTCGCTGTTTTGAAATAGCGAGTAAAGGTCGTATAGATATGCTCCGCCGTAAGGCTTGACGTCGCTTAAATGGTAAAATTTACGCCTCTCAACAAGACTTTTTAAAAGCGTCTTTAGCTCGCTTGGCTGCTTTAGCGTGACGCCTTTATCAAGGCTTTTTAAAAGCGAAAATGAGACCGAGTGAAAGGTGCCTGCGGTGATTTTGGAGGTGATTTGTTTGTCAAAATACCTATTTAAGCGCTCTATCATTTCGCTGGCTGCTTTGTTGGTAAATGTTAGAAGCAAAATTTTCTCTGGCGCAACGCCTAAATTTAGTAGATGTGCTATACGCGCGACAATCGTGCTAGTCTTGCCAGTGCCAGCTGAAGCGATGATGAGATTGTGTCCAAATGGCGCAGTTGCGGCGGTGTATTGTTCTTTGTTTAACCTAGATAAGGGCATTGTTTCCTCTTTTTTAAAAAGGTCTAATTATAGCTACTTAAACTTTAACAGCTATAATCACGCCGATGAAAAAGTTTAAAATTCTAAAATTCCTTGCCCTATTTTTGGCTCTAATGGTCGCTATTTTTTTGATACTGGATCAAATTTATCCACTAAATTTAGATGCGCTTAAAAAAGACGAAGCCAAAATTTTGTTTGATAAAAATGGCGAGATCATAAATATGAAGCTTAGTAGCGATGGAATTTGGAGATTTCACGAGCAAAGCTTCCCAAACTCGCTAAAACAATGCGTCGTTCTCTTTGAAGATAGATACTTTTACTACCATTTTGGCGTAAATTTTGCCTCCATTTTTAGAGCATTTTTTCACAACCTAAGAAGCGACAACCGCATAGGTGCTAGCACTATCACGATGCAAGTAGCTAGGATGCTGGAGCCTGGAGATCGAAGCTATAAAAATAAGATAAGAGAAATTTTTAGAGCATTTCAGCTTGAGCTTCACTTTAGCAAGGATGAAATTTTAAATTTATATCTAAATTTAGCCCCTTATGGCGGCAATATCGAGGGTGCAAAGGCGGCGAGTTTCTTTTACTTTGGCAAGGAGCTAAACGAGCTTAGCTACGCTCAGGCCGCACTTTTAAGCACAATACCAAAAAATCCAAATAAAAATAGACTTGACCGCGTTTCAAACATAAACGCCCTAAAAAACAGGGTCATAAAGATGCTTTATAAGGCAAATTTAATCGATCTTAGCGCCTTTAAAAGAGCGCAGGCTGAGCCATTTAAAAATGTAAGGATAAGAGCCGTCGTAAATGCAGGTGATTACGCAAATGTCGCTTTTAAAAACCAAATTTCAAAGGCGAGTTTGGATCTAAATTTACAAAAAGATATGCTTAAAATTTTAAAAGACGCGATGTTTTCGCTAAAGGCTAAAAATGCAAACAACGCCGCAGCCGTGGTAATTGATAATAAAAAAATGAGCGTTGTTGCATTTATCGGCTCGCACGATGAGCGCGCACGCGACGGCAAAAACTCAGCCCTAAATATGAAGCGAAACACCGGCAGCACGCTAAAGCCTTTTATCTACTCGCTTGCGCTTGATAGCGGGCTTATCACGCCAAGCTCACAGCTAATCGATACGCAAATTTATCTAAATGAATATGTGCCAAAGAACTTTAGTAACGACTTTTTGGGGCTTGTAAGCGCAAAGGACGCTCTAAATTTTAGCCTTAATATCCCAGTTATAAATTTAGACTTAAAGCTAAAAGATAACTCGCTTTATGAGCTGCTTGAAAAGGTAAATTTAGTTGATGAAAACAAGGAATTTTACGGCTCTTCGATAGTTTTAGGCAGCGCTGAGATGAGCCTGATTGATCTTGCGCATCTTTATACGATATACGCAAATGGCGGGGTTTATAGGCCACTTGAGTTTGCGGGCAAAAACTACAAAAATGAAGATAAAAACATAACCCTCATCTCGCCTCAAAGCGCATATCTAACCGCCAAAATGATGAGCGAGGCCTCAAGGTCATATCTAAAAAATGCTTGGCAATACGCGCAAAAGACGCCAAAGATCGCCTTTAAAACAGGCACTAGCGCAAACTCACGCGATCTTTACGCCATAGGAGTTGATGAGGACTACACAATAGCCGTCTGGGTGGGCAACTTTAACGCTGAAAAAACTGACAAACTAACTGGGCTAAATGACGTCTCAAAGATCGTTTTTGATATGTTTAAACTTATCGCTCAAAAAAGAAATTTAAGCTTTATGAGCGAGCCAGAGGGCATCGAAAAAGTGCCAACCTGCCTTGATGCTTTTAGTTTTGCAACGTGCAAAAAAACGGCGCTTGATGATAGGATAGTTGGAGTTAAACTGCAAGATAAGTGTGAGAGTTTAAGGGGTGAGGAGCTTGAGTTTTTGATAAAAAATGGCTTTTTAGACAAAGACGAGGTCAAAAATAGCCCTTGTGCTGAAGTTTTTAAAGATAAAAAGCCAGTTTTTGCCTATCCATATAACGGCGAAGAGATCGTAACAGATGAAAATGTAACACAAATTGTGCTAAAATGCTACGCGTTTTTAGGTGATGAAATTTACTTAAAAGTGGATGATTTGAACTTTTCTAAGATAGAAAATGCAAGCGAAAAAAGGCTAGATCTAACTCTTGGCGAGCACACTTTAAAATGCCTTGATCAAAACTCAAATCAAAGTGAAATAACAATAAAACTAAGGAGATAAAATGCAGCAAAAAGCGCTACTTCTAGCACTTTTAGGAGCAGTAAATTTATATGCTTTAAGTCTAAATGGCAGTGTCGAGATAAAGTCGCCTTTAAGCGTGGAATTTGGACTAGAAGATGATGTTAGCAAAAATCTCATAGGCACGCTAAGCGAGAAAAAGCTACTCACATGCCAGCCGGAGCTAAGTGGCATGGTGAAATTTAACGCTCAAAGCCTTACATTTTTTACAAAAGATATGCACGCGGGCGTAGAGTATAGTTGTAAGCTAGAAAATGGCAGCAGTGCTAGCTTTGAGACGAAAGAATTTGCGCTTGAGAAGATAGAAAAGCTCACTGATAACAAATTTATCCTTAAATTTAATGACGAAGTCAGTGAAGAGCTTGTGAAAAAAATAGCCGTAAAAGGTGCAAGCTTTAATGCCTTGCAGCTCTCTCAAAATAGCTTTGAGCTTGATCTTGATAAAAATATAAGCGAGCCTACTTTTGATCTTGGAGAAAATTTTGAAAGTAAATTTGGCGCTAAGCTAGCAGGCGATAGCGTGGTGAAATTTAGTGAGCAAGCAAGCGAAGAGAGCGCAAGCATAAACGCTGAAGCAAAGAGCTTTGAGATAACCAAAATTTATCCAACAAGCCTTGATAACGGCATCTTGGCATTTAGAATTTATCTAAAAGAGTGGCTAAGCGATGATAATAATCTAAAGAAATTTATCAAGATAAAAGGCGTAAAAAGCTTTAGCATAAGCGACGTGGCATATAAAAATGACGATGAAAATAGCGCGCCAAATTCTGAGCTTGATGAGTATGATTATTACATCGATATCACAAGCGATGAGTTTAAGCCACAAAATAGCTACGAGATCACGATAAAACCGGGTTTTGGAGATGATAGAAATGTCATAAGAGAGGCTAAAACCTACGAGGTGGTCGCTAGCAACTTCACTCCATTTGCAAATTTCACAAACGAAGAGCCTTACATCTCAAGCGTTGGGGAAATTGGCATTAGAAGTGCAAATTTACCTGAGCTAAATGTAAGCGTTGAAAAGTTAAGCGATCAAAATTTTAGATATTTTTTAAATTTCAACGACGATAGCGAAGATCTAAGCAATTTTAGCTCAAAAGTAGCAAGCAAAAGCTACAAGCTAGAGGGTGCGTTAAACGAAATTTCACTAAACAAGATCAAGCTTGACTTTGCAGGAGCAGGAGACGGCGTTTATAAGATAAGCTTAAACTACGGCAAAGACAAGAGCGTCTCAAAGGTCGTCTATCTAAGCGACATCGCCATAAATGCAAAGCTTGGCAAGGATGAAATTTTCGTCTTTGCAAACCGCCTCGGCGAAAACACAATGCTGCCAAACGCAAATGTAAAAATTTATGGCAAAAGAAACGAAGAGATCGCAGTTGGCGCGACAAATGATGTTGGTGTATTTAAATTTAACAAAAAAGATATCTACAAAGAGATCTCATCAGTCGTCGTCTCACTTGGCAAGGAGCAAAATTTCCTCATCATAAAAGATGGCGAAGCGCTAAATGAGGCAAAGCTCATCAGTCAAAATCCAAGCGAGAGCATTGATGCTTACACGCATTTTGCCTCAAATATCATAAGACCAAACGAGAGCTTAAAAGGAGCAATCTATCTAAGAGATAGGGACTTTAACCCGCTTAAAAATATGCCAGTTAAGATCAAATTTATCGATCCGCAAGGCAAAAGTAGCACCCAGATCACGCAAAATACAAATGATGTCGGCATGATAAATTTTGAAAAAGAAATTTTAAGCGATCTAAGCGGTAGATTTAACATGCAGATAATTTACGCTAGCAAGGTGATAGCAAGCGTGCCATTTTATGTCGAGAGCTTCGTGCCAAACAAGATAAAAAATGACATAGCCATAGACGCGGATAAATTCTTTGCAAACGAGCTAGTAAAGGTAAATTTGACAAGTAGCTATCTCTTTGGCGGAGCAGCTAGCGACCTAGCTGGTAGCATGCAGGTTAGCTTCTTTGATGATGAGTATAAAAATAGCGAATTTAAAGAGTATAAATTTAAAAATGACACCCTAAAAGCGGCTGCCTATCCAAACATAGAAAATGATCTAACTCTTTCAAAAGATGGCAAATCAAGCCTGATGATAGATCTTAGCTTTAACACTAAAAACGCGCCTTCTATCATAAAAGGCGTCATAAATTTCAACGTAAATGACGATGGCAAAAACGTAAGTGACGCAAAAAGCTTTACGCTCTATCCTTACAAAGATATGGTTGGCATCGCTGTTAGCACGGCATTTGCTGATCCAAACGAAGATGTAAAGATAAGAACGGTCGTCGTTGATATGCCAAGCCAAAAGGCAGTGAAGTCAAATTTGAAATTTGATATAAAACGCGTCTCATGGCAGTATCAAAGGGATGCAAACGGCTATATAAAATGGATCCAAACGCTTGAAGATGTGGATAGTTTTTATAAAAATAGTGGCGAGTTTAGCTATAAATTTACGCAAAGTGGCTCATATGTGATCACCGCTACAAATTTAGTAAGTGGCGCAAGCACGAGCCTAGATATCGATGTGAGCGGCTACAACTACTCAACTCTAGCGCCTACAAAAGAGCTTAGCAAGTCTCAGATAAAGCTAAACAAAAGCGTCTATAAAAAAGGCGACGAGCTAAGTGCGGACATAAGCTCAGCCATAAAAGAAGGCATCGCACTTGTAACGCTTGAAGACGCAGGGGTTAAAGCCTACAAGGTCGTCAAGATCAAAAACAACTCAGCAAACGTTAAATTTAAACTTGACTTTGACTTTAATGGCCTTTACGTAAGCGCAAATATCTACCGCATGACTGACGCTGGACTAACTCCGTTTAGAACCTACGGCAAGGTCTATGCAAACGGCGACAAGTCTTCAAGAAAGATAGAGCTTAGCTTAGAAGCGCCAAAAACTGCAAAGAGCGATGAAAATATCAAAATTTCACTAAAAACAAAGCCAAAAGCTTATCTGAATTTATTTATCACAGATGTTGGCGTGCTTGATATCACTTCACAAAAACCAGCCGATCCGCTTAAGTTTTTTGACAAAATTTTACCTGATGGCGTCTTTGACTACGATATCTATAATATGCTCACAAACTACAAGGTCGAGGGCAAAACGTTAAGCTTTGGCGGTGATGCCGCGGCAATGGCTGTGGCGGCAAAAATGGCAAAACATGCAAGCCCAGTTGATAGCAAAAATGTAAAAACTTATGCAAATTTAGTGAGCCTTCAAGCAGACGACAAAGGCGAAATTTCATACGAGTTTAAAACGCCAAATGGCTTTAACGGCGCCATTAGAGTAGATGCTGTGGCAAATGACGCAACTGCAATGAACGCCGTAAATAGCGAGATAAAAGTAAAAGATGATGTGATCATTAAGCCAAGCGCTTTGATCTATCTTTTAAAAGGCGATGAATTAAGCGCAAACTTAAGGCTTATAAATACGACAAATGCAGACAAAAACCTTACTATAAATATAGCATCAAGTAAAAATTTAAACATCAAAACGCAAGAAAATGCCAACCTAAAGCCGTTTGAAAACAAGGCATTTGTGCTTAAAATTTCAGCCCTTGAAACAGGTGCTGGCGAATACAATGTCACAATAAGCGACAAAAATAGTTCAAAAACGCTTCAAAATTTACTAGACGTCGTTAGCCCTTATACGATCAGCACCTACGCAAAGAGCAGCGTCTTTGACAAAGAGAGCAAAATTTCACTACCAAAAGGCTACCACGATGTGAGCGTTGATGCGTCAAGCTCGGTCTCAAGCGTGCTTTTAGCAGCTTCAAAGAATTTAGTGGAGTATCCTTACGGATGTGCGGAGCAAAGAAGCTCAAGACTGCTTGCGCTTTTAAATTTAAAACCAAAAGATGAGCTTGAAAAAAGCGATCAAAAGAGATTTATCGTTAGTGGCATAGATGAGCTAGTCAAGATGCAAAAACCAGACGGCAGCTTTGGCTACTGGAGCGATCTAGGCGAGACAAATGCATTTGCAAGCATCTTTGCAACAGACGTACTTCTTGACCTTGAAGAGGCTGGATATGAGGTAAGTAAAGGTGTCAAACAAAATGCTCTAAATTCGCTCTTAAAATACGCAAATAACGACCTTGAGGCACTTTACGCCCTTTATGTAAGCTCACGTGCAAATATGGCCGATAGATCAATCTTAAATAAAATTTATGACGACAAAGCCTACAATAAAACAGCACTAAGTAAATACCTAATGGCAGCAGCCCTAAAGCTAAACGGCCTAAATGACGAGGCAAAGGTCGCACTAAAAGATATCAAAAATGCTAAATCAAGCGAAGAAAATCCATCTGATTTTAGCTCAAAAGTAAGAGATAACGCCTTTATCTTATACTTGCACGCAAAATACTTTGAGAAAAACGACTACTCAGACGATCTTGCAAATTTCTTGATAGTAAATTTAAATGAGCTAAGCTCAACGCAAGAGCGTGCATTTACGCTAAGAGCTCTAAACGCCTACTTTGGCAAAGATAGCGGAGAGAAAAATAATAAATTTAAGCTTAGCTACAACGGCGAAAGTAAAGAATTTGACGGTCTTTTAAGCACATCATTTACTACAAAAAATGGCGAATTTAGCATCACTCCATTAGGCTCAAATAAGCTTTATGCAACTATCTTAAGCTACGCTTACTTACCGCTTGAGATCAAACACAAAATCGAGCCAAAAGAGCTTGACATCTACCGCGTTTTTGTCGATGAAAAAGGCAAAGAGCTGGGTCTTGACAGCCTAAAAGTAAATGACGTCATCTACTCAAAAGTAGTGATAAACTCAAAAACAATGGTTAAAAACGGCGTTATAAACGAGATCGTAAGTAGCTGCTTTGAGCCGATAAATGAAAATTTAAGCAACTTTAGCAAGAGTTTAAAAAACAGCTTGCAAGTTGAGTATAAAAGCGTAAAAGATGACCGCGTGCTAAGCTTTTACACGCTAAGTGGTGATGAAAAAGACGCCGTGCTTTACACACCTTATCGCGTAAGACTTGGCGGTAAATGCTCGCTTGGTGCAGTCACAACTGAAAATATGTATAACGAAAGACAAAACGACTACGACTTAGCTCAGCGAAGCTTTAACGTCAAATAGCTATTTAAACTTCGGGGCGTTTAACCGCCCCAAGCCCATATTTCCCCACTTTTGCAAAGATTTTTTTAAACAAATTTTAGATAACATTAAGCATTTTTTAAACGAAAGAGGATACAAAAGTGGCAGAATTTTACAATGCAAAAGAGATAGAAGATAAATTTTATAAAATTTGGGAAGAACGCGGATACTTTGAGATAGACGCAAACAAAGATATCCAAAAAGATGGACGTAAATTTTGCATTATGATGCCACCTCCAAACGTGACTGGCTCGCTTCACATCGGACACGCCCTAACCTTCACACTTCAAGATATCATGACTCGCTACAAGAGGATGGACGGCTACAAGACACTTTGGCAGCCAGGACTTGACCACGCTGGTATCGCTACTCAAAACGTCGTTGAAAAACAGCTTTTGGCTCAAGGGATCAAAAAAGAAGAGCTTGGCCGTGAGAAATTTGTAGAAAAAGTGTGGGAGTGGAAGGAAAAAAGCGGCGGTATGATCGTCCATCAGATGCGAAAACTAGGCATCACTCCGGCTTGGTCACGCCAGAGATTTACTATGGATGAGGGCTTAAGAAAAGCTGTGAAAAAAGCCTTTGTAAATTTATATGACAAAGGGCTAATTGTCCAGAAAAACTACATGATAAACTGGTGTACGCATGATGGCGCACTCTCTGACATCGAGGTCGAACACAAAGAAAATAAAGGCAAGCTTTATCATTTGAGATACTACTTTGCAGACAAGCCTAGCGAATTTGTTGTTGTGGCTACAACTCGTCCAGAAACCTACTTTGGTGATACGGCGGTGATGGTAAATCCAAACGACGAGCGCTATAAAAATTTAATCGGCAAAAAAGTGGTGCTACCTATCATAAACAGAGAGATCGAGATCATCGCAGACGAGCACGTCGATATGGAGTTTGGAACAGGCCTTGTGAAGGTCACGCCTGCACACGATCAAAACGACTACGAGGTTGGCAAAAAACACAACCTTGAGTTTATCACCGTATTTGACGAAAAGGGCATCTTAAACGACAAGTGCGATAAATTTGCAGGTCTTGAGAGGCTTGAGGCTAGAGATATCGTCGTCGCCGAGCTTGAAAAACTAGGCAATGTTGAAAAGATAGAAGACTACGAAAATCAAGTAGGCTACTGCTACCGCTGCAAAAACGTCGTCGAGCCATACATCTCAAAGCAGTGGTTTGTCAAAAAAGAGATCGCAGACGAGGCGATACAAAAAGTATCAGAAGGCCTTGCTAAATTTTACCCGCCACACTGGATAAACAGCTTTAACGCGTGGATGAGAGAGCTAAGAGACTGGTGTATCTCACGCCAGCTTTGGTGGGGACATCAAATTCCAGTATTTTACTGCGACGAGTGCGGTCACATGTGGGCTGACGAGGACGAGCCATGTGAGTGCAAAAAGTGTAAAAGTAAAAACATCCACCAAGACCCAGACGTGCTAGATACGTGGTTTAGCTCTGGTCTTTGGCCATTTAGCACGCTTGGCTGGGGCAATGAAAATGAGCTAAAAAATGAAAAGTGGTTTGAAGGCGATTTAGCTGAGTTTTATCCAAACAACCTCCTCATCACTGGCTTTGATATATTATTTTTCTGGGTTGCTAGGATGATGTTTCAGGGTGAAAACGCCCTTGGCAAGCTACCATTTGACGACATCTACCTGCACGCACTTGTAAAAGATGAGTTTGGAAGAAAGATGAGTAAAAGCCTTGGCAACGTCATCGACCCGCTTGATAGCATAAATGAGTATAGTGCCGATATATTGCGCTTTACGCTGACACTTCTAGCCGTTCAAGGACGCGATATCAAGCTAAGCGACACCAAGATGAAGCAGGTAAGAAATTTTACCAACAAGCTTTATAACGCAAGCAAATATCTCATGCTAAATGAGAGCAAATTTCCAAATTTAAAGGATATTAAGCTTGAAACAAAACTTGGAATTTATATGAACAGCCGCTTTAACGAGTGCGTGAGAGAGGTGCGCGAAAACATCGACGCCTACCGCTTTAATGACGCTGCAAACACACTTTATAAATTCCTTTGGGACGAGTTTTGCGACTGGGGCATCGAGCTTAGCAAGGCTGACAAAGCGAGCGTAAAAGAGCTTGGAAGTATATTTAAAGAGGCAATGAAACTGCTAAATCCTTTCATGCCGTTTCTTTCAGAGTATCTATTTCAAGAGCTTAGCGGCACACAACTTGAAAATGCAAAGTCAATAATGGTGATGAGCTACCCAGAGATAAAAGAGCGAAATTTAGAGGTTGAGAAGAAATTTGAACTAGTTATCGAAGCGATCGTCGCTATTCGCCGTGCTAAAGCTACTATCGATCTTGGCAACTCAAAGATCGCAAAAGCCTTTGTTAAATTTAATGAAAAAATAGACCTTGACGAGGTAAAAGAGTACATCAAACTGCTTGCAAAATGCGAAGAGATCGGTTTTGTAGATGAAAAAATAGAAAACTCAATAAGAGATGTGAGCGAAAATTTAGAGGCATTTGTCCCACTTGAAGGGCTTGATATGAGCGGCATCATCACAAGGCTAAAGGCTCAAAAGACAAAGCTTGAAAAAGAGATAGTCAAACTCTCAGGCATGCTAAATAACCAAAATTTCGTGGCAAATGCGCCAAAAGATGTGATAGAGGCAAACAAAGAGGCCTTGCAGAGCGCTGAGGCTAAATTTAAAAAAGTATGCGAAGAGCTAAAGGCTCTTGGCGAGTAGGTTTTGCGGCAAAAGTTGAAGGGTGGCGTTTTATATTTGGCAGCTTGTAGTTGCCACGCTACCCTGGGCGCTAATATATTGTTTTTTTAAAGTGAAATTTATCGTCCTGCACTATCTTGCATGTAAATTTAAAATTTAAAGGATCAAAAATGAGTAAAAAAATAAAAATAGCAGTTTTAGGATATGGAAATTTAGGTCGTGGTGTCGAGCTTGCGGTGCGAAATAGCAAGGATTTAGAGCTTACGGCCGTTTTTAGCCGAAGACGTCCAAGTGAGGTAAAAACGTGTGGCGCACCAGTATTTAGTGTGGATGAAATTTTATCGCACAAGGGCAAATTTGACGTTTTAGTCCTTTGTGGTGGCAGCGCAACTGACCTTCCAACGCAGACGCCAGAATTTGCACAAAATTTTAACGTCATAGATAGCTTTGACACGCACGCAAAAATACCTGAGCACTTTGCCACAGTGGATGCTGCTGCTAAAAAAGGTGGCAATGTAGGCGTCATCGCTGTTGGCTGGGACCCAGGGCTATTTTCTCTAAACAGACTATTTGGCGAGAGCGTTCTTGAAAATGGCAGCAGCTACACGTTTTGGGGCAAAGGCGTGAGCCAAGGCCACTCAGACGCCATACGCAGGATCGAGGGCGTCGTGGATGCTCGCCAATACACAGTGCCCATAGATAGCGCACTAGAGCGAGTACGCGCTGTGGAAAATCCAAATTTAACCACAAGGGAAAAACACCTGCGTGATTGCTACGTAGTGGCGCAGGACGGCGCTGATAAGGCACGCATCGAGCATGAGATAAAAACGATGCCAAACTACTTTGCCGACTACGACACGAGCGTGCATTTTATCGATCTGGAGACGCTTAAAAGAGAGCATGGCGGTATCCCACATGGGGGATTTGTGCTGCGAAGCGGAGTGAGCGGAGAGCATGGCGAGAACAAACATTTGATCGAGTTTTCGCTAAAACTTGACTCAAATCCAGAATTTACAGCAAGCGTGCTTGTAGCCTACGCCAGAGCGGCCTATCGCTTGACGCAAAGAGGCGAGCGCGGCGCATTTAGCGTATTTGATATAGCCCCAGCACTTCTTTCGCCAAAGAGCGCTGATGAGCTAAGGCGCGAAATTTTATAAGATGACGCACTTTTAAAAATAAGGAAAATTTAGTGATAAAAATAGAAAATTTAACCAAATTTTATGGCGGCACGCAGATCCTTTTTGATGTAAATTTAGAGGTTGCAAAGGGTGAAATTTTTGCTATCGTGGGACATAGTGGCGCTGGTAAATCAACGCTTTTAAGGTGCATAAACGGGTTAGAGAGCTATCAAGGTGGCAGCTTAAAAGTCTTTGATAAAGAGATAAAAAATTTAGATGAGACGCAGCAAAGACATTTGAGGCGAGATGTTGGGATGATATTTCAGCATTTTGCCTTGATGGCTAGAAAAAATGTCTTTGAAAACGTCGCTACTCCGCTTAAATTTTGGGGTTATAAAAGCGATGAAACTGAAAAAAGAGTGAGAGAGCTTTTAAATTTAGTCGGTCTTGAAAGCAAGGCAAAAAGCTATCCAAGCGAGCTAAGTGGCGGGCAAAAACAGCGTGTCGCCATCGCTAGAGCTCTTGCTTTAAATCCTAAAATTTTACTAAGCGACGAAGCGACTTCGGCTCTTGATCCAAACACAACAAATCAAATTTTAGAGCTGCTTGAAAAGATAAACAAAGAGCTAGACATCAGCGTCGTCATCGTCACACACGAGATGGAGGTGGTAAAATCGATCGCAAAACGCGCCATCTTGCTTGAAGGCGGCAAGATCATAGGCTCTGGAAGCATCGAAGAGCTATTTTTAAAGCCAGATGAGAAGATGAAAGAGTTTTTGGGTGAAGTTGAAATTCTGCCAAGCACTGGCACAAATATCAGGCTATTTTTCCCAAAAGAAGTGGCTCAAAACAGCGTGATCACGCACATGGCAAGAAGCCTAAATATCGACTTTAACATAGTCTGGGGCAAGCTTGAAAAGCTAAACGACAACGTCCTTGGCTCGCTTGTCATAAACATAGATGAAAAAGATAAAGAAAACGTGCTTAACTACATCAAGCAAAGTGGCGTTTTATGGGAGGTTGCTTGATGTTTGGTATTGATTTTTCTAAATTTCCTGATGTATTTTCTAGGATACTTTTGCCAGCTATCGGCGAAACGCTATATATGAGCATAGTCTCCACCCTGCTCGCCTTTGCCATAGGCCTTATACCTGCGGTTTTGCTCATCCTTTCAGACAAAAACGGACTAAAGCCAAACAAGCAGCTTTATTTTGTGCTTGATATCGTTATAAACGTGCTTAGAAGCTTTCCGTTTATCATTTTGATCATCGTGCTCTTTCCTGTCACAAAAATGATCGTAGGCACAAGCATCGGCACTACAGCTGCGATCGTTCCGCTAACTATCGGAGCGGCTCCCTTTGTAGCAAGGCTCATTGAAAATGCCTTAAAAGAGGTTGATAAAGGCATCATCGAAGCAGCACAAAGCTTTGGTAGCTCAAAATTTCAGATCATCTTTCGTGTGATGTTTGTAGAGGCGCTTCCTGGCATCATCTCGGCATTTACGCTAACGCTTATCGTAAATATCGGCTTTTCAGCGATGGCTGGTGCAGTTGGCGGTGGCGGACTAGGATCAGTCGCTATAAACTATGGATATCAGAGATTTCGCCCAGATATCATGCTCTACACCGTGGTTATTCTTATCATTATGGTTCAAATTTTCCAAGTTTTAGGCAACTATCTCTATAAAATTTCAAAAAAATGATTTTAAAAACATAGCAAATGCTAATGCCACACATAAGATAAAAGCGATAAAAATTGCCATAAATTTTGGCTTAAAAAACCTATTAAGAAGTATGATTTCCGGCAGGCTAACCCCTGCCGCCGTTATTACAAACGCTCCAAATGCGGCCGCACTAGCACCCGAGGCAAGAAGTGCTAAGCCAATTGGCACTAGCGATTCTACTCTAACATAGAGTAAAATTCCAAATAATGCCGAAATAAGTATCGAGGCGATGTCGCTAGAACCAAGGTAGTTTGAGATAAGCTTTTGTGGAACAAATCCGTGTATAGCGGCACCGATAAACATCGCAAGTAGTATGTAATAAAATAGTTTTTTATACTCTTTTACCGAGTTTAAAAGCGCCATTTTGTAAATATTTTTACTATTTTTTATATCCTTGCAAGAGCAAGCTTGTGTCTGATTAATGGGTGTAAAAACAAAGCCTTTAGTTGGATTGTATGGGCTAAATTTTGGTTTTAAAAAATCATCTTTTAAAAATAGATTTTGATCTGCTTTTGATAACAAAAGACCAAAAGCAAGCGATGAGATAAAAATGACCGTAAAATAAATAATGCTAAATTTAAACCCAAAACTCATAAAAAGAAGCGTTAAAATTACAGGATTAACAAGCGGAGAGCTTAACAAAAATACGCTACTAACGCCAAGTGATACGCCGCTTTTTAAAAACCCATTTAAAAGCGGTATAGTAGAGCACGAACAAAACGGCGTAATAGCGCCAACCAAAAACGCCTTGATAAAGCTTGAAATTTTTGTGCTTATAAGGTGTTTTTTGAGTTTTTGACTAAATTTTTCAGATACGATAAATACCAAAAAAGAGACACAAAAAAATAGTAGTGAAATCTCTGTAAAATAAAGTATGAAAAATTTGATAAACTCAAATATATTGTGTTGATTAAAAAGATCGAGCATTTTTTTACCTTTAAATTTTTTATATGATTATATACTAATATAGGAATATAGTCAAGTATAAATTTAGCTCTTTTAAGTTAAAATCATAAAAAAGGTATAAAAATGCAATATGTTGATATTCTTGCGCTAAAAAGCGAATTTATGAGAGTTTTGGCCCATCCTGTTAGGATTGGAATAGTTGAGGTTTTAGGTGATAAAAAGATGAGCGTAGGTGAAATTTGCGAGCTTTTAAATAAAGAACAAGCAACGGTTTCAAAGCATCTTGGGGTATTAAAAAATGGGGGAATTTTAAAAAGCGAGAAGTCCGGACTTAATGTTTTTTACTCGGTTGATATTTGCTGTTTGCCAAATTTTTTGGAATGTTTAAAAAATATTTTAGAGGAAAAAGCAGCCAAAAACTCAAAAAATGCAAGAGGTGTCATAAAAAGTCTAAGATAAATTTCTAAAATTTATTTTTTTTTAAACTTTATTTATTTAGAATGCGCGAAATTAATTTTAGCTGAAAGGACAAAAGATGAAATCAGATATGTGCCAGATGTGCCGCCTACTAAAAAACGCGTCGTCGAAAGACTAATCCCTAAGCACAGAATTTCTTTTTAAGTGCTTAGAAATAGCTTAAGTACTTAAAAAGAAATTTAACCTTCTAGCTTAAATTTATCCTTTTTGGTGCTTGGCAAATTTTAAAAAAGGATAACAAATGAAAAAACTACTTCTTACCTCTTTAGTTGCCCTAGGCCTTAGCGTTAGCGCAAATGCTGCTGACAAGTCAAAAACAATAATCGTCGGTGCTACACCTATCCCACATGCTGAAATTTTAGAGGTTGTAAAGCCTATTTTGGCAAAAGATGGCTACACACTTGAGATCAAGGAATTTAACGACTACACCACGCCAAACCTTGCGACAGAGGACGGCGACCTTGATGCAAACTTCTTTCAGCACATCCCATATCTTGAAGAATTTAACAAAAACAAAGGCACTCACCTTGTAAAAACAGTTGGCGTGCACCTCGAGCCAATGGGAGTTTATTCTAAAAAGATCAAAGACATAAAAGAGCTAAAAGATGGCGCAGTGGTCTCTATCCCAAATGACCCAACAAACGAGAGCCGCGCACTTGACATCGTAGCTAGCGCTGGACTTATCAAGCTAAATGATAACCCGCTAAAAACTCCGCTTGATATAGTTGATAACCCTAAAAAGCTTAAATTTGAAGAGATCGAGGCTGCTCAAGTGCCAAGAACGCTTGATGACGTTACTATCGCAGTTATCAACACAAACTACGCGCTAAATGCAAATTTAAATCCAACAAAAGACGCGCTTGTGATCGAGGGTAAAGATAGCCCATACGTAAATTACGTAGTTGTAAAAGCTGGCAATGAGAACAGTCCTAAAACTAAAGCCCTTGATAAAGCTATCAACTCACCAGAAGTTAAAAAATTTATCGAGACAAAGTATAACGGCGCTATCATCCCAGCGTTTTAATTAAATTTATAAAAAGCGACGTAAAAGCTTTTACCTTTTTAGCGTCGCTTCAAATCAAACCAAAAAAGGAAAAACAATGAAATTTATCAAACTTTTAACCGCATCTTTAGTTGCTCTAAGCCTTCACGCAGCCGACAAAGACCACACTATCACTGTTGGCGTCTCACCTGTGCCACACGCTGAAATTTTAGAATTTGTAAAACCAAAGCTAAAAGATAAGGGCTATGACCTTGTTATCTCTGAAATTTCAGACTATTCGATACCAAATGTCGCCACAGAAGATGGCAGCTTAGACGCAAATTTCTTTCAACATTTACCATATCTTGAGGAGCAAAACAAGGCTAGAGGCCTGCATCTTGTAAGCGTTGCGAGCGTGCATGTTGAGCCACTTGGCTTTTACTCTAAAAAGATAAAAGATATCAAAGAGCTAAAAGATGGCGCAAAAGTGGCGATAGCTTACGATCCGTCAAATGGCAACAGAGCGCTTAGAATTTTAGAAAAGGCTGGTCTTATAGAGATCAATAAAAACGTAAAAGTTGCAACTGTAAATGACATAACTAAAAATCCTAAGAATTTGCAGTTTGTCGAGCTAGAAGGTGCTCAGATCCCAAGGACACTTGATGATGTCGATATCGCTGCTATTAGCACAAATTTCGTCCTTGATCTTGGCATGAGCGTGGCAAAAGACGCACTTTTACTTGAAGACGCTAACAGCCCTTATGCAAACATCATCGTCACAAGAGCTGGCAACGAGAACAATCCTAAGATCAAAGCTTTAGTTGATGCGGTGCTTAGCCCTGATACTAAAAATTTCATCATCACTCGCTACAAAGGCGAGGTCATACCTGCATTTTAAAAATTGGGCGAGCTTTCGCCCTACTTCTTTATAAATTTTTACTACCCCATTTAATTTAAATTTTATCACTCCATGTTGGTTACTATTAGTAAATAAAGCTTTGCTACAATGGCTCGCTTTATTAAATTTTCGGAGTAAAAATGCTACATGACATTATTGATTTTATCGTTTCAAGCGTGAGTAGCTGGGGCTATGCTGGGATATTTGTGATGATGTTTTTGGAGAGCTCTTTTTTTCCATTTCCAAGCGAAGTGGCGATGATACCAGCTGGATATCTAGCTCACAAAGGCGAGATGAGCTTAGCACTTGCTTTTATCTCAGGCACGCTTGGTAGCTTGCTTGGAGCCATTTTTAACTACTATCTTTGCTACTTTTTTGGACGTGAGATCATCTTGAAATACGGCAAATTTGTCGGCATCACTCACGAAAAGATGGATAAATTTGAAGCATTTTTTAATAAACACGGCGAAATTTCGACCTTCAACTCACGCCTTATCCCAGGAATTCGTCAGTATATAAGCCTGCCAGCTGGGCTAGCTAAGATGAACATTTTTAGATTTTGCCTATTTACCACGCTTGGCGCTGGGATTTGGTGTGCGGTTTTACTTGGAGTTGGCTATTTTCTAGGTTCAAATCCAGATAAACAGACACTTCTAACGATCACGATCGCCCTTTTAACTGTGGTTGCGGTAATAAGTGCTATCTATATAGTAAAACAAAGAAAGAATACATATAAAAATACATAAAATTTAGTGTATTTTGCTAAATTTGGCTCAAATTTTTAGCTAAATTTAGCCTAGCTGACCACTCTCATTTTTTCTAGGCGAGCTAAATTTCTTGAAATTTTCTCTAGCTCACTTTGCTCGCACACCTCGTCACCTGAGTAGAAAAATTTTATATTTGGAGTTAATTTTATATTTGATATTTGAAGCCCAAGTTCGCTTATGAGGCGCTTTACCGTCCCTTCGTTGCCATCTATTATGCTTATATTTGCTGGCAAAATTTCTCTTAAGCTATCTTTGAAATAGTTAAAATGTGTGCAGCCAAGCACCAAAAAGTCAAATTTACTTAGATCAAATTTACCTAGCTCATCTTTTAGATATGACTTCACGCTTTGGCTATCAAATTCAGAGTTTTCAGCGAAATTTACAAGGCGAGACAGAGCTAGCAGTTCAGTTTTATCTTTTGCGTTTAAATTTGTGATCAGCTCTTTTAGTTTTGCGCCATTTACGGTGACTAGAGTGGCGATGACAAGCGTTTTTAGGGCGTCATCGTGACTTAGATCGTGAGCTTTTTTTACAGCTGGCTCCATGCCGATGATGGGTACGCTCAAATTTGCTCTAAGCTCTTTTATCGCAACGCTTGTAGCTGTGTTACAAGCTACCACGACAGCTTCTGCGCCATTTTTAACAAGAAATTTCACCGCATCAAAGCTAAATTTTAAAATTTCATCCCTGCTCTTTTGTCCGTATGGGACATTTTTCACGTCTGCGTAATATAAAAATTCATGCTCGCTAAGCTTACTTAAAGCTTCGTTTAAGACGCTAAGTCCGCCAAGCCCAGAGTCAAATATACCTATCTTCATGCCCATCCTTAAAGCCTGCAATTATAGCAAATAATATCTTTGTAAGCCGTTTTTTATTATACTTTGGCTCATTTTAAAGTTGGAGCTAAATTTGGCAGTTGATAAGGTCATTTTTTATCTTTGCGCGACTTTGATCGCCATAAGTATCATTTTCTCACTATCTTTGCCAGTTTTTACAGTTTTATTTTTTAACTACGACGAATTTCACTTTTTCATCCGCCAGTTTGCAGTCGGCTGCATAGGAATTTTTCTCATGTGGTGGCTCTCAAGGCTAAATCCAGACAAAGCGCTTAACTGGATAGGGTTTAGCCTTTTTGGCTTTTGCATCATCGCTATGATACTTATGCATGCCCTGCCAGCTTCTATGGTGACTGATGCTGGCGGTGCAAGACGCTGGATCAGGCTGCCAGGCTTTTCGCTTGCGCCTGTTGAGTTTTTCAAAGTTGGTTTTGTCTTTTTTTTGGCATGGAGTTTTACTAGAAAATTTAGCGATGGCAAGAGAACTTTGATGGATGAGATTAAGATACTTTTTCCATATTTAATTCTTTTTTGTGTAGCCATTGTTTTGATCGCTATTTTACAAAATGATCTTGGACAGGTTGTGGTTTTGGCGCTTACTTTTGTGACGATGGCTCTTTTTGCAGGGGCTAGCGTTAGGCTCTTTGGCATAGGCATTGTTGGCGCTGCCTTTGTTATGACGGTGGCGATAGTTAGCTCAGAGCACAGAATTTTACGTATAAAGTCATGGTGGGGCACGATACAAAATATGGTTCTCTCTTTTTTGCCAGACAGCGTGGCAAACGTGCTTAGAGTGGCAGACGCACCAGAGCCATATCAAATTTCTCACTCACTAAATGCGATCAAACACGGCGAGTTTTTTGGCGAGGGGCTTGGTGCTGGGATATTTAAGCTTGGCTTTTTAAGCGAAGTGCATACGGACTTTGTGCTAGCTGGCATAGCTGAAGAGGTCGGTGTTTTTGGCATTTTATGTATCACAGCGATCTTCATCACGCTACTTTATAGGATATTTAGAATTTCAGCCAGGAGCGAAAACAAGGTCTATCACCTATTCTCACTTGGTATCGGGCTTATCTTATCGTTTTCATTTTTGATGAATAGCTACGGCATCACATCGATCACGCCGATAAAAGGTATCGCTGTGCCATTTTTGAGCTATGGCGGTAGCTCTGTGCTTGCTATATGCATCGGCATCGGCATGGTCTTGATGGTTAGTAAAAAGGCAAAACTATGATAGTTATTTGTGGTGGCGGCACTGGCGGGCATTTGGCGATCGCTAGAAGCTTTTGCGAGGAGCTAAATGAGAGAGGCATAAAGCCTATCTTCATCGGTTCAACTAGCGGTCAGGATAAATTTTGGTTTGAAAATGATGATAAATTTGCAAAGAAATTCTTTTTACCAAGCAGTGGCGTCGTAAATAAAAGAGGCCTAGCCAAGCTAAAATCACTAACAAATATCATAAGCCTAGCTTTAAAATGCAGGCAAATTTTTAAAGAAAATGGCGTAAAAGCAGTCATCAGCGTGGGAGGCTACTCAGCAGCCCCAGCAGCCATAGCAGCCATCATCTCAAAAACGCCACTTTTCATCCACGAGCAAAATGCCGTAACCGGCAAGCTAAATAAAATTTTAAAGCCATACGCAAAGGGCTTTTTTAGCTCTTATGATGAGCTCTCGCCCTGCCCTTACCCTGTGGCAAAGAAATTTTTTGATAGCCAAAGAGTTAGAGACGAACTAAAAACTATACTATTTTTAGGTGGCTCACAAGGGGCAAAAGCGATAAATGAGCTAGCTATAAATTTAGCCCCATATCTTAAAGAAAAAGGGATAAAGATCATTCATCAATGCGGCAAAAACGCCCTTGATGAGCTTAAAAAAAGATATGATGAGCTTGGATTTAGCGAGGCAAATTTAGAAATTTTTGACTTTAGCAAAGAGATAGAAAAGAAGATGAGCGAGGCTGATCTTGCCATATCAAGAGCTGGAGCTAGCTCGCTTTGGGAGCTTTGCGCAAATGCCCTGCCTTCTATCTTTGTGCCATTTCCTTATGCTGCTGGCAATCACCAATTTTATAACGCTAAATTTCTAAAAGATAAAGGCATAGCTGAAATTTGCCTGCAAAATGGCGAAAATTTAGACAAAGATGAAGTCATAAAAATGATCGAGAGCTTTGATCTAAACAAAAGCAGCAAAGCTCTAAAAGATATCCTTTTGCCAAACGGAGCAAAAGAGATAGTGGATAAAATTTTAAGCTAGATCTTCGCCTATGGCGTAGGCTTTTAGCTCTCGTAGCTCGTAAATAAGGTAGTGATAGATAAGCTCATTTGTTTTTAGGCTCTTGCCTGAAAGCACTGGCTTTATCATCTCGATGATCCTATCTGTGATGCCTGCGATCTCAACCAAAAGTAGCTCATCACCCCTTTGCTTGGCAACCCTTATGCAGTTATAAAAAAATGTGTAGATAGTTTTAAAATTTTCCAAAACGACGTTTGAGACGATTTGAGAGTCGAGATGTAAAATTTTATTCATCCTATTTTGTAGTTCCATTAGCTCGGCAAGTAGCCCTCTTATCATCGCTGTATCGCCACTTCTTGAGAAGATACTCTTCTTCTTTTTTTTGTTTTGTATCTGATACTCAGCGACTAAGACCTGCATAATGTTTGAGATGTTTGTCAGGCTCTCTTGTAAATTTTGATTAGTCTTTAGGCTCACTCCGGCTTTTTCTATCTTGTAGTATAGGCTTTTGTTTGTCTGCTCAAGGTATGAGCTAATGTTTTCGTAGTAATCTTCAGTATTAAAGACATTTTTAAAAAAACTGCCCTCGTCTGTTGTGCTGTAAAGTCTTTTTTTGATCTCTTCGACATTTTTATTAAAAGTAAGCGCATCGATCTTTGTCTCAGGCTCGACAACGCCGTTGTTTTCGATAACTTCCAAGTTTTTCTTAAGCGTATTTATCAGCTTATCAATCTCATTAAAATCCATTTTGCCTCTTTGAAATTTTTGGCTATTTTACTATAAAAAGCTGAAGTTTTCGCTTGCAATTCTTAAAAAGATATTTATACTTCTTTTAATAAAATATCTCAAAAAAGGAGCAAAAATGAATGGTGAAGTTTTTAACTCTTGCATTATCGTAGCCTCTATAAAGCAAGCATTAAAGTCAAATTTAGAGCTAAACTACAAAAGCGAAAAATATATAAAAAGCCTAGTTTTTGACTTTATCTTAGGTGATGAGCCAGAAAAAAGAGAGCAAGCTAGCATAAATGAGTGGTTTAAGCACGCCTTAAAGCTTGGGCTAAGCGACGTGAGATATGCCACAAATTTGAGCGTCACATCAGAGGAGCGCTCGCTGCAAGGCTTTTCAAACGTAAGCTACAAGTCTATTCTTTGCATTTATAAAGATAAAATGAGCTATCTCGTGCCTCACTGGAGCTTTGAAGAAGACAAAAAGGGCTGGGATATAGTCTATAAAGAATTTAGTCTAAATGGCATGCCAGAGATTCAAAAATTTAGTGATAACACTTTGGAATTTAAGGATATCCTAACAAGGATCTCTAAATTTGCAGATGAGATAGAGTGTGAGAATTTTGGCGATTGCTTTAGGGAAGGGCTAAAAGCGCTAAACGAGCCAGAAAAGATAGAGCAAAATATCCTAAATGCGCCACTTATGCCAAAGCTAAATTTGGCTCTTTTTAATGCGGCAAGTGCAGCTGATGTCTTTGGTGGTATGGGCTCATGGAACGACGACGCAGCAGGTTGGGCGCAGCATAAAAAACGCGCTAAAGAGTATGATGAGCTTAGCGGTGAGCTTTTTACGCAGATGCATAAAGCCACTCTTTTTGCCATAAATGAGTGGTAGCTAGCCGTTTATCTGATATATCTTTTTTCGCTGGCTTGAGCTGCCGATGTTTAGAATTTTGCGGTATTTGGTGATGGTTCGGCGAACGATTTGGATATTAAATTTAGCTTGGATTAGCTCTTGGATCTTTAGATCAGAAAGTGGCTTTTTGTGATCTTCATTTTTGATAAGCTCTAGTAAAAATTCCTTTATCGCGGCGTTTGAAGTCTCCTCGTCAAAGCCAGTTGCAAAGAAATTTTTAAGTGCGACCGTACCTCTTGGAGAGCTTAAGTATTTGTTTGCGATCGCTCTTGAGATGGTTGAAGGGTTGCGCCCTAGCTCGTCTGCTAGGTCTTTTAGCTTCATAGGCTTTATGTCGCCACCCAAAAAGTAATCATACTGATACTCAACTATCATGAGCCCTATCTTATAAAGTGTCGCCTTTCTCATCTCAAGGGCGTCTATGAGCTCGCTTGCCTCTTTTATGCGTGAGCTGACAAAGGCCTCTTTCTCGTCTAGCCCCTCAGTATCGACCAAAATTTCAGGATAATACTCGTCATTTATCTGCACACTTATGCCACTGCTTGTGCTTAGCACGAAGATGTCAGGCACCGCCTCTTTTTCATCTTCAAGATACTCAATGGCTGGGGGATTTTTAAATTTCTTTATGATCTTTAGCGCGTCGTCATAGAATTTAAGTTTTCTAAGTTTTTCTATATTTTCAAAATTTAAGATGATCTTTCTTGCGCACTCTATGATCTCTTCGCTTGACTCTGCCTCGCCAAGCTGAAACAAAAAGCTCTCTTTAATATCCTTTGCGCCCACGCCACATGGCTCAAGGTAGGCAAATCTCGCCCTAACTCGCTCTACCTCATTCTCATTAAAACCAGTAAAAATTTCATCATCATAAGAAAAATACCCCTCATCATCTAAACACTCAATGATCTTATACGCGATATCTTGGGACTTTTGCGTGGGGAAAAGTGGTGGATTTATCTGGCTAATAAGCTTTTCATAGAGGCTTTCTTTATATATGCTTAAAGCCTCGATGCTCTCGCTAACCGAGTTTTTGCTAACCTGCTCGAAAAAATTTCGCCTTTTTTCGCTTTTTTCTAAATTTTTATGCTCGATCGTGGCAAAAGGGTTCTCTTTTATAAAAGGCTCAAGCGTCTCTTTTAGCTCATCAAGCCCGCTTTGAAGGATAGGAAGCCAGCTTCTTAGCGTTTGGTTTAGTTTGATCTTTGGCGCTAAAGTTTGCTTTTGCCTTAGCATCATCTACTCAAGTAGCTTAAATTCTTCGCCAAGATAGTGCGTTCTAACGAGCTTGTTGTTTGCCACTTCACTCGCACTGCCGCTTGCTAGCAGCGAGCCATCTTTGATGACGTAGGCTCTGTCGCAAATGGCTAGCGTCTCACGGACGTTGTGGTCAGTTATCAAAACGCCGATACCTAGCTTTTTAAGGTCTCTAACGATACTTTGAATGTCGCTAACTGCGATAGGATCGACGCCTGCAAATGGCTCATCAAGCAGTAAAAATTTTGGCTTTATGATGAGACTTCTAGCGATCTCACAGCGTCTGCGCTCGCCACCACTTAGGCTAACGCCCTTTCTTAGGCGGATAGGCTCGATATTTAGCATATTTAGCATCTCATTTACTCTTTTAGAGATATCTTCTTTGCTTTGATTTAAAATTTCAGCCCCAAGGAGTAAATTTTCTTCTACACTTAGCTCTTTAAATATGCTTGACTCTTGCGGCAAATAGCCAATACCAAGGTGCGCTCTTTTGTGAAGCGGGACGTTTGTGATCTTTTCATCATTTAAAAAAACATCTCCGCTAGTTGGCGAGATGAGCCCGCAGATCATATAAAAAGTGGTCGTCTTTCCAGCGCCATTTGGCCCAAGAAGCCCCACGACTTCGCCACTATTTACCTCTAAAGATATACCTTTTATGATCTCACTTTTTTTTATCGTCTTTTTTAGATCTTTTACTTCTAGTTTATGCACTTATAACCTCGTATTTTCTGCCATTTTTGCTAGGAGAAATTTTTACTAATGTATAGCTCTCGCCGTTTTTCTTTAGAGCTTTTTCTAAATTTTCATCGCCCCACTCTACTAGATGAAGCCCCTCTTCAAACAAATTTTCAAAAAGGCCATTTTTTGCCATTCCGTCAAATCCGATCTGGTAAATGTCGTAGTGGTAGATATCTTTACCATAAATTTGCATCAAAGAAAATGTCGGCGACGTCACGCTATCTTCTATGCCGTGCGCCTTGATGATCGCCTTTACAAGCGTCGTTTTGCCACTTGCTAGATCGCCACTTAGTAGTACCACGCCACTTTTTGGAAGCACCCGCACAAGCCGGTCAAGCTCATTTTCTAAAAGCTCAAAAACCATCAAAGCTCTTTTACATATTCGCTCTGGGCGCTTTTTGGTATGCTCTTTGTAGTTGGGATCGCTAGCACCTCATATCTTGCCTCACGAGCTAGAAATTTGATAGTGATCACGTCGCCTATCTTAACATCTTTTGCCGCTTTTGCCTGCACGCCGTTGATGCTCACAACGCCGCTTTTGCACATATCTTCGCTAACAGCACGCCTTTTGGTGATATTTACTACGTTTAAAAATTTATCTACTCTCATGCGGCGGATTTTAACAAAAATAGCCTTAAATTTTTAATCCTTTAGATATTTTAAAAGCTCTTTTAAATTTAGAGGTATGACGCTGCCATGGGTTTCATTTTTAAAAAGCTCAAAGTGAGAATTTACCCCACTTTGTTTTAAGATTCCAGCCAAATCGCTCGCCTTTAAAATGCCAGCTTTGTCAGTTTTGCCCTTTCTCTTTTCAAACTCACCAACGCTAAGAAAGACGAATTTAGCCTTTAGTTTCTCTTTAAATTTACCATCGCTCACGTTTTGCTTTAAAATTTCAGACTCGCCCCACCAAAGAGATGGCGAAGCGATAAAGAAATTTGAAAATATGCCCTCATTTTTAAGCATGGCATAGAGCGTAAAAAGGCCGCCAAAAGAGTGTCCATAAAGGCTTTTTTGGCTATTTTGCACGTTAAATTTCTCATTAATTAGAGGCACTAAATTTCTAGTTAAAAAGTGGTAAAACGCATCTGCGCCACCACCTTTGCTAAACTCCTCACCCTTTGCCTTTGGCGTGAGATCTCTTGTGCGTTTTTCTATCTCGTAGCTTTTGTTGCTGTCATATCCTATGCCTATTATTAGCGGTGCAGTCGTGGCGTCAAATTCATTTAAAAGCATGTTAAACTGGGCGTTTGCGTCAAGCAAGAAAAGCACGTTTTTAAACTCATTTTGCCCCTTTAGCTTGGCTGTGAAAATTTTATAAATTTCATCATTTGCGCTCATTTTAAATGTTGAAATTTCAAATTTACTAGCAGCTTTTTGGCTAAGTGGCTCAGGCGTTTGTTGCGGAGCTGCTTGTAAAATTTGCGTCACGCCAAGCGTAAAAAGCAAAAATTTAAAGGCTCTTACCATTTTGCAGCGACCTTAAACCAAAATCTCCTGCCCTCTTGCGGATAAAAGTAGTATGTATCGCCCACAAGCGCCTCATCGTATCTTACTTTATCAAAGATGTTGTAGGCATTTAGGCTAAGCGTTAGGTGCTTGTTTGCGTCCCAGCTGACGCCTGTATCGAAGGTCAGTAGGTCTTTTGTGTTCTCTCTTACACTATTACCAGCACCAAAATTTACGCTTGTTAGTTTGCTCTCGTAGTTTGCACCAAAAAATGTCTTAACGCTTTTTACAGGCTTATATGTAAGCGTGGCGTGAAGTGTGTGCTCTGGCGTTGCTGTTAGGCTTTTGCCATCAAGCCTGTTAAGCCCAGTTTGGCTAAATTTCATCGGACCATTTGGCGTGTTTATCGTTGGGTTGCCAGTTTTTATCTTTGACTTATTATAGGTGTAGTTTGAGCTGAAATTTAGATTTGAAAGGATGTCATAGTCGCCACTTAGCTCTACGCCCCAAACGGTCGCACCTTCTATGTTAAAGTAAGTTCCCCAACCAGGGCAAGTAACATCTGGTGCATTTGTGCAAGTGCCAAAGGCTGGAATTCCATTTACTCTTTTACTGCCATCAGTGTCTAGGATCTTATCTTTAAATTCATTTCTAAAAAGCGTTACCGAGCCTCTAAAATCAGCCTGATTGTCATAATACGCCCCAACTTCATAAGTCGTGCTCTTTTCTGGCTTTAGGTCCTTGTTGCCAAAATCAACTATACTCCAAGCCTTTTGAATAGTGCCTACTTCAGGAGAAATTTGATTGACATTAGGTGTTTTATAGCCAGTCGCTACGCCGCCTTTTAAGCTTAGCGTATCTGTGGCGTTATAGACTAGATAGGCTCTTGGCGAGAGGTGGTTGCCAAAAAATTCGTTGTGTGTGAGCCTTGAGCCAAGCGTTAAAAAGAGCTTCTCATCTAAAATTTGCCACTCATCTTCGATAAATCCCGCATGCTCGCTCATCGAGTAGGTCTTTGGATCTTTTAAGCCGTTTCTTGAAGCGTTTGAGACGATGAAGGTCGTGCCGACATTTTGTTTGCTAAAGTCATAGCCAAAAGTTAGAGTGTGTGCGCCAAAAAACGTTGTAAATTTTGAGTTAAAGTTGTGATTTTTAGCTTTTGCTGGTATAAATTTGTCAAAAAGGCTCGTTCTTTGGGTCTGGTCATAAATGTAGCTAAGATCGGCATTTAGGCTATCAAATTCGCCAAGATAGCCCACGCCATAGCTCTTTTTCTCATAGTCATAGGCGTTTAGAAGTCTGTTTGTTCTAGTAGTGGCTGACTTTCCAACAGTTCTTGAGTAATCATGCCTTTCATTTGAGCCAAGGATAAAAAATTTATTGTGCTCATCTGGTGTGATCCAAAGTTTTGCGCTTAAATTTCTCTTATCGCTCTTTTGATAGCCACCTTTGTAATTATCCTCATCTCTTAGCTTTTTGTATCCCCAAAGCTGAAGCGCAAAAAGCTCTTTGTAAAGTGGCAAATTTAGATAAAAATCCCCTTGCCTGCCATCGCCTATGCCTTTGTGAGTGTTGATAAGTGTTGAGAGGCCGACGTTGCCACTAAATTTTGAAAAGTCTTTTTTGGTGATGATGTTGATGACGCCGCCGACTGCATCACTGCCATAAAGCGAGCTCATCGGCCCACGGATGACCTCTATACGCTCGATCGCCTCGGCTGGCGGGATGAAATTTGAGTTCATATCCCCTGCTCCGCCCTTTGGATTTGCGCTGCTAGAATTTACCCTTTTGCCATCTATCAAAACTAGCGTTTGAGAGCTTTCCATGCCGCGTATCGAGATGCCACTAGCTGGACCATCCTCGCCGCCAACGACATTTACGCCTGGTACCTTTTGCGCGATTGAGTGAAGTGAAGTAAAGCTATCTTTTGTTAGCTCCTCGCCGCTTATCACGCTGATGCTTGCAGGGGCTTCTTTGATCTGCTGCGAAAAGCCGCTCGCACTTACTACGACGCCATCTAGCTTAGTTTCGTTGTTCTCTTTCTCTACTGCATAGAGAGAATTTGCCACACAAGCGCTAAGGCAAATGGCGATAAATTTTGATCTATTCACGGATATCCTTTTGTTAAATTTAATCTTTGATAATGAAAGCGAAACGCAAATTTAACAAAGCAAGCATAAAAACAATATTAATTATCATAATTTTAAATGATAAATTTATATAAAAATAGCTAAATAGTTTTTTGAAATAATGCTTACATTGTAATTTAGATTAATTTATTAAAGATTAATCAATTTAGGCTAAAATACGACCATTTCAACAAAAGGACAGCTATGAAAAAAGATGTAAAAAAAGTTGTTTTAGCATACTCAGGCGGACTTGACACAAGTATTATTTTAAAGTGGCTTCAAGACGAATACAAATGCGAAGTAGTCACATTTACAGCTGACATCGGACAAGGCGAAGAGCTAGAGCCTGCACGTAAAAAAGCCCTAGCACTTGGTGTAAAACCTGAAAACATTTTTATAGAAGATCTAAGAGAAGAATTTGTACGTGATTATGTATTTCCAATGTTTAGAGCAAACGCAGTCTATGAGGGCGAATATCTGCTTGGCACATCGATCGCGCGCCCACTTATAGCAAAACGCCAAAGCGAGATCGCAAGACTTGTTGGCGCTGATGGTGTGAGCCACGGAGCAACAGGCAAAGGCAACGACCAAGTTCGCTTTGAGCTCGGATATTACGCACTTGGCGATAACCTAACTATCATCGCTCCATGGCGCGAGTGGGATCTAAACAGCCGCGAAAAACTTTTGGCATACGCTGAGAAAAACGGCATAGATATCACCAAGAAACCAGGCAAAAGCCCATACTCAATGGACGCAAATTTGCTTCACATAAGCTATGAGGGTCTAGTGCTTGAAGACCCGAGCCACGCACCAGAAGATGATATGTGGAGATGGACGGTAAGTCCAAAAGATGCTCCAGATAAGAGCGAGATCATTGAGATCGGCTATGAAAAAGGCGATCCAGTGAGCATAAACGGAAAAAAAATGAGCCCAGCTGAAATTTTAACCGAGCTAAACCGCCTTGGCGCAAAACATGGTATCGGCAGACTTGACATCGTAGAAAACCGCTCAGTTGGTATGAAGAGCCGCGGCTGCTACGAAACTCCTGGCGGCACGATAATGCTAAAAGCTCACAGAGCGATCGAGAGCATTACGCTTGACCGAGGTGCAGCTCACTTAAAAGATGAGATCATGCCAAAATATGCCGAGCTAATCTACAACGGCTACTGGTGGTCACCTGAGCGAAATATGCTTCAAGCTCTCATCGACAAGAGCCAAGAGCACGTAAATGGCTCTGTAAAAGTTGAGCTTTACAAAGGCAATGTGGCTATCCTTGGTAGAAGTAGCAAAAATGATAACCTATTTAGCGAGGCATACTGCACGTTTGAAGAAGACAGCGTTTATGATCAAAAAGATGCAGCTGGATTTATCAAACTAAATGCACTTCGCTTTATAATCGCACGCAAAAATGGGCGAAAATTTGACTAAAAATAAAATTTAAAAGGATAAAAATGAAAGTACTACTAATAAAAGATGTAAAGGCGCTTGGCAAAGCTGGCGAGATAAAAGAGGTAAAAGACGGCTACGGCAACAACTTTTTAATCGGCAAAGGCTTTGCAAAAGCAGCCACTCCAGATGTCCTTCGTCAATACGAAGCGGCTCAAAAAAGAAAGGCTGAAGAGCTAAAATATGAGATCGCAAATTTAGAAAAGCTTAAAGAAGAGCTTGCAAAAGTGACAGTCGTCGTCAAGAAAACTCTTGGTGCAAATGGCTCGCTTTTTGGCTCAGTTTCAAAAGAGGAGATCGCAGCAGAGCTTGAAAAGACACATCATTTGGTAGTTGAGAAAAAGGCTATCGACCTAGACACTCACCTAAAAGCTGTTGGTCTTTATGATGTCTCTATAAAGCTTGGACACTCGATAAATGCGACCTTAAAGGTTGATGTGCAAGGAGAGTAGATGTTTCATGCGACAACCATCTTAGCCTACAAGGGCAAAAATAAAGCGGTCATCGGCGGCGACGGACAGGTGAGCTTTGGCAACACCGTCTTAAAAGGCAACGCCGTAAAAATCCGCAAAATTCACAACGGCAAAGTCCTAGCTGGCTTTGCTGGCAGCACTGCTGACGCGTTTAATCTCTTTGATATGTTTGAGAAAAATTTAGAGCATACAAAGGGGGACTTGCTAAAGGCGGTGATAGAATTTAGCAAAGAGTGGCGCAAAGACAAGTATCTAAGAAAGCTTGAGGCGATGATGCTTGTGCTTGATAGGGATAAAATTTTCTTACTTAGTGGCACTGGTGATGTAGTAGAACCTGAAGATGGCAAGATAGCAGCTATCGGAAGTGGCGGCAACTACGCCCTTTCAGCGGCTCGTGCCTTAGATAAATTTGCCGATATCGACGAAGAGGAGCTAGTCAAAGAGAGCCTCAAGATCGCTGGCGAAATTTGCATCTATACAAATACAAACATCAAAACTTATGTTTTAGAATAAGAGAGAAAATGAACTTAACACCAAGAGAAATTGTTAAATTTTTAGATGACTATGTGATCGGTCAAAAGGACGCCAAAAAGATCATAGCGATCGCACTTCGCAACCGCTACCGCCGTATGAAGCTTGAAAAGAGCCTGCAAGATGACATCATGCCAAAAAATATCTTGATGATCGGCTCAACTGGCGTTGGCAAAACCGAGATCGCAAGGCGCCTTTCAAAGATGATGGGTCTGCCATTTATCAAGGTCGAAGCTAGCAAATATACCGAGGTTGGCTTTGTTGGCCGTGACGTTGAGAGCATGGTGAGAGACCTTGCTATGGCATCATATAATCTCGTAAAAAACGAGCAAAGCGAAAAAAACCAAGACAAGATAAATGCCTACATCGAAGAAAAGATCGTCTCAAAGCTACTTCCGCCACTTCCAAAAGGTGCTAGCGAAGAGAAGCAAGCAGAGTACGCAAAGAGCTATGAAAAAATGCTAAATAGGCTAAGAAACGGCGAGCTTGACGAGCTAAGTATCGAGATAGAAGTGCAGCAAAACCCACTTGAAGCTGGCTCAAACGTGCCGCCTGATATGGCGCAGATGCAAGAGAGTTTTATAAAGATAATTGGCATAGGTGGTAAAAACATCAAAAAAGAGATGAAGGTAAAAGACGCTAAAAAAGCCCTTCAAAGCGAGGCAAATGATAAAATTTTAGACCTTGAGAGCGTAAAAACAGAGGCTTTAAGAAGAGCTGAAAACGAAGGCATCATCTTTATAGACGAGATCGATAAAGTGGCCGTTGGCTCAGGTAGCTCAAATAGGCAAGATCCTAGCAAAGAAGGCGTGCAAAGAGACTTGCTGCCTATCGTTGAGGGCTCTAATGTAAATACTAAATTTGGAAATTTAAAGACAGATCACATTTTGTTTATCGCAGCTGGCGCCTTTCACATAAGCAAGCCAAGCGATCTCATCCCAGAGCTTCAAGGCCGTTTCCCACTAAGAGTCGAGCTTGATAGTCTTGATGAGGATGCGCTTTATCAAATTTTAACTCAGCCAAAAAATTCGCTTTTAAAGCAATACATCGCACTTCTTTCAACCGAAAATGTCGAGCTAGAATTTGACGATGAAGCGATAAAAGAGGTGGCAAGGATCGCTCACGCAGCAAATGAAAAGATGGAAGACATCGGTGCTAGACGCCTTCACACGGTGATCGAGCGCGTGATAGAAGATATCAGCTTTGAGGCTAGCGAAAAGAGCGGCGAAAAGATAAATGTCACAAAAGAGCTCGTAAAAGAGCGCCTAAAAGACGTGGTTGAGGATCAAGATCTAGCGAGGTATATACTTTGAAATCAGGCTTTGTTAGCATCATAGGACGCACAAATGCTGGCAAAAGCTCGTTTTTAAATGCATTGTTGAATGAAAAGATCGCCATTGTCTCGCACAAGCAAAACGCAACTCGCAGAAAGATAAATGGCATAGTTATGAACGGCAAAGATCAGATCATCTTTACCGACACGCCAGGGCTTCACGAGAGCAACAAGGCGATAAATCAACTACTAATAAACCAAGCTATAAAATCGATGGGAGACTGCGATCTCATCGTATTTTTAGCGCCTATCCATGATGATACAAGCGACTACGAGAAATTTCTAGCTCTAAATCCTGAAAAACCACACATCTTAGTGCTAACAAAAGTCGATGAGAGCTCAAATGCTAAAGTACTTGAAAAGATCACTCAGTACCAGAAATTTCAAGATAAATTTGCAGCACTTCTTACTTTTAGCACCAAGCAGGCTACCTATAAAAAGCCGCTTCTTGATGAAATTTGCAAGCTTTTGCCAGAGCATGAGTACTTTTATGATCCAGAATTTCTCACACCAACAAATGAAAAAGAAATTTTTAGAGAATTTATACTTGAAGCGATCTATGAAAATTTAAGCGATGAGATCCCATATCTTAGCGATGCGATCATAAAAAGCGTAAAAGAAAAAACAGGTATCACTGAAATTTATGCGAGCATCATCACGGAGCGTGACATCCACAAAAGTATGATCATCGGGAAAAATGGTGAAACTATTAAAAGAATAGGAATTTTTGCAAGAAAGTTAATACAAAATTTAACAAACACAAAGGTCTTTCTAAAGCTCGATGTAGTCGTTAAAAAAGGCTGGAGCAAAGAAGAAAAGAGCCTAAATCAGATAATCGGCTATTGATTTTTTATTTTAAAGATATTAAAATACCCAATATAAGCGTTTAGGAAGGTTTTTTGATTCATGATGAATATTAAAAAAAATAGTGAAATTTCTATAGTTGCGCTAGATCCGTATGACTATAAAGGATTTCGTTATCACAACAGCAATGTAGAAGCTTTTAACTTTTCAAAAACAGTCAATAAACGCGACTTTTTTATCTCATATATAAAATTTAAAGACTTAAAAACAACAACATTTTTTATCCCTAGAAGTGTTGATAACGACGCCCTATATGAGGAGCTTTATTCAAAGGCCTATGCGGAGCTTTCGCTAGATCCTGCGCTTGATAATAAGATATTTTTCTCAGAAGGCACTACAAAAGCTCAAGAGAGAATTTTTACTGTTTTTGCTATCACAAATGAAGATATAAATTCGATCTTTAAAGCAGTTGCAAAAAAGGTCCCATATATCGACTACCTTGCGCCTGAACCTTTGATCTACTCTGCTATTTATAAAAAAGGCTTGTTGCCTAGCACGCAAGCAGACTGCTTTATAGCGCTTAGAAAAGATGAATCATTTTTAAGCATATATTTAGATGGTGATTTTTTTACTGCAAGAGAAATTCGCTATAACCTAAACTATCTCAAAGATAAATTCTTAGAGCAAAGCGGCGACCGCCTAAGCGATGATAAATTTCTCGAAGTTTTATCTCAAAGAGGACTTGTAAATAAAGATGATGATGGCTTTAACTACGATCTAAACACAGTTTTTGAAGATTATATCTTTTACTTTAACGATATTTTAAACATTATAAATAGCCAAAATGGCATATCTATAAAGAAAATTTACATAGATTGTGACTATGAGATCAAAAATTTTGCAAATTTCATCTCTACCAAACTTGGTTTGGATGCAGAGTATATAAATATAAAAGTTGCGATAAACAACAAAAACTATACCATAAACGAGCGTTATAACGTTATGGCTTTATTTGGTAGATTTTATACCAAAGAGCCATTTTATGAGAATTTTAACCTCTCAAATATGCTTCGTCCAGATCCATTTGTCAAAAGAAAAAGTGGCAAATTCTTGCTCACTTGCGCTGCGGCATTTGCGCTAAGTATGTTATATCCAGCTTACAACTACATAGCTGGTCTTGTTTTAGAAAAAGATAGCGCAAGACTAAATGATGAATATAGCGTCCTAAACGCACAAGAGATGCAGATAAAAGAGACGCTAGCTAAAATTTCAAGAGAACAAGAGGCGGTAAAAGAACAGACTCAAAAAGAGAATGAAAAGCTAAATTTCAGAAAAGGTCTGCTTGCTGAGATCGAAAATAAAAAAGATAATTACGCTATGAAGGGTTTAAATCTTTTTAAAATTACCGATATTTTAAATCTAAACGCAGTTCATATCACAAACATCGTAAATAACGATAGAAATTTGACTATAACTGCAGTTAGCGATAATGAAAAAAGGATAACCCAGTTGATCAAAGATATCAGCAAAGATGAAAAATACTTGGTAAATACTAAAAAAATTCGTTCAGATGACGCTAAACACGAGTATGAAAGTAATATAAGCATAGAGATTAGACAATGAGACAAGATATTTTGAGCAAAATAGATCAATACTTTGATAGCAAAAAGCCAAACGAAACAAACCTCATTTTTCTTGGCTCAGCGCTTATCATAGCTTATCTTGTCTATATGCTATGCTTTGATCCTGCGCAAAATTTCTTTGATGAAAAGCTTGATAAACATACGAGAATTTCTACAAAACTAGAAAATACTAGAAACTATCTAGCCTCAGTGAGCTCTCCTGATGGCGATAGAAATTTTAAGATAAACGAAGAAAATAGAAATTTAAGCAATCTAAAACTTCGCTACACGAATATTTTGAAATTTAATACCTATTTTGATTCAAAGCTTAAAGAGCTTTCATTTTTGCTTTTTAACAATCAAAACTGGGCAAACTATATAGATAGCATTGTGCTTTTGGCAAAACAAAATAATATAAAAATTTTAGAGCTTAAAAGTGATATAAAAGAGCCAAATTTCCAAAAGATAGAGCAAATTTTAAATATAGATGTCACTTGCCTTGGAAATTTTAAAGATATGCTTAGCTATATAAACGGACTTGAAGAGTCAAAACTCGTAGTAGATCTTCACAAAATGGATATAAATTCCACTCAAAAAGATCTAGGAGCTAAGCTCTCTATCTCTGTGTGGGGTATGAAGTACTGATGAAAAAATTTGGTTTATTTTTAATCTTAGCTCTAAGTCTATTTGGCAGTGAGTTTGAAGGCGAGATGAAAAACTATGATGAAGTTTTTGTTAAGATAAAGGAGCAAAGAAAAGGGCTTAATAGCGGTGAAATTTCTAGCTTGCAAGATCCTTTTAAGCTAAATTTGCCAGTTGCTCCAAAAGGTGATCAAAACACTACAAAATACTCTTCTGCAAGGGGGTTTATGCTAAAGGCCATTTTGCTAAATAAAGCAAATATAAATGGCAAGTGGTATAAAGTGGGAGATATGATTGATGATTACAATATCACAAGTGTTCAAGGCAGCAAGGTTATCATCGTAAAAGATGGTGAAAAACAAGAACTAACTCTTAAAAATGGAAGTAAAAATGTTGGTATCAAAATTAAGTAAATTTATTATAACTGCGGCGTTAGCTTCATTTTTAGCTACCCCTATAATGGCAAAACCAAGCACATGCTTGAGTAAAAATTTTAGTATGAAGATCACAGACGATATAAGTCTTGGCGATGTTTTAAATCAGCTCTCTGAAATGTGTGATTTTAGTATTGTTGCAAAAGATGCTTATAGTAAAAAAGAGCTTGACGATAAAGTCTTTGGCGTAAATATAAGAAACATGAGTCTAAGCGAGGTCTTTGATCTACTTTTAAACGAGAAAAATTTAAGCTATGAGTTTTCAAATAATGTCTTAAAAATCTCATCGCTTCAAACAAAAATTTTTAAAATAGACTATATCACTTCTATCCGTGAGGGCACAGCTATCACAAAAGCTTCGGTTGATGCCTCTCCGTCAGAAGTAGGCAATAGCTCAAGCAGTGATACTAGCTCAAACGACATAAAAAATGAAAACAACTTGATAAGAACAACTGAGAAATTTGACTTTTGGGAGAAGCTTGATGCTGAGCTAAAAGCTATCTTAAACAATAACAGCGAGCACATCACGGCGCCAGACCCTATCATAAACCAAAATGCTGGACTTATCACGGTTACAGCTACCCCGTCACAGCTAAAACGTGTTGAAAAATATATAGCTGAGATGCAAAGAAGACTTAAAAAACAAGTCATCATCGATGTTTCTATCATTGCAGTTGATCTAAATAATGAGTATAAGCAAGGTGTTGACTGGAGTAAATTTGAGCTTGGATTTAACTCATATATAGGCAACCCAGGCTCTAACACCGGCTCAAGTGCAAGTTGGACAAACAAGGGCAACAGCTTAAGCGATGGCTTTGGTCGCACACTAAATATCGCTGCAAATTTAAACTTTAGCCTTGATGGTATGATAAATTTCCTTGAAACAAATGGCAAAACAAAGGTTGTTTCAAGTCCAAAAGTAACCACTCTAAACAACCAACAAGCGCTAATCTCTGTGGGCGATAATATAAACTACCGCGTAATGGAAGAGACAGATAATGGTAGTAACAATAACAATAACAACAGGCTTACAACAACTTATAAGCAATACTCTGTATTTATCGGTATCTTGTTAAATTTACTTCCAGAAGTCTCAGATAACAACAAGATCATGCTTCGCATCAATCCAAGCTTAAGCAGCTTTAAGTATGCAGAAGACGACATAAGATCGCAAAATACAGCCATTAGAGAGATCGCCCCTGATACAGTTCAGAAAAAGCTCTCAACCGTAGTTCAGGTAAATAGTGGCGATACGATCATACTTGGAGGACTTATCGGTCAGACTAAAAATAAGCAAAACACAGCTGTACCACTTCTAGCTGACATACCTTTGATAGGAAGTGTCTTTAAAAGCACAAGAGATGGCGTAAAAACTACTGAGCTTATCTTTGTCATCACGCCAAGAGTTGTTGATCTTGAAGATCCAAAACCAGTTCAGCAGTCGCTAAAAGATCTAGGATTTTCTAAATCGATCTATGAGTAACGAAAATATTTATACGCATATAAAAGATGTTTTCATAGATGAAGACGAGAGTTTAAATTTCGTAAATTTAGACAACTCTATAAGCTGCTACAACAAGATAGTTTTAGCTCTAAAAAAGCCACTAAAGCTCATCTTGTTTTATGGCAAGCCAGGTAGCGGCAAGACCTTTTTGCTAAACAAGATCGCAAATGATCTAAAAGAAGATAAAAGCCTCATCTTTTTCCCGCATCCATTTTTTAGCGAGGCGACATTTATTGAAGCACTTTGTGAGCAAATTTATGGAAAAAAGCTTGAAGATATAAACAACTTTGAGAGCTTTATAAAATTTTATTCAAAAGATTTTAGCAGTAAAGATGAAATTTTAAAAAATCAAATGACGGTTATCCTAGATGAAGCACAGCTCTATCCGACTGAGCTTATCGAGAAGATAAGGCTTATGGCTGATACTAGGATGTTTAAATTTCTCTTTACGATACACAAAACCGAAAACGAAGATATTTTGGCGAAAGATTATTTTCAGACTAGAATTTGGGAGAGCATCGAGCTAAGTAGCGCTGATGTAAATGAGATCATCATCTACTTGCAAAGAAAACTTAGTCAAAAAAACTATGACAAATATCTTAAATTTGAGAAAAAAGATTACGAGTGCGCCTACTCATTTTGCGGTGGAAATTTAAGAACGCTAAACAAGATAATGTATAAATTCTATGAAATTTGCGAATACTACGAGCAGTATCAGCCTTCAAAGCTTAGCGGTGATAAGGCAAATATCATGATACTTACCATGGCTGCACTTGATGCGGGGCTAATCGATGCTTGAACCACAAGAAATTCAAAGACTTGAAAAGCTTTATGAGAGCTACAAGAAAAAAAATGGTGGCTTTTTGCATAAAATTTTTAACGCCAAAAACTCTAAAATTTTAATCATCGAGCTTTTGCTTATCATCATTTTGCTAGCTGCATTGATAGTGCTAAGCATAGGGAAAGCTCCAAGTCTTGCTAATAAAAGCGATAAAGTTTTAGCCAAAAATGCAACCACAGTAAAAATGGTAGAAAAAAATGAGACAAATGTAAGCGTTCTTAGTGAGCTAAAGCAAAAGAGCGAGGTTGCTAAGGCTAAATTTGAAGAGGGCAAAAAGCAAGACGAGCTAGCTGATAAGATAGCTAAAAAGCTCGAAGAGGTTGTAAAGATAAACGAGACAAACGATACTTCAAAAAATGACCCAAAAAAGCAAAGAAACTCACAAGGTTGGCTTAAGCTAAACATCCCTGATGAAGAGTCACTTACCGAACAAAATGGCATAAGCGTGCCACAAGATGAAGTGATAGATCTTGAGTCAAAGCCAGCCAGAAAGCGTGTAAATATACAAGTAACTTCAGCATCAAATGAAGAGAGCGTGCTAAGAGAACAATTTCTAAAGACAAATAATCCAACTATTGCACTTGAGCTTGCGAGATTAAATTTTAGAAACAATAATTTTAAAGAAGCTATAAAGTGGTCGCTTGCTGCAAACGATATAGATAATAGCTTAGAGGAGTCGTGGATCATCTTTGCAAAGTCAAAATATAAGCTAAAGCAAAGTGATGATGCCGTCAAAGCTCTAAGGGAGTATAATAAAAACTTAAACAAAGCTTCGATAAATGAGCTTATAAATAAGATAAAAAGTGGAACATTATGAAATTTTTTGCTATTTTTTTTGTTTTTGTTTGTGAAGTTTTTGCTGTTAGTCTAACTGAGATTAGGGATGACTTTAACAGCGCAAACTATGCAAAAGTCTGCAACCAAAAGGTTGAGGAATTTTTAAAAACACAAAATAACGAAGAGCAAATTTCTATGTTTGGCATCGCTTGCATAAAGATGAACGATCTAAACAGGCTAGCAACTCCGATCGATAAGCTAGTAAAGAGCGAAAAATCAAGAGAAAATGCTGCCTATTTTGCTGACATCTTATTTAAGAAAAAGCTCTTATTTCACGCTATGATAGATGGCGTTGATATAAGCTATATCAGGCTTCCAAAGAGTGATTATATACTTTCATTTTTGTTTGATAAATTTGTAAAAAAAGAGTATGTTGAAGAGCTTGGCACATTTATCTTTGAAGAACCAAATTCTGACACAAGATATGAGATAAGTCCAACAAATGGACAAATACCAAAGCTAGTGCTTAAAATTTTTAAAAATAACGACCTGAAATCACAAATAGAGTATAGATAATGAAAAATGTAGAAAATGTAATCTTAAAAAATATAGAACAAAACGGCAAACTAAGCACATCAGATATAGAAAAAATAAAGCAGATAAGCGAGCAAGAAGGCAAAGGTCTTGTTAAAATTTTAAGAGATGAAAATTTAATAAATGATGAAGATTTTATGGAAATTTTGTCTGATATTTATAGAAGAGGGCATGTAAATATCGATGAAATTTCAAACGATCTTGAGCTTGATATAAAGGCTTTTGTTAAATTTATAAGCGAGAAATTTAAGGTTTTATACTTTGACCTTGATGATATCGATATCGACTACCGCATAAGCGAGAAGCTAAGCACCGTTCAGCTAAAAACATATAGCGCGATCCCAGTAAAAGAAGATGAGATAAGCGTATATGTCGCTTTTAAAAATCCATTTGACGTTATCGCTCAAGATAAGGTGCAAAATTTATTTAATAGAAAACTACTAAAAGTTGCCATCGCTCAGCCAACCCAGATAGAAAAATATATAAGCAAGCTAGCACTTAATGAGAGCATAAAAGATGTGATAACAGAGATCAGAAGAGAGCTTTCAAGCTCGGCTAGTCAAGGTCAAAACAGTGAAAACTCTGGAATTTTAAAGCTAATCGAGATCATCTTAAAAACATCTATCCAAAGCAGAGCCAGCGACATTCACATCGAGCCAACCGAGACAAACTGCATCGTAAGAAGCAGGATCGATGGCATGCTAAGCGAGACATTTATATTTGATAAAGATATCTATCCGCCGATGGTTAGCCGTATGAAGCTACTTTCAAACATGGACATCGCAGAGCGCCGCCGCCCACAAGATGGTAGATTTTCTGCTCAAATTTTAGACAAAGAGTATGATTTTCGTATCTCGACGCTACCTATATTAAATGGCGAAAGTATAGTTTTAAGAATCTTGGATAAGTCAAAGGTCATTATAAATTTAGAAGATCTTGGCATGCATCCAGATAACTTCGCTAAATTTAAAAAGAGCATGAAAGCGCCTTATGGCATCATCCTAGTCACTGGCCCAACAGGCTCAGGTAAGACTACGACACTTTACGGTGCGCTAAATGATATAAAAAGCGTAAAAACCAAGATCATCACAGTTGAAGATCCGGTCGAATACCAGCTAAATATGATCCAACAAGTGCATGTCAATGAAAAGGCTGGACTTACCTTTGTCTCAGCTCTTCGCTCTATCTTGAGGCAAGATCCAGATGTCATAATGATAGGCGAGATCAGGGATCAAGAGACGCTTCGCATAGCGATACAAGCGGCACTTACTGGTCACCTCGTCTTTTCTACGCTTCACACAAATGACGCCATAAGCGCGCTTCCTCGTATGATAGATATGGGCATCGAGCCTTATCTAGTAAGTGGCGCGCTCGTTTGCATAGAGGCTCAAAGGCTTGTTAGAAAGCTCTGCCCACACTGCAAACAAAAGATCACTCTATCTCAAAAGGCATTTGACGAGGTTAAGAAATTTGTCCCTGAAAACTATCAATTTTACAAAAGCGTCGGATGTCCGCAATGCTCACAAACAGGGTATCTAGGACGTGAGATGATAAGTGAAATTTTGCCTATTAGTGACCATATAGCAAGCATGGTTGCAAATGGTGCTTCTAAAGATGAGCTTAAAAGCGTAGCTTACGAAGAGGGCTTTATAGATATGTTTCATGATGGCGTCATAAGAGCAGCAAATGGCATAACCACGCTTGAAGAAGTTTATAGGGTTGCTAAGATATGAAATACTTTGAGGTTGAGTACATCCAAAACGGCAAACGCCATAAGATGAGCCTAAGAGCGAACAATAAAAGCGAGATCAAAGATAAAGCAAATGTTACTGGCATGATCGTAAAGATCAAAGAGACGCAAACTTCTAGCATAAATAACTTTGAAAATTTACAAAACGTGATCGCAAAAGCTTTTACTAATCCAAAGGTGAAAATCCCAAATTTAGTAGCCACCATAAGGCAGCTTAGTGTTATGACAAATGCTGGAATTTCTATCCACGATAGCATTAAAGAGGTTGCAAACTCCACCGAAGATAAACGCCTTAAATTTATATTTCAAACTATAGATGAGGAGCTAAATCAAGGCTCAAGCCTCACAAATAGTATAGAAAATTTTAAAGAAGAGCTTGGCGACGTGACGCTTGCGATGATAAGACTAGGGGAAAGCACTGGTAATATGGCTGATGCGCTTGCAAAGCTTGCCTCTATCTTGCAAGAGGTCTGGGACAATCAGCAAAAATTTAAAAAAGCTATCCGCTATCCGATAACAGTCATTTGTGCGATCATCATAGCCTTTGTCATCCTTATGATACTTGTTGTGCCGCAGTTTAGAGAAATTTTCGAGCAGTTAAATGCAGAGCTACCACTACCAACTAAAATTTTGCTAAATATCGAATACGTCATGACAAACTACGGCTTTTATATCCTTGGGGCACTTGCATTTATCGGATATTTGCTTAGAAAATACTACCTTGATAGTGAAGAATTTCAAGATAAGGTCGATAAATACCTTTTGAAAGTCTATCTCATCGGCAAGATAATATTTTATTCGAATATGAGCAGGTTTAACCTCATCTTTACAGAGCTTGTTCGAGCTGGTTTGCCTATAGCAGATGCCCTTGATACAGCTGTGATAACGGTCTCAAACAAGGATATCAAAAAGAAACTAAGCGGCGTTAAGATACTTGTTGGTAGGGGTGTTAGCCTAACGGAGGCTTTTAGAGATACAAATTTATATGAAAATATGCTCATACAGATGATAAGCGCTGGCGAGCAAAGCGGTAGCTTGGATGATATGACCGGAAAAGTTACTGACTATTACAGGATGAAATTTAACGATATTATTGATAACATCTCAAACTATATCGAGCCTATCTTGCTCGTTTTTATAGCAGGTATGGTGCTTTTACTAGCTCTTGGTATATTTTTGCCGATGTGGGATCTATCAAAAGCCGTTAAAAACTAAAATAATTAAAATCTTAAAGGAGAGAAGATGTCTGAAAACAAAGAACACATGGTCGAAGAGAGCGCCTTTTTGGTCTCAAAGACCGACTTAAAAGGACGTATTACGTATTGTAACGAGCCATTTTTAAAGATAGTTGGAGCAAAGCAAGCTGAAGTCTTGGGTAAGCCTCACAACATCGTAAGGCACCCAGATATGCCAAGAGCTATTTTTAAGCTACTTTGGGAGCATATAAAAGATAAAAAAGAAATTTTTGCTTATGTAAAAAACAAAAGCTTTGATGGTGGATACTACTGGGTCTTTGCAAACATCACAGCCTCAGTTGATGACCGCAATAACGCAGTTGGTTACTACTCAGTTAGACGCAAGCCAAATCCAAAGGCGATTGAAGTGATAGAGCCTATATATCAAAAGTTATTATCGGTAGAAAAGAGCGGTGGCATGGATGCTTCTATGAAATTTTTAACTGATTTTTTAAACGAAAAAAATCTAAGTTATGATGAATTTGTAAATAACCTACAAAGGCTATAAGATGTTTGGAAAAAAACTCGACTCTATAAATGAAATTTTAAGCGTAGTAGGCTCAGCTCGAAACGGCATCTTAGAGCCTAGGATAGTAAATGTAAAAGAAAATGACCCACTTTATGAAGTAGCACTTGGTATAAATGACTTGCTTGATCAAGTTGAGGCACTTCAAAGAGAAATTTCAACCTCAATAGACGCTGCCCAAAGCGGACTAACATATAGAAATATCTTTACAGAGGGTTTTAGGGGAACTTTTAAACAAAATGCTACTTTCATGAGCCATGGTGTTGTTGGCATAAAAGAAGGTCAAAAAAGTAAGGTTCGTGGCCTGCTTTCAAAAGAGCTTGACACACTTGGCAATGGCAACGACGGCATAGAAGATGTTAGAAACGATCTAAATGAGAGTATCAAAAACCTTAGCCAAATGGCACTCATGGCAAAAGATACAGCTAGGATCGCTGAGGATACGACGCAAAGCATCAATGAGCTAAGCGTAAATATGAGCTCACTTGAAGAGCTGATAGAGGGCTCGAGCCACGCTATAAGCACGCTAAATAGCAGAACAGACGACATCACTTCGGTTGTAAATTTGATAAAAGATATAGCTGAGCAGACAAATTTACTAGCTCTAAACGCAGCTATCGAGGCAGCACGAGCAGGCGAGCATGGGCGCGGCTTTGCTGTTGTCGCTGATGAGGTTAGAAAACTAGCTGAAAATACCCAAAAAGCGACACACGAGATCGGCGTAAATATCCAAACACTTCAGCAAGAAGCCAAAGATATAGATGAAAACTCTAAAAAGATAGATGAAATTTCAAAGATCGCCACAGCAAATGTCGAAAATTTCAAACAAACTTTAGCTAGCTTTAACCAAAATGCAAAAGAGACAGCCCAAAGATCAAAATATGTAGAAGACAAGACCTTTGGCATCATCGCAAAGATAGCTATCATCGTCTATAAAGTGGGTGTTTATTCAGACACTGTAAATGAGCAAGGTTACGGCGATGATATAGCAAAAGACGCGGATGATCTTGTAGCGTGGTATGAAAATGAGTGCGCAAAGAGCTTTAGCCACACTAAAACTTATGAGAAATCACGCCATTTGGTGGATGAATTTAACAAAAACATCAAAGCCATCTTGACAGAAGCTGGCAAGGGCTATAACGAGAAAAATTTAAAACATTTTGTCACTGAGTTTAGAAAACTCGAAGATCTTAGTAGAGAGATATTTAACTCATACAACGAAATGGTCGCTTCAAAATAACTTCAAATTTGCTAGACTCGTCTTGGGTCTAGCTTTTTAATCTATATATCAAATTCTTTTTTTATTGTGCTTGCAAGTATATTTTGCAATTTTAGTGGTTTTTAAAAATTTACCTCTTTTAGCAAGAATGTTGCCATAAAACAAGACTAAAATTTAGTTATACTCTGCTTATGCATATCAAATTCTACTTTTTAAGCTATTCATTTCTCACAGTGGAGCTTTCTGACTTTTATCATCCCATAACAGCAGGCACGTTACGGTAGGCTCTAGAAATTTAAGACGTGTGAGAGAATTGTAGATTTATTTCTTAGGACGAGATAATTACAGCAAAACAAAGCCTAAATTTAGCAACCCACCACTTTAAATTTTTACTTCTTTAGCACATAATGCACCAGCAAACCAAAGCTAGTTTTAAAGCAAAAGTGTTAAATTTAACTTCATGTTTAAAAAATTTGATAACTGCTTAGTATAAAATTTATAAATTCACTAGATACCGCTATAAAGTAAAGTTAAATTTAGCCAAGTTTGTTTTTGTTTTTTGCTTCTTTTGTGCCGCTAAAGCTAAAATGTTTATAAATTTAAAGGTTTGCCAACCTCAAAGTAAAACAATCAAATTTTAAATCCCTGCTCAAAAACATAAATTTAAATTTAGCAAACCGCCCTAGCCTAAATTTAGAAATTCATCGCTTTCAAAATTAATATTTGATGTAAGATGAAGTATTTTTAAAGCCTGCACATTAAATTTAACGCACAGGCTTTGAGAAAGTGTATATTAATTTACGCCAAAAGTTCTTTCGCGATCATGCTTATGCGTTTTGCTTCAGCGCTCGCTCCGATCTCATCTTTTGCCATTTTCATCACAGCGCCCAAATTTTTACCAACCTTTTCAATTATTCTTTTTATCTTCTCTTTTAGCTCATCATCACTTAGCTGAGCCGGCAGATATGCCTTGATTAGCTCGATCTCGCTCTGCTCTTTTTTAGCTAGGTCCTCTCTTGCTCCCTTTAGATAGAGTTCAACCGAGTCAGCTCTCTTTTTGATCTCTTTTTGAAGTAGCGGGAGCACGATCTCGTCGGTCATCTCGATCCTTTGATCGACTTCGACCTGCTTAAGTGCTGCATTTAGCGTCCTTAAGGTGTCTCTTTTAAACTCATCTTTTGCTTTCATAGCCTCTTTTATGTCGGCTAAAATTTGCTCTCTTATGCTCATTTTATCTCCTTTAAATTTTTGAAATAATAACTAAAATTTTGTGATAATTTCTTGAAATATGCCTTTTAAATAAGCCGTCCCAACGCCCTCTCTAAGCCCATCGTCTATTACTATAAATTTCGCTTCTTGACCGTTTAGTAGCTCCTCTAAAAGCAGTGTCCCAGCGATGAGCGGATACTTTCTACTTCTTCCAACCGCCACGTCAGCGCTTTTATCATCCATCTTTAAAAGCTTATTTACAAACCAAGCAAGATCGTCATTTTTAAGCTCATATCCGCTCACTTTTTCTGGATCGTAGCTCTCGTAGTTTAGCCCAAGCTTTAGTGCTGCGATGGTGGTCGGCACGCCAGAAGTTAGCACGATAAGTCTATTGTTAAGACTTGTTAAAAATTCCCTTGCCTCTTTTGTATAAATTTTTGCATTTTTTTGCATCAGATCAAGCGTTTTAAACCTCTCGTAAAAGGTGATGATGCCAAATTTAAAGCTTATAAATTTCCCATCTTCGCCTATCTCTGAGCTTGCACCGCCTATGTCGATGATGCTAAATTTATCGTTTATGCCAAGCTTTCTTAAGGCATTTTGCACGCCTAAAAATGTAAGTTTTGCTTCAGCTTGCCCGTCAATGATATGAAAATTTATGCCAAATTTCTCTCTTATCTCGCTAAAAATTTCTTCACTATTTGACGCTACTCTAAAAGCCTCAGTTGCGACTGCCACGCATTTAAATTTATCAAAGTCAAATTTGCTTTTAGCCTCCGCTATCGCTTCAAAAAGCCTATTTTTAGCCTCCAAGCCTATCTTACCACTTTCGTTTAAGCCCCTTGCAGCTCCAACTATTTTTTCATAAATTTGCTCATTGCTAAAGCCATTTTGCTCTTTTTTTATAAGCGCCGCGCGAAAGGTGTTTGAGCCAAGATCGATTGATATAACCAAAATTTATCCTTAATATTTTTGCCAAATTCTAACATATGATAATTTAGTATCATTTAAAGTGAGAAAATTCTAAAAACTTTAATAATTTTCAAGATATAATTTTGCCAAAAACTCTTACAAGGGGGCTTGATTGCTTCGAGATAACTTCTTGGCGTTAGTTATTTTTGCGATTTGCAGCGTTGGATTTTTCGTTTGGGGCTATCAATACATCCCGGCAAATAACTACTTTTTATTCTTGATCGCCGGTATGTTTGGTCTTTTTATGGCGTTTAATATCGGCGGAAATGACGTTGCAAACAGCTTTGGCACAAGCGTCGGCGCAAAAACACTCACACTAAAACAAGCTCTCATCATCGCAGCCATTTTTGAGCTTAGCGGCGCGATATTTGCAGGATCTGAGGTTACAAATACCATTAGAAACGAGATCGTGAAATTTCCAAGCGATCTAAACCCGATGAAATTTGTCATTATAATGATCTCAGCTCTTCTAAGCTCAGGTCTTTGGCTATTTTACGCGTCCAAAAAAGGTCTGCCAGTCTCGACCACTCACTCGATAGTTGGTGGCATCGTTGGTGCAGGACTTGCTATGGGTTTTATGATAAAAGATCCTGAGCCATTTAATATGGTCTCTTGGGGCGAGATCGGCAGGATCGCCGTTAGCTGGGTCATCTCGCCACTGCTTGGCGGCGTGATGTCTTACATTATATTTGGCTACGTAAAAAGCAAAATAATCGAGCCAACGCACGAGCTAAAGACAAATTTAAAAGCGTTAAAAGCTGAGAGAAAAGCCTATAAAGAAAGCTTCATAAAAGCGCTTAAAACAAAGCCAGCTGAGGAGCAGATAGCCACTCTTTCAAAGATCGCAGTTATCGATGAGGACGAGATCGAAACCACTGAATACAGCGAATACCGCTCAAAAATTCGCATCATGAAAGATAGCGAAAAAGAGATAGACACCTTTAAAGCGATGAAAAAGCACATCCCGATCATCGCTGGATTTGCTGCAATGGTCATCTCGTCAATGATGCTTTTTAAAGGGCTTGAGCATATAAATTTAGCCTTTAGCATCATCCAAACAGTCTGGATCATCTTTGTTATCGGTGCCCTAGCGTATCTTGCAAGCCTTGCTATTATAAACGTCATGAGTAAAAACGACAGCGAAAAGAGTATCAATAGAATTTTCTCATGGTTTCAAATTTTTACCGCTTCATCTTTTGCATTTTCACACGGCGCAAACGACATCGCAAACGCAGTTGGACCATTTGCTGCTGTGCTTGATGTGCTAAAGACTGGCTCTATAAATGAAAGCTCGCCGATACCTAGCATCGCAATGGTAACATTTGGCATCTCACTTGTCGTTGGACTTTGGTTTTTAGGCAAAGAGGTGATCACTACTATCGGCTCAAAACTAGCTGAAATTTTGCCGACGACTGGCTTTAGCGCCGAGCTTGCCTCAAGTATCGTCATACTTCTAGCTACAAAGCTTGGCATACCAGTTAGCTCGACGCATATCCTGATAGGCGCGGTTTTGGGCATCGGCATCGTAAATAAAAATGCAAACTGGAAAATGGTAAGACCTATCATCCTAGCTTGGCTCATCACGCTTCCAGCAGCTGCGATATCATCGGCTATATTTTATTTTGTCCTTGCTAAATTTTTAGGCGTTTAGTCATATTTTTAAATAGCTAAACCGCCCTATTTCTAGATATTTTTGTATAAATTTTATATGAAAGCTTGGCAAGTTGATCCAACCTGCCAAGTAAATTTGAAGTTATTTTTTATTAACAATAATCTCATTGCCACGTTATTGCAATTTAGAAAATTAAACCTACTAAATCCAATTTTAGTTTTTTCTAAAAAATCTAATCATCTTAGCCTGGATTTTAAACATCTCTGAAAGCTCCATTATCGGATAAGCTCCAGCGTATTTTTTGCCGCCAGGTAGGTCTTTGCTAACGCCACCGCGTGCCGCAATCTGAGCGAAGTCTCCGACACTTACGTGACCAGCTGAGCCACTTTGTCCGCCCATGACGACGTTTCTGCCTAGCACTGTTGAGCCAGCAAGCCCGGTTTGTGAGACGATGAGGCAGCCATTTCCAAGCTCGCAGTTGTGGCCTATTTGAACGAGATTGTCTATCTTTGTGTAGTTTGCGATCATCGTGCTTTCAAAAACGCCACGATCTATCGTCGTGCAAGCGCCGATCTCGACAAAATCGCCCAAAACAACGTTGCCATTGTGATAAATTTTCACATGCTCGCCAGTTTTTGTATGCGCATAGCCAAAGCCGTCGCTGCCTATAACGCAGTTTGCAAGCAGGTGGCACTCATTGCCGATGACGCAGTCATTATATATGACGACGTTTGGGTGGATGATGCAGTTTTTACCGATAGTTACGTTATCGCCCAAAAAAGCCCCAGCCATCACTATCGTATTTTCGCCCACGCTCACGTTTGAGCCTATATAGACATTTGGCATTATAGTGGCGCTCTGGGCGATGTTTGATGGTTTTGGCTCGCAAAAAAGCGGCTTAGCGTAAATTTTGCTAAGGATAGCAAATGCAAGGTGCGGGTTGTCGCACACAAGCGCTACCATGCCAGCTGGCACTAGGTCTAAAAGCGATTTTGTCACCAAGATAGCTCCAGCGTTTGAAGTGCTTATAAATTTGGCATTTTTCTCGCCGTCGCAGTATGTTAGCTCAGCTTTATTTGCATTTTTTAAAGAATTTAGAGCAAAAATTTCAAGATCTTCTCCGCTAAAAGTAGCATCTACCTTTAAGGCTATTTCGCTTAGTTTCATCATATATCCATTATCACAGATCCGCCGCGCACGACATCAACTGGGTTAAATTTCTTTATCGATTTTAAAAAGCTCTCTACCCTGCTCGCATCGTCAGCCACCATGACGACGATGTAGTTTTCGTTTGTGTTTGTGACGATGCCATTGTATGTCTTTAGTATCGCCTCAAGGCCGGCGAAATTTTCACCAAGCGGGATTTTCACAAGAGCCATCTCTTTTTCGACAAATTCGCCGCTTTCTATGACTTTGTATGTTGGGATGAGCTTGTGAAGCTGCTTTACGATCTGCTCTAAAACCCTCTCATCGCCGCTTGTGACGATGCTTAGCCTTGAGAAGTTGCTCTCAGGTATCGGAGCGACTGTGAGCGTGTCGATGTTGTAGCCCCTGCCCGCGAAAAGCCCAGAAATCCTAGCCAAAACGCCATGTTCATTTAAAACTATAACCGAAATTGTTCTTCTGATACTCATTTTTCTTCCTTGCTCTTTAATATCATATTATAAATCGCAGCCCCTGCTGGAACCATAGGAAGCACGTCCTCAAAGCGGTCGATCCTCACGTCGATAAGAGCTGATTTTTTACTCTTGATCGCCTCTTTTAAAGCCTTTTTAAACTCATCTTTGCTCTTGCAAACAAAGCCAACGCCGCCAAATCCCTCAGCTATCTTTACAAAATCAGGCTGCAAGCTAAGATCAGTCGATGAGTAGCGCTTTTCATAGAAAAATGTCTGCCACTGGCGCACCATGCCTAAGAAGTTGTTGTTTAAGATGATGTTTATGACAGGGACATTTGTCTCATAAGCAGTCATTAGCTCTTGGATATTCATAAGTATCGAGCCATCGCCTGTAAAATTTACAACCAAATGCTCAGGCATCGCACACTTTGCGCCGATCGCTGCAGGCAGGCCGTATCCCATTGTGCCAAGGCCGCCACTTGTGACAAGCTGCCTTGCGCGGTTAAATGGATAAAACTGCGCCACCCACATCTGGTGCTGACCGACGTCAGTTGCGATGATAGCCTCAGGGCCAACTATCTTTGCAGTCTCTTCAACTACCCATTGAGGCTTTAAGACCTTGTCGCTATCTGTGTAGCCAAGTGGATTTAGCTTTTGATATCTATCTAAAATTTCTCTCCAAGGCGCATAGTTTTTAGGCTCACCTTTCACCTCTTCATAAAGCTCACTTAGCACGTTTGTAAGGTCACCAACTATCGGATAGTGCGCGTTTATGATCTTTGAGATAGAGCTTGGATCGATGTCGATATGAATGATCTTTGCATGCTTGGCAAACTCGTCAGTTTTGCCTGTGACCCTATCGCAAAATCTAGCGCCAAGCGATATGAGAAGGTCGCACTCGCTAAGAGCCATATTTGAAGCGTAGCTGCCGTGCATGCCCGCCATGCCTAAATTTAGCTCATCTTTTGCGTCAAGCACGCCAAGAGCCATAAGTGTCTCGACCGCTGGGATGCCAGTTTTTTTCATAAATTTACGTATGATCTCGCTTGCGTTTGATGCGACCGCACCGCCACCGATGTAAAGAAGTGGCCTTTTTGCTTCATTTATCGCAGCTGCTGCTTTTTTGATCTGCTTAGAGTTGCCTTTATATGTCGGTTTGTAGCTTGGGATAGAAATTTCTTTTGGATAGACAAAGTCACCAAGCCTTGAAGTGACGTTTTTTGGGATATCGATATGAACTGGTCCTGGGCGGCCTGATCTTGCGATGTAAAACGCCTCTTTTATGATGCGAGGTAGCTCCTCGACGCTATTTACTAAAAAGTTGTGTTTGACACAGGGGCGTGAAATGCCGACTGCATCGATCTCTTGAAAGGCGTCTGTGCCGATCATAAAGGTTGGTACTTGACCGCTTATAAGCACAACTGGGATGCTGTCGCTGTAAGCTGTGGCAAGACCAGTGACAGCGTTTGTAAAGCCAGGACCGCTTGTCACAAAAGCCACGCCAACTTTGCCGCTAACCCTTGCGTATCCGTCTGCTGCGTGAACGGCTGCTTGCTCGTGGCGAACCAAGACGTGCTTGAAATAAGTTTGTTTATATGTCTCGTCGTAGATATTTAAAGCTGCACCGCCAGGATAGCCAAAAACTATCTCAACGCCCTCTTCGTGCAAGGCTTCGCTTATCATCTGTGAACCAGAAATTTGTTTTATCATCACTTTAGCCTTTTGATAAATTTATCGCAAATTATATCCCAAAGCATTTTAAATCCATTTTAACTTTTTAGCGAAATTTGGGCGTTATCTTAAATTTTTTGAAAAAAATTTGAGTTAAAAAAGCGAAAAATACAAAATATTTTACATATATTTATGCATATTATTTTTAGTATTTTGATAAATTTGGCAAATTTAGAAAATATGTAGAAGAACGCAAACCAAGCAAACCAAGCAAAAAAAGACAATCTAGCCAATCAAGCCAAGCAAGCCAACCAAGCCAACCAGGCCAACCAAGCCAACCAAGCCAACCAAGCCAACCAAGCCAACCAAGCCAACCA
>NZ_JAAKZD010000003.1:0-189484 GCF_015230035.1 Campylobacter concisus
CTGCGTTGGATTCGAACCAACGGCCCCCTCATTAAAAGTGAGATGCTCTACCGACTGAGCTAGCAAGACATGATTATTTAAAAAAGAATTGAGATTATACAAAAAACATTATTATATGTCAAGAAAAGAGCGTTTAAATTTTAAAATAAGTCTTTGATTTTATTTAGCTACATTATTTTAAAATAAAAAATAAATTCTAAAAAATTTATTTTATATAATTGTCTATTTTTTACAAAATTTTGAGTTATAATCCATTTTAGCAACAAATAAGGAGCAAGGATGATCATTATAAATTCACGTCTACCAACTCAAAATTTAAAAATAGCAAAGTCTTTATCTAAGCTCATACAAGGCTATATTTATAGCTATTTGCCAAAGGCTGAACATGACGGATACACACATAAAGAAAGCGGTAAAAATTTTAAAAGATCAAATTTTGATTTTAGATTAAATAGCTTAAGTTTAGATATAAGATTTAGCTCGTTTGTGCCAGAATTTGAAAAAACGATCGCTTTTGCTGTGCTAAAAGACGGATTAAAACTTGGCAATATTTGTTTGCTTGATACGTCTGTGTCAATAAAAAAGCATAGAATTTCACAAAATGAGGCTACTTTTCAAGGATGTGTTGCGTGTTCGGTCGTTGGACTTTTGGGATATAAAGTGCATCTTGAGCCGCAAGACTCCAGGCATCTTGAAATGATGAAAACAAACGCGCTGCAAAGATTTGAAACACTTATGGGGTATAAATACGAGGGCGAATTTGAGCTAAATTTGCTTTGGCAAAATTTACAAAAACCTTTTTATTTTTTCTATGGCAACAACAATATGCCTGTCAGAGCTTGGCCTGCAAAGTGGCATATCAAAGCAAAGCCAGAGCTTATAAATTTGATCCTTGATGTGGGAGTTGGTAGTGGATGTATGAACTGCGGACTTGGGTTTTTAGAAGTAGTTGAAGATAAATAAATTTTATAAATATTTAAGGTATGTTGTCTTAATATTAATAAAAATTTTTAAGGTCAATTTAAAATGGGACTTGCTCATAAGTTACATGTGATCGGAAATTTAATAAGCGATGACGACACTATCGCTATGATAAAAAATTCAAATTTTAAAGATAGCGAACATATTGTTTTAACCATCGATTTTAAAGTAGAAAATTTAAAAATTGTCGATAAGCCAAAAATATCCAGAGCCTCGCTAGATAACATAAAGACGCTTTTTACTAAAAAGATAGGCGGCACGAGCAACTCATACTATCTATATCCAAATTTTGAGTATCAAGGCGAAAAAGATCTATACAAGAAATTTAAAGCCATCTCACATACACTACAAAATTCGGTTATGGTCTATGCAAACGACGACAATAAGCGTGTTGCCGCCTTGGTATTTGAATACATTAAAAATTATGAAAATGACGAGCTTGAGCTAAAGAATTTTAAGCAGGATGATTATTTTTTGATTTTGCTTGTAAATGGCAAGAGTTTTTATGAGTTTATGCCTGAAGTTTTGCAAAACTATCTTAACGAATTTGTCCGCCCTCATATTAAAAACAGCAAAAACGAACCAATTCTAAAAGAACTAGCAGATGTCGTCACAAAAGAAAAAATTGCCTGCGGATACAATCCTGATATTAAATTTTTCACCATGGATAATTATGATGATAGCTACTGCATACAGCAGATAAACAAACTGCCTATGTCTCTAGAAAGCGCAAAGGCAATAAAAAAAGGTTGGATGTTTGCGATAAATAACTTAAAATTTTACTACAAAGGCTTAGAATACATAATCATCCCTTCTATGGCAAATTTCGACGCTGAAATTTTCAAAGGATTAATAAGCTTTCTTAAAAATGCAAAAAATATGCAAGAAGAATCCGAAAGAGAAGAGAGCTTTATGAGAAGATTGCGAAAGCAAATCGAAAATTACGACCAAATAAATAGCTTTACGCTTGATATTTTATTTGCCGAGGTTGATCAGACAAATTTATCCGTTAAGATATTTTCTACACTTGAAGACGTTTTGCCAAGCAGGATAGCAAAGGTCGTAAAACTAATGCAAGAGCATCATATTACCGACTCTTCAAAGCAAATTCAAGATACAGATGATGATATCAAATTTACCTATCTCAAAGATTATTTTGGCGTTCTTGAAAAATATGCCGTTGCCACAAGAGTCAAAGGACTTGATAACAAAATCATACAGGAGAAAATTTTTTAGCAAAGTTGCTGCTCGGATACGCAAAGATAAAATATATCGAGCTTTTGAAACGATTTGAACATTTTAGAGAATTTGATGCCCAAAATAAGAAAAAGATAAAAGACGGCGTCAAAAACTGGATAGCCTTTCCTGAAAATATTGTCAAAAATGAAAATAAAATTTTAGGATTTTTACAAGAGATAAACGCGATAAGGATGTGATTATGAAGCTTTTTTCTGATTATTTTAAGGAGCTGTTAGAAAAGCAGTCAGATTATTTTAAAGATGATCTAATCAAAGGTGCTTATTTGATAGGCGCTTATTCAAAGAGTATTATAAATAGCTCTTTTGCTTCAGACGTTTCTAAAGAAAATAAGACATTTGAAAAGTGGCTTTCAAATCAAAAAATAATAGCGCCAAATTTAAAGAAAATTTTTAATAAAGCAAATGAATTTGAAAGAAAACTAAAGCTAGGTAGTTCGACAAATAGCGATCTGTCGCAACTGATAACTACGCATTTTTGCAATGAAAAAAGCAAGAGCGTTTCTCGCTATGAAATTTCATTTGCATTTATACGAGGTATGAACGACTACGTTAAATTTAAAAAAGATAATCAACAATCAGGAGAAAATAATGAGTGAGATAGCAAAACATAGTGAAATTTTGTTTTTATGGGACGCAAAGATGACAAATCCTAACGGAGATATGCTAAACGACAATGCGCCAAGATACGATGAGAGCGACAGAAAAGCTATCGTGAGTGACGTAAGAGTAAAGCGAACCATTAGAGATGATCTGCAATACAGAAAGTCTCAAACAATCTTTGTAAATAACGCCGAACAAGTACAGTCAGCAGAAACTAGATTTGCCGAGGTAAAGAAAATTTTAGGCGAAGCAGATGATAAAAAAGCATTTTTAAGCTGCATAGACAATAGACTTTTTGGAGGCGTGGCGCCAAAAAGCAATATCCAAATCATAGGCACAGTGCAATTTTCTTGGGCTAAATCACTAAACGAGACAGAGACTATAATGTCTCAAGGAACCGGCGCGTTTGGCAAAGACGGCAGCGGCAATAAAACATTTAGAACCGACAACTACATACCGTATGGCCTATTTGCCATGTATGGCACTATAAATTCACTAAATGCCACCAAATCAAACACTAGCGAAGAAGATGTCGCACAGATGCTTGACTCGATGTGGCAAGGCACAAAGTTGCTAAACACAAGAAGCAAGGTCGGTCAAAAGCCAAGAATGCTTATTAGAGTGATCTATAAAGATACTTATATGATAGGCTTACTTGACGAGCTTGTAAAGCTAGACAATAAAGATTCCGATCAGATCAGAAGCATTGACGAGTGTGAGTTAAATTTTACAGCCCTCATTAGATCGCTAAAAAATATGAGCCAAAAGATAGAAAAGGTTGTGATCTTTTACGATGACTCTTTTAGGAGGTATGTGGATCAGTTTAAAGAGCTGGGACTAGAAATAGACGCAAGAGAGCTATAATGTTTGCATTTAAAATTTGGGGTAAATTTGCTTGCTTTAGAGATCCGCTTTCTATAAGCCAAAATATCACTTTGCCGCTACCGCCAAAGACCACTGTAGGCGGTATGTTGGCGGCTCTGCTTGGTGTGGATGACTATTTAGGCGACGAAAATTTTATGGATTTTGGATATAGCGTCGTTTTGGACGGTGCCATTTCAAAGAAAACCTTTTCGCAAAACTACATAAACGACTACACCAAAAAAACAAAAGCCCATCTAAATAGCCTTAAAAATTTAGATATGCAAAAGATTTCAAATGGTCTAAGAGACGGCTCGGCACCACAGAAACCTATAAACAGAGAGCTGCTAATCGATCCAAGATATACGATTTTTATCGATAAATTTAAATTTGAAAACGAAGCGATAGATAGTCTAAAAAATAGAATTTCCAAATTTCCTTTTTATCTTGGCAATAGCGAATTTACAGGCAATTTTGAGTTTATAGAGATAGCAAATTTTGTAAATAAAAATTTTGATGAGGTAAGTATTGACTCGTTTGTGCCGCAAAGCAAGGCGCATAATATATGCTTTGACGAAAATGTTTTATACTCGCCAATCTGCTTTGCCAAAAGCCTAGATAACGACAGGTCTCCAAAAACGCATATAAATTTGATAGTTTCAAACGATCAAATAAGGGCAAAAAATATAGAGGTTTGCGAGGTGATTTGCGCCCAAAAAACTTATCGATGCATATTTGTATGATGCAAATTTCAGACGTTTTTAACTCACATCCGCAAAAATCATACAACTCACACATTAAAAATATAGCCAACAGCTTTGATGACAATGAGCACAAGGAAGCAGCATCTTTTCACGATCTAGCTAAAATTTCACAAAAATTTCAAGACTATATAAATTTAGACTCTAAAAATTTTAACTCGGCAGATGAATTTGAAAAAGCACGGCAAAAACTAAAAACTACACACACGCTAGAAAGCGCTTTTATATACTTTTTTGCTAGAGACAACAAGGATATAAATTTCTTAGCAAATTTCTTTGCTATCTTAAAGCACCACTCTGATTTACCTGATATAGACTACTTTCTCTCAAGCATAGGCTCCACAAAAGCAAAATTAATAGACAGGCTCAAAAAGATAGATGAGGTAGCCCAAAGAGCAAATTTAGATATCGATATAGATATCTACGATTTTGTAGATTATTTTTTAGACTTAGAAAATGAACTATCAAAATATTATGGTTTGGAGAGCTTTTTTATTTTTAAAAAAAGATACTCAAGGCTCATTTTGGCTGATAAATTTGAAGCCATTTTTTCAGAAAGCTATCAAAATTTAGCCGTTTTAAATGCCAAAAAGATAGATCTTTACATAGACCGCATAAAGAGCTTAATAGCCACCAAAAAGCAAGATGATTATAAAGACAAAGCAAGAGAGATTATATTTAAAAATTTTAACTCCAACAAAGACAAGAAAACATTTCTCATAAAAGCGCCAACAGGTATCGGCAAAACGTTTTTGGCATTAAATTTAGCCCTAGAAATTGCTAGAAACGGCAATAAAAGGCGCATCATAACGGCTATACCTTTTACCTCTATCATAGATCAAACGCACACCGAGTATCAAAAAGTCATAGCAGATCAAGACGTCTTAAAGTATCACCATCTAACAAGCTATAAAAGCCAAAATGACGATGAACAAGAGCAGTTTATGCAAAAGGTATTCTTAGCCGACATCTGGCATGAAAATTTTATAGTCACGACTTTTAACCAGCTATTTTTTGCTTTTTTCTCAAACCACAATAAAGACAATCTCAAGCTTGAAACTCTGCGAGATAGCGTCATCATCATAGACGAGATACAAAATATTCCGCGAGTGCTGCTAAAATCCATGGCAGCTGCTTTTAACGAATTTTCAAAAAGATACAATATCCATTTTATAATCATGTCAGCAACTATGCCTCATATCGCAGCTGAGCTAGAGAGCTTTACCGAGCTTTCGGAGTCTATTTTATATAAACGTGAAAAAGATAGATATGAGATCATCTACGAGCCGGATATAAAAGGGCTTGATGATTTGGTAAGTGAAATTTTAAAACATCAAGACGAAAGCGCACTTTGCGTCGTAAATACAATTTCAAAAGCCAAAAAACTATATGAAACCCTAAAAAACAGTGGCAAAAAAGGCGTCTATCTTTTGACGACGCATCAGATCCCACTTCACAGAGTACAAATAATAGACGAGATAAAAGAAAAACTTGAAGGCGGCGAGAAGATTACCCTAGTTGCCACTCAGCTCATCGAGGCCGGGGTTGATCTTAGTTTTGACGTGGGATTTCGCGAATTTGCACCCATTGGCGCCATCATCCAGGCAGCTGGTAGAGTAAATCGCAACGCCACATCTAGCAGGCCGGCAAAAGTTGTTGTTTTTGACTACATAGACGGCGAAACATTTCCATACCACGATATAGACCTACAAGAAGACAAGGTAAAAGAAATTTTATCTCGCTCTATAAAAGAGAGCGAAATTTATCAAATTTTAGAGAGTTATTTTCAGAGCACCAAAGACGAAACGACAAGCATAGATATGCTAAGCCTTGCTAAAGAGTTAAAATTTCAAACGTTATTTGATAAATTTAATGCCAACTTCATGCCAAAGCAAGACTACAAAGTATCGCTTTTTATAGAGCAATACAATGGTCATTTCAATGAATTTTTAGAAAAACGAGAGGCTCTTTTGACCTCAGGCAAAGATAAATTTATCATCTTGGCAAATATCAAAGAGCTTGAAAAAGAGCTAGCGCTATATACCATTGCGGTTGGCAAAAATATGCTTGGCAATATTAAGTCTTATACTAGAGAGCTTTTTGGTAGATATGTTTTAGTGCCTAGCGATTTTTATAATAAATTTGACGGATTTTTGCCTGAGCTAACGGCAGTAGACGAGGTATTTGACTAATGTTCTCAAAAGATCAGATCACTGGCACGCTTGTGAATTACTACATCACCTGCAAGCGCGAGGCATGGCTTTACGCACATCAGATCCACGCGGACCAAGAAGACGAAAACGTGCTAATGGGCAAGGCGCTAGCAGATATCAAAGAGAGCGATTTGCAGGACTTTGCATTTTCAAATTTGAAATTCGACAAACTTTCCAAGCAGCACGGCCACTACCTCATCACGAAGTATCCTCGCTTTAGCGTTACGAGCGAGAGCGAAGTAAAAAAAGAGCCTAAAAAACGAGCTTGCAGGCAAGATGCAACTGCTTTTTTACATCTATCTTTTAAAAACGGGCCTAAATTTAAAAGAGGTAAAAGGCAAACTAATAAGCGGTAAAAAGGTGATATTAGTTGATGACACCAGCGAAAATTTCGCTCTAATGGAGCAAATTTTAAGCGAGATAAGCGCACTTGCAAATTTAGAAAAGCCACCCAAATTTACTAGCTGTAAATTTTGCCAAAACTGCGCATATCACGACTATTGCACTGCTTAGGAGAGAAGATGTATGTGATACTTTTTTACGACATCGCAGGACGCGAGCAAAAAGAGCGAAATAACGCAAATCGCATCAGAAAAGCGGTCGAGAAATTTCTGCCTCGCGTGCAGTTTTCGGTCTATGAGGGCGAGATCCGCGAGAGCGACTTTAAAAAGCTAAGCAAGACGCTGCAAAAAGAGTGCGTAAGCGAGCTTGACTCCATCGTCATCTATACATTTAACTCGCTAAAATACTCCGAGCGCATCGTCATTGGCGTAGATAAAAATAGCCCAGTATTTAGCTAAGAAGCAAATATGCAAAAGAGCGACAGGACGCACTTTATACTTAGTCCAGGCAGACTTTACAGGCAAGATAACAATATCTACTTTGAAAAATTTGACGAAACGGGCGCACTTGTCGATAGTAAAATTTTGCCGGTAAATGCGATCGATGAAATTTACGTGCTAGCAAAAGTGCAGATCGACACCTACACCATCGCATTTTTGGCGGATAATAACATCCTTTTGCACATCTTTAGCCCGTATCAGAGTTTTCGCGGGAATTTCTACCCAAACACGCCAAACTCCGTAAATAAAAGCGGCTTTGTGTTGCTGTGCCAGCTCTGCTCTTTTGACGACCCGATCAAGCGTGCATATATCGCGCGCGAGATCACTAGAGCCCACATCATAAACGACGCTGCAAACTGCAAAAGACACGGCGTGAAATTTGACATGCAGCCTCACATAAAGGCACTAGATGCCGCCACTAGCGTGCCTGCTATCATGGCGGTAGAGAGTGCATTTCAAAAGCTCTACTACGAAAAGTGGAATGAGATCATCGCAGATCAGCGAAGCTTTAAATTTACCGTCCGCTCAAAAGCCCGCCCGCTGATAAGATCAACAGCTTCATAAGCTACGCAAATACGCGCATCTACAACATCTGCTTAAGCGAAATTTACAAGACCGAGCTAGATCCTCGCATTGGCTTTTTGCACGAGCCAAACTACCGCGCGCTAAGCCTACATCTCGATCTTGCGGAGATTTTTAAGCCGATCTTGGGAGATACGCTGATTTTTAACATGCTAAATAAAAAAGAGATCACTGCAAAAGACTTCCAAACGGACGCTGGCAGGATAAAATTTAGCAACGACGCCGTGCAAAAGATCGAGCTAAAGATGATCTCGCGCCTTTGCGAGACGCTCACGGTGGGCGGTAGGGAGCTAACGTGGAGGCAGGTGATCCGCCGCGAAGCAAATAAGCTTAAAAAGTGTATCTGCGAGGACGCGCCTTATGAAGGCTTTAGGTGGGAGTAAAATCGCATTTTAATAAAGCGTTTTTTAAGATTTTAAAATGCTTGAAATTTAGGGCTTGGCGTATTTACACATGGCTAAATTTTAGTCAAATTTAAGGCGAAAAAATATAGACTTCTTGCACTAGAACACCTATAAAATCAGCTTTTTGGTGCTATTAGAATTTACTCCGTTGGAGTTTGAAACCGAAAATGAACAGCCCCCCCACTTTTTTTCATATTTGGCTCTCCATTAGATTTTGGAGTTTGAAACAACACAGAAGCGACAAATTTAAAAGCCAAAGATTTTCAGAGAAGAGATTTAAATAATAGATCAGATAAATAATAATTGCTATCTTGCAAAGATATATCAAACTGATGATAATATAGTTTTATGCAGATACTTCGAAAAACCAAAACCCCAGCCAATACAGCAAAAAAAGAAACTAGAAATAATAATGAAAAATAGACTAAGCATAAACAAGCTTAATATCAAGAGCATTCACAACCTTAAATATACTTTCAAATCTAGGCTTTGAATTCTCTTTAAACATCTTATAAAAGCTTTCTCTATTTAAATTTGCTTTCTTTGCAACGTTTTCAATGCCTTTTGACTTTGCTATATAAAATAATGCTCTTTTAAATTCTTCAATATCGCCATCAGCTAAGACTTGATTTAAATACTCTTTTCTTAATTCATCAGTTGTTAAGTAGTCTTCTAAATTAAATTTTGTAAATTCTTCTTTCATCTATAATCCTTTAAAATATCTTTTGCTTTTTTAATATCATCGCTTTGGCTATCTTTATCGCCAGCATTTAACAATATAATTATTTCATCGCCATCAAAGGTAAAAAATATCCTTAACCCGCCACGATTGAAAAACCTAAGTTCGTATAAGCCTGTATCTATAAATTTATAATCCCCTAAATGATCTTTTGTTTCTATCTGCTCTAATCTTCTTAATATAGAAACCTTGACAATAGGATTATTTAACTTATGTAACCACTTATTAAATGTCGAACTTTTTAATACTTTCATATGGCAAATTTTAACAAATGTAGCTTAATGGCTACTTATAAAAATAGCGCATAACACTCATAACCCGAAGGTCGGCGGTTCATTAGAATTTATTCCGTTGGAGTTTGAAACTCGACAAACATGGTTGACGACAACCGCAATCACTCTTTTGATAGTCGTTTTTTTGGGACAGTTTCATATAAATTTTTAGTTGGCAAAATTAGATGGCAGTTATTTTGACACAATTTAGAAAAACTCCTTGACCAAAGATAAAAATTATCGGATCAATGAAATTTGAAGAAAGTTGTGATATTTTTTGTCAATTATAATTAAAACAAAAAATATATGGATTTATAAAACCCACTTGTAAAGACAAGCAGGTTTTAAAATGTTTTATTTCTCTAGTTTTTCTTTAAGTTTTTCTTTTTTAGATTTAGCTTTTAAAGCAGCTTTTTCTTTCTTTTCTTTTACTTTGTCAACAACTTTATCTTTTTCATCTTTTGCTTTTTCACTCATACTAGCTTCATCTTCTTTGCTAGAAGTTAGCTCTTCTTTAGTTTTAGAAGCTTTCTTTTTAAATTTATCTTTTTTATCAGAGATTTTTTCTTTCATCTCGTCTTTTGCCTCATCCATTTTCTTCTTACCAGCTTTTGCTTTTTCGCTTACTTCGCTTTTGCCAGTAGTAGAAATTTCACCTTTTAGGTTATCAAAAGTTTTATCGCCGATGCCATTTACATTTTTGAGATCGTCGATTGAGTTAAATTTATTTGCTTTTCTATACTCGATGATAGCATCTGCTTTTGCACTGCCGATACCATCAAGACTCATAAGTTCCTCTTTTGTAGCTGTGTTTAGATTGATTGCTGCCATAGCCAAAGACGCAATAGCTGCAAGTGAAATCAAAATCTTTTTCATTTTTATTCCTTAAAAGTAAATTTGAAGTAAAATTCTAGCAAAGAGTGATTAATGAAGTATAAATATCGAGTAATATAAAAATGATTTTAAATATAGTTTGTAGTAGAGAATCCCTGAAAATTTCAGGGAAAAAGTTTTATTTTCTAAGTTCGCGGATCTTAGCTGCTTTACCGCGTAGTTCGCGTAGATAGAATAGCTTAGCTCTTCTAACACGACCTTTTCTAAGAACCTTTATCTCTTCGATAGAATCGCTAAATATTGGGAAAATTCTCTCAACACCAACACTGTTAGCGCCGATTTTTCTGATGATAAATGTTTCACCAGTACCGCTACCACGTCTAGCTATACAAATGCCTTCAAAATTTTGAATTCTCGTTTTGTCTCCCTCGTGAATACGAGTAGCCACACGCAATGTATCTCCTGCACGGAAGTCAGGGATATTCTTACCAGCAATTTGAGCATTTTCAAACGCTTCAATGTATTTATTTCTCATGTTTTTCCTTATTTATGTGGCTTTAGCTTTTGATATAAATCAGGGCGAAAGTACCTTGTTTTGCAGTGAGCCATCTTGTTTTTTAAGTTGTGGATTTTAGCATGATTACCCTTTAAAAACTCTGAAACCACAAAGAGGGATTTAAAATTATCAGGTTTTGTAAAAGATGGGGCTTCAAGCAAATTACCCTCAAAACTCTCTATTTCAAGGCTCATGTCGTTTCCTAAAACTCTGGGCACATTTCTTGATATCGCGTCGCTCATACAAAGTGCAGGCAGCTCTCCACCAGTTAAAATAAAATCACCTATGCAAAAAACTTCGTCCGCCCAAAGCTCAACAACTCTCTCATCAAGACCTTCATATCTGCTGCAAACAAAGCAAATATGATCTTTTTTAGAAAGCCTCTTTGCGTCATTTTGACTAAATTTTTTACCAGCTGGCGTCAAAAAAATAACATGGGCATTTTTGTCTTTTTCTTTTAAAAATTTGATCGACTCATCCAAAGGCTGTGGAAACATCAAAAGCCCTGCTCCACCTCCAATCATATAATCATCAACTTTATTATGTTTATCGTTGGTAAAATTTCTTGGATTTATGAAATCAATTTCAATAAATTTATTGCTAATCGCGCGTTTTAAAATAGAATCACTAAAGTAAGGTTTAACTAAATTTTCAAAAAGTGTAATAAATGTAAATTTCATGAATTTTCTAAGATATCTCTAGCGCCTTTTACCAAAATCTCTCCACTATCCAAATTTACGCTTTCGATAAAACGCTCCAAATACGGAATGTAGAAATTCTTTGGTTTACCAGCCGCAATAAGCACTTCATCAGTTTTTATGTATAAAAGTGAATTTGCAAAATTATCTTGGATATCTTCTACAATACCTAAATTTTCACCATTTTCTACAACTTTTAAACCAATGATATCAAACCGAAAAAATTCATCTTTTTTTAGTTTGCAGTTTTTTCTGGTGAGCTCTTTTGTGGTATAAATAGTTTTGTTTACAAGTGCTTTAGCAAGGTCTAAGTCATCAAATTTTTCAAACAAAACCAGCTCTTTTTGTCTGTTGTAATCTTTTATGATGAGCTCATCATCGTTTTTATCAAAAAAGGTTGCACCTTTTTTAAATTGCTCTGGGAAGTCGCTCTTGTTGTGAAGCTTTAAATAGCCCCTTAAACCAACACATCTCCCGATGGTAGCGACTTCAACAATATCACTATTCAATAGCTTTTACCGTTACTCTATAACTTGTATTGTCTTTTGCTTTACAGCCAATAATAACGGTTTTTATAGCATTTATCATTTTGCCGTCTTTACCGATAAGCTTTCCAGTATCAACCTTATCAGCACTTATAATAATCTCGACAAAATTTTCACCAAGCTCTTGATGCTCGATAGTTACCTTTTCAGGAAAATCAGCTATCAGCTTGGCGTATTCGTATAAAAAATTTTCAACCATTATTTTGTAATTTGTGCAACTCTGTCGCTAAGTTTAGCACCGACGCTTTTCCAATAATCCAATCTCTCTTTGTTGAAATTTATAACATTTGGCTCGACCATAGGGTTGTAATAACCAATGCTCTCTATCCAACCGCTGTCGCGTCTTTTTCTGCTATCTGTAACAACTATACGATAAAAAGGTCTTTTTTTACGTCCCATTCTTGTTAGTCTTACTACTGTTGCCATATTATATTCTCCTCTTGTTTTTAAATAAAGCTTAAATTTAGATAACAAATATCCAAATTTAAACCCTTTTATCAAACAGGTCTTTTCAAATTTGCTTGTGAAAGCATATTTGCAAGTCCTTTTGCTCCGCCTTTTCCTGAAAATTTCTTAGCAAGCTTTGAAGCATTTTCAAACTGCTTTAAAAAGCGATTTACCTCTACTTGAGATAGTCCTGAACCAGCTGCTAAACGCCTTTTTCTGCTATTGTTTAAAAGGTCTGGATTTTCACGCTCTTTTTGCGTCATAGAGTTTATCATAGCCTTAATATGCAAAATTTCTTTTGAATTATCAAGATCTATATCTTTTATCTGATTTGCAATATTTGAAAGTCCAGGTATCATCCCCATCAAAGACTTCATACTACCAAGCTTTTTAACGCTTTCCATTTGATCTAAAAAATCATTAAAGTTAAACTGACCTTTTTTTATCTTTTGATTTAGACGTTTTGCCTCTTTTTCATCGATAATAGTCGATGTTTTCTCGACCAAAGTAGCTAGGTCGCCCTCGCCCATTATACGGCTTACGATACGCTCTGGTATAAAGCTCTCGATATCAGCTACTTTTTCGCCAGTACCGACAAATCTAAGTGGGATATTTAGCTGTTTTGCAATACTAATAGCTACGCCACCTTTTGAGTCAGAGTCAAATTTAGAAAGGATAACTCCAGAAATCCCCAAAATTTCATTAAAACTTGTAGCTGTTTTTACAGCATCTTGTCCGCTCATAGCGTCAGCTACATAGAAAATTTCATGTGGATTTATCGCATTTTTTACATCTTTTATCTCTTGCATCAACTTTTCATCGATCGCAAGACGACCAGCGGTATCCACCAAAAGCACATCATAAAGACCGCTTTTTGCTTTTTCTAGTGCTTCTTTTGCTACTTTTATAGGGTTATTTTCATTTTCTATATAAAAAAGATCGATCTCGTTTGCAACGCAGAGCTGTCTTAGTTGCTCAACTGCCGCTAATCTTTGCAAATCACAAGCAGCAACTAAAACTTTTTTCTTTCTTAGTTTTAGATAGTTTGCAAGCTTAATAGTTGTTGTTGTTTTACCGCTACCTTGCAAACCAGCCATCAAAACAATGGTTGGCGCAACTGGCGCATAGACAAAGCCTTGATTACCAGGAGCTGTTAAGATAGTCGTTAAATTTGACTTGATCGCATCTAGAAAATTCTTTTGACCAACACCAGTTTGCTTTAGTTCGCTTTCGATAGACGCGAGTAGATCTTTGGTGACTTTGTGGTGAACATCAGCTTTTAAAAGAGCTTTTTTGAGCACGTCAAGTGCGTTTTTTAGAGCTTTTTCGTCATCTACAAAACGTATCTTACTAACGGCTAATCTAAAAGACTCGCTAATTTGTTCGAACACTAATCACCTTTCTAAGTTGTTATTAAAGGGCGTATATTACTAAATAATTTCTTTATTGCTCTTTAAATTTCAAATTTATTAGATAGCTCAAATCCAAGAGAGTTAAATTCTTTTGGTATCGGCGCTTTAAATTTATAGTCTAAAAGAGCGATAGAATAGGCATGCAAGAACATTCTATTTGCCCTATTTTTGCCGTATTTCTCATCGCCAACGATAGGTAAATTTAAACTAGCCAAATGCACTCTTATCTGGTGCGTTCTGCCTGTTTTTATGGCAACTTTTACAAGCGTTTTTTTACCCGCAACCATGAGCGGTGAAATTTCACTGATCGCCTCTTTGCCATCTTTTGAGATCTTAGAAAAGGCACCATTTTTATTTTTTATCGTTAAGATCGGCTCATTTACGACCACCTTCTCGCTCATGATGCCCCTAACTGCGGCCACGTAAATTTTCTCAACCTTCATCTTTTTAAACTCATTTATGGCAAGGCTCGCAAATTCGTCATTTTTTACAAGAAGCAGCACGCCGCTCGTGTCTTTATCGAGCCTGTGAAGGAGTGGAAATTTATAAATTTGACTGATTTTTTCGCTAGTTATGGCAGCTGGTTTGTTAATGGCTATTAAATTTTCATCTTCAAAGATAACACTTGGCTTTGGCATCTCTTCGACGTTAAATTTAGTATTTTCGCTCATTAGCGCACGAGCGATCATCACCTTTTGCCCCTTGGCATAGACTAGTCCGCTGTCGATTAGCTCCTTTGCCTCGTTGTTTGAGATGTTTTTTTGCTTGGCTAAAATTTTATACGCTTTTTCTTCACTCATAAAGTGCTCCTTATATCTTCTATGATCGCATCAGCGCTGGCCTGCACGGCGATCTTGCTCTTTTTGGCGTCACTATCTATTATGCCGCCGATCTCGCTAGTCTTTGCGATGTAGATGTTTTCAACTAGGCCAAATAACACCTTTTGGTTAAATATAAACTCACCACTAATTACCACTGGGTTAAATTGTGCGCACTCGATTGGATTGTGCCCACCTATATTTGGCACAAAACTGCCTCCAAGCACGACTACATCGCTAATAGCATAGACATTTACAAGCTCGCCTAAAGTATCAAGTAAATTTATCTTTGCTTCAAATTTATGTATTTGGCTAAATTTAGCAAAGCTAAAATCATGCTTTTTAGCGTACTCGCCTGCTAGCTTTTCCACCTCTGCAAATCTCTCAGGGTGGCGTGGTGCGATGATTAAAAGATCGTTTTCTTTTAAATTTAAATTATCTAAAATCATCTCTTCTTCGCCCGCATGCGTGCTTGCTAGCACGATCACTCTAGCTTTTGGCCTTTCATAAATTTTACTCACACTTGGTAAAAACGCAGCTTTTATGTTGCCAACAACTTCTATTTCACCTGCTCCAAGCGACTCTAGCCGCTCTTTATCAAGCTCGCTTTGGGCGTAAATTTTATCTATAAATTTAAATAGATATCTGTAAAAAAAACAAAATTTTAAGTAACTTTTATAGCTTCTATCTGAAATTCTAGCGTTTATCAGTATCACGCGACTGCCTTTTAGCTTTGCCATGAAAACTAGCATAAGCCAGAGCTCAGCCTCAAAAATGACTAAAATTTTGCTCTTTTTTAGCCAAAATGGCAAGAAAATTTCAAATGGCAAAAACCTCGTGTTAAAGCAAATTTTGCTCGCCGCTTCAAAGCCCGTATTTGTCACCACGCTTATGGCTTTGCTGTCAAATTTTTGCATCAAAGGCTTAAGCGCTTGCACCTCGCCAAACGAGCAAGCATGAAAATGCACATCTGCATCTTTAAATTTAGGATTATTAAAGAGAAAGAAACGTGCTGGGATTGATCTATGGTATTTTTTTTTGAAACTTAATAAAAGTAGAAAAATAGCCCCAAAAAAGTAAAGTATTGAGGCTAAAAAATAATATATTATTATCACGAAATGTGTTATTGCTCTTGTTTGTATAAAATTCTGCCACAATGCGGGCAAGTAACGATATCTTCGCCTTTTACAACCGCAGAGAAAGTTTTATCATTTATCTGCATAAAGCAGCCATAACAAGCTTGTTTTTTAACAGGCACAACGGCTGTGTTGTGAGCCCATTTTCTTATTTTCTCATAAAATGCTAGTATCTTTTGGTTCATCGCAGCAACAAGCTTATCTTTTTTAGCATAGACCTCTTTGCGCTCTTTTTCGATCTTTTCTAGCTCAGATGAAACCTCGCTTTTTATCTTTTCTAAATTTCCTTCAAGCTCTTTTTTTTTAGCATTTAGCTCATCTTTTTGAGCATTTTTATTGTCTATTAGTTTTTCAAGTCTAGCGATCTCTTCATTTGCTGCTTCAAGTTGCTCTTTTGCGATATCTTCTTCAAGACCTAGAGCTTTTATCTCTTTTTCGCTTTTTGCGCTTGAGCTTTTTTTAGCCACGTCTTTGATCTTTGCGCTAAACTCTGCGATATGAGCGTTTGTGCCTGATTTTTGTGATTTTAGATCATTTACCTCTTCGTCAAGTCTTTCTACATTAACCGCTATAGTTTCACACTCTTCTTCTATGCTTTTATAGGCTTTTTCTACTTCTTGTATGCGTGGCGTGAAACCATCTATTTGTTTGTCAAGATCAGATAATTCAACTAATTGTTGCAAATATTTATTCATAATGTTTCCTTTTTTGTTAGCAATATGTAAATGGGTTTTTAGAATTGCTTATTATAACTTCAATTTTTAGATTTTGCAAATATTTTGCTAAAAAATCACTAAAATAACGCTCGCTTTCATAGTGATTTATGTCGATCAAATTTAGTCCATTTTCCTTTGCGTAAAGGGCTTGGTGATACTTTAGATCGCCTGTTAAAAAGGCGTCTGCTTTGACATCTTGCATGAGATCTGCGCCGCTTCCAGTGCATATGCAAATTTTAGAAATTTCATCTTTTGCATAAACTGCTCTTAAATTTTCTAGCCCAAGTTTTTCTTTTACAAATTTACAAAGCTCACTAAATTTCATCTTCACATTAGCGTAGATCAAAAAGCCTTCTTTGCTTGAAATTTCAAGTCCCAAAACCTGCGTCACAAATTTTTCATTTAAAAATGCAAGGTCGGCATTTGTGTGAAGCGAGATGAGCGAGATATTTTTTATCATCATCTCTCTTATGAGTGAGCTTGGATAGAGGCTGTAGTCTAGGCTCTTTAGTCCTTTAAAAATGAGCGGATGGTGGGTTATGATGAGCGAGTTTGGCAAGACATTTTGCAAAAGCTCACTATCAAGATCAAGACTTAGATAAATTCGCTCAAATTCGCTATCAAATGAGCCAACTTGCAGGCCGCTATTATCCCAAGACTCTTGGCTCACAAATGGGCAAATTTCATCTAAATTTTTATAAATTTCAGCTATTTTCATCAAATTTTACTTTTGCTCTAAGCTCTCTTTATATGTTAGCGCGCACTCTTTTGCAAGCTCGCGAATTTTTAAGATGTAGTCTTGTCTTTGCGTCACACTGATCGCTCCGCGCGCATCAAGGACGTTAAATGTATGAGCCGCAAGCATGCAGTAGTCGTAAGCTGGCAGTGAAATTTTAGCCTCCAAGCAACGCTTACACTCGCCAAATGCATTTTCAAACTGGTTAAAAAGCATATCAACGTTTGCCACTTCAAAGTTATATTTACTCCACTCATACTCGCCTTGTTTATGCACGTCGGCGTAGGTTACGATGTTGCCATTAGAGTCGTCCCAAACGATGTCATAGACGCTATTTACATCTTGTAGATACATAGCTAAGCGCTCAAGACCGTATGTTATCTCGCCAGATATGAGCTCGCATGCGATGCCGCCAACTTGTTGAAAATAGGTAAATTGCGTAACCTCCATGCCATCTAGCCAGACCTCCCAGCCAAGCCCCCAAGCGCCAAGTGTAGGGCTCTCCCAGTTGTCTTCGACAAAGCGGATATCGTGATTTTTCAAATTTAGACCAAGTCTTTCAAGGCTTTTTAGATAAAGCTCTTGGATATTTTCTGGACTTGGTTTTATGAGCACTTGAAACTGATAGTAAGCGCCAAGGCGGTTTGGGTTTTCGCCGTATCTGCCATCAGTCGGGCGGCGGCTTGGAGCTACGTATGCGGTCGCCCATGGCTTTGGTCCAAGGCTTCTTAAAAATGTCGCTTGGTGATATGTGCCCGCACCTGCTGGCATGTCGTATGGCTGAAGTATGACGCAGCCTTGCTCTTGCCAATAGTTTTGAAGCGTTAGTATTATTTGTGAAAATGTCATTTTTTGCCTTTTATTTTATTGATATATAAATTTCTATTTTGTCTTTTAAGTATTTTTCAAAGTCCGTTTTATAGGTTCTTTTTAGCTCACTACTTTCAAAATATCTCCAAATTTCACCCCAAAATTTTGCAACATTTTGTGGCTCATTTGCAAAACTAAAAAGAGCGTATTTTCCGCTTTGTATCTTTAAATTTTCATCATCTTTTTGGCATGATCTTGTGCCGATGAAGTTATCGTAATGTCCATTAAGATCACTTTCGTAGTTGCAGTAAACGCTATAAATTTCACTCTCGCCATCATAGTATTCACTCATAAATTTAGACCATAAAGCTGGAATTTTACCCTTTCCGTCTATCTCATCTTCATTTTTAGTTCGAGTTTTTACTCCGCAAATTTCAAAGCTATCTTCTAAATTTATAATCTTCATAAGCTACTTTTGTCCGTTAAAATTTTCAACCGCTTGGTTCCACATGAGCTTGTATTTTCGTTTTAAAAATTCAACTTCATCTTGTGAAATTTTAAGCTGTTTTGTAAGCGTCTCGACCGTTTTTCTATCTTCATCATAGAGCTCTTGCATCGAAATGAGTGCCTCTTTTAAAAATTTATTCTCATTTCTTAAGGTCTCAAGCGTCTCATCTTTTGCGTCAAGCACCTTTTCGTGTAAATTTAATATCGTGCCAATCGTCTTTTCGACAAAGCTAAAACCATCTTGGCTTCGCGGCTGCAAGGATAAATTTTGCGAAACACTAGGCACCACGCTCATCGTTCCCTCGCTCGCCTCTATCAAAATTTCTCCATTTTCCTCTTTGGTCTTCAAAACGCCACGATTTATCATATCCTCGATAACTTCGCGCTCCAAGTGCACAAGTTTGCAAAATTCATCAACTCCAAGATAGGTCTGCACCGCTTCTCCTTTTATAGTATCACTTCAACCTTTGAAGAGTCTTCCTCTAAAGCCTTTATCTTTGCCTCTCTGTCGGCCTTTAGCGCACTTGCTAGCCCCTCATCTTCAAGGGCTAAAATTTGCACCGCAAGATAGGCTGCATTTATCGCGCCAGCCTTGCCGATAGCCAAGGTTGCCACTGGCATGCCACTTGGCATTTGCACAGTTGAGTAAAGTGCATCAACGCCGCTAAGAGCCGATCCTGCCATTGGTATGCCGATCACTGGTTTTGTTGTGTTTGCAGCGATCGCTCCAGCTAGGTGAGCTGCCATACCAGCAGCTGCGATGAAGACTTTTGCGCCCTTTTTCTCGGCATTTGCGACGTACTCGCTAGTTCTTTTTGGGCTTCTGTGGGCTGAGCTGATTATCAGTTCATATTTTACGCCAAATTTCTCCAGAGTCTTTGCCGTCTCGCTAACGATCTCATAGTCGCTTTTACTTCCCATTATAATAGAAACAAATTTCATATCTTCTCCCTTAAAAAACTAAATTTTGGCAGCTTAACGCCGAGGTTTATCTCATTTTCATTGCCGCTGTGAATTTCGCTCATGACCTTGCCTTTTTTGGTGATGAGCTGCTTAAATTTGATAAATTTCTTGCCATCTTGCGAATAGACTTTTGAAATTTCATTTTCACTATCATCTATGTGCGAGCCAGTTGGAGCTACGATCTCGTAGCTCTTATCTGGGAAAATTTTATATTTACATTTAAAAAACTCACCGTCTTCACTTATAGCATTTACCTGATGAGTGCCCTCTTCTAGGCTGCTAACGTGGTTTTGCGTATCGGTTCGCTCATAAGGTCTATGCACCAAGTAGCCGTCCGTAAAGCCGCGATTTTTCAGCGTATTTATCTCATTTTCATAAATTTGCGCGTCAAATTTATCACTCAGCGCATCATCTATCGCCATTTTATAGGCTCTTGCTGTGCAGGCTGCGTAGTACTCGCTCTTTGTGCGACCCTCTATCTTAAAGCTATCAATGACACCGCTATCAACGATCTCTTTGATGTGCGAGATGAGGCAAAGATCCTTTGAGTTCATGATGTGAGTGCCGTTTTCGTCCTCTTCTAAGCGAAAAAGCACGCCGCTCTCTTCGTTTTTGGCGTAGAGTTCATACTTAAATCTGCAGTCATTTGCACAGCTGCCGCGGTTTGACATACGTCCGCTTTGCACTGAGCTTACCAAGCACCTGCCAGAGTAGGCAAAGCACATCGAGCCATGGACGAAAATTTCAATGTCAAGGGTTGGAATTTCCTCTTTTATCTTTATAACATCTTTTAAATTCATCTCTCTAGCCACGACGATGCGTTTTGCGCCCATATCATGATAAATTTTAGCGTCCAAAACGTTCATAACGTTTGCCTGAGTTGAGAGGTGTATCTCGATATCTGGAGCGATCTCTTTTGCTAGGCTCATGACGCCCGGAGTTGCGATGATAAAGGCATCTGGCTTCATCGCTGAAATGGTTTGCAGGTGCCTTTTTAGCGGCTCTATCTGAGAGTTAAAAGGGAAGGCATTTATGGTCGCATAAAATTTCTTTCCCTTTTCATGAGTGTAGTCTATCGCCTCTTTGAATGTTTCAAGGTTAAACTCCCTTGCTGATCTAGTCCTTAGCGAAAAGCTAGCCACTGAGCCGTAAACAGCGTCGGCTCCATATTCAAGGGCGATTTTAAGTTTTGTTAAATTTCCAGCTGGAGATAAAAGCTCAGGCCTTTTTAGCACTATTTTTTACCTAGACTTTCTATCAAGGCTTCGATGTCGTCGTTGCTGACAAGGTTTTCAGTCGTTGTATCGCCAGCGATATGAACAGCTGAACCAACACGCTTATCGTCATCGATACGACCTTCAAACAAGGTATTCATATATTTGCTAAGCGCCCTCATAACGTTGATAACACGCTCGATCTTTTGCCTGTGGATGTCTTGATACTGCATCATATCCATAGCCATCATGATCTCATCTTGTCCCATTTGTAAATTTCCGATGATATTATCAATCGTGCCAAGAAGAGAGTTGTTTCTCTCTAAAGCCTCGCTAAATGCGGCAATATTTGGAAATTTCTCACTTAGTGTCGTAAATAGCTCAACGTTTGAGTTTATCGCATCTTTTAGGCTATTTGAGTCCCTCTCAGCGTCCATAAAAAAGTTATTTATCGTCTCAAGCTTGTCAAACATCTGAGTAGCTTTCTCTTCGCTATCTCTTGTCACATCGTCAAGCTGGTGTACCATTTTATGGTCTTCAGTTGGTGGTGGTGGTGGCCAAACGCCGTCTGCACTCACTCTGTAGTTTTCGCCATGTTTTGAACTATTTGCTTGTGGCTCATCTGCTTTAGCACTCATTGCCTCTGCAACTTCTGCTACCTCGTCTGTTTCCTCTTTGACGTCCGCGACCTCTTGGCTGGCATCTTTAGTATCACCTAAATCATCCTCTAATCCGCCCGCCATAAGCGCGTCAAGTTCCTCTTGGGTCATAAAAGCTCCTAATAAAATTTGCCTTGATTATATAGGATTTAAATAAAAAGAAAGTTTAAAAAGTATGCGTTTATCTTTAAATTTATCAAATTTTAGGTAGCATTTTTGAAAAATAAACGACTTTAAAAGGCTAAAAATGACCGTCGATCTTCACAACCACACACCTCTTTGCAACCACGCAGTTGGCGAACCGATAGAATTTGTGAGATGCGCCATAAAAGCTGGTACAAAATACTTTGGCTTTAGCGATCACGCGCCGATGAACTACGATGAAGCTTATAGGATGAAATTTGAGGAGATGCAAAGCTACGAAGACGAAATTTTACGTTTAAGAGAGGAATTTAGCGGTAAGATAGAAATTTTACTTGGCTACGAGATGGACTTTTTAGATGGCTTTATGGACGAGCGAGTTTTTGCTAGAAAGGTTGATTATCTAATAGGCTCTGTGCATTTTTTTAACGGCTGGGCGTTTGACAATCCCGAATTTATCGGTGGCTACGAGGGCAAAGACTTGGATCAAATTTGGCAAGAGTATTTTGACCACATAGAAAGATCGGCCAAACTTGGTAAATTTGACATCATGGGGCACATCGATCTTTTAAAACTCTTTAAATTTTTACCTAAAAAAGATGTCAGGATCCTAGCCAAAAACGCGATAAAAGCGATAAAAGAGGCAAATTTGGTAGTTGAGATAAACGCAGCTGGCTTTAGAAAGCCTATCGGCGAGCAATATCCAAGCATAAATTTACTTGAGCTTATCGCTGAAAATGACATAACCATCACCTTTGGTTCAGACGCTCACGCCAAAGAAGATATCGGCAAAAACGGCGAAATTTGCGAGCAGATAGCTAGAAATTTGGGATATTCAAAGTGTGCGATATTTAAAAATAGAGATAGAGAATTAGTAAAATTTTAGTTTGGGGTCAAATAAAATATAAAGATAATCTTAAATATAAAATTTTGTGATACAATACGAAAATTAAAAACCAGAAGGAGATAAAAAATGGGAAAATTTGTCCAAAACATCGATCATTTTTTTGATTTTTGCAAAGAAAATGAAGTTAAATTTGTAGATTTTAGATTTACCGATCTAAACGGCGCTTGGCACAGCATAAGCTACAACATTAAAGCTGTTACAAAAGAGAATTTCACAAACGGTATCCCGATGGACGCTAGCTCGATGAACGGCTGGCAGCCAATCGACAAGAGCGATATGATAATGAAGCCAGAAGCGACATCGGCGTTTTTGGACCCATTTACCTCTGACATCACAGTCGTTGTTTTCTGCGATATCTACGACATCTACAAAGGTCAAATTTATGAAAAATGCCCTCGCTCGATCGCAAAAAGAGCGATGCAATATGTAAAAGATAGCGGACTTGGCGACGAGGCATATTTTGGCCCTGAGAATGAATTTTTTGTATTTGACAACGTCAAGATCATCGACAGCCCAAACTGCGCGATGTATCAAGTAGATAGCGAAGAAGGCGAGTGGAACGACGCTGCAGACTTCAAAGATAGCTACAACACAGGCCACCGCCCACGCAGAAAAGGCGGCTACTTAATGACTCAGCCAATCGACAGCATGGTCGATCTAAGAGCTGAAATGATGCAAGTTTTAGAGCAAGTTGGCCTTGAAGTATTTTTAGGACACCACGAAGTCGCTCAAGGTCAGGGCGAGATCGGCGTGAAATTTGGCAACTTAGTCGAGGCTGCTGACAACGTTCAAATCTACAAATATGTCGTTCGCATGGTCGCTCACCTAAACGGCAAGACAGTTACTTTTATGCCAAAACCACTTTATGGCGACAACGGCAGCGGCATGCACGTGCATCAATCAGTCTGGAAAGACGGCAAAAATTTATTCTACAAAGAGGGCAACTACGCAAATTTAAGTGACTTTGCAAGGCACTACATCGGCGGCGTTTTAAAACACGCAAGAAGCGTTGCCGCCTTTACTAACCCAAGCACAAACAGCTACAAACGCCTAATCCCAGGCTTTGAAGCGCCATCTATCCTCACTTACTCGAGCCAAAACCGCTCAGCGAGCATCCGCATACCTTACGGCGCTGGCGAGAAGTCAGTTAGAGCTGAGATGAGATTTCCAGATAGCACAGCAAACCCTTATCTAGCCTTCTCAGCGATGCTAATGGCAGGGCTTGACGGCGTTAAAAACAAATACGAGCCAGTTGGTCCGATGGATGAAAATTTATTTAAACTTCACCTAGATGAGATCAGAGAGCGTGGCATCGAGCAGCTACCACACACACTTCGTGGCAGCCTTGAAGCACTTATCCGCGATAACGAATACCTAAAACCGATAATGAGCGATCTTTTCATCGACACTTATCAGCACATGAAATTTGAAACTCAGGTTTGGCCTTACGAAGCGCGCCCAACCGCTTATGAGTTTAAAACCTGCTTCTCTTGCTAAAAAGAGAGTTTCCAAGCTTTTTGGGCTTGGAGACTTTTTTAATCAAATTTAAAATATAAAATCCTGCAACTATTAAATTTTGAGATAAATCTAGTAAGCTCTATCGCTTAGAAATTTTTTTAACCACAACAGATAATTTTTTAAAAATATAAAATCTATATAGTTAAATTTTGGGCTAAATTTGGCTTTACGCACAAGAATAAATTTTAAATTTAATAAGACTAAACTCATGAAAATTTAGAAATTTAAAGCTATACATAAAAATAGTCATAGCAGATAAATTTAAACTTCAAATTTAATATGGCGCTTAAATTTTGAGCTAAATTTGATTTTGCAAACAAGGGGTAAATTCGCCAAAATTTTAAATTTATCTGCCTCATTAAAAGCTCAAATTTAACAAGCCCTAGCTCTTTTAAATTTGCAATATAAATTTGAGATTTTATTTAGTCAGGATAGCAGCAGATAAATTTATTAAAAGCTAAATTTGACCACTTTTATTTAGAAATTACAAAAAAGCCAAATGCTTAGCTATTTTGCACTTCAGGCTGTCCAAAGAGCCTATTTGCCTCTTTTATCACGCCCTCTTCTCTTTGTCTTTTAAGCTCCTCTGGGCTTTTGCTCTGACTTAGTGACATCAGCTCTTTTGCAAAGTCATTTTGAGGCTGAGATAGCGCATTTACCCTATTTTCAGGCACTACGGCTGGCATGCTTGCTGGCTCATATTTTTGCTCATCTTGTTGCCTAGCCTTTATCTTAGCGATCTCCTCGTCAAGGTAGCTATATTTGTCCTTTGTCTCTTGTGGTGGAGTTTGTGGCTCAGGCTTTGGGGCAAGAATTTGAGTCTTAGCATTTACGATCTTGATTTTTTTACCAAAAATTGTATGTAAAATTTCATGCATTACGCCCCAGCTTTTTTTGAAAAATGCTAGCTCGTCACCAGTTGCATTGACGACTAAGCCAAGCTCATTTTCATTTAAAAAGCCAAAACTTATGTGATTTTTAAAAATTTCTCCAAGTTCAAAGCTTCTATCATAAATTTTTGCCACAAACTGCTCGTATGGCGTCTTTGGCGCTTCTTTTATGGCTAAAATTTGCTCACTCACGCCAGCTTTTGGCTCGATCACAGCCACGCTAGGCTCGCTCTTAGCAAGCTTTATGGCTTCATTGATATCTTGTAAATTTAGCGCCTCTATCATCATAAATAGCATAAGCATCAGCACAAAGCCATTGTCGCTTGATATGCTTAACATCGACTTTGCCTGCGCCAAAATCCTAAAAAATCTCTCATATATAAGAAGTGAAAATTTTGGGTCATTGTCTAAAAATCTCTGCTTTAAATTTGCCAAAATTTCATCTATGATCATCTCTGGCTCATATGTCTCAAGCTCAGTTACAAGCACTCTTATGGCGTTTTTATCGGCATTTGCGACGTGCTCGATGATCTGCTCGATCCTACTTGGATCAAGAAGTCCAAGCATCGCTGCCACGCTTGATTTTGTGATATTGCCAGCGCCATAAATGATAGCTTGATCAAGCAGCGTTAGCGTATCTCTTAGCGAGCCGCCGCCACTTCTAGCTAGTATCTCAAGCGCCTCCCTCTCGTAGCTCACGCCCTCTTTGCTAAGTATAAATTCAAGATGTTTTACGATCTCATATCTGCTTATTTGCTTAAATCTAAAATGCTGCGTCCTTGAAAGCACCGTCGTCGGAAGCTTAAGCGGGTCGGTCGTTGCAAGGATAAATTTAACATAGCTTGGCGGCTCTTCAAGCGTTTTAAGAAGGGCATTAAAGGCCTCCTTTGTTAGCATATGCACTTCGTCGATGATGAAAATTTTATATCTAGCAGCCGTAGGAGCGTATTTTGTCTGCTCGATGAGCTCCCTTATATCGTCGATCTTTCTGTGGCTAGCTGCATCCATCTCGATGATATCCATATGGCGCGACTCGTTTGCCATCACGCACTGCGCGCAGACCTCGCAAGGCCTAGAAGTTGGCCCTTTCTCGCAGACCAAAGCCTTTGCAAATATCCTAGCACTCGATGTTTTACCGCTTCCCCTAAGGCCTGAAAACAAATAAGCATGGCTCACTCTGTTTTCGTCAAGTGCGTGGGTTAGGCTCTTGCTCACGGCTTCTTGTCCGATGAGCTCGTCAAAATTTTTTGGTCGATATTTTAGGGCTAGTGCTTGCAACTGCTTTCCTTTTTGCAATTTTAATTTGCTGATTTTATAAAAAAAGGCATAAATTTATGGTTATGATAAAGTTAAATTTTGCTAAATTTAAGCCAAAATTTAGCGAGAAGGATAAATTTGCAAGCATTTATATCTGGATTTTTCACCTCTTTATCGCTCATTTTAGCTATTGGCGCGCAAAATGCATTTGTGCTAAAACAGGGCATCAAAAGAGAAAATATCTTTATCATCTGTCTTATTTGCACTATTAGCGACGCCCTCTTGATCTTTGCAGGAGTTTTTGGGCTTGGCAGCCTCGTGCAAAACTTCACCATCATCAAGCAAATCGCCCTTTATGGCGGCTTTTTATTTTTGCTATTTTACGCGCTAAAGAGCTTTCACTCATGCTTTTTCAAGGACCTTAGCATGGATATCAGCGGCGAAAATGCCAGATCAAATTTAAAGAAAAATATCCTTTTAACGCTCGCTTTTACCTGGCTAAACCCTCACGTCTATCTTGACACGATGATCCTAATAGGCTCAGTTTCGACTAAATTTAAAGATGAAAATTTTGATATTTGGCGTGGGGGCCAGCCTTGCCTCGTTTTGTTTTTTCTTCACACTTGGCTATCTGGCTAGGTTTTTAGCGCCCATCTTTGCAAGGCCCATCTCTTGGAAAGTTTTAGAGTTTTTTGTCGGCCTCATCATGCTCGCCCTTGCCTTCATGCTCCTTTTTGCTAGCTTCTAGCCTCTTTTTTAGCGCCTCTTTTTTGCGAAGTTCAAGCGCATAGGCTTCATTTAGCGCGTCTTCGCCATCTAAATTTGCTCCGTCTAAAAATTTGCGGTAGTCTTCAAACTGCCTATTTTTTATCCCCCAAAGCACGCCAAAAAGCAGGGCCGCCCCCATCAAAACCGAGATAAAAACAAGCATCGCAAGAGTCGTTGTATCCACTATTTATCCTTAAATTTTCTAACTATAAAAAGCGAGTTTAGTATGACGCTTAGTGAGCTTGCCGACATGAAAAGCGCGGCAAATAGCGGCATGACGTAGCCACACACGGCAAATGGCAGACTAAGTGCGTTATAAAGCAGGCAAAAGAGTAAATTTTGCTTTATCGTTTTGTAGGTAAATTTTGAAATTTTCACCGCTTTTGCAAGGCTTTGCAAGCTATCATCAAGTAGCACCACGTCGCTTTTTTCTAAGCTCACCGCCGCACCACTTCCCATACAAATAGCCACATGAGCAAGGCTAAGCGCGGCTGCGTCGTTTATGCCGTCCCCCACCATCAGCACCTTTTTGCCATGTTGCTTAAGCCCAGCTATAAATTTAGCCTTTTCATCAGGCAGCATTCCCGCTCTAAACTCGCTCACACCAAGCTCATCTGCCACGTTTTTTACCACATTTTGCACGTCGCCACTTAGGATACACACCTTCATGCCAGCGCTCTTTAGCTCGTCCATAAGCGCCTTTGCCTCAGGCTTTACGCTATCTTTTAGGTAAAATTTAGCCACCAGCTCGCCCTGCTTGCCCACAAAAAAGCTAACATTTTCTTCGCTCTCATCAAATTTCACCCCATTTTCAGCCAAAAAGCGCCTACTTCCAGCCACAAAACGCTCACCCAAAATATCAGCGCTAACTCCCTTTGCCACGCTTAAATTTGCATTTTCAAGCTCAACTTTTTTTGCGCCTTTTTGCTTTAAAAACTCAGCCACTGCCACGCTTATTTGGTGGTTTGAGATGAGGCAAAGCGAGTAAATTTTATCAATACTCACGCCCTCTTTTACAAAAAACTCGCCAACTTCAAATTTAGCCTTTGTGAGCGTCCCAGTCTTGTCAAATACCGCCATATCGCACTTTGCAAGGCTTTCAAAAAATTTAGCCTCCTTAAAAAGCACCTTGTTTTTAAAAGCCACCCCAAGAGCGCAAACGCTGCTAACTGGCGTGGCAAGGGCAAGCGCACAAGGGCAAGCGATCACGATGACGCTCACGGCTGTCACCACCGCTTCTGAAAAGCCAAATTTAAAATACCAAAACCAAAATGTAAAAAATGCCAGAGTTAGCACGCTAAGAGAGAATTTCGAGGCGATTTTATTGACTGCTAGCTCGATATTTGGCTTTTTTAGCTCTGCGTTTTGGAGTAAATTTATAAGCTTATTAAGATATGAGTTTTTAAAAATTTGCCTTGCCTCATAGACGATCTGCCCGTTTATACAGACAACGCCGCTTTTGACCTCGCCGCCAGAGCCTAGCAAAAGTGGCAAACTCTCACCTGTTAAGCTTGAGCTGTCCACGCTCGCCTCACCACTAAGCACCACCCCATCAAGCAGCGCCCTCTCGCCTGATCTAAGCACGATCTTTTCGCCTAAATTTACATCCTTTGGCTCTTTTAAAATGTCCTTGCCATCCTCTAAAACGCACACTTTTGCAAGCAACATGTCGCTTAAGAAATTTGAGGTCTCAAGCGCCTTTTTCTTGCCTAAAATTTCTAAAAATTTACCGATAAAAACAAAGGTTATGATCATAGCAACCGAGTCAAAATAACTCTCGCCGCTTCTCGTAAACATCGCAAAAATCGAGTAGATATAAGTTATGCTAGCCCCAGTGATAACGAGCAGGTCCATATTTGGCGAGGCGTTTTTAATGGCGATCTTTGCCCCCTTGAAAAACTCGCTACCAGTATAGAAAAGCACAGGCGTTGCCAGCACAAACTGCGCGAAGCTTAGCAAATCCTTCACGTCGCTTCTGATACCGCTAAAGTAGCCGCCATACTGCGCGATCGCCAGCCACATGATATTCATCGTGGCAAAGACGCCAACAAGCGCTTTTGCGTAGAAAATTCGCCTTTTTTTGACTAGTTCGTCCTCTTTTTGGCTCGCCGCGTAAGCCTTTGGAGTGTAGCCAACGGCGTAAATTTTCTCGATTATTTGCTCCACCAAAAGCTCTTGCTCATCGTAAACGATAACCGCTTTTTGGCTAAGTGAGTTGATATTTACCTCCAAGATACCAGGCAGGCCAAAAAGAGCCTTTTCAAGTAACCAGATACACGCCGAGCAGGTTATGCCATCAATGAGAAGTGAAATTTTAGAAAACTCGCCCTCTTTTGTCACTAGCTCGCTAAAATTTGCCGCTAAATTTTTGACATTTGCGCCGCTATTTGCAGGATTTAGCGTGTTTTTGTCAAGTCGTTCATAAAACTCGCTAAGGCCACTTTCATTTAAAATTTCATAGACGCCTTTGCAACCAACGCAGCAAAACTTAAGCCCGCCTTTAGCCTCTATCATCGCGCTTTCATCAAAGCTTTGCTTGCAGTGAGCGCACCTACACTTCACGGACGCTTCTTTTTAAGCTGGTCTAAATAGCCATATATCGTGATCTTTGAGACATTTAGCTTGGCTGCCACGACCTCGATAGCGCCCTTTATGTTAAAAATGCCCTTTTCGTTCATAAAGCCCACGAGTTCTAGCTTTTGCTCCTTTTTGAGCTTTTTGCCCTCGTTTTTGGCGATGATCTTGTCGATCAAATTTAAAACGATCTGCATCACATCGTCGTTTTGCTCGCTCTTTGGCTCATTTTCACTCGTCTTTAAGAAATTCCCAGCCATTTCAAAAAGGCTCTTTGCCACGCTCGCATCGACATTTACGCATATTGCTCCTATGATCTCGCCGTGCTCGTCTCTGATAAATGCAGTTGATGACTTCACCAGCTTTTCATCCTTGGCAAAAAAGTAGTTTGCTACGTAGTCGTCTTTGAAATTCTTGCTGTTTAAGACCTCGCTTACAAGGTGGTCAAAGCTTTGTCCGACCTTTCTGCCAGTGACGTCGCCAGCTACGTAGACGACTGAGCGCTGCGGGTGAGAGAGATCGTGCAAAACGACTTCGCAGGCAAATGGCGAGCTTTTTTGGATCAAATTTGCCGTTGGGATAAATGCCTTTAATATATGGTGCATAAGGCGCCTTTTGTTTTTTGCCAAGTAGTTTATCTAAAATATTTTTAAAATTTAGATAAGTAAAATATAATTTTTTATGAAAATTTGTGAAATTTAAGTGCTAATAATAATTTTTTATCTATAATCCTTTAAATTTTTAAGGAGAAAATATGAAAATTTACGAAACCGAAATTTCAAAAAAGAAAAAGGCTCACTACTCTTTGGCAACCGAGCACAACGGCATCCTCTACATCTCAGGCCAGCTTAGTATGGACCCAGAGACTAGGCAGATCCCAGAGGGGCTAAAGGCGCAAACAAGACAGGCTTTAAAAAACCTTGATAACGTGCTAAAGCTGGCAAATGCGACAAGAAACGACATCTTGATGTGCCGCGTCTATACGCCAGATATCGACTTTTGGGACGAGATAGACGACGAGTATGCGCTATTTTTTGGCGATCATAAGCCAGCTCGCGTCGTAGTGCCGACAAACAAACTTCACTTTGGCTGCCTACTAGAGATCGAAGCCACAGCGATACTTGATAGAAAACTTTAAAAAGCTTTAAAGGAGTAAAAATGCCTAAATTTATCTGCTCAAAATGCGGCAAGAGCGCAGATTTTGAGACGCCTATATTTGCGTGCGAGTGCGGTGGGCTTTATGATCTGGACTTTAAACCGGCTAAATTTGATCTAAATTTGATCGATCAGCGCGAGTTTAGCCTATTTAGATACCGAGAGTTTTTCCCTATCAAAAATGAGCTTTGGCGCGACATCAGCCTTGGCGAAGGGCTAACAAAGAGTGTGAAATTTGATGACTCGCTCTACCTTAAAATGGACTATGCAATGCCAACGCTCTCTTTCAAGGATAGGGGTGCGGTGATGCTTATTTGGTTTTGCAAAACCAATGGCATCAAAAAGATCTTGCAAGATAGCAGCGGAAACGCTGGAAACTCGGTCGCTGCCTACGCTGCTAGAGCTGGGATAGAGTGTGAAATTTACGTCCCAAAAGGCACAAGCGAAAAAAAGATAAAGATGCTTGAGTACTACGGTGCAAAGGCGGTTGTCTTTGACGGCACACGCGATGAGACGGCAGATGCTTGCAGAAAAAGGGCAAAAGATGAGGGTATATTTTACGCAAACCACGTGTTTAACCCGCTTTTTTACCAAGGCACCAAAACATATATATATGAAATTTACGAGCAGCTTGGCTTTGTCCCTGAAAATCTCTTTTTGCCAGTTGGCAACGGCACCTTGCTAATTGGCTGCGAGATCGCGCTAAACGAGCTATATGAGGCTAGAGCGATCAAAAAACTACCTAAAATTTTCATCGTTCAAAGCGAGAAGTGCGCACCATTTTTATGGGCAACAGGCGAGCCACGTGCGATCAAGCCAGAGCCAACTTTGGCTGAGGGCATAGCAATAGCAAAACCTGCTCGTGGCGCTGAGATATTAGCTAGCAGGTACGCAGGCGAGCGCGAGGTGATCACGATAAAAGAAGAGGATATTGAGCCAGCTAGAAATTTCCTAGCAAGCCGCGGCTTTTACGTCGAGCACACCACAGCAGCGATCTACGCGGCATACGCAAGCTACGTAAAATCACACAAGATAGAGGGCAGAAGCATCATCTCGATGTGCGGCGCTGGGCTAAAGAGCGAACACTAATTTTTTAAATTTTATCGCTTTAGTTTTCTGCTTTTTGCGCATGTAAGCGAGTGCAGTCTTTTTTGACGGATGCGTCGATTTGGCGGTAAATTTGACGAATTTAAATCGGCTATCAAATTTGATAGCCGATTTTTGCCTCGTTTTCGAGTGTTTAGCGGAGTTAAATTTGATGAGGCCAAACTTACGATGCTTAAATTTAAATGTAAATTTTATAGCCGAGTTTTTTGCACCAAGCGGACTAAATTTGGCAGACGTTTTGCAAAAGCCGTCAAATTTTGCAGCAGATTTTTGGCAAAACTCACATTTTGAAAACGCTGGCAAATTTACGAGCGAATTTTTAATGCTTGCAAATTTTGGCCTCGAATTATACCCATAACCGCTCTTTGGAAACTTGTAGTAATATAAATGGCGTTTTGAGCGCTAAAATTTACTACTTTTGCTCTCTTTTTAGCAAGCGAGCTATTGTGACTATAAAAAGTATTTCGGCTAAAAATATGCCAACCCCTTGAGCAATAACAAAATCTCCTCGTCGTGCCCCAACCGCAAACGGGAGTATCGCACTCAAAATAAGCGCCAAAATAATCGTCGCAGCGGCAGGTAAAAACAAATCTATGAAAAATTTTGCAATTTCGTCAAAATAACTTAGCCGCTTATAAAGCACTGCGCACACGCCGCTAAAAAATATCCAAAAACCAACCAAATAAGCGATATTTAGCTCAAGCCAATCAAGCGGATCACCTAAATCGCCGAGAGGATCGGCATCTCCCGCCGGATTATACTCTGTAAAAAGCACAAGCTCTACCGCGCTAGTCGTAAGCCCGTAGATACTCATAAAGCAAAAACTCATCGAAAACGCACAAGTCAAAATTTTTAAAAACGCCATTTTTCTCACGATTAGATTAAAATTTTTATGCTCTAGTTTTATATTTTTAAAGCCGCATGATTATAACATATTAAAGTGCCCTAACCGCTACCGAATTTATCCCCAAATCTCACGCAAATTCCCTATCTATCACGATGAAAATTTTATATCCTGGATAGCTTAACGATACCTCACGCTCGATCGCAGCACGTAGCTTGCCTAAATTTCTCTCAGCAAAATCAACCACCACGTCAAACCTCACGCTCTTTTTCTTGGTGTCTATAAAAAACGCGTGAAATCCACGCACGCTGCTAAAGCGCGATAGTAAATTTGCCACGCAGGCACGGCTCTCTCTTCTTGACCTAAATTTACGCTATAAACGCCAAAAACCAGATATATCCTATAAATTTTATATATCTTGATCTGAAGCTCATTTAGCCTTTGCGAAACCTCACTAAGTGGCAGATGTTCGTCTATCTCGACATTTACAGAGCCCACGTATCGCTGCGCGCCGTAGTTATGTAGTATCAAGTCGTATGCCCCGCGCACGATCTCGCAGCGATTTACAGTGGCGTAAATTTCATCGCTGATCTCTTTTTCGACGCGCTGTCCGATGATCTTGTCAAAGGTTTCTTTTATCAAAAGCACGCCGTTTATGATGATAAAAAATGATGCCAAAGCGCCCGCATAGCCATCTATCTGAATGTCGGCAAAGTATGAGAGTGCAGCTGAAACTAAGATCACACACGAGATGATAGCATCGCCTAAAGCCTCTTGCTCTACGGCTCTAAGCGAGATAGACTTGGTCTCTTTGCCGATCTTTTTGTAGTAAAAGCCGAGCGCAAATTTAACAAATATAGCACAAAATAAAAATACCAAAAATGGCATCGTAAAGGTTGTAGGCTCTGGCGCAAAGATATTTTCTACCGATGTTTTTAGAAACTAAAAACCAAGCATCAGCACGATAACCGAGACGATGAGACCGCCGATATACTCGGTTCTACCATAGCCGTATGGATGATCCTCGTCAGGCATCTTGCTAGCTAGCTTTGAGCCAAATATCGTGATGATACTTGAGCCTGCATCACTAATGTTATTTATAGCGTATGATATCAAAGCAACTGAGTTTGAAACCATAGCTATAAAAATTTTTGCTCCAGCTAAGAAAAAATTTGTAACTATGCCGATAAACGCCGTTTTTATTATCTTCTTTTCGCGTTTGCCGTCTTTAAAATCCATCATTTTGAGATCCCTTTTCATTTTTCGCAAGATTATATCATTTCTTGACAACAAAGTTTTATTTTTATAAAATGCCAAAACTTTCAAAAAACTTTTGAAGCCCAGAATTCTGCAATCTTATCCCCGCATTTAAAGAGGAAAAATGGAAAACAACAACCAAACCGAGCAAAGTGCTGCTCAAAGCACAAAAACTACAAAAAAACATCAAGCATCAAGAACCCACGTACCAGTCGATGGACACAAGATCGAAGAGCTAAGAACGCTTAGCTTAGATGAGTTAGTGCAGATCGCAAATGGCGTTGGTGTCGAAAATCCACGCGAATTTCGCAGACAGGATTTGATATTTGAGATACTAAAAACCCAGACAAAACAAGGCGGCTTTATACTATTTACTGGAATTTTAGAGATCACAAACGAGGGCTACGGCTTTTTAAGGGCTGTTGATGCAAATTTAAGCGACAGCTCAAACGACGCTTATGTTTCAAACTCTCAGATCCGCAAATTTGCACTTCGTGTGGGCGACATCATCACCGGCCAAGTAAGAGAGCCAAAAGATCAGGAAAAATACTACGCTCTTTTAAAGATCGAAGCGGTAAATTATATGCCTCTAGCAGATGCAAAAGAGAGGCCACTCTTTGACAACCTAACCCCACTCTTTCCAACTGAAAAGCTAAATTTAGAGTATGATCCGATGAAGCTAACGGGCCGTGTGCTTGACCTTTTCACGCCTATTGGCAAGGGTCAGCGTGGCCTCATCGTCGCACCTCCAAGAAGTGGTAAAACAGAGCTTATGAAAGAGCTAGCTCACGGCATCGCTAAAAATCACCCAGAAGCCCAGCTAATGGTTCTTCTAGTAGATGAAAGACCAGAAGAAGTTACAGACATGCAGCGCTGCGTAAAAGGCGAGGTATTTAGCTCGACATTTGACCTACCAGCACTCAATCACGTCCGCGTAGCGGAGCTAGTCATCGAAAAGGCAAAACGTCTAGTTGAGATGGGCAAAGACGTCATCATCTTGCTTGATAGCATAACCCGTCTAGCACGCGCCTACAACACAGTGACCCCGCCAAGCGGCAAGGTGCTAACAGGCGGTGTGGATGCAAACGCACTTCACAAGCCAAAACGCTTTTTTGGCGCAGCTAGAAACATCGAGCACGGCGGCTCACTAACCATCATCGCAACCGCGCTAATCGACACTGGCTCACGCATGGATGAAGTGATATTTGAAGAGTTTAAAGGCACTGGAAACAGCGAGATTGTGCTTGACCGCAATATCTCAGACCGCAGAATTTACCCAGCTATCAACGTGCTAAAATCAGGCACCAGAAAAGAAGAGCTACTTCAAAAACCTGATGAGCTTCAAAAAATTTGGGCTATTCGCTCTGCGATCGCGACAATGGACGACGTCGAAGCGCTTAAATTCTTATACGCAAAAATGCTAAAAACAAAAGACAACAAAGAGCTTCTCTCTATCCTAAACGAGTAAATTTAACTGAGCTTGAAGCACTTGCTTTGAGCTCAAATTTCTTTTTACATCAAATTTATCAACAAATATTTCATAAATTTATTAATTTATTTTTTTCAGTTTTATTTTTTTTTTTTTTGTAAAATCCGAATTTCTAACTTCTACAAAAAGGAAAAATATGAAAACAAAAATCGTTCTTTCAGGCATTACAGCAACACTTGCTCTTGCTCTAACTGGATGTGGCGAGCCAACTACTTTGGCTGAAATTTGTAAAGCCGACATGGGAAGCATCAAGCACTTTAAAGGCGAAGTGAAAGTCTATAAAAGGGTAAGCTATACGACCAAATACGACTATATAAAGGACCAATCAAGACTAGAAGAAAATGGAAAAGGTTATCTGATAGTAGATAAAGACACAAAGGTTAATCTAGATAAATTTAATGAAAAAGAATCTGATAGTTACGAGGTTATAAAAAATAGCATAGCACAAGGGACGCCTTATTATTATGGTGAGCAAAAATATGGAGAGATAGGTGACGAAAATGCGACAGAATTCTTAGCAACACTAGAAACGCTAAACCCAAGATGTATAAAAGGCGAGGAAATAAAACTAAACCATAAAGATACAGAACTAACTCCGATAAAATAACAAAAGGTGGTTCGCCACCTTTAAAACCTTACATCATCTCACTTTAAATTTATACGTCACTTACTAAATTTTTCTATGTCTTGATTGATTAAATTTTCATATTCACAAAGCTCGTTGCAAGTCTTTTTGCTCTGCTCGATAAGCTCGTCAAATTTAAATCCAAGCATCACGATACGATAAAGGTTGGGCTTGTGCTTTCGCCAGTTGTAAAGCGTTGCGATATCAACGTCTAAATGATAAGCCATATCACGTTTTGTCATCTTAGCCACTTTACACTCCTTTTTTTTCGAGTGATTTTATAAATTTTATTCTGATAAGAAAACAATTGAATTATTTTATGTTTTTTATTAATTTCATTGAATATTTAAACTTTATTTAATATAAGAAAATTTAAAATAGCTGCGTAACATTTTTTAAATAAGGAGTAAAAATGAAAAATGTAGTTTTAAAAGTTGCTTTAGGTTTAAGCCTAGCTAGTGCCGCTGCTTTAGCGCAAGGAGCCTTTGTAGGAGTTGAAGGAGACTACTCTTTTGGATCAAAGCTTACTGTAAAAGGCCGATGACGGCTCAAAGATCAAATTTAAAAAAGCTCAACCAGGTCTTGGTATAAAAGCTGGTTATGACTTTGATGTGGCTAGAGTTTATGGTGCTTACATATATGATTTTAAAGTTAAGAAAACAGCAAATGACGAAGATAAAAGCGTAGCTGAATGGAAAACTCATAAATTTATAGTTGGAGCTGACTATACTCCAAGCGTAGCAAAAGATCTTAAACTAGTTCTTGGTGGCTACACTGGTTTTTCAAAGCTTAAACTAAGAGGTGGCGATGCTGAAAATCCGATGGAAAGTGCTAGCACGAACGGCTGGATACTAGGTGCAAGAGTTGGCGCTGAGTACTCTATCAATGAAAACAATGCAGTTGAGTTTGGTCTAAAAGCTGATAGAACTGACTACGGCAAGATCAGCAAATTTGATATGATTGATGCCAAAGAGACAAACCTCGGTCTTTATATGGGATATACATATAAATTTTAATCACCAGCAAGCTCAAATTTCAAAGTAAATTTGAGCTTTTACTAGAAACTATAAATTTACCAGTTTTTCTAAATTTTCGCCGTCTAAGCGATAGGTTCTCCACTCAAGAGATTGATTATTAGCGCCCATGCTTTCATAAAATTTGATGCTTGGCTCATTCCAGTTTAGACAGCACCACTCAAGCCTTTTTAAATTTTCATCCTTGCAAATTTGAGCTAGAAATTTAAAAAATGCCTTGCCGATGCCTTGATTTCTAAACTCTTTTTTGACGTAAATGTCCTCAAGATAGATCCCACCAAGCCCTAAAAATGTAGAAAATGTATAAAAATAGATAGCATATCCTATCGCCCTGCCCTCACTCTCGCAGATAAGGGCTTTTGCGTGATTTTTATTAAAGATAGAGTCTGCAAAAATTTCATTTGTAAAAGTGACTTGATCACTCATCTTTTCATAGCTCGCAAGCTCTCTTACAAGCTCACAGATCACGTCTATATCGCCCTCAGTCGCTTTTCTTATTTGAAATTTCATTAGTTGTCACCAAAGAGTGCTTTTAGATCTTTAACCATTTCGCCATTTTCGCCGCTGCTGCTAGTAGTTTTTGAGCCAAGCTCATTTAGTTCGATCTCATAGCCAGTTAGCATACTTGCTAGGCGGATATTTATGCCATTTTTGCCGATAGCTTTGCTCTTTTGCTCACTTGCAAGTGTCACGATCGCTTTGTTTTCTTCGATCTTTACAGATGTGATGATCGCAGGTGCCATCGCACGAGCTACCAAGATCGCTGGCTCAGTGGTGTATTCGATCGCATCGATGCTCTCACCATGAAGCTCTTTGCTTACGGCATTTATCCTAACGCCCTTTGTGCCGACAGTTGCGCCGACTGGATCGATGTTTGGAGTGGTTGAGATGAGTGCTACTTTAGCCCTTTCGCCAGGGATCCTCGCACTTCCTTGGATGATGATGCCGCCATCTTTTATCTCAGGCACCTCTGAAGTTAGCAGCGCTTCAAGAAATTTAGGCGAAGTTCTTGAAAGCTCGACCTTTATGCCTAAATTTTTATCTGTAAAAACTTTTCTAATGACCGCTTTTACCACATCGCCTACTTTAAATTTCTCGCCTTTTATGCGGTTTTTACGTGGCAAGATGGCACGAAGCTCGTCTATCTCGATAAATGTGTTTTCGTCGTTATCGACTCTGACAACTGGACCAAAAACCATGTGACCGCTCATCTCATTATATTTTTGTAAAATTTTCTCTTCAACTAGGCGCTGGATGTGATACTCAAGCTCCTTGTGAAGCGTTTGAGCTGCGGTTCTACCAAGGTTATCAAGGCTTAGCTCGTAAGTGAGCTCATCGCCGATCTCTACGCCACTATCTATCTTTTTAGCCTCTTTTAAGCTTAAAAAGTGTTCATTGTCTTCAGCAAGCCTCTCATCGTCGTTTGCTACGATTGAAATTTTTTGATAAAGCTTTAAGTTTTTATTAGCATCGATGCTCACGTCATACTCATAATTTTCTCCATAAACCCTTTTTGCAGTGTTTATCAAGGCTCTTATGACGCGCTCTTTTACATCTTCTATCTCTAAATTTTTCTCATTTGCAATTGACTCGATGATATCTGAAATTCTTTCCATTTTTTCTCCATTGTGACGATAAATTTCGGGGATTTTTCGTGAAGTTTTGAAATTATACATAAGCCATACTTTTAATAACATTAAGCTTGTTATTAACTTTTATTTAATCCTTTTTTTATGATGATTTGGGTATATTGACCGATTAAAATTTAAGATTTTGAAAGGATTAAAAATGGAGCTAAAACTTGCAAGAGCCGAATTAGACGCAAAACCAAAAACGATTTCACTAGAAAAGATAGAGGCAGCTGTCGAAAAAGAGGGTCAGAAAATTTTCTATTTTGATAAAGAAAACACACACAAACAACTAATCGCCTTAGTCGAGCACTTTGAAGAAAAAGGGCTAAGCGTTTATCACAGAACCGTAAAATACGGGCTTGATGATAGCGATTATATGTATGAAGTGCATATACTTTAATGAGTAAAAAACTCTTTATCCAAACTCTAGGTTGTGCTATGAATGTTCGTGATAGCGAGCATATCATAGCCGAGCTCTCACAAAAAGAAGACTACTCCTTAACACAAAACATCGAAGAAGCTGATTTAATCCTTATAAATACCTGCTCGGTTCGTGAAAAGCCAGTTCATAAGCTCTTTAGCGAGGTCGGAGCCTTTGAAAAAGCCAAAAAAAGAGGCGCTAAAATAGGCGTTTGCGGCTGCACTGCAAGCCATTTGGGTAGTGAAATTTTCAAGCGCGCACCTTATGTTGATTTTGTCCTTGGCGCAAGAAATGTTAGCAAGATCACAAAGGCTGTAAATACGCCTAAATTTATCTCAACCGATATCAACCACGACGAGAGCGAATACGCATTTGGCGAATTTAGAGGCTCGCCATACAAAAGCCACATCAATATCTCGATCGGCTGCGATAAAAAATGCACCTACTGCATCGTCCCACACACCAGAGGCGATGAAATTTCTATCCCTTCAAGCCTCATCTTAAAAGAGGCAGAAAAGGCTGCAAAAAGCGGTGCAAAAGAGATATTTTTACTAGGGCAAAATGTCAATAACTACGGCAAAAGATTTTCAGGCATGCAAGAAAATATCGATTTTAGCGATCTGCTAGTGAAGATAAGCGAGATAGATGGCGTTGAGAGGATAAGATTTACAAGCCCGCACCCACTTCACATGGATGATAAATTTCTTGAAATTTTCACTAATAACCCAAAAATTTGCAAATCTATGCACATGCCACTTCAAAGCGGAAACACAAAAGTTTTGCGCGAGATGAAGCGTGGATACACAAAAGAGTGGTTTTTAGACCGCGCGCTAAGACTTAGAAAGATGTGTCCAGATGTTAGCATCTCAACTGATATCATCGTCGCATTTCCTGGCGAGAGCGAGAGCGAATTTGAAGATACGATGGACGTGCTTGAGCAAGTTAGATTTGAGCAAATTTTTAGCTTTAAGTATTCACCTCGTCCGCTTACAAAGGCAGCTACTTTTACAAATCAAATAGACGACAAGACAGCTTCAGAAAGGCTAACGCGCCTGCAAAATCGCCACAGCGAAATTTTGGACGAGATCGTGGCGGCGCAAAAAGATAAAATTTTTGATGTATATTTTGAAGAGCTAAGGGCAAATGGCGGAGTTGCTGGACGAAGTTTTAACAACTTTTTAGTTCAAGTTGATGGCAGCGAGGAGCTTCTTGGCACTACGCAAAAAGTAAAGATCACAAACCCAAAACGAATGGTTTTGTATGGCGAGCTGCAAATTTAAAAACACCCTTGAAAAGCTCGCCACGAATGTTGGCGTCTTTTTCATCTACATTTTGATGTGGCTCATTTTTCTAACCTGCAAAAAGAGCTACACTCCAAATTTCTTACCACAAAATGGCTGCGTCGTCGTCTTTTGGCACGGCAGGCTTAGCTTTATGAGCTTTGCTTACAGACGCTGGTGGAGCAGCCAAAACAGAAAACAAGGCAAGGTAATAATCAGCGACCACAAAGATGGCGAGCTCATCACCAGAATAATCAAATTTTTTGGCATCGGCACCATTAGAGGTAGCAGCTCAAAAGGCGGCGCAAGAGCGCTTATAGAGGCTCTAAGAGAGATAAAACAAGGTCATGACGTCATCGTCACGCCAGATGGACCACGCGGACCAAGACACAGCGTAGCAGACGGAGCTGCGGTGATCGCGCAAAAGTCGTCTTGTGAAATTTATGCTCTAAATTTCGAAGCAAACTCGTTTTGGGAATTTAAAAGCTGGGATAAGATGATACTTCCAAAGCCATTTTCAGCTATAAATTTTAGCCTCTCAGCCCCTTTTAGTGTGGCAAATTTAGAGCAAAAAGAGGCAAAAGAGAAGATACAAAATGAGCTTTGGCAGGCCTCACAAAATGACGGCGGCAAGAGCGTGCTACAAAACAAAGAGGACTTTAGGTCAAATTTAAAAATTTGGTGGAAAAAATATGCTCACAAAAATCCGCAAATAAGCGATGAGATAAGAGAAATTTTGGACGAAATTTATGAAAAATAAATTTTCTATCTTTATAGCCATTTTTATAATAGCTTTGTTTGGGCTATTTTTTTACAGCGACAACTCCTACAAGCTCGCTCTTGAAGCGAAATTTTACTACGAGAGCAAAGAGTATGAAAAGGCTATAAATTTAAGCCAAAAAGCTCTTGATCTTGACGCATACAACAAGATGGCAACCACCACGCTTAATCAAAGCAATGCAGCTATGAAATTTAGCTCATACATAAAAAACGGCAAAGAGTATCTTGAACGCATCAAAAAAATGAGCCAAAATGGCGTCAGTAAAGCTGATAATGAGCGCATCAAAATGATGTGTGATGTGATGATAGAGGATTTTGAAAGCTTAAGAAATTCTGCTTTGCTTGATGAGGAGCTAAAAAGCGAGGCTCTGCAGATGAAAGAGGCGTTTGCAAAACTAAAAAACGAGCTGTTTTAAACTTATTTAATCCCTTTTTAGCTAACATACCAAAAATAATGCACTAAATTTAGGAGAGTTATGTCTTTTAGCATCAAAAAGCTTTTTTCAAACCTTTTCTTAAGCGCCGTGATCGAGGGCAATGAGTGCGTTTTTTACGGTCAGGTCTTTAGAAATGGCAAGCTTATAAAAACCATAAATGCTAAATTTACAGACATAAGCATAGATAGTGTCGATGAAAAAGTTTTAAAATACATAGAGGAGCAAGAAAAGGCTTATTTTGGCGTCTATGTTTCGCTCTTTTTTAACGACGACTCGCAAGGTGCACTGCCCACTGCTAACTTTGACGAGTACAAAAAATTTAACATCAACACGCAAAATTTAACCAGCCTTGTGATGCAAGATAGCTGGAGCATATATGCAAATTTAAATGCTATAAGAAGATATAAAAACCTCTTTGGGCAAGGTAGCGTCGATCTTATCTACTCGCCTATCGCCCTGCTCTTTCACGAGCTTTTAAAGCGTGGAATTTCGCCAAAAACCACGCTATATCTCTACATCCACTCGCACTCTTTTGCGCTTGCGATCTTTCAAGACCAGCAGATGAAGCTCTCGACCTTTTTAAATATGACCGACAACGAAGAGAGCAGCGAAAGCATCGAGAGTCTTAAAGAAGAGGACATAACTGACATCGACAACCTGATCGTCAAAGAAGAAGATGGTGCAACGGCGCTTGATGATTTTAAGAGTTTAGATGATTTTTTAAGTGACGACAAGCCAAAAGAATTTGAAGATCTAAACTACGAGCTAAACATGCCAACTTCGACAAACGTCGAAAAGTCGGTGGCGATATTTGGACGTGATATGAAGATGTTTGACTACATCGCAAAGGCTATGAAAGAATTTTATGAAAATCCGATCTACGGCGGCGATTTTATCGAGCAGATCATCGTTTTTGAAAACACAAAGACAAGCGCTACCTTTTTACAATACCTGCAGTCTGAGCTATTTGTGGAGACTTCGGCCTATCCGATCAATACAAATCACATCATGAACGAGATCATGCAAGAAGAGATAACACTATGAAATTTAGCTTCATCACTCCAGAACCAAGACCGCTTCTATCTATCTTTAGTAAGCTCTGGCTAACGCTCATAGGCTTTATTTTTGTGGTGCTTTTGGTGGCAAATTTCTTTATCGTTTATAAAAACTACTCAACCAAGAAAAATATAGAATTTCTAGCAAACGAGCAAAAAGAGCTTAGTCAAAAGATAGTCACTACAGATGAAATTTCAGCTAAACTTGCCGTGCAGATAGACTCGGCAAATGACATCTTTACGTCAAATTCTATCCTAAAGCAAAGCCTACATAACCTTTTTGACCTTGTGCCTGATAGCATCACGCTTGAAGAGGTTTTTATGGATAAAAACTCGCTTATCATACGCGGCATAACGCCAACAAAAGATGTCTTTAACCAGCTCTTAGCATCGCCACTAAGGTCGATTTTCACCACATCAAATACTAGTTTTTATCAGAGTAAAAACGGCTGGTACGGCTTTATAAGCACAAATAAGATTGATAATTCTGAGGGATATAATGAGTAAAAAAGATACGAGCTTAGAAAAAATCGACCCTGTAAAGCTTTTACTTTTTATATTTGCTTTTATCATAGTTTGCTTCATTATGATATTTGGCTTTATCGTGCCAAATATAAAAGAATTTAAAAGCCTCTCAAGACAAAACTACTCGCAAACCTCATCATACACGAAGGTAAAAAACGAATTTGAAACTAAATTTAAAGCGCTTGAAGCGACAAGACAAAAAGATGGTGCTATCATCTTGGCCTATGATACAGCTTTTGATAAGGATAAATTTATAAATTTCGCATCGCAATTTTTTAGCGAGGTAAGCCTTAGTAAAATAGAAGAAGGCGAGAATAACGCAACCGAGAAGTTCTTTAGATACCGCCTAAACGTCACCAGCTCACTAAAAACCCCGCAGAAATTTTATGACTTTTTAGACGCACTTAGCAGCTACGATAGCATCATAAAAGCAGAATTTCCTATCGTGATGAAGGGTGAAAACGACAAAATCCACACAACTTTTAATATAAAAGTTTTTGGATTGAAGTAACCAAGTTTAATAAATTTCTCCGCATCAAATTTAAAATTGCTGTGCCCTTAACAAAGACATGGATATAAAAGACAGCTGAGCCACCACCACTGTTGCAAGGTACCAAACAAGCTCTTACACGCAGGCACTGGCACACAAAGCAAGGTTGTAAAACTATACAAAGAGCTTCAAATCACTATCATAATGGCGACAAAAGATCTTTTTGAAAGTAGGATCAAATTTAAAGAAATTTATGAATACGATATGACAAGCAAACAGCTTTTTAAAAATGGCGAAGAGGTGCAGATGCCAAAAAATGAGGCAAAACTCTTCTTTCTACTTGTGAGTAATATAGAAAAAGTTATAAGTTATGAAGTGATAAAAAACTACGTCTGGAGCGAGAAGTCGATGAGTAACGAAGCGCTTAGAATGACTATCAAGAAGATAAGGGCAAAAACCGACACCGATCTCATCAAAAACATCTCAGGTGTAGGATATAAACTTAGCGGATCAAACTAAATTTAAATTTGTGTAGCTTTTATAAATTTAAGCTACACAAATCCTTACTTTTTATCCACACATTTGCCAAGTTGGCAGGCTCTTTTGTAAAGTGCGTCTGCCTTTGCTTCATCGCCGCTTAGCTTTGCAAGCAAAAAGCACGACTGCGCATACTCAAGCTCGCAGCTCTTTGCCAAAAGCTTTAAAACTCTAGCCTCAGCCTTGTTTCTATCTATCTTATGAGTTTTTAAATTTTCGCTTTCGATGTAGGATTTTAGTCCCATTGCCTCGTTGTAGCAGCCAACACCGTCGCCACTATCGCAAGCTAGTTTATAAAGCTTTAGAGCCTTTTCGATATCTTTTTGCTCATCAACTAGCCCTTGCTCATAAATTTGACCTAAATTTGAACAAGCAGTCGCAAGCCCAGCGTTGCAAGCCTTTTCGTAGTAGCCTTTTGCCTTTACGAAGTCCTTTTCGTTGCTAAAATTTACAGCTAGGTTGTTGCAGTCGATGCTATTTCCGCTCTCGCAGTTTTGCACCATCTTCTCTTTTTCAAGCTCAAGACGCTCCGCCCTAGCCTCCTCATCACTTTGCCAAAAGCCAAAGCTCACCATCTTTTGCCACGACCAGCAGCCACTTAGCATAAAGCTAGCAGCTACGATAAGCCCAAAATTTAAAACTTTTTTCACTTATTTTCCTGCTTACATGCCAAGCTTTGCGCCTAGTCTTTTCATCTGTGGGCACGCCTTGTTTAGACCACGAAAGCAAGCGACTTTATAAATCCCATAAGCTCTCTTTTCGTCCTTGTTCATGCCAAGACCTAGCTCATACATCGCGCCGATATTTGCGCAGCTTGGCAGATCTCCAGCGTTGCAAGCGTTTGTGTAGGCCTCCATCGCTAGATAGTAGTCTTGTTTTACGATCTCGCCCTTGCGGTAGGCGTTGCCTAGATGATAGCAAGCTTGCACACCGCCACTGTTGCAGCTATCTTTGTAAATTTCGACCGCTTTTTTTGGATCTTTTTTCACGCCAAGGCCGTTTTCATAGAGCGTGCCAAGGTTTGAGCAAGCAAGCTGCACCTTCGCATCGCAAGCCTTTTTATAGTTTGCGTAGGCATTGTCATACTCTTTCATAAGCTCGAAATTTACACCCAAGTCATTGCAAGCTTCAGCATCGCCGCTCTCGCACTTTGGTGTTAAAAGATCGATGGCATTTTTTGAAATTTGCTCTTTGTTTTGCACCACCTTTTCGTCCTTTGGCTGCTGCCATGAGTCATCTTGCTTTGGCGTCTCTCCGATGCCGATGACGTTTAAGCAACCTGCAAAAAATAGAGCAGTTAAAAGTAATAGATATTTTTTCATTTTTATCCTTTTAGTATTGTCCAAACAAGTCATTTAGGGCTTCGCTGATGCTTGGATGAGTGAAAATTTGGTTTTTAAAGAAATTTGCATCTGCTTTTAAATTCATCGCGATCGCGATCTCATTTATGATCTCATTTGCGTAGATGCAGTGAAAGCTAGCCCCCAAAATTTCGCCACTACTTGCTTCAACGATCGCTTTTAGCATGCCCACATCATGATTTAGCACCTTTGCTCCTGGCACTGCCGCCATGCTAAGTTTTAGTTCTTTGAAATTTAGCCCAAGCTTGCTAGCTTCTTTTGCATTTACGCCAACTCTTGCTAGCGGAGTGTCGGTAAATAGCACATTTGCATGGATGCTTCTGTTTTGTGTGGTGCGCTTTTTATCGCCAAAAATTTGTGAGAAAACTATCCTAAAATCATCCAAACTAGTGTAGGTAAAAAGCTCTCCACCGCGCACGTCGCCCACTGCGTAGATGTTTGACACATTTGTTTGAAGGCGCTCATTTGTCTTTATAAAGCCTTTTTCATTTAGCTCAACACCAGCTGCTTTTAAATTTAGATCATCTAAATTTGCCACTCTGCCAAGCGCTACTAAAAACGCATCAGCCTTGATGAGCCTATCTTCACCATCTTGTTTGAAATTTAGCGCATTGTCTTTTAGACTCTCTATCTCGCAGCCCTCTAAAATTTCGATGCCCTGCACGTTTAGCGCATCTTTTACACTTTTAGCTATGTCTTCATCTTCGTTTTTTAGCAGTTTTGAGCGTCCAACGATGGTCACTTTTGAGCCAAAATTTGCAAACATCGATGCAAACTCGATGCCGATAAATCCACTACCAACGATTACAAGATGCTTTGGCATAGTTTTTAGATCGAGCAAAGTTTTGCTTGAAAAGACGTTTGAGTTTGTTATCTCAAATGGCGCATACGCCTCTTTTGAGCCAGTGTTTATGATGATAAACTCGCCTTCAACGACTTTTTGCTCGCCGTTTGAGGTTGTAACTAGGACGCTATTTTTATCTTTAAACGAGCCAACACCATCGATCACATCGATATTTTCTTTGTCATTTAGCATCGCATAGTTTTTAGAATTTAAAGCTGAGATTAGCTTATTTTTGTTTTCGATGCTAAGCGTGTAATACTCGTTTTCAACGCTATTATCTGCATATATCGCCTCTTTTGCAGCTGTGATTAGACGCTTTGTCGGTATGCAGCCCACGTTTATGCAAGTGCCCCCATACATCTTCGGCGATCTCTCGATTAGCGCGACCTTTTTGCCAAGCGCAGCAGCCTTTACAGCTAGCGTCTTGCCAGCCTTACCAAATCCAATAATAACAATGTCATATTTCATTTAATTTTTCCTATTATGTAGTATGTAGTTTCGTTTATCTTTTTGATATCCATTTTGTATTTATTTGCCCAGCTTTTGATGATCTCATCAACCCGCTCTTTTATCTCTTTGACGGTCGCAACGTTTTTTATCTTTAGCCTATCCTCGCTCCCGCTCATCGCTACAAAGCAAAGGTGCGGCTTTAGATGATCGTTTAGCTCGATCACACTCTTTGGCAAAAGGCCGTCAGTGTTATTTAAAATTCTACGCATATGCTCAGTGGTCGTTTCATCTATGTTGTAGCCAAGCTGTGTCAAAAGTGCGTTATGATCCATATCGTTCCTTTTTGCTTAAATTTGCGATCATTATAAGATAAAATTCGATAAAATCGCCTAAATTTTCAAGGACAAATATGAAAAAATTTATCATTTTTCTATTTAGCATTTTGCTATTTTTGGGCTGTTCGGCGCAGCAATTGTCGCAAAATTTAGGTCTTAGCGAGCCACCACTTGATCCTGAAGTAGAGCAGATAGCAGACGCCATCTATCTATATAACGAAGGCAACTACCAAAAAGCTTGCAAGAGATTTTACGACTACGCAAAAGATGGCAATGTCCTAGCCATGCAGCAAACTGGCGTTTGTTTTCGTGACGGCAAAGGCTTTAGCAAGGATATCTTAAGGGCACTTTTTTGGTTTGAGACAGCTGGCAGATACGGCAACATAGATGGTCTTAGAAGCGCTGGATATATCTATGAGTACGGCCTTGGGGTCAATAAAAATTTAGAAAAAGCGATATATTTTTATGAAAAAGCCACTAGTCTTGGCTCAAGTGAGGCTAGCTATGATCTAGGGCTTATCTATCTTGGCAAAAACGACTATAAGAAAGCTAGAATTTATCTTGATGAGACCTGCTATCACGGCAAAGAAGAGGCATGCATGAAGCTAAAAGAGATGAAATTTTAGCTCTTAATTAGTTTCAACAGAATTTAGAGCCGAATATCCGATCAAAATCACACTTGCTATCATAAGAACAGATACAAAAATTCCCATTTTTATCCTTTATTTCTTTAACTCTTTTATCTCTTTTAATATCTTTTTAGACTTTGCATTGCCAAGTAATATCAAAATCAATAAAAGAGCTGCACACATGCAAACACTATAAAATTCTAGCTTGTCGGCATAGTCCTTATAGTGGGTAAAAATCCAACTAATAAGACCAACCAAAATTGTGACAAAAATCCCGAGCCAAAATTTTAGCATACCCAAGTGCTCTTTGGCTTCATAAAGTTTTTGGCATTCTCTTTTTTTAAATTGCTAAAGCATTTAACGCATAAATTTAACAGCTAGCTATATTTTAGCTCCTACGCCTCAGCCTTTTGGGCGATCAAGACGCCCTCTATCATCTTTTTGATATCCCCATCAAGTATCGCATCAGTTTGTGAGTATGCCTCGCCACTGCGGTTGTCTTTTACTTGCTGATATGGGAAAAGCACATATGATCTTATCTGATGCCCCCAGCCGATCTCGCTCTTTTCGACGCTATTGCTCGCCTCTTGTTGCTTCATCAGCTCAAGCTCGTAAAGGCGCGACTTTAGCATTTTCATCGCTGTGGCTCTGTTTTTGTGCTGACTGCGGTCGTTTTGACACTGCACGACTATGCCAGTTGGTATGTGCGTGATGCGGATGGCTGATTCTGTTTTATTTACGTGCTGGCCGCCCGCGCCACTGGCTCTATAAGTGTCTATCTTTAGATCTTTCTCTTCGATCTCGATCTCTATATCATCATCTACTTCGGGGCTTACCATGACGCTAGAAAAGCTTGTGTGACGGCGTCCTGCACTATCAAATGGGCTTGTGCGAACGAGCCTGTGGATGCCATTTTCTGCCTTGAAGTAACCATAAGCGTTTTCACCTTTTACGATGAAGCTCACATCCTTTAATCCTGCTTCTTCGCCCTCTTGAAAGTCCAAAGTCTCGACCTTAAAGCCCTCACGCTCGCAAAATCTAAGATACATCCTATAAAGCATGCTCGCCCAGTCGTTGCTCTCAGTGCCACCAGCTCCAGGGTGTATCGATACGATCGCGTTTTTGCCGTCATCCTCGCCACTTAAAAGCATAGAAATTTCTAAATTTACTATCTTTTCATCTAAATTTTTAGCATCTTCAAAGAGAGAATTTATAGTCTCCTCGTCATTTTCAGAATTTGCTAGCTCAAAGAGCTCTTTTGCGTCGCTAACTGCTTGATGAGCGTCACTAAATTTAGCAAGCATGTTTGAAATTTTTGTCTTTTCTTTATTTAGCGCCCCAGCTTTAGCGATATCTTGCCAAAAGTCAGGGTCTTGCTCGGTAGCCTCGATCTCTTTTAGCCTAGCCTTTATCTCGTCAGGCTTTACGATAGAGCCTATGTTTTCAACTTTTGTTTGTAGCTTCTTTAAAAGCTCGTTGTATTCGTAACTATCCAAGTTTTTCTCCATAAATTTTTGCCGATTTTAGCCAAAAGTTGCTTACATTTTTAAATTTACGCCCTTTTAATCCTTTTTTGTTACAATGCCAAGTTAAAATTTAGATAAAAAGAGTCAAATATGCAGATCATAAGAACTATAAAAGAGCTTGAAAATTTTGTCCAAAATGCAAGCGGCAAGATCGGTTTTGTGCCGACAATGGGCGCACTTCACAACGGACACGTTAGTCTTATAAAAAAATGTGTGAGCGAAAACGAGACAAGCATCGTCTCAACTTTTGTAAATCCAACTCAATTTCTACCAGGCGAAGACCTAGACAAATACCCAAGAAAAGAGCAAAGCGACATCCAAATTTGCGAGCAAAATGGCGTTAGCGCTATCTTTATCCCAGATGCTAATGAGCTTTACTTTGAAGATGAGCCGCTCATCGTCGCTCCAAAGAAGCTTTCGACCATCTTAGAGGGCAAAACTAGACCTGGTCACTTTGATGGCGTCTTAAGAGTGCTAAACAAGCTATTTCGCCTAACTCGTGCAAATAGCGTCTATATGGGCAAAAAAGACACGCAACAACTAATCATCGTGCAAAATATGATAAAGACATTTTTCTTAAACATCGAGTTAGTGGCTTGCGATATCGTTAGAGAGCCTGACGGCCTAGCACTTTCAAGCAGAAACGTCTATATCTGCGATGAAGATAAGTGCAACGCGCTAAGGCTTTCAAGGTCGCTAAATAAAGCGCTAAATTTGATCCAAAATGGCGAAGAGGACGCAAGCGAGATCAAGGCAAATATGCTTGAAGTTTTAGAGCCACTAAAGGTTGATTACGTCGCGGTTACGGATAGAAATTTAAATGAAATTTCAAAGGTAGAAAAAGGCAATACAATAATCTTAGTAGCCGCCTATGTTGGCAAAACTAGGCTAATAGACAACATCTGGATCTAAAAAATGCCAAAACTTCATCTAATCTCGCTTGGTTGTAATAAAAATTTAGTTGATTCAGAGATCATGCTTGGGCGCTTGCAAAACTACGATATCACGGACGATATCAGCGACGCTGACGTCATCATCGTAAATACCTGCGGCTTTATCAAATCCGCCAAAGAAGAGAGCATCCAAACCATACTTGAGATGCATGAAGCTCGTAAAAATGGCTCTTTGCTGGTAGTGACTGGCTGTCTTATGCAGCGCTACAAAGATGAGCTTATCAAAGAACTACCAGAGGTCGATCTCTTTACTGGCGTGGCTGATTATGACAAGATCGACGAGATCATCTTAAAAAAGCAAAATTTATTTAGCCCAGAAACTTATCTGCAAGCAAACGAAGAGCGTGTGATAACTGGCTCAAACTACCACGCCTACATCAAAATTTCAGAGGGCTGTAACCAAAAATGTAGCTTTTGTGCGATACCGACATTTAAGGGCAAACTAAGATCACGCTCGCTTGAGAACATCGTAAATGAGGTCAAAAATCTAGTCAAAAAAGGCTACTACGACTTTAGCTTTTTGTCCCAAGACTCAAGCTCATATATGCGCGATCAGGGCGTTAGCGACGGGCTAATAAATTTAATAGACGAGATAGAAAAGATAGAGGGCGTAAGAAGTGCTAGGATACTTTATCTCTACCCAAGCACGACCAGCAAGGAGCTCATTTCGCGCATCATCGCCTCGCCCATCTTTCACAACTACTTTGACATGCCCATCCAGCACATCAGCGAAAATATGCTAAAGATAATGAAGCGTGGAAGTGGCGCTAAAAAGATAAAAGAGCTTTTAAATTTGATGAGAAATGCCAAAAATTCATTCTTACGAACTGGTATCATCGTGGGACATCCAGGCGAGAGCGAGGAGGATTTTGAGGAGCTTTGCGAGTTTTTAGAAGAGTTTAAATTTGATAGGATTTCCGCCTTTGCCTACTCAAAAGAAGAAGACACAGCCTCTTTTGAAATGGAGCAAATCCCAGCCAAGATCATCTCAAAAAGGCTAAGCAAGATAGAGAAGATCACCAAAAAAGCGATAAATGAGAGCTTGCAAAAAGAGCTTGGCAAGCAAATTTACGCATCGCTTGAGGGCATTAGCAGCGAGGGCGAGATGTTTTACGCTGCCAAAAAAGATATCTGGGATAAAGATATAGACGGCGAAATTTTGATCAATGAAAGCGACGTAAAAGAGCTTGAGATCGGCTCGCTCTACCTTTGCGAGGTCAGCGACGTGGTCGATCAAAAACTAGTCGCTACCATCATCAAAAAAGCAAAATGATAAGCCAGAACGTGCTTGATAGGCTAAGCTTGGGCGCAAACCTGCTTGCCTTCTCGCACGGCATTGATAGCACTGCACTTTTTTATATTCTACACGAGGCTGGGGTCAAATTTGATCTAGCCATAGTCGATCACAACGTTAGAGAGCAGAGTAAATTTGAAGTTGAAAGCGCCAAAGAGCTTGCTAGCAAATTTGGCAAAAAAATCTACATAAAAAGCATAAATTTAGATAGATCAAATTTTGAAAAAAATGCACGCAAGGCAAGGTATGAGTTTTTTGGTGAAATTTGTCAAAAATATGGCTATGAAAATTTGATCTTAGCGCATCAATTTGACGATAAATTTGAGTGGTTTTTGATGCAACTTGGTAAGGGCGCTGGGCTAAAAGAGCTCTTTGGCATGAGCGAGCTTGAGAGGAGAGAGCACTTTTGGCTGGTTAGGCCGCTTTTAAATTTACGCAAAAAAGAGCTTCAAAACTACCTTGACGAGCGAGGTTTGCGCTACTTTGTCGATGAGACAAATTTAGAAGGCAAGCTTAAAAGAAGCTTTGTGAGGCTAAATTTTAGTGAGCCATTTTTGGACGAGTATTTTGGCGGCGTGAAGAAAAGCTTTGAGTTTTTAGAGACTGATAGGCAAAACCTGCTGCCAAATATCACAAAAATGGATGATGAAATTTTCATTATAAAAAATGATAGTAACGTCGTGCGGGGCGTCGATATGGCTGCAAAAGAGCTAAATGTGCTTTTAAGCAAAGCTCAAAAAGATGAGCTAAATGCAAATTTAGCAAAGCAAACAAGCGTGGTTCTAAGTGGCAAGATCGCCGTTGGCTACGCTGATGGATACATCCTAGTGACGCCATTTTGCAAAGCCGTAATGCCAAAAATATTTAAAGAAAAAGCTAGAATTTTAAAGCTCCCAGAGATAAATAGGGGCTATTTATTTGCAAAGGGCATTCAAATAGAAAACCTTTCTAAATTTTTTAGTAGATAGAGCGTTTTGGGCTATAAATTTGATCTGCCAAAGGTTAATTTAAACTTTTTATCACCAAATTTTCTACAACAATCTTAACAAGTCTGCAAAAATTTAAATTTCTATCTGCAAATTTGATCTACAAAGATCAAATTTAAAACTAAATTTTACTCCAATCCTTAAACCAGACACCCACTAACATTGGTATTTTAGAGAAAGACCGCAAATTTAGTTTTGGCTATTTTTTCTCTAACATAAACTGCTTTTGCATTTAAATTTAGAGTATAAAGGCTATAAATTTAATCCACAAAAGAGCAAATTTAAAGTTTCTAGTGATAAATTTTACCCTTACGATCCTCACACTAAAGTATTAAGCTGCAAAATTAAAATTTCTATCGGTAAAATTTATCCATATATCTTTGTTGCAGGATAGCTGCCGATCTTCAAAATTCATAGCACTCTTGTAGCTTTGAAATCGTATATCAAATTTAATTTTGTTACCAATAACAAAGATATATGAAATCAAATTTTATAAACGAGATAGTGAAATTTGTAGCTTACTAAATTTAGCTCATCTACAATATCAAATTTAATAAAAGCGCACAAAAAAAATAAATTTATAAAATCGCCACCGATCGCAGCAAAAGCCAGCCTAAAAATTTAAATAGACCGACAATTAAATCTACCTCATCAAAGCCATTTGCGTAAAATAATGCGCAAAATTTTATAAATTTTATTAGCACTAGGCGAGGATTTTCTCTATAAGCTCTCTTTTTAGCACAAAGTCATAGCTAAAAGCATCGACCACGACGCCGGCGTAACTACTCTCTTTTAGCATCGCAAGATACTCCTTTAGCCCTATCTCAATGCTTTCTTGCTCGCTGTCGTTTCGCCAAAGCTTCATCGCCTCTTTGCTTGTAAATGCTGGAAAATAGCTAAGCTTTTCGCCCTCATCTTCAAGCAGGATAAATTTGATATTTGAGCCCTCCTCCTCATAAACTACGCCACCATCAGGCTTTGCGAGCGCTTGGTTTAAAAGTACCGGAGCGAAAAAAGTAGCCTTTTTTAAAGCCGATATCAAATTTACCTCATTTTTCTCGCTAGGATCACTTAAAAATTTATCCATCGCTTCTTGCATTTTAACCCCTAAAAGCCTCGTCCACAGCTTGACAGATCGTGTGTATGAAAAAGATGTGCGACTCTTGAATTCTTGCTGTATCGCTTGAGCTAACGACTAAATTTAGATCACATCCTTCATTCATCGCGCCACCGCCTTTACCACTAAGTCCGAGCACTGATGCGCCCATTTTCTTGGCACTTTTTATAGCTTCAAGGACGTTTTTGCTGTTGCCACTCGTTGAGATCGCCACGAGCAAGTCGCCTGGCTGAGCTAAGGCCTCAAACTGGCGTGAAAAAACATAGTCAAAGCCGTAGTCGTTACCAATGGCTGTAAGTGCCGAAGTATCGGTGGTTAGCGCGATGCCTGGTAGTGGCTGGCGCTCGCTTTTATATCTGCCAGTTAGCTCGGCTGCAAAGTGTTGAGCGTCCGCCGCAGAGCCGCCGTTACCGCATATCAGCACCTTTTTGCCATTTTTTAGCGTATCAGCCACCATCTGGCAAGCACGCTCCAAGCTACCTAGCAAATTTACATGCTCGCTAAAGGTCTTTTGGTGAGCCTCAAGCTCATTTTTTATCATCGTTTTTAGCATCTTTTATCCTTTTTATTATCCCTGTTGTGCTTTTGCCCTCGACAAAGTCGATCAGCCTGACCTCTTTTACGATCTCGCTGCCAACGACCTCTTTGCCTTTATAATCAGCCCCTTTTACAAGCACGTCAGGCTTTATCTTTGTTATCAAATTTAGAGGCGTATCCTCATCAAATATCACGACATAATCGACAAATCCTAGCCCGCTTAGCACGCAGGCTCTATCTTCTTGCGAGTTTATAGGTCTAGCCTCGCCTTTTAGCCTCTTAACTGAAGCGTCCGAGTTTAGCCCGACTACCAAAAGATCGCCAAGCTCCCTTGCGCGCGCTAAGTATTTTACGTGTCCAGTGTGCAAGATATCAAAGCAGCCATTTGTGAAAACGACCTTTTTCTTGCCCTTTTGGCTCAAAATTTCTTCTAACTCCTCAACACTTTTAAGCTTGTGCTCGAAATTTGCTCCAAACGAGCTATTTAGCAGCTGCTCGATCTCACTAAAGCTAGCCGTTGCGCTGCCTATCTTTGCCACGACGACGGCTGCAGCAAGGTTTGCTATCTTGATCGCCTCTTTTATATCAGCCCCGTTTGCTAGCATGTAGCCAAGTGTAGCCAGCACCGTATCTCCAGCGCCAGTGACATCAAATACCTCTTTTGCCTTGGCCGCAAAGATGTGCAATTTGTCATCATATAGCGCGATGCCCTCTTCTGAGATCGTGATGATCGAATAGGTCAAATTTAGCTCGTCTTTTAGCTGTTTTATCGCCTTTTCAAGTTCAGCCTTATCTTTTATCTTTAAATTTGTAGCCTCGCTCGCCTCTTTTTTATTTGGCGTTAGAAGGGTCGCGTTTTTATACTTTGAGTAGTCGCTGCCTTTTGGGTCTATGAGAACTGGTATTTTTAGCCTCACGCACTCATTTATGATCTCTTGGCAGACTTTTTCGCTAAGCACGCCTTTGCCGTAGTCACTTAGCAAGACCGCCTTGAAATTTGCAAGATTTTCTTTGACTTTTGAGACAAGCTCATCTTCTAAATTTATCTTTACAACGCTCTCTTTATCGATCCTGACAACTTGCTGATGAGATGCCATGATGCGGCTTTTTATCGAGCTTTCACGCCCTTTTTCAGTGAGGATCAGCTCATCTTTTACATTTAGCTCAGCAAGTTTCTCTTTTATCTTTTTGCCAGCCTCATCATCTCCTAAAACGCTAGCCACGCTCACGTTTGCGCCAAGAGAGAGTAAATTTCTCACCACATTGCCAGCGCCACCAAGCGTATAAGTTTCGTTATTTATCTTTACAACCTGCACCGGTGCCTCAGGCGAGATACGCTCACAACTGCCCCAGATATAGTGGTCCAGCATGAGGTCACCGACGACTAAAATTTTAACTCTCTTAGCCATTTATCTCTTCCTTATAAATTCTCTTTATCTCTGGCAAATAGTCTTTTATCGCCTCTTCCAAGCTCCAAGTCGCACTAAAGCCAAATGCCTCGCGAGCTGGGGCGACATCGGCCTCGGTGTGAAACTGATACGAGCCGATAAATGGATTTTTGATATATTCGTTGCCTAAATTTACGCCGATCTCACGCTGTAAGATGTCAGCGATATCTTGAAAACTTCTAGCCTTGCCAGTGGCTGCGTTATAGACGCCACTTGGCGCGTCAAGCGCTTTTATGTTTGCCTCAATAATATCTTTTATATAGACAAAGTCACGTTTGATCTGGTCGCTGCCCTCAAAGAGCCTTGGGGTCTTGCCGGCTAAAATTTGCAAGCCAAACTGAAGCACCATCGAGGCGGTTTTATTTTTGAAAAACTCGCCCTTGCCAAAGACGTTAAAGTATCTTAGCCCAACCACGTTCACACCGCGCTTTGCGTAAATTTTATTGATATTATCCATGCTTAGCTTACTAAAGCCATATACGTTATTTGGCGCTTCGCACTCGCCAACTGTTTGTGGGCTCTTTGCGTTGCCATAAGTCGCCCCTGAGCTAGCGTAGATCATCTTTGCGCCCAAACTCTCGCAGATATCAAGCAAATTTACAAAGGCATTTACATTTGTTTTTATTAACTCATCTTGTTCTTTTACGGTCGTGTCTGAGATCGCTGCTTCGTGGTAGATGACGTCTGGGCGAAAGCTTTTTATCTTCTCAAGCGTGCTAGGGTCGTTGATGTCGCCAGCGTAAATTTCACCCTTAAAGCCAAGTAAATTTTTAAAATGGCCAAAGCTTTTTAGGTTGCCGTTGCTAAATGTCTCGTCGTTTCTAAATTTATCCACGACAAGCACGTGAGCATCTTTATAATTTTCATCAAAATAGTGCGCCAAAGCTGAGCCGATAAAGCCAGCACCGCCAGTTATAACTATCTTTTTTCCGTTTAAATTCATAGTGATTTTTCCTTTTTTAGCTTATTTAAAACATCTCTTACATCTTTAAAATTTATGCCATCAAGCAAGAAATTTTTGCCCACACCAGCCCTTTTGCCAGCCTCGACGTCACTTGGCTTATCGCCTATCATTAGCGAGTTTTCAAGGTCGATGTCAAACTCTTTGCAAGCATCAAGTATCATTTTTGGATTTGGTTTTCTGCAGGTGCATTTTTGCTCTGGAGCGTGCGGGCAAAAATAGACCTTGGTGATGAAAATTTGCTCTTTTTTAAAGCTTTCAAGCATAAATTTGTTTAGAGCGTCAAACTGCTCCTGCGTATAGTAGCCCCTGCCGATGCCTGATTGATTTGTCACGACAAAGAGCTTGTAGCCAGCCTTAGCAAATTCTCTTAACGCGTCAAAAATGCCATCAATAAATTTGAAATCTTTGATCTCGCAAACGTATCCAGCGTCCTCATTTATGACGCCGTCTCGGTCTAAAAAAAGTGCTTTGTTGGCTGTTTCTCTTATCATTTGGTGATTATAGCCAAAATATTTTAACCCACCCCTTGCAAATTTACATTTTTGTATTATAATGCCGGCACGTTTTTTAAAAAGGATGACAAATGAAAAAACTACTAATCGTTTCAAGTGTTGCAGCACTACTTTCAACTGCTGCTTTCGCTGCAGATGGCGCTACTATCTATAAAAAATGTGTTGCCTGTCATGGCGCTAAAGCTGAAAAAGTTTTCAATAACAAAGTTCCAGCTTTAACATCACTTGACGCAGCAACTATCGAAGCAGCTCTAAAAGGCTACAAAACAGGAGCAAATAAATTTGGTCTTGGTGCTATGATGAAACCTATCGCTACTCCAATGAGCGATGAAGATGCAAAAGCAGTAGCTGAATACATCCAAACTTTAAAATAATCACAGGGGCGCTCGCCCCTTTTTCTACAAATTTAAACTCACGCCAAATTTCAAAAGCTCTTTTGGTAGATAATCGTCTAAATTGCCGATCTTGTCGTTATCTATCTCTATTAAATTTAGCCCATATTTTTTATAAAGCTCTATCTTTTGTTCTTTTCTTTTTATATACGCCTCATCATCTACATATCCCCAAAACTCTATATAGATCTTGCCTTTTGGTATATAAAAGTCACAATAGACATCTTCTTTTATCGGCACTTTTTTTTCATAAGCGTAGGCTATGCCCTCAGTAAATAGCCAGTTTGCTATAACTAGCTCTGCCCTACTTCTTACGTAGTGACCGTCGTTTGTTCGGTATTCAGCCTTAAATTTCTCTCTAAAGTCTTCTTTTTGCTCTTTTTTGCTAGATTTTTCGCTAGCTTTTACTATCTCGTTTATGAAATTTTCATTACAAAGTAGCTCTCGTCCCACCTAACACTTGCTTTACCCATGTAGTAGTTTTGCATGCCGCCATAGTATCTGCCAGCATCTGTCACGTTGTAGCCGTTGTCACATTTTTTTATAAAGCCTAAATTTAACAAAACCTCATTTACATCTTTTGCGTTTTTGCCAAATTTCTTTGCTATCTCTTTTGCACTAAACGTATCAGCTATATTTTTTTGGTTAAATTTTACGTGAGATTTTTGGCGCAGCTTTCGCCTGATAAATTTTGTTATCAAATTTACTAAAATGACAAATATTATAATAGGCAGCGCAAAGCTAAAAAACGCTGGCAGCATTATGGATAGTAAATTTGCCGTATCAAAAATTTGCATTTTTATGGTGTAGTGGGAGTAAATTTAAATTTTAAATGATAAATTCTGGCTCAAATTTTGTCCCATTTACCCTGACAACCCTTGCTGGTATGCCAACGACAGTTGCGTTTGCTGGGACGTTTTTTAGCACGACTGAGTTTGCACCGATCTTAGCATTTTCACCGATAGTTATAGCACCAAGTATCTTTGAGCCAGCGGCGATAGTCACGCCATTTTTAACGGTTGGATGGCGCTTGCCACACTCTTTGCCAGTGCCGCCAAGTGTCACTTGATGATACATCATCACATCATCACCGACCTCGGCCGTCTCGCCGATAACCACGCCCATGCCATGATCTATGAAAAATCTCCTACCGATCTTTGCCCCTGGGTGGATCTCGATGCCTGTTAGAAATCTTGCTATTTGCGAGATGAGTCTAGCTAGAAAAAACCACTTTTTTTCATATAAAAAATGAGAAATTTTATGAAACAAAACCGCATGGATGCCAGGAGTGTTTATAAGTATCGCCAAAAAGCAACAACTATGCACCGATGGGTCTTTTTCACGGACGGTTTGAACTAGCTCTTTTAGACTCTCCCACATATTTTTACGCTCCGTAAAGCTCTGTACTTAGGTATCTCTCGCCGTTATCTGGAGCTATGAAAAGCACTTTTTTGCCAGCGCCAAGTCTTTTAGCCACTCTTTTTGCAGCCACATAAGAAGCGCCACCACTTATGCCTATCATCAAGCCATCACTCTTTGCGATCGCTCTAGCTGCGTTTAGTGCGTCATCGTTGCTTACTTTTTCTACTTCGCTAACTAGGCTCATATCCATTGTATTTGGTAAAAATCCAGCTCCGATGCCTTGAATTTTATGTGGTCCTGGGTTGCCGCCACTTAAAACTGGTGATGCTTCAGGCTCTACTGCGATGATCTTAGTGTCATAGCCTTTTTCTTTTAAAACCTTTGCCACACCGCTTATCGTGCCACCTGTGCCAACGCCAGCCACAAAGGCATCAAGCTTGCTAAAATCAGCCACGATCTCAGCAGCTGTTGTTAGCTCGTGAGCTTGCGGATTATACTTGTTTTCAAACTGGCTTAGCATTACGTGGTTTGGTTGAGAAGCTAGCTCAGTAGCTCTTGCGATCGCTGCTTTCATACCGCCAGCTGCAGGAGTTAGCTCAAGATGAGCGCCATAAGCTGCAACGATCTTGCGTCTTTCGATACTCATGCTCTCAGGCATGCAAAGGATCACTTTAAAGCCAAGTGCAGCACCGCACATAGCTACGCCGATACCTGTGTTGCCGCTTGTTGGCTCAACGATAGTGTCGCCATGTTTTAGTGTGCCATCAGCTAGCATTTTTGTGATCATATTAAATGCGATCCTATCTTTTACAGAGCCGCCTGGATTAAAAAACTCTAATTTTACATAAATTTCAGCCTCGTCAGCACCTGTTTTAACCTTTACGATAGGTGTATTACCGATCGTTTTTACGATGTTATCGTAGATCATCACTTCTCCTAAAATAAATTTGAGGTAAATTTAGCATAGAATTTAAAATAAAACATAAAAAGTCCTAATTTGCGCTAAATTTAAAATAAAAATTTAGTTTTTAATGCTATCAAGCACCTCTTGTCCGCTCTGGCTTAAAATTTTGCCTTTGAAATTCTCTTTGCAAAACTCTAAAATAAGTGCATGATAGAGCTTTAAAACCTCAGTTTCGTCAAATTTCTCGCTATCAAGAAATTTGTAAATTTCATCATAATCAAGCGAGCTAAACCACTCAGCCGCCTCGTCGTAGCTCTCAAAAATGTAGTCAAAATATGCCATTATCCTAAGCGCATAAGCATCAACGACCATGTAAGGCTTGTCGCAAGCGTAAGCAAGTATCGCATCACAAGTCTCAGCGCCAACGCCTTTTACGCTTATGAGCCACTCGCGGCTAGCGTTTTCTTTAAAATTATCAAAGCTCTCAAATTCATTTTTTATAGCTAAGCAAAGCGTCTTTAGCCGTTTTGCCTTTGTGTTGTAAAAGCCACTTGGCTTTATGAGTGTGGCAAGCTCGCTGTTTTCAAGCGCGCAAATGCCTTGCAGGCTATCTTTACCTGCTTTTTTTAGATTATCTAGCGCTTTTTCAACGTTTTTCCAGTTGGTATTTTGCACCAAAATAGCGCCCAAAATGACCTCAAAAGTGCCCTCGCCTGGCCATTTTAGCTCGTCAAAATTTCTACTTTTGTGATTTAGCAGAGCCAAAAACAGATCAGTTGATCTCATTTTAAATTTTCTTTAAAAGTTAGATAAAACTGCTTTGCCGTCCTGCCACTTCTGCTGGCTCTTAACGTGGCGAAATTTTTAGCAAGCGTGTGAAGCTCATCTTTGTCGCCTGCGTAGTCTTTAAAGTAAAAATCAACCATTTTTAGGTACTCGTCGTAGTTGCCTTGATAAAAGCTGATCCAAAGACCAAAGCGGTCTGAGAGCGAAATTTTCTCCTGAGCTGCGTCGCTATAGTGGATTTCTCCGTCTATTAGCTCTGAGTTTTCATTTTCGCTTTTAAACTCGCTTATTAGGTGTCTGCGGTTTGAAGTGGCGTATAAAAGGACGTTTTTAGGCGGTTTTTGGATAGAGCCGTCCATGATAGGCTTTAGAAATTTATACTCATTGCTACCATTTTCAAAGCTTAGGTCGTCGCAGAAAATGATAAATTTAAACTCACTTTTTCTGATCTCATCGATGATGTCGCCAAGGTATTTTAGATCCTCGCAGCCGATCTCGATGATGCGAAGTCCCTCTTTATAAAATTTAGTAAAAACAGCCCTTACAAGGCTTGACTTGCCACATCCTCTCTCACCCCAAAGAAGCACGTGATTTGCCTCGTCGCCAGCTATAAAATTTCTAGTATTTTTTAGCAAAATTTCTTTTTGTTTCTCTAGTCCATAAAGTGAGTCGATATCGACAAAATCGATATCCTCAACCGGCTTTAGCATCCCTTTTGTGCTCTTATAAATCGCTGCGTACTTCATACCCCAATCTATCATTTCTTATCCTTTCTTAGATAGACCAAAATTTCAGCCAAAACATCGTCATCGTCCTTGCTACGTGACTTTAGCCTGATCTTCTCGTCATCATTTTTTGTTATTAGTATATTTTGTTCGCTGTTTGAGATCGTCTTTATGCCAGCTTTTAGAGCTAAAATTTTGATGATGATAAGGTCTAAAAACTGCTTTGTAAATGTATCTATCTTGCCAAATCTATCCTCAAGCTCGCTTTGTATCTCATAGACTTCACTCACCTCTTTACACTTGCTAAGGCGCCTGTAAATTTCAAGCCTTAGCCTATCTTCTCTTATAAATTCTTGATTTAAAAAGGCGCTCACACTAAGCTTTAGATCGATCTTATCAAGCTTTGCGGAGTCTTGATTAAGAAGCTTGTTTATCTCGTCTTCTAGCATCTTTAGATATAGCGAGTAGCCGATAGCCTCGATGTGGCCGCTTTGCGCCTCGCCGATGATGTTGCCACCACCCCTTATCTCAAGATCGTGATAAGCTAGCACTGAGCCAGCGCCCAAAAATGAGTTGCCCTCAAGTGCCACGAGGCGTTTTAGCGCGTCCTTGCTAATGGCATCTTTATCCTCAACCAAAAAGTAGCAATAAGCCTGCTTGTCGCTTCTGCCCACGCGACCACGAAGCTGGTGCAGGTCAGCCATGCCAAATTTATTGGCATTTTCTACTATTATAGTGTTTGCATTTGGCAAGTGGATGCCGCTTTCAACGATGCTGGTGCAAAGTAGCAAGTCATACTCGCCACGCTCAAATTTCATCATCTCATCTTCAGCGACTTTTGCATTTATCTTTGAGTGAAGTATTAAAATTCTGAGCTTTGGCAAAATTTTTCTTAGCTCATTTGCCGTCTGCTCGATGTCTGCGATGTGGTTGTGGATGTAAAAGGTCTGCCCGCCGCGTCTTAGCTCACGCATGATCGCCTCTTTGACGACCTTTTCATCCCACTCTCTCACGCTCGTTCTCACATCAAGCCTTGAGCTTGGCGGAGTGGCTAAAATGCTATATGTTTTTATCTTGCTAAGCGCCATATTTAGGCTTCTTGGTATCGGCGTGGCACTCATACTTAAGATGTGAGAGTGCTGAGAAATTTCTTTTAGCTGCTCTTTTTGCTTAACGCCAAATTTATGCTCTTCATCAACGACGATAAGCCCTAAATTTTCAGCCTTTACGCCAAGAAGCGCATGCGTACCCACGCAAACTATGGGCTCATTTTCTTTTAGCGCTTTTTGCAGGCTTGATTTTTCTTTGGCGCTTGAGAAGCGATCCAGCCTAAAGACCTTTATGCCAAATTTGCTAAATCTCTGGCTTAGCGTCTTGTAGTGCTGCGAGCTAAGAAGCGTCGTTGGCACAAAGAAAAATGCGCTAAAGCCTGATTTTATGCAGGTAAATATGGCATTCATCGCGACTTCAGTCTTGCCAAAGCCAACATCTCCGCTAAGCAGCCTGTCCATCACCTTGCCGCTTTTTAGCTCATCTTTTATATCATTTACCGCTTTTTGCTGATCGTTCGTGTATGAAAAGCCAGCGTCTTGGACGAAATTTAGATAAGAGATATCCTCTTTTTGTAAAATTTTACCAGCGATCAGCTCCCTTTTTGCCGCCATCGCCACGATCTTTGAGGCGATCGCAAAGAGTTTTTCTCTAACCTTCTCTTTTATCTTGGCAAAATTTGCCTTACCCAAGCGATCAAGCACCGCCATAGAGCCATTTTGCGCGATATAGCGATCTATCAAATTTAGATGCTCAACCGGCAAAAGAAGCTTGTCGTCATTTTGGTAGGCGATAACTACAAATTCCTTCGTCGCACCCAAAACCTTGATCTTTTCAAGCCCTAAAAATCTGCCTATACCATAATCTTCATGCACGACGTAGTCATTTACTTTTAGCTCATCGACCACAAGGCTTGAGCGTTTAACTCGCCTTTTTTTCTCAAATTTATTAAGTGATACTACGATCTTGTCGCTTGAGGTTAAATTTACAACAAGGGGCGAAATTTCAAGCTTTACGTTGGCAAAGCCATCAAGCTCATAGCCCTTAAAAAGCCCCTCATTTCTTGAAAGAACGGTTATGCTTTTGCTCTTATTTAGCTCAAAAAAGTCAAAATTTAAAGTAACTTCTAGGTCTTTATAAACCTTTGGCTCGGGCAAAATTTCAATGCCCTTAAATTTCTCCTCAGGCGCATCATAAATTTCAAAATCGATCTTTTTAACAAGCTTTGAGTCAAAAACTTTCAAGTAATCGCTAAAGCTATCTATCGCCCAAAATCCAAGCGAATTTAGATCATTCACCAGGGCATCGCTTTGCATATCCTCGATCTTTTGGCTAACTTTTTCAAACTCATCTTTGCTCAAATTTGCGATAAATGGCACGATCTCGGCTTCGCTTAGCTCATTTTTGTTGCTAATTTGCGTGGCGGTGTTGTAGTTTCTGATACTCTCCACCTCATCGCCAAAGAGTAAAATTCTAACAGGATCGTCCATATTTACGCCGTAAATGTCGATCACTTCGCCACGAATGCTAAACTCGCCAACGCTCTCAACGATATCGACGCACTCGTAGCCAAATCGTATGAGCAAGTCGGCAAATTCGCTTAAATTTAGATTATCTTTTAGCTTGATCGTTGAGCTTTCTAGGTTTTTTTGCGTTGGAAGTGGGTTTAAAAGCGTGCTAAATGGGCTTATGATGATCTTTTTGCCATCAAATTTATAGTATTTGCTAAGAACGGATGAAATTTCAAAGAGCTCTTCGTTAAAGCTTCTTAGATCATCGCCCTTTTTAGCTCTAAAATCAGGTAGTTTAAATGCGCTAAAGCCGGCAAAACTGGCCGCATCAGCGCAGAGTGCCGCCTCTTTGTCATCTTCGCAGATGAGAATTTGTGGGGCGTGTGTTAAAAGATACTCATAGACCTTTGCTTGCATAGTACTCTTTTAAAAAGGCTTCGACCAAGTGAAATGAGCCAAATGCTAGGTAAATTTTGCCGTTTTTTGCCTCTTTTATATCGTTCATATCGCTTGACTCAAACTCTCTATGTGAAATTTCAAGCTCGTTTAAAGCCTTGTTTATAAGCTCTCCGCCAAGCTCCCTGCCCTCGCAGTGGTAGTGATAAAGTAGCACGCCATCAATGACTGGCTTAAGAGCTGCTAAAACTGCCTTAAAGTCTTTATCTAAAAACGAGTTATAAATTAGTGTTAGCTTCTTGCCGCCAAACTCTTTTGAACTAAATTTCTTAGCCACAGCCTTTGCGCCAAGCTCGTTGTGACCGACATCAACGTATAAATTTGAATCGATCTTTTCACATCTGCCACGAAGCGATAAGGCGCCAAGCTTTTTGATATCTATGCTGCTATCTAAAATTTTAGCTGCGGCGTAGGCTAGAGTTAAATTTGAGCGCAAAAACTCTGGTAGGTTAAATTTATCTGCGTAGTTTGCGATCTCGTTTAAATTTTCTTTGGTCAAAATTTCTCTTGAAAAGCTCAGAGTTACGCCTTTTTCGCTTGCGATCTCTTTTGCGATAGCCACACTTATCTCGTTCATCTCATCATTTAAGATAGCTCTTTTGCCCATGGCTTCAAATTTCGTTCGTGAAATTTCTTCTAAGCTATTTCCCAGTATCGCCGTGTGGTCAAAGCCGATCGGAGTAAAGATGCTTAGCTCTTTTTCAAAGACATTTGTCGCATCCAGCACGCCACCCATGCCAGCTTCGCAGACAAAGTAGTCACAACCCTCAAAAAGCACCGCAGAAAGCAGCGTCATATACTCAAAATAGCTTGTTTTTATCTTGTACTCATCACTCAAAAGAGCTTGCAGGCGCTCGTGAGCTACCTCTAAAATTTCATCGCTAGCAACCTCTCCATTTAGCCAAAATCGCTCGTTAAATTTAAATATATGTGGGCTCGTGTAGTGGCCTACTTTTGCGCCATTTTGGCTTAAAATTTGCGCTAAAAAGCGGCCCGTGCTACCTTTGCCATTTGTGCCGATGATGTGGATTATCTTAAAAGGCTTTAGATGGCCTTTGATCGTATCATAAGCCCTAATGATCCTGCCATAGTCGATCTCTTTGTAGTAAAGTGGCTTGCCGTCAAGAAATTTAGCTAGGCTCATTTTTCCTCGATTATCTTTGGCATGACTTGGTTTCTGCCGCCCTCTTTTGAAAGATAGAGCATCTTGTCAGCGCCCTCAAGCGTCATCGTATCGCTTAAATTTGCACTTCTTGTCGCCACACCAGAGCTAATGGTAACTTTGATGCGCTCATTTTTATAGATAAATTTGAAATTTTCTATCATACTTCTTAGCTTATCGCCAAATCTAACTCCATCTTTTAGGCTCGTACTTGGTAGCAAAATGACAAATTCCTCGCCGCCATATCTGCCAACGAAGTCCACTTTTCTAGCATTTTTCTTAAGCACTTGAGCCACGGCTGAAAGTATCACGTCGCCAGCTTCGTGTCCGTAGGTGTCGTTTATCTTTTTAAAGAAGTCAATATCAACAAAGCAGATCGAATAGTCCGTGCCGTAACGTTTATAAGCCTCTTCGATACGCTGAATTTCACTCATCAAAGCTCTTTTTGTAGCCACTTTTGTCAAAAAGTCCTCTTTGCTCTCAAGCTTAGCAGCTTCAAGCTCTTTTTCTAGGCTTGTGACCCTGTTTTGAAGCTCAGAAATGGTCGCTTGCTTGCTATTTATCTCAAGGCCAAGCTCCTTACTCTCGATCTCCAAGGCACCTGCGATCTCGATAAGCATGCTCTTTACATGATCGATGCTATTTGCATTTAAATTTACATTTTTAAGATCATTTTTGATGCTTTGCACCTTGGCTGAACTACTTTGAGAGCTAGCTGCGATATCTGAAATCCTCTCGCCTATGCTTTGCAAGATGTTGTTTAATGAGCCAACTTTTTCGATGATCTCGGTTCTATCTTCTTCGATCCTGCGATCGACAAAGGTTTTTATCTTATCTTGAAATTCTTTGCTATTTAGGCTTTGTGGATTTTGCTTTAAAACACTTCTAATGGTGCTAAGCTCTTCGCCAAGCTCCTTTGTAATAGAAGGCTCAAGCGCAAAATTTAAAAGCTCAACTAAAGCGTTTTCTTCTGTGTTTTCATTTTTTTGAGATAAGAATTTCTCAAGCTCAGCGCTCATAGTCTTTAGATCGTCAAAGTCTCTCACGCCGTAATATTTCAAAAAGTCTAAAAATTCAGTATCGTAAGAGCTTACAAAGTCAAACCATTTAAGGCACATCTCTTCAAGATTTTTCTCATCATATCTTCTAGCAAGTAGCTGCATGCCCTGCTCTGCTAGAGCTTTTGCATCTTTGTTGTGAAGCATAGAGATGGCTTGGAGGATTCTTCTTGCAAAGGCATTTAGTGACTTTAACTTTTTATCATCGACCACTTGTGCTGTGCCATTTTTAGCACCATGAGAGAGCCTAGCGGTCATAAAAGCTACAAACTCATCGACCGTTTTTATATGAAGACTTATAGCTTGCGCCTTGTAGTCATCACCAAGCCTTGAGATATATTTTTCTATCTTTTTGCTCTCTTCGGTAGTAAAGCCATATTTTTTAGAAATTTCATTATAAACTTCGGTGTAATTTTCTGGCGTTAGCATCAAATGGCGATCTTTTATCTCGCTCAAGGCTTCCTTGACTATTTGACTAACGGTTACTGCTGCCATTTTTATATCCTTTTACAGCTAAATTTGCGATGTACTCATCAAACGCCTCTTTTGAGGCCTCTTTTATAGCTTCATATTTTTGAGTATCGCTAATGACACTATCGGCGTATCTTACGCTCTTTTGACGTCTTGCCACACTAAAATCATACTCGCCAGTAGCAGGTATATCTATGACACGACCATCTTTAAATTTGGTTTTATAGTTTAGAATTAAAAAAGCTTTATACGATGTGATATAGCCGTATTCATCATAGATTATCGCTTCATAGGTTAAATTTTGCACTGAGACAATTATCGAAGTATCAGCGCTCTCTTTGCCAGACAAACTCTTATTTAGCCTTGCGACCATACCCTCTTTTACGGCGTCTTTTATCCAGACACTATTTTTTGGCTCTTCTTTGCTGATGATAACATCAACATAAACTCTATCTCCAACCAAATCCTGCGAGATCTTTGAAACTGGTTTATAGCCACATCCGCAGATAAATATAGCAATAAAAAACGCTAAAAAATATCTCAAAATTTATCCTTTAATGACAAAATTTACTAATTTGCCTTTTATATAAATCTCTTTTAAAATTTCTTTTCCTTCAAGCCACTTAGCTACGTTTTGCTTAGCTTGTTTTAAAATTTCACCCTCACTCTCGCTTGCTGCCACTTCAAACTCAGCCCTCTTCTTGCCATTTACCGTTATAGCTAGGCTTATGCTATCTTTTACAAAGACCTCTTCTTTTACAGCTATCTTTGTGAAATTTTTTCTACCAAAAAGCTCTTCACTAAGCTCGTTTGCGATATGTGGCACGATGGGTTCTAGCAAATTTAAGATGATGAAAAAGCCCTCAGCATTTACGTCGTCATTATCTTGCGCATTTATAGCGTTTAGTGCCTCCATGCAAGCAGCGATTAAAGTGTTAAAAGCAAATGTATCGCCAAAAACCTCGGTTGATTTTTTAAGTGCTTCATAAATTTTAAGCCTTGCAAATTTCTCATCTTTATTTAGACTTTCGTGATCTATCTCAGGCAGCTTGTCTATCTTTTTGATAGTTTGTGCCTTCTCCCAAAGCCTATTTAAAAACCTAAATGCACCCTCAACTGCGCTGTCGTTCCACTCAAGCTCTTTTTGAGGAGGAGCAGCAAAAAGGATAAAAAGCCTTGCCGTATCGGCGCCGTATCTATTGATGATATCATCAGGATCTACGACGTTGCCCTTGCTTTTACTCATCTTTTTGCCATCTTTTAAGACCATGCCTTGAGTTAGTAAATTTTCAAACGGCTCATCGTCTCTTAGATAGCCAAGGTCTCTTAAGACCTTTTGGAAAAATCTAGCGTATAAAAGGTGCAAGATCGCATGCTCGATACCGCCGATGTACTGATCTACATTCATCCAATAATTCACGCTCTTTTCATCAAGTGCTTTTTGCTCCCAACTCTTCTCATCGCTTGCAAATCTAGCAAAATACCAGCTACTCTCTACGAATGTATCCATCGTATCGGTCTCTCTGATCGCGTCTTGGCCGCATTTTGGACACTTTGTAAATTTCCAAGTTGGATGTTTATCAAGCGGGTTGCCCTCGCCTGTGATCTTAACATCTTCAGGCAGTGCGATAGGCAAATTTTCCTCTTTTTCTGGTACTACGCCGCAGCATTTGCAGTGCACGACTGGTATCGGAGCACCCCAGTATCTTTGGCGAGAGATTCCCCAGTCTCTTAATTTGTAGTTTGTGATCCTTTTGCCAAGACCATCTTTTTCAAATTTCTCTATTATAAAGCTTTTGGCGTCCTCTGAGCTAAGGCCATTTATAAGCTCAGAATTTATAGCAACACCGTATTCTGAATACGCCTTAGAGCCGTCACTCTCGCCCTCAAGCGGCTTTACGACTGGTTTTATAGGTAGATTAAATTTGCTTGCAAACTCGAAGTCTCTTTGATCATGCGCAGGGACAGCCATGATAGCGCCACTGCCGTAGTCAGCCAGGATGAAATTTGCAACCCAAACTGGGATCTTTTCATTTGTGAGTGGATGAACGACGTAAATTCCTAAAAATTCTCCATCTTTATCGCTTGCTTGACGCTCTCTTGGGCTTTGATTAAGTATTGCTTTTATCTTTGCCTTTTTACTTTCATCAAATTTAGCATTTTCGAGAAGCGCTTTAACGATAGGATGCTCTGGCGCAAGGGCTGTGTAGCTAACGCCGTAAATAGTATCAGGCCTTGTTGTAAATACCTCAAAGCCATCAAATTTACCACCTAAAGTCTCTTTTGAAGCCTCATCAAGGCTAAATTTAAACTCCAAGCCGTAGCTTCTGCCGATCCAGTTTTCTTGCATTGTGATGACTTGATTTGGCCATTTGCCCTCAAGAAGTTTTAGATCTTCAAGTAGCTCGCTAGCGTATTTTGTGATGTTGAAGTAATATCCTGGAAGCTCTTTTTGCACAACATCATTACCACATCTCCAGCATTTTCCGTCTTCAACCTGCTCGTTTGCAAGCACAGTTTGATCGTACTCACACCAATTTACGATGGCATTTTTTCTATAAACAAGCCCTTTTTCAAACATCTTTATAAAAAAGCTTTGCTCCCACTTTGTGTAAAGCGGGTCAGATGTAGCTAAAATTCTCTTTTTAGAGAATGAAAAGCCAAGGCTTGCAAGCTCTTTTTTCATATAGTCGATGTTTTCGTAAGTCCAAATTTTAGGGTGAATTTTATGTTTTATGGCTGCGTTTTCAGCTGGCATACCAAAGCTATCAAAGCCGATAGGATGAAGCACGTTAAAACCGCTTTTTCTATATGATCTAGCCAGCGCATCACCGATAGAGTAGTTTCTTACATGCCCCATATGTATGCGTCCGCTTGGATATGGAAACATGCTTAAGATGTATTTTTTTGGCAAGCTTAAGTCGTCTTTTGGCTCAAATTCTTCATTTTTATCCCAAATTTCTTGCCACTTTTTTTCTATCTTTAAAGGCTCATATTTTCTCTTCTCAGCCATTTTTTCTCCTAAAATTCTTCTTGTGATTTGCTTGATTCTATTAGTACCAAGGCTAGTGAAAATATATTTGCAATGACTGCACCAATAGCTAGTGAATAGCTAAGCGTTGCATTTTCGGAGACTTGCAAAATAACAAAAGCTGGTATAAGGTGCAAATCAGCAACCAACGAGCTAGCAAAAAGCTCAGCTGATAATAAATTTTTAACACCGATCTTAAGTAGCGTAGAAACTAAATTTATACTAGCTGCCACAAAAAGGGCGATCTCGTTTTTATCATATAAAAACTCCGCTGTAGTCGTAAGACTCATCAGCGCAAAAAATATGTAGATAACTTTTCCCCAGTTCATTATCCCTCCTTACACAACGCCTTTTTCAAACATAGCACGCTCTTTATCACGCTCTTTTTTGATCCTTTGCTTCTCAGCCTCTCTAGCTCTAAAATGCTCAATGCTAAATTTAAACCAGATAAGAAATGGTGATGAGATGTAGATCGAACTGATCGTTCCTATAACGATACCAACGATAAGGATAAATGAAAATCCATGTATCATATCTCCACCAAATAAAAATAGCACAACAACAGTCATCATCGTAGTGGCTGAAGTTAGGATAGTCCTTGAAAGTGTGGCTGAGACTGACTCGTTGATAACGCCCTCGATATCGGTTCTCTTGCTCTCTTTTATGCCTTCTCTTATCCTGTCAAAAATGATGATCGTATCGTTTAGCGAGTAGCCAAGCACTGTTAATACAGCCGCTAGCGTGTCTAAATTTACATCGATGTTAAATAGTGAAATAGCACCGACGGTTATAACGATATCGTGAATTTCAGTTGCGATCGCAGCAAGCGCAAATCTCCACTCAAATCTAAATGTGATATAGATCAATATGCCAATTAGTGAAATTCCAAGAGCCATTAGACCTTTTTCTCTAAGCTCGTCACCAACCTTTGGACCAACGATATCAACACGTCTTACTTCAAAATTTCCAGTATCTTTTAAAATTTGCTTTATCTCAGTGCCGATGTCACCAGTTAAATTTGAACTTGATCCTGAAAATCTAATAACAGCCTCATCTTCGCTTCCAAACTCAGTAACAGAGGCGTTTTTAAGCACTTCATTTGCGCCAAAAGCGTCGCGAATTTTATCAAGTGGCGCTTTGGTGTCGTATTTTAGCTGGATAAGTGTACCACCAGAGAAGTCGATGCCGTAGTTTAAACCCTTTGTTGCAAGCAAAAAGATCGAACCAACAAATAAAAATATAGAAAGTGCGAGTGACACAAATCTAAACCGCATAAAATCATAAACTTTTGCCTTAGTAAAAATTTGCATCTCTAGCTCCTTTTATAACCAAACCAAAGTCTGGTATTTCCGCTTTTTTCTATCTTATCCATGACTGCATCAAACATGCCATGTGTGCCTAAAATGGCCGTTAGCATCGAAGCCATGATACCTATAGCCATAGTCACAGCAAAGCCTTTAACTGGACCAGTACCATAAGCATAAAGCACAGCAACTGTGATGATGGTAGTTAAGTTTGAGTCAATGATCGCACTCATAGCGTGCTCATAGCCCTTTTGAACGGCTGTCCTTATCGCCACGCCTTCACGTAAAAGCTCACGTATACGCTCATTTATGATGACGTTTGCATCAACCGCCATACCGATAGTTAGCACGATACCAGCCATACCAGGCAAGGTAAGCGTCGCTCCAAAAAGCGCCATGACAGCAACTAATATAACAACGTCCGCAACTAGCGCGATATTTGCAAAAATTCCAGAAATTCCGTAATAAACTAGCATAAATAGCACGACTAAAATAGATCCAGCAGCAAGAGCTACCATGCTTTGGTTTATACTCTCTTGTCCCAAAGATGGACCGACACTTCTTTTTTCTAGCATCTTAACAGGTGCTAAAAGTGCGCCACTTCTAAGCGCGATCGCTACGTCGTGAGCCTCGTCAAGTGTAAAGCCACCGCTGATCTGACCGCTGCCGCCACCTATTCTTTCATTTATAACTGGAGCCGAATAAACCTTGCCATCAAGCACGATAGCAAGCCTTTTGCCGACATTTGCACCAGTAAAATCACCAAAAATTCTAGCACCTTCTGAATTTAGTGTGAAATTTATGATCGGTAGGTTATTTTGCTGAGAAAATGCAACCTTTGCGTCAGTTAGCATCGAGCCATCAAGCACTGGGATATTTTTAACGACGTATTTTACGCGGTCATTTTTAGCATCTTTAAAGATCACGTCACCATAGCTTTCAGCCTCGGCCTCGCTCATGGTATTAGCCTGATCTTGTCTTTTATCATCAACTGCCATAAGCTGCAAGTGAGCAGCCTTTGCGATAAGATCTCTCGCTCTTTGCTCATCCTCTTCGGTTTTTATACCAGGAAGCTCGACTAGGATATTGTCTTTGCCTTGTCTAGCGACTGTTGGCTCAGCTAGACCAAACTGATCAAGCCTGTTTCTAATGGTCTCAACAGCTTGTGAGATAGCGTACTCGATCGTATCATGCCTCTCTTGCTCTGTAAGAGTGATATGATAGTTTAGACCATCTTTTTTGATATCAAGCCCTTTTATCTCAGCAAGCGCTTTATCAACCTTTGGAGCCTCGTCACTATCAAGTAGTGCAAAATCAACACTATCTTCTTTTATCTTAAATTTATCAATGAGCACATCTTCTTTTTTGGCATAATAATTTATGCTTCCAGCGATTGACTTGATCTTAGAGTGGATGGCTTCATTAGTTTCAACACCAAGAAGCATATGAAGACCGCCTTGAAGGTCAAGTCCTAGCGAAATTTTAGCTCCGCTTTGAGTCTGAAAAAAAGATGGCACCGAAAAGCCAAAACCAAAAACCAAGGCTAATATTAATATAATCAGCCTATATGTAACTCTTGCGTTACGCATTATTTATCTTCGATCTTTTTAGCTACAAACTCGCGTGCTATACGAACGATTACATCATCGTTAAGTTTAACTTTGATAAAATCATTTTCGGCTTTAATCACTTCGCATATAAGTCCGCCATTAGTTACTATCTTATCGCCTTTGTCAAGAGCTGCAAGCATTGCTGCGTGGGCTTTTTGTTGTTTTTGTTGAGGTCTGATAACCAAAAAGTAAAATATGGCGAAAAGCACAACAAGAGGTAGTAATGATGTTAAAAAATCAGCGTTTTGCATGGATTTCCTTATTTGTAAGATTTTTAAACGGACATTTTAGCACTAAAATTATAATAAAAGCCTTTGTCGGTGCTTTTTTGCTTTCTAATTTCATTTTTTTAGCTATGGCTGAAAATCAAATTTTAAATTTCATCTCACCATTTCTTACGCTAGCTGGAATTTTCGTCTTAATAAATTTAAGCAGAGCTGGCTTTTTCGCAGCTGGATTTTTCACTGGGATTTTGTGGTTTTACTGGATCGGCTTTAGCTTCATCTACTACGAGCTTGTCTGGCTTATCCCATTTGTCATCCTCTTTGTAGCCCTTGTTTATGGGCTTTTGTTTTGGATAGCCGCTTTTCCAAGCTTTGTGGCACTAAGAGCCGTTTTATTATTTTTAATAAGCTACGTGCATCCATTTGGCTTTAACTGGTTCAACCTTGAAGCCACGCTTGTTTTAGGGGCTTTTGAGCCAAATACTAGAGGGCTTATATTTATATTTTTAGCAGCCATTTCTTTGAGTTTAAAAGGTAAAATTTTAAAATTTATCCTAGCTTTTATCTGCCTCATCGCCGCCTTGCAGTTTAAAAGTAACGAGGCAAAGACTCTGCCATTTGAGGTGGAGCTAGTAAATACTAATGTCGCTCAAAGAGTGCGCTGGGATAAAAGCTTGCGCATGAAATTTACAAATGAAAATTTAGACATGATAGGCAGCGCCATAGCCGAGCAAAAACGCCTCATCGTGCTTCCAGAGAGTGCGTTTCCATTATTTATGACAAATGAGCCACTACTTGTTGATGAGCTAAAAGAGCTTTCAAAGCAGATAACTATCGTAGCTGGCGCACTTGCTTATGAAAATAAGCAAATTTATAACTCTGCATTTTTGTTTCAAAATGGCACTCTAAGGCGAATGGATAAGAAATTTTTAGTGCCATTTGGAGAAGAAATCCCTCTGCCAAAATTTATGCAAGATGCAGTAAATAAGCTATTTTTTGGCGGAGCTAGCGACTTTAAAAAAGCTGAAAATTTTAGCGACTACGAGATAGATGGGGTTAAAATCAGAAATGCTATCTGCTATGAAGCGACAAGAGAGGAGCTTTATAAGGGCGAATTTGACGTGGTTGTGGCTATCACAAACAACGGCTGGTTTGTGCCAAGCAGCGAACCTGTGCTTCAAAGACTACTTATAAAACATCTTGCTACAAAATATAATAAAGCGGTCTATCACAGCGTAAATGGCTCAAAAAGCGAGATCATAAAGCCTAAAAAAGCGTTTTGGGATGAGTTTTAAAAGAAATTTAAAGTGGCTTTTTAGATAAAGCCACTTTTTTGATTATTTTTTTAGTAAAGCCTTGAAAGTATCGACTGCATCAAGCTTTTCCCAAGGGTATTTTGCATTTCCCACTTGACCTTTTGCAGCTACTTTTGCATATAAAAATGTCTCTTTGCTTGGTTTATCAAGACCAAATTTATTAGTTATCCAGCGAGGTGTTAGAGAAAAATGCTCGCTTACAAAATTTGAAAGCATATCGTCATTTACGCCGTTTGCGTGAGTTCCCATAGTATCAACGCTAACTGAAGTTGGCTTTGAAACGCCGATTGCGTAGCTTATCTGAACGATGCATTTTTTAGCAAGGCCAGCAGCGACTATGTTTTTAGCTATCCAGCGCGCTGCGTAAAGTCCGCTGCGATCAACCTTTGTGTAGTCCTTGCTTGACTGAGCGCCACCACCTATTGGGCTATATCCGCCAAAGCTATCGACGATTAGTTTTCTGCCTGTTAGGCCGCTATCGTGAAGCGAGCTGTGATTTACATATCTACCTGTTGGGTTTATATAGATGATCGTTTTTTCTTTATTATATAGCTCTTTTGGAAGGCCAGTTTCGTCTATTAAATTTTGAATTAGTGCGCGAAGCTCTTCTATCTTCATGCTCTCCACGCATGGCGCAGAAACGACGATGGTATGGATGCTTTGAGGCTTGCAGTTTTCAAAGTTGTCTTTACTGCCGTAATCAATCGTAACTTGAGTTTTTATATCAACGCCAAGCTTATCAGGGTTTGCTTTGGCAAATTTATATACTTTTTCACAAAGCATTCTTGCGTAAGTTATAGCTGCTGGCATAAATTCTTTCGCTTCGCAGCTTGCAAAGCCAAACATGATGCCTTGATCACCTGCTCCGATCTCGCCATCACTTTGATCAACGCCTTGATTTATATCTGGACTTTGTTGATTTAAGCAGACTTTGACCTCGATATCATCTGGGTGTAAGCACTGCTCTTTTGTAAAGTTGCTCTTTCCATCATATCCAATATGCGCAAGAGCGTCTTTTACGATCTTTTCGTAGTCTTTATAAGAGAGTTTTACTTTTGAGTTTATCTCTCCGCCTATTACTATATTTTTTCCAGCTACAAAAACTTCGCTTGCGACGCGTCCATTTGGATCTTGCGTTAAGATAGTATCAACAATGCTATCAGCGATGATATCAGCGCATTTGTCTGGGTGACCTGGACTTACAACTTCAGAAGTAAATAGATACATTTTCGTCCTTTTCCTTGGTTAAATTTTCGTGCAATTGTAACAAATCTATATAAAAAGCGAATTAATCTTTTTAAATTTCTTTATATTTAAAAATCATTTAGCTAAAATCAACAAAAAACTAATTTATTAAGGTGTCAAATGAATATGTTTAAAAACATTGCAAGAAGATACGCCGATGGAAATTTGATCGTTCAAATTTTAGTTGGTATCATTTTAGGTGCCCTAGTTGGCTTTTACACACATTATCAAGCAGCCCCTTACAACCAAATCTCAGCTAAAATTCAAACGATCCAACAAGAGAGTGGCCTTAGCGTAGATGAAGTCATAAAAACTCGCCTTAACCAAGATGAAGCAAAACAGCTTGATGAGGCCAAAGAAAAGGCTAGTTCGGCTAATTCTATCGCTGCTTCTGCTTCAGTGTTAGGAGATTTGTTTAAAGGCGCTCTAAAAGCGATCGCACCTATTCTTGTTTTTGTCCTAGTTGCAACCTCTATCATTTTAAAAGATTTTGGTCATACAAAAGGCATGCAAAAGATCATCACTCTCTACCTTGTTGGCACCTTTTTAGCAGCTGTTGTGGCAGTCATTGCTAGCTTTTTATTTCCTATCGAGATACCGCTAAAAGGTCTGCAAAGCGCTGATATGTCAGCACCTCAAGGCATCACAAACGTGCTAAAAGACCTTATCTATAAAATGGTCGAAAATCCGATAACCGCCCTAGCAAACGGCAACTATATAGGTATCATCACTTGGGCGATAGGTGGTGGCATCGCTATGAGATATGCTACACCTGAGACCAAAAAAGTATTTAAAGATATAAGCGACGGCGTAACTCATATCGTTAAATTTATCATTAGGCTTGCTCCATTTGGCATATTTGGTATGGTTGCTATCAGCATTCATGACACTGGATTTGAGGCACTTGCAGGATATCTCAAACTGATCTTAGTTCTTGTTGGAGCGATGCTTGTAGTGGCATTTATCGTCTATCCAGCGATGGTTTTTGCACTAACAAAGAAAAATCCTTATCCACTTGTGATGATCTGCTTAAAAGAGAGCGCGATCTCAGCGTTTTTTACAAGAAGCTCAGCCGCAAATATCCCTGTAAATATGGCGCTTTGCAAAAAGCTTGGACTAAAAGAGGAGCTCTACTCGATCTCTATCCCACTAGGAGCCACCATAAACATGGGTGGTGCGGCAGTTACCATTAGCATCCTAGCGCTTACTGCGGTAAATTCTATCCCATCTATCACAGTTACATTTGGCGATGCGCTTCTTCTTTGCTTCATCTCAGCTCTTGGCGCGTGCGGCGCATCTGGCGTGGCTGGAGGATCGCTTCTTCTAGTGCCATTAGCGTGCGGACTTTTTGGTATCGGCAACGATATCGCTATGCAATTTGTCACAGTTGGCTTTACGATAGGCGTCATCCAAGACTCAGTTGAAACTGCGCTAAATAGCTCATCAGACGTGCTTTTTACAGCCGTAGCCTCAGAGACTTCAGAATAATCCTCAGTAAAATTTCAGCTAAATTTTGGCTGAAATTTTACTTTTATCCATTTTTTTGTAAAATGTCCCAAAAAATTTAAAGGATAAATATGCAAATTTGGGATCTAAAAGCACTTTTTGCAAACGAAAAAGAGTGCGAGCAAAACGCACTAAATTTACAAAAAGAGTGCGAGAAATTTAAAGATAAATACCTTGAAATTTATGAAAAATTAAAAACAGACAAGTTTTTAAAGGCATTTTGCGAATATGAAAGCTTGATAGCTAAAATTTCAAAAGTAATGACTTATGCTTTTTTAAATTTTGCCAAAGACACAAGCAAGGGCGCATTTTACGCGAAAATCGATGAGATAGCGACAAAAGCAAATGAAAATTTGATATTTTTTGAGATCAAATTTAATGAGTTTAGCCCTAAAAAACAAGAAGAGATCATAAAAAGCTCCAAAAAATATGGCTACTATCTAAGCAACCTCGCCAAAGCAAAACCGCACCAGCTAAGCGTTGCAGAAGAAAGGGTGCTACTTCGCACTGCAAGCACCGGAGCTGAGGGCTTTTCAAGGCTTTTTGATGAGAGTATGAGCAAGATGAGGTTTAAATTTAAAGGCGAGCTTTTAAATGAAGAAGAGATTTTAGCCAAACTTCATGAGAGCGACCAAAGCGTGCGAAAACTAGCCGCCAAAAGCCTCTCAAATGAGCTTAGCAAGCACCAGCACCTTCTTGGCTACATATATAATATGATAAAAACTGATCTAAAAACGAGCTGCGAGCTGCGAAATTTCAAGCTTCCTGAAGAGCCAAGACACCTTGAAAATCAGATTAGTAAAAAAAGCGTTGATTCGCTAATTGCTGTGACGGAGAAAAATTTTGATTTAGTTGCTAAATTTTACGAGCGCAAAAGAGAAATTTTAGACCTTAAAAAGCTTTATGACTACGATAGATACGCGCCTCTTAGCAGTGAAGGCGAGTATAAATTTGATGAGTGCAAAAAGATAGTTTTAAAGGCGTTTGGGACATTTTCACCTAAATTTGGCGATATAGCCAAAAGTGCCTTTAGTGACGGCTGGATCGACGTTTATCCAGCGCCAAACAAGCGAGGTGGCGCGTTTTCTCACTCAGGATCAAGCGACACGCATCCTTATGTTTTGCTAAATCACACAAATCAGCGAAGAGACCTTTTCACGCTTGCCCACGAACTTGGCCACGCCGTGCATCAAAAGCTCTCTTATAGTGTAAGCTACCTAAACTCAGACACTCCGCTAACCACGGCTGAGACAGCTTCAGTCTTTTGCGAGATGCTAGTTTTTGACCACGTAAAAGACGGCCTTAGCAAAAAAGAGAAAATTTCACTGCTTGCTGGCAAGATCGAGGATATATTTGCCACACTTTACCGCCAGATAAATTTCACCACCTTCGAGCGCGCCGTACACGCACACGAGGGCGAGATCAGCCTAGATGAGCTAAATAAAATTTGGCTAAAAGAGAGCAAAAAGATGTTTGGCAAAAGTGTCACACTAAATGACTACTACAAAATTTGGTGGAGCTATATCCCACACTTCATCCACACGCCATTTTACTGCTACGCCTACTCTTACGCGCAGCTTCTTGTGCTTGCACTTTTTGGGCTTTATAAAAGCGGTAAATGCGAAAATTTTGTTGAAATTTACACCGAGTTTTTGAGCCTTGGTGGGAGCCTTAGCCCAAGGGAGCTTGTGGGTAAATTTGGCTTTGATATAGATGATAAAAATTTCTGGCAGATCGGCATAAACGAGGTCAAAAAACTAGTAGATGAGTTTTTAGAAATTTCAAAGGATTAAGATGTTAGATGAAATTTTAGACGATGAGAAATTTGCGCTTTTGATGAAGATGCATGTCTATGAGTGCATTGATTTTTTACTTGAAAAGGGGCTAAATTTCTCAGTTATGGCAAATTTACCGCTAGTTAGCTTTGAGCCTAGCTTGCCAGATGAGATAAGTGGCAGCTTTAGCATGCCAGTCATTATGTTCTCGCTTGGTGGCTACACGCTTGAGAGTGCTAGGCTAACGCAAGATGAGCTTAGCTTTGAGGCTGGCTTTGGCAGTGAGAATTTTGCCTCAGTGGTATCGTTTCCACTTGGCGCGGTGGTTCAAATTTTGGTTGAAAATAGCCCGATCCTCGTAAATTTCTCCATTTATAAGCCAAAAGAGAAGCAAGTCGATCACGCTAAAAAATCAGCCTCAGTCTTTTTACAAAACCCAAAGAATAAAGATATATTTAAGAAAAAATAGTAATTTTAAGCATTTTTGGCTAAAATCAAAAGAAAATTTAAAAAGCGAAAAATGGAAAATTTACTATCAAATTTAAACGAAGCCCAGCGCGAAGCGGCCACCCACATAGACGGTGCGATGCTCATACTAGCGGGTGCTGGCAGTGGCAAGACAAAGACGATCACGACTAGGCTTGCCTATCTCATCGGCGAGGTCGGCATAGACGCGGCAAACACGCTAACTCTTACTTTTACAAACAAAGCCGCCAACGAGATGCGCAGCAGAGCCATGGCGATGCTAAGCCAAAGCGGCAAAAACTACTCGCCGCTACTTTGCACATTTCACAAATTTGGACTTTTGTTTTTAAAGCTCTACATAGAAAAGCTTGGCAGAAAAAATAACTTCGTCATCATCGACACAGACGATAAAAAGCGCATCATAAAAAGCTTTGAAAGTCCAGTCGCTACGGCTATTTTGTCAAGTGAAATTTCAAACTACAAAAACTCACTTTTAAGCGTCGAAGAGGTCTATAAAAATGCAAATTTCTCTTCATTTGACAAAAGCAAGGACAACTTTTACAAGCAAGCAGCGCAAATTTATGAAAAATATGAGGACTATTTAAAGGCGAACAACCTTGTTGATTTTGACGACCTGCTAGGTCTTACATATAAAATTTTAGACGAAAACGAAGATCTTGCTAAAGAAATTTCAAACCGTTACAAATACATAATGGTCGATGAGTATCAAGACACAAATGACCTTCAGTATAAACTGCTAAAAAAACTCTGTCTATGCCACGAAAACATCTGCGTGGTGGGCGATGATGACCAAAGCATCTACGGCTGGCGCGGTGCAAAGATAGATAATATCTTAAATTTCAAAGATCAGTTTAGCAACGTAAAGATCATCAGACTTGAGAAAAACTACCGCTCTAGCGAGGCGATACTAAAGGCTGCAAACGAGCTAATAGACCATAACCGCAACCGCCTTGGCAAGAAGCTTGTGGGCACAAAGGGCGAAGGCGAGGCTGTAAATTTGATAGAAAGCTTTGATGAGAGCGTCGAGGCTGGCAAGATCGCAAAAAATATAAAAGAGTTTTTAAGCAAAGGCGTGCAGGCCAAAGATATCGCGATCTTATACCGCATAAACGCACTCTCTCGCTCACTTGAAGATGGGCTAAACAAAGAGCAGATCGCTTATAAAATGGTAGGCGGAGTTAAATTTTACGAAAGAGCCGAGATCAAAGATATCATAAGCTACCTAAGGCTGATAAACAATCCAAATGATGACTTCTCAATAAGACGTATCATCAACCGCCCAAAGCGAGGACTAGGCAAAGTGAGCCTTGATAAGCTTGAAAAGATGGCATTTGAAGGTAAAATTTCCATTTTCGAGGCGATCTCAAACATCTCTGATAACGACGAGGCCTTTAGCAAAAAGGTAAAATCAGCCCTTCTTGAGTTTGCAAACAACCTAAAAGAGCTTCAAGAAAGCAGCTCAGTTTTTGACCTCATAGATAAATTTGAAGCTAAATTTGGCGTGAAAAAATACTACGAGAGCTTGCCAGATGGTGCTGAAAGAGCGGCGAACATCGACGAGTTTTACGCTGTTTTAAAAGATCAGATCAAGCAAAATCCAAGCTTTGATCTAGAAGAGTTTTTAAACGAGATCACGCTAACAAGCGAGCAAGACGGCATCAGCGACGAGGCTATTAGTATCATGAGCGTGCATGCTAGCAAGGGGCTTGAGTTTGAGCACCTTTTTGTGATCGGCCTTGAAGAGGGATTTTTCCCGCTTATTGGCGATGGTAGCGACATCGAAGAGGAGCGCAGGCTAGCTTACGTGGCGATAACAAGGGCCAAAAAGACACTTAGCCTAAGTTTTGCAAATTCGCGCTTTTATAAAGGTCAGCGCACGAGGCTAAATAAGAGTAGATTTTTAAGCGAGAGCGGTATCACGCATGGCTCGCTAGTTATCGAACAGAGCAATGAATTTAAAAAAGGCGACCTTGTTAAACATAAAATTTTTGGTATCGGCAGAGTGAGCGCGGTTAGCAAGATCAAAAAAGAGTTTAAACTGACTATAAATTTTGGTGGCAATGTAAGAGAGATAATGTCAAGCTTTGTGGAAAAGGCCGTATGAACGCCATTTTCGTGGCAAACAAGCCTGCTGGTATGAGCTCAAACCACTTTTTAGGGCGACTAAAGAGAAAATATGGTGTCAAAAAGGCTGGATTTTCGGGCACGCTTGATCCATTTGCGAGTGGCTGTCTGATAGTCGCTTTTGGCTCATATACGAAATTTTTTAGATTTTTAGACAAAAGCCCAAAGGTCTATGAGGCGACGATCTGGCTTGGGGCGAGCAGTCCTAGCATGGATAATGAAAATGTCACTGAAATTTCAAATGTAAAAGAGCTAAATTTAGAAAAACTTGAAGCCATAAGAGGCGAGCTAATAGGCAAGATAAGCTATATCCCGCCAAAATTTAGCGCCAAACATGTAAATGGCACAAGGGCTTACAAACTAGCAAGAAGTGGCGAAGAATTTGAGCTAAAGCCAGAGACAATGGAAATTTACGAGAGTGAAATTTTGAATTATTCACACCCTTTTTTGACACTTCGTTTAAGTGTAAGTGAGGGGAGTTACATCCGCTCTTATGCAGAAATTTTTGGGCAAAAAGTTGGTTATAATGTAACTTTAAGCTCATTAAAGAGGGTAAGCGAGGGTAAATTTCGCTATGAAAATGAAAAATTTTTAAATATTTGCAATTTTTTAAATATTGAGCAAAACACGTATTTTGGGGATATTAACAACATACTTGACGGCAAGAAATTAAAAATTAACGATTTTGAAACACAAACACAAGGAATTTATTTGCTAAATTATGATAAATTTATGAGCGTAATCCAAATCATGGATGATACTATAAATTACACTTTAAACAAGGTAGAAAAATGTTAATCTTAGCAAGAAAAGAAAACGAAGAAATTTTACTAGGTAACGACATAAAAGTCGTCGTAGTAAGTATCTCAAAAAGCACCGTTAAGCTTGGTATCGAAGCCCCGCGCAACACAATGATACTAAGAAGCGAGCTGGCAAATGATATCAAAAATGAAAATATCCACGCCACTAAAAAAGCAAGCGAAGCCGATATCCACGAGCTTGCGAAAAAAATCGAGAAATGAAAAGCTTTGCAAAGATCAACGTATTTTTGAAGGTAGTTGGCACCAGAGGCAACTACCACGAAATTTTGTCACGTTTTGTTCTTTGCGAGCAGCTTTTTGATGAAATTTATTTTGAGAGGTCAAATTCTTTTGCTATCGAATGCGACAACAAAGAGATAAAAGAAAACATCATCCAAAAAGCGATAGACGAGCTAAAAAAAGCTGGCTTTTCAAACGAGCTAGATGAATTTTTTAGCTCTCACAAAATCATCATTAACAAACAAATCCCAATAGGTGCTGGTCTAGGAGGAGGCAGTTCAAACGCCGCCACCTTTTTACTAATGGTAAATGACGAGCTAAATTTACATATAAAACGCGAAAATTTGATGCAAATAGCCTCTAAAATCGGTGCAGATGTGGCCTTTTTTGTAAGCGGTTACAAGGCAGCAAATGTAAGCGGCATAGGCGAGATCATAGAAGAATTTGACGATGATGTGCCAAATTTAAATATCTTCACACCAAATGTTTTTTGCTCCACACCGATGGTTTATCAAGAATTTAGAAGCAATTTCTTACAATACATAGACGTTAATGCTGCAAAAAAGATGCAAAATTTAAAGAGCAAAGAGCTACTTGAAATTTATAAAAACGAGGAGCTAAACGATCTTTTTGCCCCATGCTTTAAGCTCTATCCACAGATGAACGAGTTTAGGGATAAATTTCTAAGCGGCAGCGGCAGTAGCGTATTTAGCGTAAAATAAAAGGTAAAATTTTGATAAAAGATCTAGCAAAAAACAAAAAAGCTTTGCATGACTTTAGCATACTTGAGACCTTTGAGGCTGGTATCGTTTTAAAAGGCAGCGAGGTCAAGGCTCTAAGGGCTGGCAGAGCAAATTTAAAAGATAGCTTTGTGCGCGTCATAAAGGGTGAGCTTTTCTTACTAAACGCCCATATCAGCTATCTTGAGACTACACACAGCGCATTTCGTCCAAACGAGCGAGCCGCCAGAAAACTTTTGATGCACAGAAAGCAGATCGATAAAATTTTCGGTCAAGTCTCACAAGATGGGCTTACTTTGGTTGTTTTGGCACTTTATCTAAGCGATAAAAACATCGTAAAAGCAAGGCTGGCCCTTGCAAAAGGTAAAAATTTACACGACAAGCGCGAGACTTTAAAGAGGCGCGAGGCAGACAAAGAGGCAAGAGCTGCCATAAAAAGATATGTTTAAGGGATAAGATGAAGAATTTACTTGTTTTAATAATCGCTTTATTTGTTTTTTTTGGTTGTGGTGATGATGAGAGTAGCAGTGCAAATTTTAAAGAATTTAGCTCAAACGAAGAGGTTAAGCTTGTAGATGTGAGCGGCAAAGAGCTTACTTTAGTTAGAAAAGATCACGGCTTTGCTATCAAAAATGATGAAAATAAGGTTTTAATGATCGACATTTTTGGCACATTTTGCCCACCTTGCCAAAAAGAGGCGGCTGAACTTACAAAATATCAGCTTGAAAACAAAGATAAATTTACGCTAATTGGACTAACTCACTTTGAAAATGTCACAAATGAGTATGTTTTGCATGAATTTATGCAAAAATTTAACGCCTACTACTTCATAACAAACGATCAAAAGATAAATGACAGGCTTGCCGAGCAAATCGTAAGAGATATAGAATACAAACACGAGATCGCACTACCTTTTAAAGTGGTGATAAAAAACGGCGAATATCAAATTTTAACAGACGTAGATAGCGGGCAATACGGAGTAAAATACTATCTTGGCGGCATAAAAGTCACAAAAATGAAAGAAGATTTGGCAAAAATCTATGAAACAAAATAAATTTGCCTTATATTTGGAACATCATTTGCTTATAAAAGTGTGAAATTTTAGAAGGACTTTAAATGTTTGTTTTAGATAGATCAAAATCTAGCCCACTCGTCGAATCAGCCCTTGCAGGCAGAGAGCTACGCCAAAAGCTCATCTCTGGCAACCTTGCAAATGTTGATACGCCATTTTACAAGGCTAGAGATGTAAGATTTGAAGATGTTTTAAGAGAAAAAGCAAATGAAATTTACAATATTTCAGAGAGCAAAAAACTAAATTTAGCTAAAACAAACGAAGCACACATGGCTGCGGTTGATTTTCCAAAAAGCGATACAGCTCAAATTTTCTTGCGTGATGGTCACATGGCTAGAAATGACGCAAACACGGTCGATCTTGATGTTGAGACAACAGAAATGGGCAAAAATACAGTTATGATAAACGCTCTTGATAGCGCCTACAAGGCTCAGGGCAATATCTTTAAAAACGTAATAGACGCAAGTGCTAAGAACTAGGAGAGATTGATGTCATACTTAAATGATTTTGATATTAGCGGATACGGACTAAGCGCGCAACGCTTCAGGATGAATGTCATCAGCTCAAACATAGCAAATGCTCAAACCACAAGAACAGCCGAAGGCGGTCCTTACAGAAGACAAGAGGTCATCTTTAAAGAGATGAACTTTGATAAAATTTTAAACGATCAGCTTAAAAACTCACAAAGTTTGCTTGATTATGAAAATCCACTCGATGATCCAAGCTCACCTAAAAACGCTCACCCTGCCCTAACTAGCGTTATCGTAGATAAGGTGGTGCGTGATGACAAGGACTTTCAGCTAAAATACGACCCAAGCCACCCAGACGCAAATGCAAATGGCTATGTCGCATTTCCAAATATAAACCCAGTCATCGAAATGGCTGACTTGCTTGAGGCGACAAGGGCCTATCAAGCAAATGTAGCGTCATTTCAAAACGCAAAGACAATAGCACAAAGTGCGATATCACTCATTTCAGGACAAGCATAATGATAAATGGCATAAATTTAGATAAGTTAAACAAAAGCGAAAATTCAAGCAAAATAGCAAAAGCAGGCGAAGAGGGCGGCTTTGAAAACGCACTAAATGACTCTTTAAAAGAGCTAAATAAGGTTCAAATAAACGCCGATAAAGCCATAGCTGATCTCGCAACTGGCGAGGTAAAAGACCTGCACCAAGCAGCTATCGCCATAGGCAAGGCAGAGACTAGCATGAAGCTTATGCTAGAAATTCGCAACAAAGCGCTAAGCGCATACAAAGAAATTTCAAGAACGCAAATTTAAGCCATTGAATGAATTCCAGAAAATCAAAAATAACCATACTTTTTTTATTAATTACTTTTGGAATTTCAATCTTTGTGCTCGTTATATTTTATAGAGCAAGCATCGAGCGAAAGCTTCCTAAGCTTCAAACAAGCGACGTAAATACCGCAATCCGCGGCAACATCGTCACAAAAGACGGCTTTAGCATCTCATCAAGCCAAAAACTCTACAAAGTGATGCTTGACACTAGAAACATCGATCCAAACAAAAAAGAGATGTTTATCAAGCTCTACTCGCTTTATAGCGGTGACGATCCAAACAAAGTAAGAAAGATCATAAACGGCACAAAAGGCCTTGTCACACTCTCTTATAGCATCGACGCAAAGGGCGCTACCTACCTTCAAGAGCTTTCAAGAAAGCTAAACCGCAAGGGCATTTTAATCTCATATCTTGACCCAAAAACTGGGCTTGCCTCATTTCAAGGTATGCGCGTAATGGAGAGCGGTCAAAACCGTAAATTTATGTCAAAAGACGCCTTAACACCAGCTATTGGCTACGTGAGCAAAACAGAGAGCGACGCACTTACCAAAAGCAAAGGTGTAAAAGGGCTTGAGAGATACTACGAGGACTACCTAGCTCCGATACAAAACGCCAAAATCCTTGGCCCGCGTGATATTGGCAACAATATAATTTTAACTAGTGATTCAAATTTAGCAACAAGAGTTGATGGCTACAACGCGGTGCTTTCTGTACCGCTTAAATTTCAAACCAAGCTAGAGCAAATTTTAGATGAAAAACGTGAATTTCTAGACGCAAAAGAGCTAATCATCTGCATAATGAATAGCAAAAATGGAGAAATTCTAGCCCTAGCTTCTAGCTCAAGATACGATCCCTCAAATATAAGAAAGCAAGATTACAGCGCGCTAAATTCAAGCGCTAGCGAGTATGCATACGAGGTTGGATCGGTTTTTAAACCATTTATCTTCTCCATACTACTTCAAGAAAAAAAGGTAAATCCTTTTGAGCTAGTAAATACCTACAACGGTCGCTATCAGCTAGGCAAAAGGATCATCAAAGATACCCACCCAGAGCCTTTTATGAGCGCTGAAGACATCATCGTGCACAGCTCAAACATCGGCATGATCCAGCTAGTAGAACGCCTAAATGGTCCGCAAATTTATCAAGGGCTTTTAAATTTTGGCTTTTCAAGAAAGACCGGCATCGACCTGCCATACGAGCAAGTGGGTATGATGCCAACGGTTACCAAGCTAAACTCATCGACCTATAAGGCAACAGTTAGCTACGGATACGGCCTTCAAGCGACATTTATGCAGCTTTTAAAAGCTTATAACACATTTAACAACAAAGGCATCGAGGTGACGCCACACATGGTGGCATATCTGGAGCGAAACGGCAAGCGCTACGATCTGCCAAAAGCAGAGCCAGCACAGGTCATCTCGCAAGAGACCGCAAAGATAATGAAGAGAATTTTGATAAAAACAGTTGAAAAAGGTACTGGTCTAAAGGCATTTACGCCAGGTCTTGAGATAGGCGGTAAAACTGGCACCGCGCACATCGCTTCTGGCAAAGGCGGATATAGCAATACCTATAACGGCTCGTTTTTTGGCTTCGTAAATGACACAAGAGGCAACAGCTACACCATAGGCGTTTTGGCAAGAGACCCTAAAAAACCTTACTACTACTTTGGTGCGCAAAGTGCGTTGCCGACATTTAAAAAGGCCGTTGATCTAATGGTTGAAGATGGTTATTTATTCCCAGATCCTAATGTCATAGCTGAGTTTGAAGCCAAAAAAGACAAGCTTAAAAACGACAAAGCAAAGCAAAAACCAGCATTAGATTAAATTTAACTTCTAAGATATAAATATTAAATTTCAAATTTAGAGTTTAAAGTAGAAATTTGGATCTAGGCAAGCGGCCTAAATCCAGAATTTATGCAAGTCCAAGTTCATTTAAGACAGAGCTTAAATTTACAGAATTATTTGTATTTTTGCCAAGGCTATTTTGCTTCTCAAGCAGTGTTTGGCTAGTAAGTGCCATGTTTAGCTCTTTGCGGTAGTCACTTAAAATTTTATCCATGATTTTAAGTAGCTCATTTTTTTGATCCTGCGTTTTGGTCGGATCATTTATGCTTAAAAGCTCAGTTAGCTCCTCTTTTTTCTGAGCTATTTTCTCTTCTATCTTGTTTGAATTTAGCTCATTCATAAAGCCAGCAGCACCGATCTCTGTAAGCCTTTTCTTAAACTGCTCAAGCTTGTCTGAAACTTTTGCCTCGCTTGTGATCTTATCAAGCGTTAGACTTAAAATTTCATCAAAACTATTTTTTTTATCTTTAGCTTTGCTTGAGCCTGACTGCAACAAATAATCGATAATATCGTTATTTTGAACCTTCATACATCTCCTTTTAAATTTGAGATGCTTTTTATAAGCAAGATTTATTCCTAAAGGCTAAATTCTCTAGCGTTTTTTGACTTTTCTAGGATAAAACTAGCAAATTCATCGCTAAAATTTGGACACTCTACCACTTTATAAAAGCTAAAATTTAGCTCTTTTGCAAGTTTAGCATACTCGATAACTAGCTCAAAAATGGTCTCAGAGTTGTCTATACAAAAAGAGAGCGGATAGATAAGCGCTTTTTTATTTTCGCACTTTGCCAAAGCTTCGTTTAGCGATGGTTCTAGCCATTTAACTGGGCCAAGGCGTGACTGATAGGCAAGGCTCACATCTTTAAAATTTAGCCCCTGCTCTTTTAGCATTTTGCTTAAAATTTGCACATGTTCGTTTATGTGTTTTTCGTAGATATCGCCTTTTTCTATGATCTTGCGAGGCAAAGAGTGAGCTGAAAAGATGAGGCTAACATCGCTTATATCGGTATCTTTTATCGCTTCACAGATGTGAGAGATAATGATCTTATTGTAAGCGTCATCATCATAAAATGGCTCGCAAAGTGAAATTTTAGCTTTTAGTTTAAGCTCCCCTTTTGCCTTTTTAAAATCAGCTAAGCTCGAAGTTATCGTAGTTTGTGAGTGGTGAGGGTAGAGCGGCAAAAGAACTATCTCATCAAATTTTTCATACTTTTTAAGCACATCTTTTACAAATGGCGAAGTGTAGTTCATCGCAAAATCAACCGCGTCAAATTCGCTTTTAAGGCTTGAAATTTTCTCACAAAGCTTAGCTGTAAGCTCGCAAAGTGGCGACTTTCCACCTATTTGCTCGTAGTTGTGCTTCGCAGTTTTTAGCCTGCCTTTTGTGATCATGAAAGCTACAAATTTTCTTAAAAATTTATTTTTTATACCCAAAATATATGGGTCATTAAACATATTTGTTAAGAAAATTTCGACATCATCCAGACTGTTTGCACCGCCCATATTTAAAAGCAAAAGAGCTTTTTTCATCAAAATAGTTCTCTTATTTTTATAGCGTCATCGATGTTTGAAAGTTCGCTGCTCTCGCCACTTTGGCAAAGATCGTAAAAGGCCTCGTATTGCGCTTTTAGCTCGCTATTATTTGTATCTATCTTTAAATTCATCTGTCCATTTTCGCTCACTTGATGAAGCTTGTGATCGATGAGATCGCCAAAATAGACGCCATTTTTCGCATTTACCTCTATCTTAAAGCGCTCTAGTGAGCCACAAAATGAGTCGGTGATATGCACTAGAATTTGATTTTTACTTTTAAAGCTTATCGCCGCGTTATCGGCACTTTTGGCATTTGTCTTGTTTGTTTGAGTATAGTAAAAGTCGCTGACTTCAGAATTTATGATATTTTTTGCTAGGTCGATGTCTGAAACAGATAGCTCATTTATGATATTTCCGTCGCAAAGTGGCTTAAAATGAGCGATAGAAATGCTATAAATTTCCTCTTCTTTTAAAAGTGCCTTTTTAAGCGACAAGATAGCTGGATTAAAACGCTCAGAAATTCCAGTGCAAACCCTAGTTTTGTTTGTTTTGGCGGCATATTTTATCTCTTTAAGGTCTGCGATACTTTTAAAAACTGGGCGTGAAATGAGGATATTTTGGCAATATTTTGCACACTGGCAAAATGCCTCCACCATCTCCTCTCTTGGAGAGCAAAGCACGACTGCTTGAGGCTGGGCAACCTCTATAAATTCTTTAAAATCAGTATAAAAATCAGCTCTGCAAAACTCATCAACATTGTCTTTGTCAAAAATGCCACAAATTTCAAACTCGTTTGAGCGTCTAAGCTCTAAATAATGTTTTTTACCTGTGCTGCAATAGCCGATAATGCCGATTTTTAGCTTCACATTCACCCTTTAAAACTTTAGAAATTTTTAATTATTTTATTTACAAATCGCTTTTAAATAGATAAAACAAGAGATAGTTTTCAAAATATCACTATTTTTTCTCTTTTTAGAATTTCGCAAACGAATTTTGGCTAAAATCAAGCAAAATTTTAAAACTAACGAGGATAAAAATGCAAAATTTAGATATAAGAAAGGCATATCTTGATTTTTTTAAATCAAAAGGTCACGAAGTCGTAGCTTCTGCACCACTTGTGCCAAACGATGCAACACTACTTTTTACAAATGCTGGCATGGTGCCATTTAAGAGCATTTTCACAGGCGAAGTGCCACGCCCAACACCACCTATCCGCACTAGCTGTCAGACCTGCATAAGAGCTGGAGGCAAGCACAACGACCTTGATAACGTCGGCTACACAGCGCGCCACCACACATTTTTTGAGATGCTTGGCAACTTTAGCTTTGGCGAATACTTCAAAAAAGAGGCGATCGCTTACGCTTGGGAATTTGTCACAGAGGTGCTAAAACTACCAAAAGATAAGCTTTATGTAACCGTTCACGAAAGCGACGATGAGGCGTTTGAAATTTGGAGCACTCACATCGCAAAAGAGAGAATTTACCGCTTTGGCGATCATGATAACTTCTGGCAAATGGGCGATACTGGACCATGCGGCCCTTGCAGTGAAATTTTTTACGATCAAGGGGCTGAACACTTTAACACGCCTGAAGATTACATGGGCGGCGATGGAGATAGATTTTTAGAGATCTGGAACCTTGTTTTCATGCAGTATGAAAGAAGCGCAGATGGCAAGCTAAGCCCACTACCAAAGCCAAGCATCGATACAGGTATGGGGCTAGAGCGCGTTACTGCTATCTTGCAAGGCAAATTTAGCAACTACGACAGCACACTTTTTATGCCACTCATCAACGAAGTAGCAAAACTTTGCGGCAAGCCATACGTCTATGAAAGTGGCGCTAGTTACCGCGTCATAAGCGACCACATCCGCTCAGTCACATTTTTGCTAGCTCAGGGCACGACATTTGACAAAGAGGGCCGTGGCTACGTGCTTCGCCGTATCTTACGCCGTGCGATCCGCCATGGATACTTGCTAGGCATAAAAGAGCCATTTATGTATAAGCTTGTCGATAAAGTTTGCGAGCTTATGGGCGGACACTACACCTATCTAAACGATAAAAAAGCGGCTGTAAAAGAGCAGATCAAACTTGAAGAAGAGAGATTTTTAGCAACAATCGCAAGCGGACTTGAGCTATTTGAGAGCGAGCTTAAAAATACAAAAGAAATTTTTAGCGGAGAGGCTGCGTTTAAGCTCTATGATACATTTGGCTTCCCACTTGATCTAACGGCTGATATGCTTAGAGAAAAGGGCTTAAAGGTCGATGAGGCAAGGTTTGATGAGCTTATGAGCGAGCAAAAAGCACGTGCAAAAGCTGCTTGGAAAGGCAGTGGCGACAAGAGTGCGAAGGGCGACTTTAAAGAGCTACTTGAGAAATTTGGCGAGAATAAATTTATAGGCTACGAAGAGCTTAAGAGTAAAAGTAAAATTTTAGCCTTGCTTGATGAAGAATTTAAAAATGTAGATAGCCTAGATGCTGGCAAAGAGGGCTGGGTGATGTTTGATGTCACTCCATTTTACGCTCAAAGTGGCGGTCAATGCGGCGATAGCGGTAAGATAGTAGGCAAAGCAAATGTGCTTGATACGCAAAAATTCCACGGGCTAAATTTATCTTTAGTAAAAACTAGCGCGGCGCTAAAAGTTGGCGACGAAGTAGAGCTTGAAGTGGGCAGCGACAGAGCGGAGACTGCGCGTCATCACAGCGCTACACACTTGCTTCACGCAGCCCTTAGAAGCGTGCTTGGCACACACATCGCTCAAGCTGGCTCAAACGTCGAGGCAGATAGGCTAAGGTTTGACTTCTCTCATCCAAAGGCGCTTACTAGCGAAGAAATTTCAAAGGTTGAGAACCTTGTAAATGAGTGGATATTAACTGGCACAAATGCAAAAACGCAGGTTATGGAGCTTGAAGAGGCCAAAAAAAGCGGGGCGATCGCACTATTTAACGAAAAATATGCCGACAAAGTAAGAGTTGTGAGCTTTGGTGACGTCAGTAAAGAGCTTTGCGGCGGCACACACGTGAAAAATATAGACGAGATCGGCTCATTTTTCATCACAAAAGAGAGTGGCGTAAGTGCTGGCGTTAGGCGTATAGAGGCTGTTTGCTCAAGGGCTGCGCTAAATTTAGCAAAGTCATTTAGAGCTGAGCTTGAAGAGCTAAAAGATGAGCTAAAAAGCACAGAACCACTAAGTGCCGTTAAGAAGCTAAAGGGCGAGATAAAAGGCTTAAAAGATAAGCTAAAAAACGCTAAAAGCTCTGAGGAGCTAGCCTTTACAAATGTAAATGAAACTAAACTTTGTGTGGCACACATAGATGGTGGCGACATAAAAACTTTGATAGATGAGTTTAAAAATGGGCATGAAAAGGCTGCTATTTTACTGATCCAAACAGATGAAGAGGGTAAAATTTCTCTTGCAGCTGGCGTGAAAAATGCCCCACTAAAAGCTGGCGCTTGGGTTAAATTTGCAGCGCAAATTCTAGGCGGCAATGGCGGCGGAAAAGACGACTTTGCAACAGCTGGCGGCAAAAATGCTCTAGCCATCGAAGACGCCATAAAAAGCTCACTTGAGTATGCAAGGCAAGCTTTAGAAAAATGATTCATCAAGAGATCGCTTTTTTTAAATTTGATCAACTAATCATCTTCTTGCACATTAGCTTCGTAGCTCTTTTTATAGGGCTACAAGCTGGTTTGGTGCTTGCTGGAAGCTATTTTATAAAAAATAAATTTGAAGATAAAGAGCGCTATCACATCTTGCTTCACATCATAAGACGCTTTGGACTAGCCATCTTTGCGCTAGTTCTTGGCATCGCGCTAACTAGCCTGATAATAATCTTTTTCTTTGATGATGGCAAAATGCAAAATCCGATGGCAAGTGCGATAGTAGCGACCAAATGGGCGATAGAGCTATTTTTACTCTTAAATTTAAGCTACATCTTTTATAGATACAAAAAGGCTTTAAAAACTCTAAGATCGCACGAGATGATCGAGCTAAACGAAAGCCTAATCGTCATCATCTACTACTTCACGCCACTAAATTTACTAGCCTCGCTTGCGGCTGTCTATCTTGGCGTGGGCTATAGGGGCTTTTGATGATCACTCTTGCTTCTAGCTCGCCAACAAGGGCAAATTTACTAAAAAATGCTGGGATAGAATTTAAACAAATTTCTTGCAGCTTTGATGAGAGCATGATAGCAAAAGAGCTAAAACCTGAAATTTACGTCCAAAACGTCGTAAAAGCTAAAAAAGAGCAGTTTTTAAAGGCAAATGGCAAGCTTTTAAATTTACTCTTTGCAGATAGCTGCGTGGCTTGTGGGGATAAAATTTTAGGCAAGGCAAAGGATGAAAACGAGGCATTTGCTATGCTAAATTTACAAAGTGACAATGAGTGTAGCGTCTATACGGCGATGATATTTTTAGGCGAATTTGAGCTTATAAATGTGAGCAAGACTACATATAAATTTGCTAAATTTAGCGAGCAAGATCTAAAAAGCTACCTAGAAAGTGGCGAGTGGCGAGGCAAAGCTGGAGCCATGACGATAGAAAATTTTAATAAAAAATACATCATCTCCCAGCACGGCGAGACAAGCACGGCAATGGGGCTAAATTTAAAAATATTAAAGGCATTTTTATGAAATATATCTTGGCATTTATCTTTGTAGTTGCCGTCGCACTTGGTGGAGCGTTTTTATACTTTTATTCGCAGGTGAGATTTGACGCTTATACCATCATCGACTACAAGCCAAAGCTTGCGACACAAATTTTTGATAGAAACAACGAGCTTATCGCAAATATCTTTGAAGAAAACAGAATTTACGTAAAGTATAACGACATCCCACCACGTGTCATCGAAGCGCTCGTAGCTATTGAGGATACGAGCTACTTTGAGCACGGCGGTATCAACGTAGAAGCCATGGCAAGAGCGGCTATAAAAGACATCAAAGCTAGAAAGCTAGTAGAAGGCGCATCTACGCTAACTCAGCAACTCATAAAAAACCTAGCCCTAAGCCGCGAGAAGAAATTTACAAGAAAGATAAAAGAAGTCGTGCTTGCCATGAAGCTTGAAAGCGAGCTTAGCAAAGAGGATATCATCGAAAGATACCTAAATCACGTATATTTTGGACACGGCTACTACGGCATCAAAACGGCTGCGGAGGGATACTTTAGAAAAGAGCTAAATGAGCTAAGCATAAAAGAGATAGCGATGCTAGTTGGCATGCCAAAAGCACCAAGCACCTATGACCCTACAAAGCACCTTGACCTCTCGCTTAGCCGCGCAAACAGAGTGCTTGAAAGGATGTATAGCATCGGCTGGATAAATGAGGATGAGTACCGAAAGGGCGTGCTTGAAGAGCCAGCAGTCTTTGACGATACGCTCACACGCAACAAAGCTCCTTACGTGGTCGATGAGATCATAAAAGAGGCTTCAAAGAAATTTGACGATATAAAAACTGGCGGTTACAAGATACAAAGCACAGTCGATCTAAACGTGCAAAAGATCGCTCAGGATGCCCTAGTCTATGGCTACAATGAAATTTTAAAAAGAGATAAAAAGGCAAATCCAGAGATGCTAAATGGCGCTATCGTCGTCACTCATCCACAAAGCGGACAAATTTTAGCACTCATCGGAGGTATCGACTACGCAAAAAGTAGCTACAACAGAGCGACACAAAGCAAGCGCCAGCCAGGATCAAGCCTTAAGCCATTTATCTATCAAATAGCCCTTGATAGCGGCTACTCAGTCGTCTCTCAAGTAGCTGATATCGCTAGGACGTTTGACATGGGCAATGGCAAAGAATGGACGCCAAAAAACTATAGCGGCGACTTTCAAGGCTACATCACGATAAAATCAGCCTTAACCCAGTCTCGCAACCTCGCAACCATAAATTTACTAAACGATCTTGGTCTTAGCTCGGTTCGCAAACAGCTTACGGATATGGGCTTTAACGACATCCCTGAAAATTTATCAATCGCACTTGGTAGCTTTGGAATTTCGCCACTTGACTTTGCGAAATTTTACTCGATGTTTCCAAACGATGGCGAAGTGGTCGAGCCTACGCTCATTAAGCATATAGAAAATAGCTTTGGCGCGTCGATGGACTATGAGCCTCAAAAGAAGCAGGTGCTAAAACCTGAGCAGGCATTTTTGATGACTACCTTGCTTCAAAACGCCGTAAACAACGGCACTGGGCGCAACGCAAAGGTAAATGGCATCCAGATCGCTGGCAAAACTGGCACATCAAACAACAGCATCGATGCTTGGTTTTGCGGCTACTCGCCTGATATCGAGGCCATCATCTGGTACGGAAACGACGATAACAGCCCTATGAAAAAGGTCGAGGGCGGCGGCAGGACAGCTGCACCGGTCTTTAAGAAATTTATGGAGGGCTACATCAAGCTCTACCCTACCCTAAGACGTGCGTTTGAGCAGCCTGATGGCGTCTATAAAGGATACTATAACGGCGCTGATGAGTACTACACAAACGACTCGCCGTTGCCGCAAAATACGCCAACAAATGACATCATTCAAGATCAAGAAAATGATGGATTATTATTTTAGGAGATAAGATGAAAAAATTAAAAATTTTACTTTGTCTAACGCTTGCAAGCCTTGCATACGGCGCTGATCTAAACACAGCTAGCAAGAGCGAGCTAATGAGCCTTGGGCTAAACAAAAGCCAGGCGCTAAACGTCATAAAGTATAGAAAAGCTCATAAATTTACAAGCATCGAGGAGCTTGAGAAGGTTCAAGGCATCGGCTTTAACGACATGCAAAAGGTCAAAGAAAAGCTTAGCGTAAAAGATAGCCAAAAGGCGAAAAAGGCTGAGCCTGAAAAGAAGTCAAAAAGCAAGAAGCTAAAGAGCAAGAAAAAGAAAAAATAATTTTTCTCTTATAAATTTCTAGCCATTTACATTTTAGCTCTATCATTACGCCCCTGAAAGAAGGTGGCTAGAAATGCTAAACATCGACAAAATAAGACATATAAGCTTTGTTAAATTTTTAATTTTATTTGTAGCTTATATGTTTTTCATAAACTACATATTTTTATTCAAGGGCGTATTTTTAGGGTTTTTATCGGGCGACACTTTGTCTTTTTCTATACTGCTTTTTGCTCTACTTAGCATATTTTTTCTTTTGCTCTTTGCTGGAGTTTTTTGCATTTTGCTTGTGCCATTTTTACTAAAACCTCTTGCTATCTTTCTCATCATGATTAGCAGCACCTGCTTACTTTATGCAAACTTATGGCGTCATTATAGACAAAGGCATGCTATTAAACGTCTTGCACACTGACACAAGAGAGGCATTTAGCTATTTTAATGCCAGCTTAGCTCTTTTGGCTTATTTTGTAACCATCCTGCCTTGCGTATATGTAGCGCTTGTAAAGATTAGCTATGGTAGTTTTAAAAATGCGCTTAGATCAAGAGTAAAAATAGCCCTTAGCACTTTAGCAAGTGCAGCTATAATCTTTGCACTCATGTCTAAAATTTTTATACCATTTTTTAGAGAGCATAACGTCTCAAGCGTTTTACTCCCATACTATCCTATCTACTCTAGCATAAGATTAGCAAAGTCTTTGGCACAAAAACCGCTCCCTTTTACCTACGTGGCAGATGACGCAACTCTTACTAACGATAAAAAGAAAATTTTAGTTTTGATAGTTGGCGAGACGCAAAGAAGCAAAAACTACTCGCTAAATGGCTACGCTAAAAACGATACAAACAAATTCACCAAGCAAAAAGATGTGGTAAGTTTTACAAATTTTTACTCATGCGGGACTGCCACAGAGACTAGTGTGCCTTGCCTATTTTCAGACTTAAAGCGAGAAAATTTTAGCAACCGCGAGGCTAAAGCTCGTGAAAATTTAGTTGATATCATCAATAAACTTGGCATAAAAACATACTTTTTTGGCAACAATAGCGGCGGTTGCAAGGGCGTTTGCGACAATCTTGATCAAAACCACACTTCAGAGCACAGAGCAGAAGGCTTTGATGAAGTGATATTTGATGAGGCAAAAAATGTTATAAAAGATGCAAACTCCACTACATTTATCGTGCTACATTTGCAAGGCTCACATGGCCCTATCTACTACAAAGGCTACCCAAGCAAATTTAAAGAATTCACCCCAACATGCGACACTGCCGAGCTAAACAAATGCACGCCAGATGAGATAGCAAACACCTATGACAACACCATTTTATATGAGGACTATCTGCAAAGCGAGCTGATAAAACGCCCTTGAAGCAAGAAAAGATAAATTTGAGGTTGCCATGTTTTTTTTCTCAGATCACGGAGAGAGCCTGGGCGAAAATGGCATATATTTACACGGCCTGCCTTACTCTATCGCTCCAGATGAGCAAAAACACATCCCAGCCATCGTCTTTTCAAGCGATAGCGAGCTTTTAAAAAGGCTAAAAGCTAGAAAAGATGAAAGCCTTTCGCATGATTTTATATTTAGCTCAGTGCTTGGATATTTTGGGGTGAAAACTAAGGCTTACGAGCCAGAATTTGATATTTTTAGGGAGTAAATTTAAAAGCCAGCCTAGGCAAAGCCCGAAGCTGGCGCAAATTTAAAAGCTGATCTCTTTTATATCAGCTACTTTTAATATCTCACTATAAATTTGACCGATGATTGCGACGCGGTTATTTCGTACTTTTTCGTTTTCAACGTTTATCATAACTTTGTCAAAAAACTCATCTATCTGCGGCTTTAGAGCAAATAGCGCTTTTAGCCTTGGCTCATATGCCAAGCTCTTATCGACAGCTTTAAATGCGTCATTTAAGGCCTTTTCAGCATCTATCTCAAAGAGGCTCTCATCGACCTTGCTAAATTTATCATCTTTTATGATGTTTGCAAGGCGCTTGAATGTCGAGAAATTCTCTCTAAAATTTGGCTCGCTTGAAATTTTAGCAAGTGCCTCCATCATCTTAGTTAGCTCCAAGATGTCCTTTTCGCCGCTTTTTATGCACGCTTTTACGATAGAAGCGTTTGCGTCAAAGAAGGTGTAGAGCCTATCAAGGATGAAATTTATAAGCACTTCAACGTCAAATTTCTTATAATCTTTTGCGATATCTTCTAAAATTTCTTTTACGTTAAATTTCAAATTATGCGTCAAAACGATCTTTATCACGCCATTTGCCGCGCGCCTTAAAGCGTATGGGTCCTTGGTGCCGCTTGGGATTTTGCCGATGCTAAAGAGTCCCATTAGCGTATCAAGCTTATTTGAAAGCGCAACAACCGAGCTAAAGACCTTGCTTGGGCACTGCGCCTCCTCGCCATCTGGCAGATACTGCTCTTTTATGGCTAAAACGACGTTTTCATCTTCATTTTTGGCCTTTGCGTAGTAAGCACCCATGATACCTTGAAGCTCGGTAAATTCATAAACCATCTGCGTTGTAAGATCAGCCTTACTTAGCATCACAGCTCGCTCCAGCTTAGCTGCGTACTCGCCAGCTTCTTTTTTAAGTAGCTCACCATAGTTGCTAGCAAGTTTTTTAGCCACCTTTAGCTCTCTAAGCTCTTTTTCGTAGATACTTCCAAGCTCTTTTAGGTAGGTTATATTTTTTAGTTTTTCTGGGCTAAATTCGGCCTTAAGGTCGCTTTGCCAAAAGAACATCGCATCACTTAGTCTTGCTCTTAGCACCTTTTCGTTGCCTTTAATAATGAGCGAATAGTCCTTTGTGATGGCGTTACTAACTACAACAAAGCCATTTGCAAGCTTGCCATCTTTAAAGACTGGGAAGTAGCGCTGATTTTCTTTCATCGATGTGATAATGACCTCGCTTGGCACCTCCAAAAACTCCTCTTCAAACGAGCCAAGAAGCGCTGTTGGATACTCAGTGATCGCCACGACTTCAGCTAGCAAGTCTTTATCTATCTCGATCTTTAGTCCGCTTTTTTGGCTGATCTTTTCAAACTCATCAAGGATTATATTCTCTCTCTCGTCTGCCTCTAGCACGACGCCACGGCTCTTTGAGCCTTCAAAATACTCTTTTATATTTGAAATTTTTATCTTGTCATAGCTGATGCTTCTGTGAGGATAGGTAGAGTTACTGCTCTCTACGCCAAATTTGTTAAATTTAATGACCTCATCTCCAAGCAAGCATAAAAACGATCTTATCGGGCGGATAAACTCAAACTCGCCGTTGCCCCAGCGCATAGACTTGCCAAAGCTAAGGCTCTTTAAAAACTCCTCGACCATGTCGCCCATTATCTTAGCAACCGACTCGCCCTTTACCTCTTTTTCGTAGTAAAGCACCTCTTTGCCGTCTATCTCTTTAAATTTAAGCTCACTCTCGCTTATGCCACATTTATTTGCAAAGCTAAGCGCCGCCTTCGTAAAAGCTCCGTCTTTTAGCGCTACTTGCTTTGGCGCGCCAACGAAACTAGCCACGCTATCTGGCTGAGCTAATGGGAATTTCTCATGGAAAAAGACCAAACGGCGCGGTGTGTAGTAAAATTTAAACTCGCTTTTGATGTTATATTTTTCAAGCACAGCCTGCCATTTAGCGTTGATGTTTGGCAGCTCCCTTAAAAATGGTATCGCTGGGAGCTCCTCGACTCCGATCTCTAGTAATAGCTCTTTCATATCTCACTCTTTTTATTAAAATTTTCTCTTTTTTCTCTTATCATCTCTCTTGCTCTCTCCTTCTCTTGCGCCTGCAAAATGACGCCTCTTATCATAAATATCACAAACAAAACAAACGCTGCGATCATAAAAATATCTAAAATTTGCACCATCTACTCCACAACGATCTCTTTTTCGTTTTTATAAATTTTCACCCTCGCCTGCTCAAAGCTATACTCACCATCTTTTAGCCTTTTTTTGCTATAAATTCTGATCTTGCCATGCGGTGTATGCAAGTAGCCACCCTCTAGCCTACCTGAAATTTTAGCGATCACATCGCCGCTTCTTGCAATGCTTAGCTTTGAGCTATCAAGTAAATTTTCACTCACATCTTTTGTGCCATGCTCATTTATGATCTCATAAGAGCTTACTTCAAGCGCCTCTTTGTAAAATTTCACTCGCCTGACCAAGATATCAAGCTCATCGCCCACGCCGACGCTATTTTTAGGATCATAAACGTAAATTCCACGGCGATTTTTTGAGATGATAAAGCCATGCTTATCTTTTAAGATGACAACAGCTCGCTCCACAAGTGCTGGCAAGGCCTCAGGATGCTCAAAAAGCGTATCTATGTCAGCTTTTTTGTAGTTTTGATCCTCTACTTTTTTAGATTCTTTTTTTAAATTTTCATTTGATTTAGCAGGACTTGATTTGGTTGATATTTTAAATTTGAGCGCAAAATGATCTGAGTAAAGATCGCTCTTTGCAAAGCCATGCTCATCAAGCACAAAGCTTGGTTTAAAGACTTCAAAACTGCCATCAACGTAGCTTAGATCGCCATTTGCCATAAAGCTAGGCGAGAGCAAAACGTGATCAATAGCTCGCTTTTTGCCATGGACTGCATGAGAGTATCTATCTTTTGGGGCTAAAAAGCTATAAAGATCGTAATATCCACGAGTTGCGATGATATCGTTTAAGATGGATTTTTGCCCATAAGGTGAGTTAAAATCGCCCAAAACTATGGCATTTTGCTCGTTACCAAGAGCTGCTCTTAGCGTTCTTTCGGCCTTTTTTTGCATATTTATGCCGTTTTTATAAGCTGGGAAGTGATTAACAAAAACGCCAAATTTCTTACCCTCCACCTCAAAAACGACCTTTAAAATGTTTCTAGTTTTTACATTTGGCACTTCAAAAATTTCACTGCCACCTGACTTTATCTTTGATATGAGAGCTAGCCCAACTGGAGAGTTTTTTGCCTTGCTAAAGGCTATAAATTTATACTCGCTGCCATCAACTAAAGCCTTTAAAACCTGCTCGTTTTCAACCTCTTCAAGTGCGATGATGTCGGTATCTAGGGCATCTATGACCTGCCTTGTTCTTTTTAGTTTTGAGCTGGCCGCCTCGCAGTCCCACTTTGAAGTGCTAGATTTAAAGTCAGGATATTCGCTGCCATCGTCCTTGCAGTCAAATAAATTTTGCACATTATAAGTTGCGATGCTTATCTCGCTTGCAAACGCCATAAAAACAGCAAAGACTAATGCAAAGAGCGCTCTCAAACCTCGCTCCTAAAGTCAAATTTAGAGATGTTTTGCCTAATCGCCTCATACGCGATGATGCCAGCACTCATGGCTAAATTTAAGCTCCTGCCCTCTTTTCCCATCGGGATCGTTATGGCGTTTTTGAAATTTATATCCATAAATTCTCTTGGCAGTCCCGTGCTCTCTCCGCCAAAAAATATAAAATCTCCTGGTTCAAATTTAGCGTCGTAATAAAGTCTGTTTGTCTTAGTCGTAGCAAAGAAAAATCGCTCTTTATGGCTTAAATTTGCCTCCAAAAACTCATCTAGACTTTGCCAAATTTGTGGCTTTAGGATTTTCCAATAATCAAGCCCAGCACGTCTAACAGCCTTTTCGCTCAGATCAAAGACAGTTGGCTTAACGATGTGCAGCTTTAAATTTGCATTTACGCACATTCTGCCGATAGCTCCGGTGTTTTGCGGTATCTGAGGATGGACTAGGACTATGTTAAACATAAGTTTTTCTTGCCTTAAAAAGTGTTATAAACTGGTTCATTTTAGCCAAAATGGGCTTTTAAGAGTTTTAAAGATTAAGATTTTCTAAATTTGCGCTCACTAAGATAGTTTGAAATTTCAAGCTCTTGTCTGCGTTTTATCTCAGCGGCGATCATCTCGTTTTTAAAGCCAGCCGCCAAGATCTCTCTCACATCTATCTTTGGCTCAAATTTACGCTCATAAATCCCAAGCTCTTTTGCACGCTCTATGCGCTTTTTGTTATAAGCTCCAAGCCATGATTTTAGTGGCATATTTAGAGCGATTTGCAGTAGCTCATTGTCACTTGGCATAGCTTTAAAAAAGGGCTCTTTTAAGATAGAAAAGTAGCTCTTTGGCAGGCGCATTTTCTCTAGAATTTCCTTTGCGTTAAGCTCAAATTTACCAAAAAGCATATATAAAAACAGCCGCTCATCATTTACGAAATTTCTAGCACTTTTAAGTTCGCTCAAGAACTCATCATTTTCACAAATTTTCACGCCAAAAATTTCTTTAAAAAGTAAAAGCTTAAAAAGATAAAATGCCCCTTTTTCAAGATGCTCTGAGCGAAAAAATTTAATGAGCTCGGTATTTATCCTATCCTTACTTAGATGCGCTAGATCAAGCGTTTTCATAAGCTCTAGCGTCTCGTCAGCTATGCTAAAACCAAGCCTAGCGCTAAACTGCACGCCACGCAGCACCCTTAGTGGATCTTCTTTAAATTTCTCACTATCGATGTGCCTTAGCGTCTTGCTCTCAAGGTCCTTTTTACCGCCATGAAAGTCTAAAATTTCGCCGTTAAAGATATTCATCATCATGGCATTTACTGTAAAATCACGCCTAAGACTTGCAAGGCTTGGATCATTTATGTAACTTACGGCAAAGTCTTTGTGCGAATTTCCAGTCTTGCTCTCGCTTCGTGGCAGACCAAGGTCGTAGTTTTTGTATTTGTAGATGAAGTAGCTTTTGCCAACACCACTAGCTCTTATGCCAGTCATTAGCTCGTCAAATTTGAGAGGCTCGATGTCATAGACTTCGATGTCATAATCATAAATTTCTCGCCCCAAAAGTGCATCTCTCACGCAGCCACCTACTAGATAGACGCGCTTGCTAAAAGGGGCAAATAGCGATCTAAAAAAATCTAGCTCGCTATTTTTGTAAATGCTTGTACCAGTTTTTGCCTCAAATTTGTTATTTTGAGAGATTTTGGAGTCTATTTTCGATGTTTGCAAGGGTAAATTCTAAAAATTTAGTCGTTAGCTCGAGCCTTTGGCCAAGGTCTTGCTCGCTAGTTTGTTTAAGCCCCTCAAAAAGCACCTCGATACGCTCAGCAAGGTTTGCTAAGAAAATTTCTTCATCACTTATCTCCCTGCTCTTTGGCGAAATTTGCGCTACCTTTGGCTCTGACTCGCTTTGAGCACTTATCTCAAGCTCTGGCTCATCAGCCACCTCTTGCTCCCTAGCCTCCATAGCCAAAAGCTCTTTTTTTAAATTCTCCCTTTCAAGCTCTTCTTGCTTTTTGCTTTGCAACGCCTCTATCTTTTCAAGCTCGGCGCTAACCTCACTAATGGCCATCCTAGCGATATCATCAAGCTTCATAATCTTATCAACCACCTTTTAAATTCATTTATCTCTTCGTCACTTTTCATCCTGATAAAAAACTCTTTCATCTGCTCATTTTTTATCACGCGCTCCTTGCGAAGTCCGCTCAGGCGGTTTATCGCGCTAAGGGCGTCCTTGTTTGATGGGTCTTGTTTTAAGATGTTCTTGTAAATTTCAAGCGCGTCATCTTTTAGCCCTTGCGCCTCGTAGATCAGTGCTTCAGTGATCGTGTTTTTCATTTTTTGATAAATCCTGCTATCACGTCGCCTATCTCGCTTGTTGAGCAAATTTCAACTGCGTTAAAAGCGGCGATATCTTTTGTTCTATATCCCTTTGCAAGAGCTGTTTTTACGGCATTTTCTATCGCATTTGCAGCCTCGCTCTCGCCAAATGCGTATCTTAGCATCATCGCTGCACTTAAAATGGTCGCGATCGGATTTGCTATGCCCTGCCCTGCGATGTCTGGCGCTGAGCCATGAATTGGCTCATAAATACCCACTTTGCCGCCCATGCTAGCACTTGGTAAAAGTCCTATCGAGCCACAAACCATGCTCGCTTCGTCACTTAAAATGTCGCCAAATAAATTTTCAGTAAGTATGACGTCAAAATTTGCTGGCGCCCTTACTAGCTGCATCGCTGCGTTATCGACATACATAAAGCTAAGCTCTACTTCAGGATAGCCCTTTGCTACCTCGCTGGTCACCTCGCGCCAAAGCTGGCTTGTCTCAAGCACATTTGCCTTATCGACCATGCAGACCTTTTTCTTGCGAAGCATAGCCGTCTCAAAGGCGATCTTTGCGATGCGCTCGATCTCAAATTTAGAATAAACCATCGTATTAAACGCTCTATCTTCGCCTTTTTCACGTGGCTGTCCAAAATAAAGCCCACCAGTTAGCTCACGAACCACGACAAAATCAACACCCTTTAAAACCTCTGGCTTTAGCGTGCTAGCATCCACTAGCTCGTCAAAGATGATGGCTGGGCGTAAATTTGCATAAGCTTCTAGCTCTTTTCTGATCTTTAAAAGCCCGCTCTCTGGCCTTAGGTGTCTTGGCAAGCTGTCCCATTTCTCACCACCTATCGCTCCAAAAAGTACAGCGTTGCTATTAAGTGCTGAGCTTAGCGTCTCATCTGGTAATGGCTCGCCAAAAACGTCGTAGGCTGCGCCGCCCATAAGCTTGTAGTCATACTCAAATTTGATACCAAACTCAGCGCTAACTACGTCTAAAACCTTTATCGCCTCGTCGATGATCTCAGGGCCGATGCCATCGCCTTTTATAACGCAAATTTTATAGTTTTTCATCGCCTCTCCTTAGTTCATCTTCGCTTTTGCGTATTCGATAAGGCCGCCAGCGTTTAAAAGCTCTTGCATAAATGGCGGGATAGCGTTAAATTTATACTCTTTTTTTGTGCTCTCATTTACGATGACGCCGTTATCTACATCGATCTTTAGCGTGTCGCCCTCGTTTATCTCCTCAGTTTCTTTTATCTCAAGTATCAAAAGCCCTGTGTTAAAGCTGTTTCTGTAAAAAATCCTCGCAAAGCTCTTAGCCACAACAGCTGCTATGCCAGCCTCTTTTAGCGCTAGTGGGGCGTGCTCTCTTGAGCTACCGCAACCAAAATTTTCGCCAGCTACGATGATGTCGCCTTTTGCTATTTTTGAGCTAAATTTAGGATCGGCGTCTTCCATGATGTGTTTTGCTAGCTCTTTTTCGTCTGAAGTGTTTAAATATCTTGCGGCGATGATGATGTCGGTGTCGATATTATCGCCAAATTTCCAAACTTTGCCTTGTTTCATTTTTAACCTTTAGTTTTGTAAATTTGGGCTGATTTTAACCAAAAGAAGCTAAATAAATAATCAAAAGTGCTCTTGCAAGCTAAATTTAGCGGCATTTAAACCGCTAAATTTAAGTAAAAATAAATTAGATATTCTCTCCAGCAACCATGCCAAATACCATACAATCAGCCATACTCATCGTGCCAAGACGGCTTGCTCCATGCACGCCACCAGTGATCTCGCCAGCTGCATAAAGACCTGCGATAGGCTCGTGAGTAGTTGCGCTTATGACTTGCGCTTTTGTATTTATCTCGACACCGCCCATGCAGTAAAGGATCTTTGGCGTAGTCTCACTTGCGTAAAATGGCGCTTTTGTAATGCCAATGCCATTTACATCAGCTTTTGTCAAAGGTTTGCCAAATTCAGGGTCTTTTTCATTTTTGACATATTCGTTAAAATTTTTAATAGTCTCCAAAAATGGCTCAAGCGGGATATTATAAGCTTTTGCAAGCTCTTCAAGTGTGTTAAATTTCTTTATAGAGCCCTCTTCAACGCCCTTTTTTGTATAAGCGATATTGTTTGCATCAACGGCTGCTTGATCGCAGATATTTACTGGATAGTTGTCATTTTTATCGCTTTGCGCCATACAAGCAAAGATCGCATCGCTCTTTACCTTACGGCCTGCATGCTCGTTCATAAAGCGTTTGCCCGTTTTTGGATTGACGCTTAGGCCGTAGTCATTTGCGCAGTGATTTGTAAAAAGTGCAGATGTGCCAAAGCCTCTTTCAGTTGGATTTGTGTATGGATTTAGCTGGATCCAGCTAAGTTGAATAGGGTTTGCGCCAAGCTTCATCGCAGCCACTAGCGCTCCAGAGGTTGCACCTGGCTGGCTAACTGTCTCGATATTGTCTTTTAGATATGGCACTTGCTGCATCCTAAACCACTTATCAGAGCTAAAACCTCCTGCTGCTAGGATGACGCCATCTTTTGCTTTAAAGCATTTTGGCGTGCCAGTTTTATTCTCTTTATCATCATTTGCAAGCTGATGATCAAATCTATAATCCTCCCTGCATTTTATGCCAACAACCCTGCCATTTTCATCGATGATAAAATCATCAAATTTAGTCCTTCTTTTTGTCACGGCATTTGGATTTTTATCGATCGCATCGTGCATAGGTAAAACGTATCCTGCACCACTTGTGTTTTTAGACTGAACAGCACGTTTTATAGAGTGACCGCTCGCTGAGATCACCTTGCCAGTAAATTCAACGCCAAGCGTTTTTAGGTATTCAAAAGCGTCATTTGCGCGGTCATATATGACTTCAAGTAGATCGACATGGTTTAAATTTTGACCATCTTTTAGGCAGTCAGCGATAAAAGCCTCTTTGCTATCTTTTATGCCTGCTGCTTTTTGAAATTCATTATTTGGGACAGCCATATTGCCAGCATTTATGACTGAGTTGCCGCCGCTTCGTCCCATTTTCTCGATCATTAGCACTTTTTTACCGCGTTTTAGCGCTTGCAAAGTAGCCATCGAGCCTGCAAAGCCTGTGCCTATGACGATGACGTCATACTCTTCGTCAAATTTAATATCTTTTGCCTCTAAAACTCCAGCATTTGCGTTGCTAGCAGCAAGTGCCAATGCGCCAGTAGCACCCATTTTCATAAAATTTCGCCTTGAAATTTCTTTCATTGTTTGCTCCTTTTTTTAAATTTCTTGGAGTAAATTATACGTCAATTACGCATAAAATAAAACTTAATTATGAAAATTTGACTAAAAATATTTATAAAGAAAATTTTAATACTAGCCTTTAAAACTCCAAATTTAAGCTTTTGCCTTTTGCAAAATTTCTTTCATCTCATCTTCGCTAAGTGGCTCAACAAGCACGTTTGCAGCGTCAATGAAGTGGTATTTTTCTTTTGGTAAATTTGCCATGAAAGCTCCATATTCACACTCATCAAGCACTTGAGCGTTACTATCATCCACGCCCACAACTAGCGTAAGCACCCAGCGTGAGACCTTGCGATCTCCAAGCGCTTCTTGCGCCTGCCACGACGGAGATGGAGCATAAGGCAAGATGGTCGGTAAATTTTCACTAAGCGTATATGTGCCAAAAATTTCGTTGCCGTCTTTGTCTTGATAGAGGTGCTCTTTTGCGCTATATGCGTCAAGATACTGCACCTGCCTCATCATCTCATCAAATTTAGCCGCAGGGCTGGCACTTGCAAAAATTTCATCTACCATAACCGCGTCAAACGCCACGTCACGCCCCACGCCAGAGATATAAAGTGTTTGATTTTTCTCTTTTATATCTTTTAACGCTTCAAGTCCAGCTGCGATGTCAGCCTCGTAGTCAAATTTTAAAATTTGCTCGCTATCATAAATTTTTTCGTTGTCGCACTCTATTTTTGAGCCAGTTTGGGCTGAGAGCTTTGAGAGTAGCTCAAGTGCGATCTGCCAGTCGCCAACGCCACTTGGAGTATAAACGCGCACGATATACTCGCCATCTTCGTAGTTTAGCTCAAAGCCACGAGCGCTCTTTTGCCACACGCCTGCTATCATCACGTCAGCGCCCAGCTCATTTGTGCCCGGCTCCTCTTGCTCGCTGTTAAAAAAGAAAAGTCCCTCAACAAGAGCTGAAATTTCACGCTCGCTTAGCGCCTTTGCGTATCCGCCAAGTAGCTTCTTTTTATTTTTTACACTAAATGTCAAACTCATAAATTCTCCTTTTGCTCTAAAATGTCATCACCTGATCGCACTCTCTCACCCACTCGGACAAGATATCCATGCTGCCTTTCACCTCAGCCTCAAAATAAGGCTCTCCCACATGCAAACCGCACCTTGTTTGGCAGCTACCACAAACCTTAAGCATCGCACCGCCAGCGTAAAGCTCCTTTAGCATCTCCACTAGATCAACGTCGTAGTTTTCTGGCTTTTTGGTGCTATTTCGCGCAAGATCGACCGCGTCGTTCATAAGAAAGATCCTAACCTCTTCGCCCTTTTCTTTTAGCGCTCTAGCTAGCCTTAGTGCGTTGTAAGCGTTGTCCGTGCCATTATATGGCTGATTTGTAAGTATAAATAGAAATTTTTTCATCTCTTATCCTTTTGCTAATAATGTAGTGCAAACTGGACAAATTTTAGCCAAGCTAGGTAAAAAGGGGATAAATTTATCTAAAAAGCAAGAGCACGCCGATCGTGCAGACGATGATAGCAGTGCAAATTTCAAGTAGTCTTAGGTGCGTTTGTAAAAATTTCTTTAGCATAGCTCCGCCAAGTGCGTAGATATTTAGCGCTAAAAACTCGACAAAGATGAGCGAGGCGGTGATAACGCACATGCGAGTAAGGCTAAAAGGCTCATCTTTATCCAAAAATGTAGGCAGCAAGGCTGAGAAAAATATCCACGCCTTTGGGTTTGAGACGCTAACGATGAGGCCATTTATAAACATCTGCTTTTTGCTTGGCAAATTTGAGACATTTGTGATGCTAAGCTCGCCCTTGCCAAAAAAGAGCATCACGCCAAGATAGAGCATATAAAGGCCTGCGATGATATTTAGCGCCTTAAATGCGTAATCAAAGTGATGTAGCACCGCTCCCACGCCAAGCATGCAGCTAAACGATACAAAAGCGATCGCTAAAAGCTGCCCAGCCATCACGAAAAACGAGTGCTTGTAGCCAAAGCTCATACCAACGCTCATCGCATAAGTCATGTTGATGCCTGGCATCATTGAGATGGGCGCAAGGGTGATAAAAAATAGCAAGAAATTCATGAGATGCCTTGAAATTTTAATGAAATGCTAAATCAAAATCTATAAATTTATGATAAAAGAAGGCTTTATTAGTAAATTTAGCCTGCTTTTAGTTGTGAGAAATTTGGCTTTTGGCGCTAGGCATATAAATTTAATAAATTTAGCGCTAAAACAAAGGCGATTTTGTGTGTGTTTCGCAACCTAGATGGCAAATTTAGCTTTTGCCACGTAGGCACTCTATAAATTTAATAGCCCTCAAAACTAGCTAAATTTAGAGCAAAATGGCTCACCTTTCATTTATAAATTTAAAAATTTAGGCTATTACTATTATCACGCCAAGCCCTTTGTTGGCGGCATTTTGGTAAAAATTTAAAAGCCCAGTAAAGTGCTCTTTTAAACTCGCCCTTATATCTTCAAATTCGCTCTCGCTCCCAAAGATATCAGGATAAGTGTTTGAACTAGCAAATTCTTTTAAATTTATCTTTGCTAAAAGCGCGCTAATCTCAACATTTTTCAACGTCTCAGCCACCTCTTTTACCTCTGTGGCATTTGTATAAGAGATCATCTCGCTTAGCTCTTCGTTTAGCGCACTACGCCCAAAAATAGCCCAGCTAAAAGGCTCATTTGAGCTAAAAATATCGCCAGCCTTAAGCCTCTGCTTGAAATTTTTACCAGTTAGCATCTTACACATCGCGTCCCAAAAATTATTCAAGTCGTATTCGTCCAAAAGCTCGCCGACGTCGCCATTTTTTATCTTTTCTATATCATCTTGCAAGTAGGCGTAGTAGTGTGCGCTGATACCCATTTTAGAGCCTTAAATTTTAGTGTGAATTTAAAAAAAGAGAGGGCGGAGCTATAAATTTACATAGATCCGCCACGAGAATTTAAGCTTAGTGAGTTAAGAAAAACTCTTGAATTTTAGCTTTGTCGCTTGTTTTTGTAAGAGCAAGCATCAAAAGCACTCTAGCTTTTTGAGCGTTTAGGTTGTCGCTTGTTAAAAAGCCGTATTTTGCGTCATCAACTTCGCCGTTCATAGTTGTCTCGCCGCTTCCCACACGTGAGTCGCGAACTACCACTACGCCAGCTTTTGAAGCCTCACCAAGTGCCTCTAGCACGCTAAAGTAAGGGTTGCCGTTGCCAAGACCAGCACTAACGATACCTTTTGCGCCGTTTTTTACAGCTACATTTACAAAGTCAGGGTTGTCATTTGCGTGAGAGTAGATGATATCGACTCTTGGAAGCTCTTTTACGCCAGTTAGGTCAAAAGCTGAACTTGCTGTGTGTTTTCTGATCGGATTCATATAGTATTTTACGTTGCCGTAAAAAACTGTGCCGATTTTGCCGCTATTTGGTGATTTAAATGTATCAACGCCTGTAGTGTTAGTCTTTGTCACCTCACGAGCCGCGTGAATTTCATCATTCATAACAACTACAACGCCCTTGCCTACGCTATCTTTGCTGATAGCTACATTTACAGCGTTAAATAAATTTAGTGGGCCATCTGCACTTAGTGAGCCACTATTTCTCATCGCACCTACAAGTACAACTGGCTTGTCGCTTTTAACGACTAAATTTAAGAAGTAAGCAGTCTCTTCCATAGTGTCTGTGCCGTGAGTAACGACGATACCATCAGCTTTGCCGCTGTTTAAAAGTTCGTTTATTCTATTTGCAAGCTTAAGCCAAACTTCGTTGTTCATATCTTGTGAGCCGATATTTGAAATTTGCTCGCCTTTTATGGTAGCGATCTTGTTGATATCTGGTACGGCTGCGATTAGTTTATCGACCGTAACAGTTCCAGAAGTATAGCTTGAATCAAGCGAGCCTGAGCCGCTTCCAGCTATCGTTCCACCAGTAGCTAGGATGTAGATGGTTGGCTTAGCAACCGCTAAAGTAGCACCTAAAATCATGAGTAACACCGCCTTAAAGATTAAACGCATTTTAGCTCCTTTGCATTAAAATTTGCTAGAGCATTATAACGTCATATATTTAAAAAATTTATTAATTTTCAAAATTTATATTTATTTAAAAAATTCTTATCAAAAGCATATAAATTCCAGTTGAAACGACTATGCTAAGAAGGGCATTTTTGAATTTCAAATGCACCAAAACAGCCGTAAAAACCGCCACTATCTCGCTTAAGCCGTATGGAAATTCGCTAAATTTCGTATCTTTTAGCCCGTAGCAGACCAAAACGACCATTATCATCATACCCATGTGCTTCTCGATAGCGTCCAAATAAGGGTTTGACTTATAGTTTCTTAACGCATAAAACGGCGTCGCCCTCGTTATAAAAGTAGCCAAGGCGCTTAAAAGCACCGCCACAAAAAGCACCATCTCGCTTGAACTTACACTTATCAAATTTTATCCTTAAACAAAAGCAAAAATACAAAACAAAGCGCCATCGAGCCAACAAGCACAAATTTAGCTGGAAAGAGGCTCACTCCAAGCACGCCAAAAAAGACCGCCGCAAAGAGCACGCGGTAGTTTTTATCATTTTTAAACATCTCGATGACGACCACTGTAAAAAGCGCTGTTAAGCTAAACTCAAGTCCCCTTGTATCGGCCTTTATAAAGTCACCAAGTATCGCTCCAAGCAGCGTTCCAGCCGCCCAGTATGACCAAGATAAAAGATTTAGCCAGGTAAAGACAAAACTTCGATCACTTGCATCTTTTAGCCCTAAATTTTTAAATATCGCAAAGGTCTCATCTGTTAGCAAAGCGATGTTTAAGAGCTTAAATTTGATCCCGCTATACTCTTTTAAAAGTGAAATTCCATAAAAAGTGTGACGCAAATTTACAAGATAGCTCACGATAAAGACCTCAACGTAGCTCGTGCCCACACTAAAGAGCGAGAGCATCATAAACTGCGCTGCTCCGCCGTATCCAAGCATGCTAAGCGCCATGGCGATAAATGCGCTCACTCCCATACTCTTTGCCAGCACGCCAAAGGCGACACCAAGCGGAAAAAAGCCCATAAAGATAGGAATGGATAGTTTAAAAACGTAGTTAAATGTCAAATTTTACCTTCATAAAAAGCCGAAATATTAGCAAAAATTTAAAAATTTAAATTTAAAGAGGCATTTTTGCTTTTACAAATTTAACTGCTTGCTCGCATTTTAAAACTAAATTTTATAAAATAGCAACAAAATTTATAAAGAAAATTTCTATGAAAAAGATAGTTTTACTAATATTTTTAACACTAAATTTAATAGCCTTAACAACAAATCCAAAGATCAAAATCCCTCAAGCAAATAGCTGCAATATCGAGGATAACTGCATTGATTTTAGCCGCAGATACAGCGATGATGAGTATAAAAGGCTATTTGGAATTTATAAAAGTGAGTGCGAGCTTAAAAATTTAGACGCATGCATCTATCTGGCTGAGTTTTACAAAAGCGGACTTGGCGTAAAAAAAGACGCGATGAAATCACTAGAAATTCTTAACAAAACTTGCGATGAGGGCAATAAATTTGCCTGCCACAACCTTGGTGTCGAGTATCAAGAGATGAAAGATCACAAAAAGGCTTTAGATGCTTTTAAAAAAGGTTGCGATCTAGCTTTTATACAAAGCTGTTTTAACATCGCAGTTTTATATAATAACGGCGGCGGCGTAAAAAGAGACTACAAAAAGGCTGCTAAAATTTACAAAGAAGTTTGCGAGCAAAATTTCTATGAAGGATGCTACAACCTAGCCGTTTTATACCACAACACCCCTGGCGTAAAGCGCAACTACAAAGAAGCGATAAAGCTTTACAAAAAGGCTTGTGATAGCGACTTTAGCATATCTTGCTACAACCTAGCGAGCTTATATCAAGAGAAAAAAGAGTATGAAAAGGCTAACAAGCTATATTTTAAAGCTTGCAAGCTTGACTTTGCCGATGCTTGTAATAACCTAGCCAGCCTTTACGACGACGCACTTGGTGTAGAAAAAGATGATGAAGTGGCGTTTAGATACTACAACAAAGCGTGCAGGCTAGATAGCGCAAGTGGGTGCAAACATCTTGCATACTTTTACTATCATGGCATAGGCACAAAAAAGGATAAAAAGCTGGCAGAAAAAGAGCTTAAAAAAGCTTGCAAGCTAGGCCTTAAAGAGGCTTGCGAGATAGTTAGAGTTTTTCACTAAAGAGCATTTATGAAAAATTTGATTTTGTTTTTATCTCTCATTATGCTTTTAAATGCAGAAAATTTAGACGAGATGTGCCAAAGTGAGGGCGATATAAGAGCAAATTTAACGAGCTGTTACAAGGCTGCTACAAAAATTTATAACTCATCAAGTGATGATAAAGAGTTTAAAAAGCTAAAAGAGATATTTTTACTAGCTTGCGAAAATGATATAAAAGAGGGTTGTTACAGCACTGCGCTCATCTATCTAAATGGCTACAACGACGTGGGTAGCGAGCTTAATCAAACTATCATATTAAATAGATATGCAAGATTTTTAAACTACGCACTTTTGGATAACGGCAAAAAAGAGGACAAAACGACTGCCAAAAGCTACTTTCAAAGATCATGCGAGCTAGGCTTTAAAAAGGGCTGCGATATGAGAAATTTACTAGATAAGCTTGGGTATTAAATTTGATATTTACTATAAATTTAAAGCTTTTTATCTAAACTTATTTAAATTTTTTAAAAGGCAAGCAATGAAAAAGGTTGTTTTATTTTTAGCCTCTGCGGTGCTTTTGTGGGGCGCAAATTTAGAGCCAAAAACGCTTGAGTCTAGGTGCCAAAACAACGACGCTAAAAGCTGCTTTGAGCTTGGTAATAAATTTGAGGAGAGCAAAAACTACCAAAAAGCGGGCGAATTTTATAAAAAAGCTTGCGAGCTAAAACACGCAGGCGCTTGCAGCAGCGTGGGCGTGCTATACGACATGGACTACATAAAGGATGTGAATAACAAAAATGCAGCCAAATTTTACCAAAAGGGCTGCGAGCTAAACGACGGCTTTGGCTGCGCAAGGCTTGGCTTTGTCTATACGTTAGATAAAAACTATCAAAAGTCAAAAGAGCTATTTTTAAGAGCTTGCGAGCTAAAAGATGGCGACGGATACTACGGACTTGGGCTTTTATACTATGACGGAAATGGCGTAGAGCAAGATGCCAAAAAGGCAAAAGAGCTCTTTGAAAAAAGCTGCGATCTGGGTCATGCTGCTGGCTGCAATAGCCTTGGCATGATGCTTCATAGCGGAAAATACGTAGAAAAAGATCAAAAAAGAGCTAGCAAACTCTTCACAAAAGCTTGCGAAATGGACTTTGGGGATGGTTGCCACAACCTTGGGGTTATTTATTTTGAAGCAAAAGGCGATAAAAATTTAGCCAAAAAGTACTTTGGCAAGTCCTGCGAGCTGGGCAACGACGAAGACTGCCAAATTAATTTACAATGGCCTATAAATTTAATGCACCTGCCCTTTTGGACCCTTGCCCTTTGGGGTCCTATCTGAAAAGTAAAAAACATCAAGCGTAAAAGCAACGAGTATAAGTCCAACAATAGCCAAAGTCGCGTCCATATTACCTACCTTTTAAGTCCATTTACTATCTCTAACATCGAATCGCTCGTAGTTATCGCCTTTGAGTTTGCCTCGTATGCACGCTGACCAGTGATAAGATCAGTCATCTCTTCAACTAGCTGCACGTTACTCATCTCGACAAAGCCCTGTCTAATGGTGCCAAGTCCGTCAAGGCCTGCTACACCTACCACTACGTCGCCACTAGCGCTTGTTTGAAGGTAGTTGTTATCACCCATCGAGTGAAGACCAGCTGGGTTTATGAAATTTGCTAGCTCGATCTGACCTATCTGAGCCATGTTGGTTTCGCCAGCTTGAAGCACTGAGACGGTGCCATCTGTGCCTATTGAAATTTGCGTCGCATTTGCAGGGACTGTGATCTGCGGTATGAGCTGGTAGCCGTCACTATTTACGATCGTGCCGTTTGCATCAAGCTTAAATGCGCCGTTTCTGGTGTAGGCCGTCGTGCCATCAGGGAGTTGAATTTGAAAAAAGCCGTTGCCAGCTATGACCATATCTAGGTTGTTGCTAGTCTCTTTAAAATAGCCCTGAGAGAAAATTTTATTTATCGCTGTTGGGCGCACGCCAAGACCTACTTCGATGCCTGTTGGGCTTGTGGTAGTCTGGCTTGTCGCCGTGCCTGCGTACTCCATGACTTGATACATAAGATCGGCAAATTCAGCCCTATTTTTCTTATATCCATAGGTATTTACGTTTGCAATGTTGTGTGAGGTTACGTCTATCTGCGTCTGCTCGGCGATCATGCCAGTGGCCGCAGTGTAAAGTGATCTCATCATAGTTTTATCCTTTTATTAAGCTTTTAGGGCTAGTTTTTGAACAGCATCTTGGTTAAGGTCAGTCATGTGGCTTGTCATAACCTTTTGATACATATCAACTAAGCGTTGGGTTTCTATTAGACCCACCATTTCTAAGACTGGATTTACATTTGACATCTGAGCGTAGCCTTGCATCACGCTATCAGCCTCGTCAAGCTCGGTTATGTCATCAAAATTTCTCGTTTCAAAGAGATTGTCGCCGACCTTTTTTAGATCTCTTATCTCTCTTGGCTGAGCGATGTAAAATTTAGAAAATTGATTGTTATTTGAGTATAAATTTCCATTTTTATCAGAGGTTAAGACTTCGCCTTGTGGCACTTGGATGCCTCTTTGACCAGGATTTTGCGCCTCATAGCCACTTGGTAACACCCTATAACCCTCTTTTGTGACGATATATCCGTCGCCGTCAAGGCTAAAAGAGCCATTTTTGCTTAGTTTTACGCCATTTGGAGTATCAACTAAGAAAAAAGCATCGTCTCTTTTTATTGCAAAGTCAAGCGTGTTTGAGCTGTATTTAAAGCCACCAGCGCTAAAGTCGGTGTATTCTTCGCTCACTTGTGGCACACGATCAAGCGTTCTGTTTAGAAATTTAGCTCCATCTTTTGTGTGATTTTTAAGTGGGAGCTCATCTTGCGTCTCTTTAAAAATTCTCGCAAAGTCGCCGATGACTACGTCGTTTCGCTTGTAGCCGATCGTATTTACATTTGCAAGGTTGTTTGAAATGACATTTAGTCTGTTAAACTGCGTTACCATGCCAGCAGTGGCTTGATAATAACCATTTTGCATAAATTTTCCTAATCAAAATTTGATTTTTATAGCTACTAAGCAATCATCGTTCCAACTTTCTTTTTATAGACATTTAAAAAATTTTGGGTATAATCCACTTTCTTTTAACCAATACTTAAATCACGATGATACGATTTGAAAGGAATTTTATGAGCGCCGCAAAAGACTCTTTTTCTCAGATAGAAGAGCTTTTTGTTGAAAATGCAAAAGGCTTTTTGACATACGAAAAATTAGTAAAATTATTAGACAAAGCTCCGACGGCTACGATAGTAAAGAAGATAGAACAACTAGCAAAAACAAACAAAGTTCAGCTCATCACATCTGCTGAAGCTGCAAAGCTTAGAAATTTAGCTGACGCCAAAAAACGTCAAGAAAATGCTCAAAAAAGTGATCAAGATATCGACGAGGACCTCGATCTTTCAAGTGAGAGCGACCTTTTAGAGTGGTCAAGATCAGATAGTCCAGTAAGGATGTATCTAAGAGAGATGGGTCAGATCGCACTTCTTACAAAAGAAGAGGAGGTGGAAATCAGCAAGAGGATCGAGCTTGGCGAAGATATCATCATCGACGCATTTTGTTCGGTGCCGTTTTTGATCGATTTCATACTTGATTACAAAGAGCCGCTCATCAATAGAGAACGCCGTGTAAAAGAGCTTTTTAAAAGCTTTGAAGATGAGAGCGAAAATGAAAACGAAGATGGCGAAGAGGATATAGATGAAGAGGATGAGGATAACGAAGAGAACGAAGCTCCTAAAAAATCAGCCAAAAACGACAAGCGCGCAGAAAAAGTTATAGAGAGCTTTAAAGCCCTTGAAAAGGCTAAAAAAGAGTGGCTAAAGACCGCGAACAAGCAAGATAAAGTAGAAAGCGACGACACAGCTTCAAAGATGACGCTTGCGTTTAAAAAGAAAATTTTAAAAGAGAAGCTGATGGACCTTGGCCCAACAAGTAAGCTAATTAGCGAGATCGTAAAATCAATGGAGACAGCACTAAAAAGCGACGATGAATTTGACAGAGAGCTAAAACGCTTGGAGTATCGCTTACCGATGTTTAGTGACGAGCTTAAGAAAAATCACAAAAGCATATTAAAAGATATCATCAAGCTTAGCAAAGAAGAGATCGCAGCTCGCGTGCCAGAGGCTACGATGGTCTCAACATACGTCGAGATCAAAAAACTTTTTACGACAAAAGAGGCGAGCAAACAAGGCTTTGACCTTGAGCCAGCAAGACTAAAAGAAATTTTAGAGCAGATCAAACGTGGAAAGAAAATTTCAGACGAAGCAAAAGCTAGAATGGCCAAGTCAAACCTCCGTCTAGTCGTAAGTATCGCGAAACGCTATACAAACAGGGGCTTGCCGTTTTTAGATCTCATCCAAGAGGGCAACATCGGCCTTATGAAGGCGGTTGATAAATTTGAATATAGAAAAGGCTATAAATTTTCAACCTACGCCACATGGTGGATCCGCCAGGCTATCTCGCGTGCGATCGCCGATCAGGCAAGGACGATTAGGATACCTATCCACATGATAGAGACGATCAATCGTATCAACAAAATCAACCGAAAATACCTCCAAGAAGAGGGAAAAGAGCCTGACGTAAGCGTCATCGCAAAAGAGGTCGGACTAAGCGTTGATAAGGTAAAACAGGTGATTAAGATAACAAAAGAGCCTATCAGCCTTGAAGCTCCTATCGCAAACGAAGAGGACGGTAAATTTGGAGATTTTGTTGAAGACAAAACTTCTCTATCACCGATAGATCAAATTTTAAAAAGTGACCTTAGAGAGCAGATCGACGATGTGCTCTCGCAGCTAAATGAGCGCGAAAAGGCGGTTATTTCCATGAGATTTGGCTTGCTTGAAGATGAGAGCGACCGCACACTTGAAGAGATCGGTAAGGCATTAAACGTCACTCGTGAGCGCGTCCGCCAGATAGAAAGCTCGGCTATTAAAAAACTAAAACACCCAAAAGTTGGTAGAAAACTCAAAAACTACATCGAGGGCTAACAAGCCCTGCCCTTTTGGGCGTCCGCATCTAAATTCTTTAAATTTCTAAAATCAAATTTATATACTAGTCTATAATTATGTTATTTTTACATTCAAAGCACCAAAAAAGATTAGTAAGAAATTTAATGTTTTTGTATGGCATTTTTGTCCTATTTTTGTGTATATACTATTGTTTAGACAGCTTTTCTTTTGGTAAATTATTAGCGTCTATACCCTTTAAAGGACTTTCTCTTTGAAGAATTTATAGCATCTATACACAAAAATTGTTTTAAACATTGCATATGGCTATCATCTTAAAGCATAATTAATTTAACCTTCGTTTTGAGGGTACACTTGCTATAAAAATAGATAAAAAATGGTGCACTTGCTACAAAATTTCAATCAAATTCTAAAAACAATAACTAAAAAGTATAAAATTTTAATTTATAAATATGTTTTATAAGTTAAAAAAATAGAAATAAAAAAAGAGAGTTTTACCGGCACAAGACCGGTAAAAATTTATTCGCCTAGAAGTTTATCTAGTTTTGCAGCCAAGCTCGTAGTATCGTGAGCTTTAGCTAAAGATGCAGCATGTAGCTTTAAATTTGCTTGTAAATTTTCTTCCAAGCTCTTTGCGATGTCGCTACTATCAAGGTTTTCTACGCTATTAGCGTTTGCTACGCTTCTAGCAGCTAGAGCGTTCATACCTCTAAATACAGCGTTTTGTGTCGAGCCGATCTCAGAGCGAAGTGAATTTATATTTTTCAAAATATCGCCCGAATTTGAACCATCCTCTCTTACATCCAAAAGAGCATTTGTGCTTAAATTTATATTTTTTGTACCCTCGCCTGTGAAAAATCCAAGCTCAGCGTCAAAAACGTTTTTACCGTTAAATTTAGCCTCTTTTACGCTGTCGCTCATCGCATTTTTTAGCGCATTTATCTCGCCTCTTATGCCCTTTTGCTCGTTAGCTGAAAGAGCTGGGTTTGAAAGCTTGCTTGATAACTCACCGATCTTATCCGCACTCTCGCTTAAATTTAAAAGCGTTGAGTCAGCGATCTGGAGCATGCCGATCATATCGTTTGCATTTGCCATGCCCTCGTTTAGGACATTTGTTTGCGAAAGTAAGCTCTCTGCGATTTGCAAATTTGCACCTGATGCTTTGATCTCGCTATTTGCAGAGATGGCGTTTAGCGCCTTTTTCTCGCTATTTTTAGCTTGATCTAAATAATAGTTTCCTGAAGCCTGGTTTGCAGTATAAGTTCCTAACTTCATATCAACTCCTTTTTTAGTAGTTTCGTGATGGATTTTACTATAAATTTCATAAAAAGTTGCAAAAATATTTCTTAAAGCAAAAAATATTATAAAAAGAATTTAGAAAAAAAGCCATTTTTCCTAAATTCTTCGCCTTTTTTAGTCTTCTAGTCTCACAGCAATTGATCTTTTATGGGCCGTTAGTCCTTCGGCTTCGGCTAGCTGCATGCATGGTTTGCCAAGGTGCATGATGCCTTTTCTGCTAACTGAGATGATAGAGCTTCGCTTCATGAAATTTTCAACTCCAAGCGGTGAGTAAAATCTCGCACTTCCGCCAGTTGGCAAGGTATGGTTTGGTCCAGCTAAATAGTCGCCCATCGCTTCAGGCGTGAAGTGTCCAAAAAATATCGCTCCAGCGTGTTTTACCTCGTCCATATAGCTCAAAGCATCGTTTGTAGCGATCTCTAGATGCTCCACAGCAAGCTCGTTCATCAGTTTAAAGCACTCCTGCAAGTCTTTTGCGACGATGATAGCAGCTTTGTTTCTCATGCTAGCACTCGCGATTGGCTCTCGTTTTAGAGTTTTTAGCTCGTCCTCTATATGCCTTTGCACTGCCCTTGCAAAGGCCTCCACTGGCGTTATCAAAAAGGCACTTGCGATCTCGTCGTGCTCGGCTTGTGAGAGTAGATCGATCGCTATGTGGCGAGGGTCCGCACTATCATCAGCTATCACGCCTATCTCGCTTGGACCTGCGATCATATCGATATTTACGTCGCCATAAACTAGCTTTTTAGCTGTCGCTACGTAGATGTTGCCAGGTCCTGTGATGACATCGACCTTTGGCACGGTTGCTGTGCCGTACGCCATCGCTGCGATCGCGCTTGCGCCGCCTATTTTAAAGGCTGTTTTAATGCCACATAGATGCATCGCAGCAAGAAGTAGAGGATTTACCTTGCCATTTGGCGCTGGAGTGCAAACTACGATCTCTTTTACGCCTGCTACGATTGCTGGGATAGCGTTCATAAGAAGTGAGCTAGGATATGCCGCCTTGCCGCCTGGGATATAAAGGCCAGCGCGATCAACTGGGGTGTATTTTGCGCCAAGCAAGATGTCGTGCTCGTCCTTATATGTCCAGTCGCTTGGCTTTGTGCGCTCGTGATAGCTTTTTATCCTGTCGTGGGCTAAATTTAGAGCCACTCTTAGGGCGTTATCTAGCGAGTTATAGGCTGCTTCCATCTCTTTTACGTCGATTATTATGTCGTTTTTGCTTGTGACATTAAATTTATCAAATTTGCTTATTTGTGCAAAAAGCGCGCTATCGCCATCTTTTCTTATCTCATCTATGATGCCTGCAACCACTGGCATCACGGCACTCATATCGTTGTCGCTTCGCCTAACAAGCTGCGAAAATCTACTCTCAAAGTCAGCGTCGCTGCTGTGTAAAAATTTCATTTATGATCCTTTATTTTTAGTTTTCTCTCATATCTTTGTTTTTGTGTAATGTTACCCAAAATTCCGCCCTGGTGGATATATAAAATTTCGCTCCCAAGCTTGTCTAAATTTGCAAAAAGCGTCATAAAGCCCACTGGGTCGTAGATAAGCTCAAATTCCACGCCACTTTTACAAACCTCAAGCCAAATTTCATAAAGCTCTTTGTATAAATTTCCAAAATGATACTTCTTTGGGGGATTTAAAATTTGCACTTTGCTGTTTTTATCTAGCTCGTAAATTTGCTTTTTTAGATAGTCGCTATCCCCTACGCAAGGGGTTGTAAAGACATTAAGATCAGTGTGCTTTGCTAGATAACATGCGCTTGTACCTGTGCCTGAGGGTAAGAAGATATCAGGCCTTATGCCACTTTTTTTACTCCACTCATTTATCTCATTTGCTTGCGTGGTAAAGCCAAGCTCAGCCTCACTCTGCGCCATGCCCTCGTTTATAAAGAGCGCATTTTTGCTATTTGCTAGCTCTTTAGCAAATTTCTCGCGCTCCTCTTTCACAAAAATTTCCATGCCATTTTCAAGTGCAAATTTGAAATTTCCAACTGGATCTTGCTCTAAATTTGAGCTTAGATGAGAGACAACGTAGTAAAATTTAAGCCCTTTTAGCTTGGCAAAAAGACTTAGGCTATACATGGCATTTGACTGGCTTGAGCCGTGAGATACGATGGCTTTGATGCCGCCAAGATCAGCCTTTAGAAAATACTCTAGTTTTCTTGCTTTGTTACCGTTAAACTCGCCTAGCAGATCGTCCCTTAAAAGCCAAAATTCTCGCCCTCTTAAGCGAATTTTATCAATCACCCTTAAACTCCAAAAATTTCTCTATCTCGTTGATAGCCTCTTTGTTTGAGAGTGAAAATTTGATCTCGATGCGTCTTGAAGCGTCCTTGTCCTCGGCTCCATCTTTAAAAACTAGCTCGTTGTAGCTTCTGCCACTTGCGACAAGCAGCTTTCTAAGGCGTGCATCGTCACTAAATGAATTTATAAACTCCATCACCGCGTAGGCTCTTTTTTGCGAAAGCTCTAGGTTATAAATGTAGCTTCCGTCGCTATCTGTAAAGCCCTCTATGACGATCTGATCGATGTTTGAGGCGATCTCTTTATCATTTAAAAGCACGTCAAAATACTTACTAAGCGTGGCTTTTAGCTCCTCTTTGACCTCTTCTTTTAAGACCGCACTGCCCTTGTCAAAAAGTACTGATGAGCTAAGCTTTAGCGCGCCTGAGTTTGGGTCGATCTCGATGCTAGATCCTAGCCTGTCTTTTAAAGCCGAGATCACTTTTACTCTTATGCCAGTTAGGTTTTTGACCCTGTCACGAGTGACGTTTAGATCCCTTAAAAGCTCGTCATATCTAGCCTCTTTTTTGCTTACTTGCTCGAGCAAAAAGGCGATCTTGGCTAAATTTTTCTCGCTGCTTACATTTGCGTCGCTTAGCGCTCTATCTTTTGATGAAATTTCATCATTTAGCACGATCATTTTTTGGTTTAGATCAAAAATGCTAGCATTTAGCTCTTTTATGCTCGCATTTGCGTCCTTGTTTTCCTCTATGAGCTGGGCTAGCTTTTCTTTTAGGGCGTCTATTTGGATGACAAAAATTTCATTTGATTTTTTTAAATTTATGTTTTCGTCGCTTATCTTTGAAAGCTCGCTTTTTAGGGCATCATTTAGCTCTTCGAGGGTAAAATTCTTGCCCTGAGCGTCTTTTAAATTTGCTAGTGCTGCGATGATAGCTTGCTCTTTATTTTCAAGGGTGTTTTGAGTTAGGACGTATTTTACAACGACAGCGCCGATTAGCAGCATAAAAACAAAGAGCAGACCCGCCATCAAGTCTGCGTACGAAACCCAAAAGCTCGATTGATCTTCGTTATTTTTGTCTATTTTCATTGCACTAGATTTTCGATTTTTTCTATTACAGAATTTGCTTCTTTATCGATCTCGTCTATGTTCTTCTTAAGCTCAGCAATGAGGCTCTCGCGCTCTTTTTCACGCTCCAAGCTCCTGCCCTCTTGCTCATAAGCCGCCTTAAATATCGTAGCACTCTCCACGAGCGAGGTTCTAAACGCCTTTAATGCCTCGTTTTGCTCTTTCATCAAAGAGAGAGAAAATTCTTTTAAAATGGCATCAAAACTCTTGATAGTCTGCTCAAATTTAAGCTGGCTCTCTTTCGTGGCGTTTAAATTTCTACTAAAAATTTCGCCAAGTTTTGCATGCTCGGTTAAAATTTTAACCTCCATATCTTTAAAAGCATTAGAAAACGCGCCAACTGCCTTTAATATATCGGAGTGGATCTTTGCAAACTCATCTTGTTTTAGGCTAGCTTCATTTAGCATTTTTAAACTTGCGCTAAGCTCTGCCTTGCTTTGATTGATAATATTTTTTTCAACCTCGCAAATCTCTTTTAGGCTGTTAAATTTCTCATTTACTTGCTCGTTTAAATTTCTTACAAATTTATCGTCAAGTACCATTTTAAAGGCGTCGTGACTATCTTTAAAGTAGCCTATACTTGCTTTCATGAAATTTGCATTTAGCTCATTTTCCTGCCAGAAAAACTCACGGCTTAACTCTTTTTGCTCGCTGTAAAATCTCTCAAATTTACTAATGCCGATCTTTTCAAAAAACATCCACCAAAGCGCTAAAAATATGCCGTATATCGATACATAAAATGCCGTAGCCACGCCATTTAGCAGTATAGCGATCTCTTTTTCAAGTCCATTTGCTGTGCTTGAGCTAAAGCTTGGCATAGAGATAGCGATACTGATAAATGTGCCCAAAATTCCAAGCATAGGAAAGACTGCTTGGCCGATGTTTGCTAGGTTGTCATTTCTAAAATTTCTTGTATAGCTCTCAAAAAAATCTTCAAATTTAGCGTTTGCCTTTTTGACGCTTGAAATTTCAAAGAGATGAGCGATGATAAATTCTTTTAGCCTTATCTTGTAGTCTTTGGCATTTGCTAAGAAATTTGAGTAAGCGACCAAGGCGCTGTGGCGTGAAAATATAAAAGCAACAAAGAGTATAATGCCCATCATCACGATGGTGTGAAGCTTCATCTGAAAATTTATAACGCCAAGATAGGCTAGTATCGCCAAGATATAGATAGCTAAAGGGATAAAGATAACTTTAAAAAAGACAAAGAAAGAGTGAGCTTGGCGCTCTTTTGGCACGCTTAGCTCACTAAAATCATTTTGATTTTGCATAGGATTAGTTCCTATTTAGGCAGTTTAAGTCACTAAAAGCAGTCTGAAGACGCTTAACCATGCTCTCCTCGCCACTTCTTAGCCATTTCCTTGGATCGTAGTATTTTTTATTTGGCTTATCATCGCCCTCTGGGTTGCCGATCTGACCTTGCAAGTATGCTCTATTTTTGGCCTCATACTCACGCACGCCGTCCCAGAAAGCCCACTGCGTATCGGTGTCAATGTTCATCTTGATAACGCCATAACTTACAGCATTTTTGATATCTTTTAGCTCGCTGCCACTTCCGCCGTGAAATACAAAATTTACTGGCTTGTCGCTTTTTGTGTTAAATTTCTTAGCGACATAGGCTTGTGAGTTTTTAAGAATTTCTGGTCTTAGCACGACATTGCCTGGTTTATAAACGCCGTGAACGTTACCAAAACTAGCTGCGATGCTAAATTTATCGCTTATTTTGCTTAGTCTTTCATAAGCAAGCGCGACATCTTCTGGCTGAGTGTAAAGAAGTGCGTTATCAACGCTTGTGTTATCTACGCCATCTTCTTCGCCACCAGTGACGCCTAGCTCGATCTCTAGGCTGATGCCAAGCTCGCTAAGCTCTTTTAGATACTTCTCGCATGTGCTTAAATTTTCGTTGATATTCTCTTCGCTAAGATCAAGCATGTGAGAGCTAAAAAGTGGCACACCGTGAGTTTTTTTATACTCATGGCTTGCTTTTACTAGCTCATCTATCCAAGGCAAAAGCTTTCTAGCGGCATGGTCAGTGTGTAAAATGACTGGCACGCCATAAGCCTTGGCAAGTAGATGAACGTGCTTTGCTCCAGCGATCGCACCAAGAACGGCTGCATTTTCGCAGGCTTTACCAGCGTAAAAACCTGCACCGCCATTACTAAACTGAACGATAACAGGCGAGTTAGCAACCTTTGCCGCTTCTAAAACAGCATTTACCGAGTCGCTGCCTACGACATTTACAGCAGGTATTGCAAAACCTTGCTCTTTGGCATAAGCATAAAGTTTTGTTACATCATCTCCGCTTAAAACACCAGGTTTTACGATATCTAAAACGCCCATTTTATCCTCCAAATTTTATTTGTATTCTATCTTTGCTTTTTGGCGTAGAGCTTCACTTTTTTGTCTAACAGCAGCTTGGAATTTCTCCATTTTTACAGCTTGCTCGATCTCTGGTTTTGCTTGCTCAAAGCTTACAGTGCCAGCTGCTTTGCCATCTTCTTTTAAGATAACATGGTAGCCAAACTGAGTTTTAACTGGCTTAGTTGAAACTGTGCCATTAGCCATTGAAAATGCTGCGTCTGCAAAAGGTTTTACCATTTGGCTTTGACCAAACCAGCCAAGCTCGCCACCGTGTGCTGCTGAGCCTTTGTCGATTGATTTTTGGCTTGCTAGCTCTGCAAATTTCTTAGTTAGAGCCTCACCTTTTAAATTTTTAAGTTGAGCGATGATGTCGTTTGCTGTTTTTTCATCTTCAACTAAGATATGTCTTGCTCTTGCTTGAGCTGGTTGGTTCATGCTAGCTTTGTTTTTGTTATAAAAATCTCTTAAATCGCTATCGCTTACTTTTATACCGTCAAATAGTTTTCTCATATAAAGCTCAACTGCGATGCCCTCTTGTGCAGCTTTTACAGCCTTGATGTAATCAACATCTTTTTCAATGCCTGTCGCTTTTGCATCTTTTAAAAGAAGTTTTCTGTTGATTAGATCGTCGATTATACGTTTTTTCTCATTTGGTTGAAGCTTGCTAGCGTCAAATCCTGGCATAGCTGCTGATAAAAGTGCTGAGATATCGCTATCGTTTATAGCATCGCCATCAACTGTTGCAACTACTGCTGCGTTTAGAGTGACAGCTGCAGCTAAACTTAAAACTGCTGGAAACAAAAATTTTTTCATATAAATCCTTTAAAAAATTGATTTTCAGGCACGATTATATCAAATAATGCGGTAACTTTTCGTTTAACTTGTAATTTTAGGTAAAATAACCAAATGAGAACAAAAAAAGATATTTTAGAGATAAAAAGAAGACTTTTGGACGAATTTAAAGATGCTAAAAGCGAGCTAAAATTTAGAAATTTATATGAACTTCTTGTTTGTGTCATGCTCTCAGCTCAGTGCACCGACAAAAGGGTAAATTTGATCACTCCTGCCCTATTTGAGGCATATAAAGATGTTTTTGAGCTAGCAAGTGCAAATTTGGCCAGTCTAAAACTCATGATAAACTCATGCAGCTTTTTTAACAACAAAGCCGTAAATTTAATCAAGATGGCAAACAGCGTGGTTGAGCTTTATGACGGAGAAATTCCACTTGATGAAGAGAAGCTAAAAGCGCTTGCTGGAGTTGGACAAAAGACCGCTCACGTCGTGCTTTTAGAGGCTATAAACGCAAATGTAATGGCCGTTGATACGCATGTTTTTAGAGTATCACATAGACTTGGCTTAAGCAGCGCAAAGACGCCAGAAGCGACTGAAGAGGATCTAAGTCTTGCCTTTAAAACCGACCTTGGTAAGCTTCATCAAGGCATGGTTCTTTTTGGGCGCTACACCTGCAAGGCTAAAAAACCGCTTTGTTTTGAGTGTATATTAAGTGATCTTTGTAAAAGCAAAGATAAGGTGATATAGAAAAATTTGCTAGAAATTTCTAGCAAATTTTAGTTTTTTAAGAGTTGTACTTTTTAACGATACCGCGAACGACTTTTTCGATAAAAAGTGCAGAGGCAACTTCGCAGTGCTCTCTAGTAGAGTGAGGTGAGTAGATGTTTGGTCCTATTGAACATGCACTAAGACCTACTTTTTTCTCCAAAAGCACTCCACACTCAAGGCCTGCATGCACGGCTGTTATCCTAGCTTCTGGCTTATAAATTTTTAGCTCTTCTAAAATATCGTTTGCAAATTTATCATTAACTGGCTTCCAAGCAGGGTTTCTATCTTTTGAAATAACATGAAAGCCAACTGCTTTTGCAAGCTCAGAAATTTCAAACTCCATTCTATTTAGCCCGTCTTTACTCATTGACCTTGCAAAAAACTCCACTTCAAGCGTGCCGTCGTCTTTGATCTTTGCCAAAGAGAGATTGACACTATCTTGCGGTATGCCTAGCTCGCAGTTGTAGGCTCTTACACCTTGTGAAAATGAGTTGATTAAAGCTAAAATTTTCTCACCATTTTCTAAAATTTCATCTCCCACGCCAAGCTTTTTCACGCTTAAATTCTCACACTCGCTCTTTAGCTCTTTATAGCTTAAAACCAGTGCAGTTGCACCACTTGGGATAGAGTTGCTTCGCTCGCCACCTTCAAATTTAACAAGCCTGCAGCCATTTTTAGTGACAAATGCCGCCAAAACCTTGATCGCATTTGGGATATTTTTATGTATCTCATTGCCAGAGTGTCCGCCAGGTAGGCCGCTTACTTTTACTTCATAAAGCGTGCTCTCTTTTGTTTTTTTGCTTTCTAGCGCGATAGTAGCAAATAAATTTATACCACCAGCGCAGCCGATAGTGACGCGGTCGTCCTCTTCGCTGTCTAAATTTAAAAGCTTATCGGCTAAAAGATTGCCACTAAAACCAGCAGCACCGACCATGCCAACTTCTTCGTTGTTTGTAAAAAGGCACTCAATGTCATCAAATTCGCTTATCATCTGCATCATGATAGCCACGCCTATGCCGTTATCAGCGCCCAAAGATGAGTTTTTAGCTCTCATATAGCCATCATCGCCATAAACTATCTCGATCTTTGGCGCATCGCCCATGCAGACCATATCGTAGTGGCTTTGCAAGCAAATTTTTGGCTTGCCTTTGAATGCATGAACGTTGCCAAAGCTATCGACCACAACTTCACAGCCCTTATCTCTTGCAAAATCAGCTAAAAAATCACGCATCTTATCAGTCTCGTAACTGCAGTGCGGTATCGACGCAAGTGTCTCAAATTTCGTTAAAACTTCGCTCTTTGACATATTTGCCTCCTTTAAATTTATTTTATCTCACCCTTATAGCCAGTCGCATCGACCGCCTTTAAAAGCTCTTTTTCATCGACCTTATCATCTGCTACAACGACAGCTTTTCGCTCCTTTAGCGACACGTCTGCCTTTTTTACGCCCTCAACGCTAAGTGCGGCCTTTCTTACTATCGCCGTGCAAAGCGGACAGTGCATACTAGGCACTGAAATTTCTATCGTTTTCTCAGCGTAGCAACTAAGTGCAACAAGGGCTAAAACTAAAATTTTACGCATAAATTTCTCCTAAAAGCTCCGGATATGTAAGGAGTAAAAGCAAAATCACTCCAAAAAGTATATATATAAGTATCCATTTTTTCTTTTTATAGCTTAGGTTGCAGCTTTTTGGCTTGTAAAACAGAGCGATACCTGAGATCACAAAGCAAATGACTGCCACGACGCTTAAAGGGACGCGGTACTCGTATAAATTTTGTGTCCAAGATAGAAATGAAAAAGAAGTGCCAAAAAGCAGAAAAAGAAGTGCCGGCAAGCAGCACAAGGTAGCGCCGATAGCACTACCTATGGATGTTAGTATCAGCCAAAAGGCTCTCATTTTAGCTCTGTTGAGACGTAGTCGTAGCTAAATTCTTTTGGCGAATAGTAGTTTTGTGTGTTGCCATCAACCTCAGCATATGGATAGCCAAAGTTATTTAGCGGAGTTTGTTCTGGAGTTGGCTTTAAGATAAAGTCGCGTCCGTAGTTAAAGCCTATCCAGCACATCTCCCAGTTACCAAAGCAATAATCCCTAACAGCTACGATCTTAGCGTCATCGTTTGTTAATTTCTCGCCCAGTCTTACCTTTGTGACATCCGCTGGATCAACCGGTATCCAACCATAGCCTTTTAAGTAAAACTCAGCCCTGCAGTGCTGTCCGCCTGAAATTTTAGCCACGCCATCTTTTGCGCTACCCATCTGATCTGAAAATCTAGACTGACCAACCCTGATACCAAAAATTTCTCTTGCAGGGATGCCAACTGATCTGCAAAGTCCCACGAAAACTGAGTTTATGTCGGTGCATTTGCCAACTAGTTTGCCACTTTCAAGTATGGCTTTAACATCGCCTGTGCCACATCCAAGGATGCTGTTATCGCGCTGCATAGTGTTTGCAACCCACGTATAGATCGCTTTTGCGCGCTCCAAATCGCCTTTAGTATTGCCGATAATCTCTAGCGCTTTTGCTCTTACGACACCGTCAGTTGGGATGTGTGAAGTTGGTTTTAAAAACTCCAAAATCGCAGGATCGACCTTCTCGTTTGGATCGAAATTTACCTTGCTAAAGTCGGTATTGCGCTCTGTTGTTTGAATTTTAAACTGGATATTTAAAATAGGTCTTTGCTCATTTTCTTCAAATTCGCCATACATTGTTGGTATTAGCGTGTCTGAGATATAGACGTTTTTAGCGGTTGTGTTTATGACGTAGTCTTGGGTTAGTTGCTGATAAGTGGTGCTTAGTGGAAGGGGCAACCAAATTCTTGAGCTTTTGCCCTTTTCAAGAAGCTGGTGTTTGAAATTTACGTCGAAATTTCTAACCACTGGGTTTGCTGGCTCGTCGCTAGCTAGAGTGACACTTGGAAGCAGACTTGCTGCACCTAAAAAACTACTGAATTTAAAAAAATCTCTTCTTTGCATAAAATGCCTTTTTGCTTAATCTTAGCCAAACTTGGCTCTAAAACTGCCTGCTATTCTAGCATAAAATTTTTATTTATGATAAAATCCGCCACATGAAAAAGATTATATTTTTAGGCTTTATAGCGCTATTTTGCAACGGTTGTCTTTATATGAATGAGCGTGGAGTTTCGACTCAATATTATAATGATTGTAAAGAGTATTATGACGCGACTGGCACCTACCAAAAAGAGTGTCCGCATAACATCGTCGACTGGAAATAGCGTGGATCTTAGCAAATTTAACGAGCAGCAAAAGCAAATTTTAAATAAAATAGAAAATTTATCAAATTTTGACTGCGAATTTAGCCTCTCTGATAGCGTAAATGTCAAATTTAAAAATTTAGACCAAGCTAAAAAAGATGAAATTTACAACCTCGCCATTAGTCTAAAGCCTTGGCGAAAAGGGCCATTTTTGCTTGATGATATATATATAGATAGCGAGTGGCAAAGTTTTATTAAATTTAACATCCTAGCGCCCCACCTAAATTTAGCTAACAAAAGTGTGGCTGACGTGGGTTGTAACAATGGATATTATATGTTTAAGATGCTTGGGTACGGCCCAAAAAGCATAACTGGCTTTGACCCTAGCGTGCATACATTTTTACAGTTTAAGTTTTTAAATAAATTTATCCGCTCAAATATCACCTACGAGCTTCTTGGAGTAGAGAGCTTGCCAGAATACGCAGCGAAATTTGACACCATTTTTTGCCTTGGTGTCATCTATCACAGAAGTGATCCTATAAAGATGCTAAAAGAGCTAAAAACCGCGCTAAATCCTGGTGGCGAGCTATTTTTAGATACGATGTATATAGATATGGATGGCGACTTTGCACTAAGTCCAAAAGATAGGTACTCAAAAATTCCAAATATCTACTTTGTGCCAACGCTTAGCGCGCTTTGTAACTGGTGCGAGAGGGCTAAATTTAAGGACTTTACCCTGCTTGATACAAAGGCGACTGATCTAAACGAACAGCGAAAAACGCAGTGGATAGACGGAGAGAGTCTTGGAAATTTCCTAGACCCAGACGACAACACAAAGACCATCGAGGGCTATCCAGCACCAAAAAGAGCCTATGTAAGAGTTAAAATTTAAGGATAAATATGGCAGATGAAAATATTTTTGAAGCAAAAGACGAGTCGCAAATAATCCTCCCAGAGGACGAAAACCCGCTAAGAAACGAGATAAAAACAGCTCCTTTAACAAAGCTAAATTTTAGCGGAACGGCATTTTTACTTGAGAAAAATCACGCAAAAACTAGATTTTTTACCACGGCTGACATGGTAAGTGACGCTGAGGGGCTCATACATAGCGGTTTTGTCTTCATGGGGGCAAACTACGCAGCACTTTTAGCTATAAATGAAGAGTTTTGCGTTAGCATCGGTGCTAGGATAAATTTCTTTGGACCGCTTAAACTTGGCGATGTGGTCGAATTTGATGCACAAGCAAGGTTTGAAGAGAGCAGAAAAAGAGAGGTAAAAGTGATAGGTTATGTAAAAGAGATCAAGATCTTTGAGGGCGTCTTTCAGCTAGTCACACTTGAAGAGCATATTTTTGTCACTCAGCAAAAAAATATCCAAAAAGAAGCCGCCATAAGACAAAAGAAAGAGCGCGAAGAGGCGCAGGCCAAAAACAACGGCTAAATTTAACTGATGAGATATAAATTCTCATCTTTTAACTTCAAATAAACTCAAAATTTTAAAGACAAATCTTATCTCATTATCTTATTTTGGTAAACAATCGGTAATAATTTTTGAAATTTTTAACGAAATTTAAGCTATAAAATTAATTTTCTATGATAATATCCTTTCAAAACATTTTTATCAAAAGGAGATTTAGATGAAACTTACAAAAGTTAGCTTAGCTGCTTTGGTTGCTTTAGGTGCATTTTCAAGCGTTGCAAGTGCAACTCCACTTGAAGAAGCTATAAAAAACGTAGATCTTTCAGGATATGCAAGATATCGCTATACAAACGATCACTTTAAAGATAGCGCTGCCTCTGATACTAAAAAATCAAGCATAGCTGGTCATGTTTTCAGAATGCAAACAGCATTTAAAGCTGCTATAGACGATAACTTCTTTGGTGTTTTAAATTTAAGATATGAAGCAAAAGATGGCTCAGGTGATAATCAAGGTCTAGGAAAATTTGCTGATAGATACAATTATGTTAGTGGCAATGGCACAGACAAAACAGATACAACTGGTTCGTTTGGCGTTTATGAGATGTATCTAGGCTACAAAGTAGGCAACACTACTATTACAGCTGGTAAACAACTACTAGGCACTTTCTATGATGCAAAAGACCTAGTAGGCACAGGTCTTAAAGTAGTAAATACTGATGTTACAGGCCTTACTCTAGCAGCAGCTGCATTTGATGCTATAGAGTCAGAGAGTGCAGATACAAGTGGTCCATTAGTAAGCACTTTAGTAGATAAAAATACATTTAGCGATTCATCTGCAAATATCTATTATTTAGCAGCTCTTGGAAACTATGATCCACTTTCTTTTAAAATAGCTATTGCAAATGTTTCTGAAGTTGCTGCGCTCTATGGTGCAGATGCTGGCCTAGACTTTAATGTAAATGATGATGTAAGCATCAATGGTAAAGCTCAATATGTTCATAATGAATCAGATAATAAAAATGTGGCTGATGCAAATTTCTGGGCAGTTCAAGCTGGTCTAAAAGCATATGGTGCTAAATTTAACGCTGGTTACCTAGACTTTGATGCTAAAAACAAAGATAGTGATGCAAAAAATAAAGGCAAGGCATCATTTGTAACACTTGATGGAAATGGCGATCTAATCAATCCGGCAAAAATCCTAAATGGTGGAATGGCTGGAAGCCAACAATTTTACAACAACATCAAAGGCAACAACGACTACTGGTTTGTTAATGGTGGATACAGCATAGATAAATTTGGCTTTGGCGCTGGATATACTAAAGGTAAAGGTCACAGCTGGGCTCTTGGTAAAGATAGAGCAAAAAGAGACGAGTGGTATCTTGACGCTAGCTACAAATACAGCAAAAAACTTACATTCCTTTCTTGGTATGCAGTTGCTAAAGACAAAAAAGATGGCGAAAGCTTCAAGCAAGATCGTATCAGATTTGAAGCAAAATATAGCTTCTAAAAACCTTTATCCGAGCGAGCCTTCGCTCGGATCTTCTAAACTTCTCAATACTTAATCAAAATCAGCAAATATAACTAATAAAATTTATATAATGCCAAATAAAAAGGCAAAAAATGTATCTTTTCTCTCTCATTACGCATTTAGTTTGTGCCATTATCTTTATAGGATATGTATTTTTTGATGTTTGCATATATCCATTTGCCAAAAAAACGATAAATCCACAAACTCTTGAAGCTGTCAAAAAAGCCTATACAAAAGGTAGTGCAAAGGTTTTTGGCACAGCGTTTTTGCTGCTTTTGATAAGTGGAGCTTTTATGGCAAAGGACTATCTTGGAGGCGAGCATGGTTGGTGGCAAAGCGACTTTCAAAAGCTCTTGCTAGCAAAGATCGCAGTTTTGCTTCTTATGTGTCTTATCACTTTTATCTCAGTTCTTAATGTCACTTTCTTAAAAAAGCCAGATCCATTTGGTAAATTTTCACACCTCATAGCTCTTGTGCTTTGTCTGATAATGGTCATTCTGGCTAAACTTATGTGGTGGCTTTAGCAAAACTTGGCTGTAAATTTAAAGCACAAATTTACAACCAAGCCCAAATAAATTTAGTCAATACTCTTTAGCTTATCTTTATTTAGCCCCTCTTCTATGCGCTTGATCTCCTCACTCCCGTCTCTTACGACGCTTTTGTCGTATTTTAGATACTCATCTATCTTTTTTGGATACTCGACGTGAGTTAGGATAAATTTAAAGACATTTAGCCTCGCCTCTTTTTTATTGTCACTTGAGACGATCACCCACGGCGAGATGCTATTGTGAGAGGCTAGCAGCATCGAGTATTTGGCGATGGAGTACTGATCCCAAAGTTCTTGCGCTTTTTGATCTACTGGAGAGATCTTAAATTGCTTTAACGGGTCGTTTAGACGCTCTTTAAAGCGCTTTTTTTGCTCCTCTTTCGTGATCGAGAGGTAAATTTTAAAAAAAATGATGCCTGAGTTTATGATCATCTCTTCAAATTTTGGCACCTCACGTAAAAATTCTTTATGCTCAGCCTGCGTGCAAAAGCCCATCACAGGCTCAACCCCAGCCCTGTTGTACCAGCTCCTATCAAAGATCACGATCTCGCCAGCGCTTGGCAGGTGCGTCACATATCTTTGAAAGTACCACTGCGTCTTCTCGACGTCGCTTGGTTTTGTAAGCGCCACGATACGGCAACCACGTGGATTTAAATGCTCTGTTAGGCGCTTTATCGTGCCGCCCTTGCCGGCTGCGTCTCGCCCCTCCATTAGCATAAGCACTCTAAGTCCCTTGTCTTTGACATGATTTTGGAATTTTAAAAGTTCTATTTGAAGCAGCCTAAGCTCATCTTCGTAGCCAAGTTTATCGCTTTTTTGGTGTTTTTTATCTTTTGACATCATCGCTCCTTTTAAAAATTTCACGCTTTTTCACGATTTTACTATAAAATAGAATAAATTTAAGAATTTAGACTAAAATCATCTCTTTTGATTTAGCAAGGATTAGCATGTTTTTTAAATTTATTTTTTCTCTTATTTTGTTTGCAAGCTCACTTTTTGCCGAGGTTTTAGACGTCAGTAAGGCATTTGTTTTAAGCTCAAGTATTGATGAGCAAGGTGTTGAGATCAAGTTTAAATTTGGCGAAAATATCTACCTTTATAAAGATAGCTTTGAGGTTAAGCTTGGTGAAGAGAAGATAAATTCTTTGCTAAATATGCCAAAGAGTGAAAACACTGGCGAATACGAAATTTACCCAAAAGATTTTTCGCTGTTTATCCCACTAAATTTAGTAAAAGAGCATCTTAAAAACGGCAATGCTAGGCTAAATTTAAGCTATCAAGGCTGCGCTAAAAATGGCATTTGCTACCGCCCGCAAACTAAAATTTATGACATCTTTGAGAAATTTGGCAAATTTAGCATCATAGCCTTTGAAAAAGAGCAAAAAGATGAAACTAATCCTGAATTTACCGAGCTTTCAGAAGATCAAAGCATCGCAAACGAGCTAAGTAGCAAAAACTTTTTTATCTCGCTTGCGACATTTTTTGGCTACGGCCTCCTACTCTCGCTCACACCTTGCGTATTTCCGATGATACCGATCTTATCAAGCATCATCGTCTCAAAGGGCGGCAGTCTAAATGCTAAAAAAGGCTTCTTGCTCTCGCTGGTCTATGTCGTTGCGATGAGCCTTGCCTACGCGCTTGCTGGCGTTGGGGCAAGCCTACTTGGCTTTGGCATCGCAGGGGCTTTGCAAAACATCTACGTGCTTGGCGCATTTGCGGCCATTTTTGTCATCTTAAGCTTTAGCATGTTTGGCTTTTACGACATCAAGCTGCCCTCTAAATTTGAAAACTTGATCAGCAAAAAGTCACAAAACAGCTCGGGTTTCATCGGCGTTTTCATCATGGGCTTTGCCTCAGCACTCATCGTCTCGCCATGCGTGGCAGCACCGCTAGCAGGCGCACTTCTATACATCGCACAAAGCGGCGACGCCCTTTATGGCGGCATCATGCTCTTTGTCATGGGGCTTGGCATGGGCGCACCGCTTCTTGTGATAGGGCTAAGCTCTGGCAAGCTCCTGCCAAGACCTGGCGGCTGGATGGACGAGATTAAGAAACTCTTTGGCTTTTTGATGCTCATCATGGCAGTTTGGATACTAGCACGCGTGCTTGGAGCGTTTTTTGAGCTACTTGGTTATGGCATCATAGGCGTCTTTGCAGCCATTTATCTTGGGGCGTTTGAGGCAGCAAATAGCGGCTGGGCTAAATTTAAAAAAGCACTTTGCATACTGGTCTTTATCTACTCGCTCATGCTAATAATTGGCGCATTTTTGGGCTCAAAAGACGCATTTTCGCCGCTTTCTGGACTAAATTTAGCCAAAAACGAGAGCGAGCTAAATTTCAAACAAGCTAAAAATTTAAACGAGCTAAACGAGATGATAAAAAGCTCAAGCAAGCCAGTGCTGGTGGATTTTTACGCCGAGTGGTGCGCAAGCTGCAAAGAGATAGAGCATATCACTTTTAAGGACGCTGGCGTGAAAAATACTTTGGCAAATTTTACGCTTATTCGTATCGACGTAACAAGTGGCGGGTCGCAAAATGATGAGATGTTAAGAAATTTTGGGCTCATCGATCCGCCTGCACTTCTACTTTTTAAAAACGGCGAAGAGCAAAAATCACTTAGAACGATCGGCTTTATAAATGCTAAAAATTTCATAGCAAAGCTTGAGAAAATTTAGATATTAATAGCAAATTTGGCTGGAATTTTAAATTTATCAGCCAAATTTCTCTAGGCTTTGCAGACCTTGCAACTAACTAGAAATCTAGCAAAAAATAAATTTGGGCTATCAAATTTATATCGTGCAGTGATGCGAGTAAAAATCGCAAAGTTAAAATTGCAGTCATCTTAAATTTATTAAATTTTAGAATATGTCAACAAATAAAAAAATAAACCAAATTTAGCTTAGCACCAAGGCAGCACCGCAACTAAAATTTAATCATTTTTTTGCCAAACCACGCGAGGACAAGGCCGCGAAGTCAAAAAACTTCAGTCAAGTTTGCATTTTAGAACATCTCAGCAAATGGGTAAAGTTATTCAAATAAATTTAAAATATGAAGTTCGCGGTAAATTTAACCAATAACAGGGCTAGAGTGAGCAAGAGCACAAAATCAAAAACAAAAAATCAGCCAAACCATTACCCAAATTTATAAAAATTCAGTTTTTATTATACCGCAGCAAAGACGCCAAAGCAGAGCAAATTTAGGCTCATTTGCCAAATTTAGCTAGCGCTCTTTGGTAGTCCTCTTCGCTATCGATGCCGATACTTTGACTTTCAACCTCTAGCATCGCTATCTTTTTGCCATTTTCTAGGGCACGCAGCTGCTCGAGTTTCTCGGTATTTTCAAGGCTTGAAGGCAAGAGTCCGCAAAACTCATTTAGGCTTTTTACGCTGTATCCGTAGATGCCAAGGTGTGCCTTGTAGCTTTTGCACTCGCTTCTGTTAAATGGTATCCTTGATCTTGAAAAATAAAGCGCATAGCCCTCAAAATCAGTCACCACTTTGACTAAATTTTTATCATCCGCAAACTCTTCGTCCATCTTTTTATAGCAAGAAAACATAAAGGCATTTTGCCTATTTTGCTCGCAAAAAGCCCTAAATTTAGCGATATTTTCAGGCTCGATAAATGGTTCATCAGCCTGAACATTTATGATGATCTCGCTCTCGCTTAGCCCCAAAATTTGCGCCGTTTCGTTTATCCTATCAGTGCCACTTTGATGATCTTTGCTAGTTAGCACAGCTTTTATACCGTGAGCCTTGGCGATATCAAGCACGCTTGGCTCATCCACCGCAACCACCACGTCATCCACGTCGCTTACTCTAAGAGCCGTCGCCACAAACATCGGCACGCCATTTATCTCTTTTAAAATTTTATTACTAAACCTTGTTGAGGCAAGGCGGGCTGGGATGATTATCATCGCTCGATCCATTCTAGGACGCACTTTTCGATCTCGTCCTCTTTTATGATATTTTTATGCAAAATTTTCGCGCTAAATAGCGAGTTTATCGAGCTTGGCACGCTGTCATTTAAGATTTTAGCAGTCTTTGCCAAAGCATCTTTTTCATCTTTTGTATCTTTGATCTGGCACGCTTTAATCATGCTTGGCGTAAATTTCACCCAGTGCGCGGTCGATGTGATGACATTTATGCGGCCAGCATCCACCATCTTAAAACAAGTAGCCGTATGCGGGTCGATCGCGTAGCCGCCCTTTGCGAGCTTTGCGATATATGCCTCGCACTCTTTGTCGTCGCACCAGCTAGCCTCAAAGTCCTCTTTTAGCGCTTCAAGCTCTTGTTTGCTAAGCTTATAAAATTTATTTTTGGCTAAGCTTTGCATAAGCTCATTTGTTCGCTCGCTACCAAATTTATCAAACAGCAAGCGCTCAACGTTTGAGCTTATCAAAATGTCCATAGCTGGGCTTATCGTCTTAACCAGCTTTTTGTCTCTTAGGTCGTAAATGCCAGTGGTGAAAAACTGCGTCAAGATATTGTTTGCGTTTGAGGCGATCTTGATCTTGCCAATCTTTGCGCCCATTTTTTTAGCATAGTATGCCCCAAGCGCGTTGCCAAAATTTCCGCTTGGAACGATGATGTCAAAGCTCTCGTTTGCCTTAAGTGCCTTTTGTTTTAGCAAATTTGCGTAAGCGTAGGCGTGGTAGATGATCTGAAAGAGAATTCTGCCAAAATTTACCGAGTTTGCCGCGCTTAGTTTAAGGCGCTTTTTTTTAAGCTCAGATTTAAATTTATCATTTGCAAGCAGCGTTTTTAGCGCTCTTTGAGCATCGTCAAAGTCGCCTTTTATGCCAAAAACCTTTAAATTTTCACCCTGCATGGTCTGCATTTGTAGCTTTTGCACCTCGCTCGTGCCGCCATCTGGATAGAGGCAGACGACCTTTATATTTTCATCGTTTGCAAAAGTTTGAAGTGTCGCAGGGCCCGTGTCGCCACTAGTTGCGCACATGATAAGATATCTTTCGCCCCTCTCTTTTGCTAGCTGGCTAAGCAACGAGCCAAAAGGCTGAAGCGCCATATCCTTAAACGCCCTTGTAGGGCCGTGATAGAGCTCATTTACGTATAAATTTTTATCTATTTTTTTAAAAATGACTGGGTGCTTTGGATCATCAAAGCTTGCATATCTTTTGAGAGCCTTTTTGAAAAACGCCTCAGATACATCAAATTTAAATAGCGAGATGATGTGAAGTGCGAGCTTTTCGTAGCTTAGGCTTGAGAGCTCTTGCCACTTTGCCTTTGTGATCTTTGGTAGCTTTTTTGGCGCGTAAAGTCCGCCGTGAGCGGAGCTTGGGCTAAGCATAGCTGTGCTTAAATTTACATTTTTTACCTTTTCATCTTTCACGCTTCTAGTTGGTGTTAGTCTCATTTTTTGCCTTTTTTGGTTAATTTTTTTATCCAATTTTTATATTTTTTAAATATCTCTTTTGGCTTAAGTGCCAAAATTTCTGGAGTTTCGTAGCTGTGGTGCTTTCTTATAAATTTAGCTACTTTTTTAAATTTCACGTCCGTTTTTATGAGTAAAATTTGCTCTTTTTCATCACAAAGCTTCTCTTGCCAAAGATAAATGCTCTTTGCACTAAAGCTACTCACGCAAGCTGCAAGTCCCTTTTTCACGAGCTTTTTGCTTAGCTTTTTTGCCTCTTTTTTCTTTGCGACTGAGGTGATTAAAATTCTCATTTTGATCTAAATTTTCCTTTTAAAAAGTGGCTCATTATAACAAAATGGGCTTAAATTTGCTGCGCCAAAACCTTTTTAAACTCCTCGCTTAGCGTAACTTCAAGCGTTATAAGCGATACTCTCAGCCCAAAATCCTTTACCTTTACATAGTCTTTTTGCGTCATCAAAAGCGAGGTGGCGCCGTAGCTTTGCAAAATTTCACTTAGCTCTTCTTTTGAAAAGTCGTAGTGATCAGGGAAAAAGACCTGCCCCACACACTCGCTAAAAAATGCCTCAAGGCGGGCTGGATTTGCTATGGCGGTGACTAGCACCATTTTTTCGCTTTTATTTAAAATTTCACTCTTTCTAAAGTGAGTTTGCCCCTCGCACGCTATAAAATTGCCAAATTTATAAAAGCTAAATGGATATCTATAAGCCCCGCTTGGCAGGCAAAGCCTTAGCTTTGGCTCTGGGTTTGGACGCACTAATATGTCAAATTTAGCTATATCAAATTTAGAAAATCCGTCGTCTAGCAAGATATACTTTGCGCCATGCTCTTTGGCGTAGTCTATGGCTACTTTTCTATCTTCGCTTACGATCACATTTGCGTTTTTAATGCTTGTAGCGTATATCATCGCCTCATCGCCACTTGCCGCCACGTCAAGTAAAATTTCGCCATCTCTTGCGACAACTTGCATGCCTTTACTCTTTCTTTTATAGCCTCTAAGAATGATAAAAGCGCCTTCGAAATTCTTAGCGATAGCGACGCAAAGTGGGGTCTTGCCGCTTCCTCCAAGGGTTAAATTTCCAACGCTTATTATCTTTATACCAAAGTCCTTTTTTTGAGCGCTAAATTTCTTGCAAATAACGACTAGAGCGTAGATAAGACTTAGTGGCAAAAGTAAAAATGCTAGTAAAATTTGAAAGAAATTTGGGCGAAAGAAGTAGTCATTCGCCCAAGAGTGTAAAAGGATGTTAAATTTCTTAAACACGAGATTTAGAAATTTCTTTTACTGTGTTGCAGATGTATTGCACCTCTTCGTCGCTCAAACTATGATAGATAGGTAGCGACAAGACTTGTTGATACGCTTTTAGAGCATTTGGGAAGTCATTTACTTTAAGCGAATATTTATTTTTATAATAGCTTAGCAAATGTATCGGTATGTAGTGCAGCGAGGTGTGAATCCCACGCTCCAAAAGCTCTCTAGCAAAGCTATCGCGGTTTTTGTTTATCTTGATGATGTACTGAGTGTAGATGTGCTCGCGTTTTTTGACTGGAGTTGTGATGTTGTGACACTCTTTAAGCTCTTTATCGTAAATTTCAGCGATCTTTTTTCTACGTTTTATAAGCTCGTCTGTCTTTTCAAGCTGAGCGATAGAAAATGCCGCATTTATCGAGTTTATGTCGTATTTTAAACCGATATCAACGACGTCGTAGATGTAGCTTAAACTACCAAATTTATCTATACCATTTACAAGGGCGTAGTTACGAAGTAGCTTTGCTTTTTTATAGACCTCTTCGTCATTTGTAGTAAAAAATCCAACTGTTGAGATAGGATTTTGCACGCGTGAGTTTGTCTGAAAGCATGATAAAAACGAGTCTGAACCAACCTTTTTGCCATTGTATGTTAGTCCTATGCCTCGGTTTGCATCATCTAAAACGACGATGCCATATTTTTCGCAGATAGCCTTTATCTCATCAAGCCTAGCGCTTTGTCCAGCGATGTGCGAGATAAAAGCACATTTTAGTTTTTTGTGATTTTGCTCTTTTAGCACCTTTTCAAGGGCTTCTGGACTGATGTTAAAGTCCTCTTCATCGATATCAACAAAGATAGGCTCGGCATCAAAATGTCTAACAGCCTGAGCCACGCTAGGGAAGGCATTTACTGAGCAGATGACCTTGTCACCGCGCTTTGTATCCATCGCACTTAGAGCCAGATGATGCGCTGCTGCGATGTTGTTTGTAGTGACAACAAATTTAGCACCAAAGTATTCTTTTAGCTTTTCTTCAAATTTAGCAACCGTATCGGTGGTATTTTCAGAATGCAAAGCCTCTTCGATAAGCTCACTCTCACGCTCAGTGATAGTCGGTTTGTAAAACGGAATTTCTCTCATCTTTAATCCTTTAAATTTTCACTATCAACGGCATTTGTCGTTTAAACCTGTTTGACACAACTCTATTTTCTATATCCAAGACCGCTTTTAATCCAAACTTTTTGATGGCTTGCTCCTTGTTATTTTCTAAATTTTGTAAAATTTCATCAATGACAGCATAGCTGTAACCTATGTCGCCCTCGTCACTTTGCCCATCCCAAAGATCGGCTGAAGGTGCTTTTTTGATAAAATTTTCATCAACACCAAGATGTTTTGCAAATTCAAAAATTTCACTCTTATAAAGCTCTCCGATAGGATTTATCGCGCATGCCAAATCCCCAAATATCGTGCCATAACCAAGCATAAGCTCACTTTTGTTGCTTGTGCCGATGACTAGAGCGTTTATACTAGATGAATAATCATAAAGCAAGCTCATTCTAACTCTAGCTGCTAAATTCCCTTTTCTTAAATTGCTTAAATTTACATCTATCGTTTCGTAAAAGGCATTTAAAATACCCTCTATGGATAAAACCTTATATTTTATGTTTAGTTTTTCACATAAATTTAAGGCATCGTCCATATTTTCTTTGTTTGATGATGCTGTTGGCATGATGAGTGCGTGAGTTTCATCTGGCTTTGCTCTCGCACAAAGCGTCGCAACCACAGCAGAATCAATACCGCCGCTTACGCCTAATAGTAGTTTTTTACCTTTAGTTTTATCTTTTAAGCTAAAAACTAAGGTTTCTTCTATTTTTTGATACCCCTTCATTGTCCCTTTGCCTAAAATTGCTTCCTTTTGCAAAAATTATACTAATTAAATTTAAAATTTTTCTTTAAGTTTAAGTAAAAAGATGTAAATATTTAAGAAATGATAAATTTAAGGTAAGAAATGAGAGTAATGCATAAAAGTTTTGGCGATTTTGGGACAAATTGCTACATCGTTACCAAAAATGGCTCAAGTTTAGTGATAGATCCAGGCGATGGGGCAAAAGAGTGGGTTTTGCAAAATGCACAAAATTTAAAGGCGATACTTTGCACTCATGGGCATTTTGACCATATTTACGACGTGAGCGAGCTAAAAAATGAGCTAAAAATCCCAGTTTATATCAATAAATTTGACGCTTTTATGTGTGAGAGTGACATTTTTGGCTATATGAAAAACACCTTTGTGCCAGATGTTTTGGCTCAAGGCGATGAGAGCTTTGTAGTGGGTGACTTTTCTTTTAAATTTCACCATTTTCCAGGGCACACACCGGGCTGCTCTATGATAGAGATAGATGATGCGATGTTTAGTGGGGATTTTTTATTTAAAGGTAGCATCGGACGCTGGGACTTTCCATATTCGGATAAAAATGAGATGCTAAAAAGCTTAGAAAAATGCAAAAATCTAAATGGTGACTTCGCACTTTACCCAGGACACGGCGAAAGTAGCACGCTAAAAGCCGAGCAACAAGAGCTTGATAGATGGATAAAGATCGTAAAAAGGTCTTGATTTTTGAGTGCGGCTAAATTTTTGCATTTTAGAAATTTATACTTTTTATCTTACAAGATGATGTCGTGAAAGTGCGCTAAGAAGTGTTTAGAAATTTAAATTTATGAGTTAAATTTAAAGAGCAAGGCTGGTTGCCCTGCTCTAGGAGTTTTACTCGACTTCAGCGTCTATAACGTCGTCGTCTTTTTTGTTATTTCCGCCGTTTGCACCAGCGTTTTCATCTTTTTTATACATAGCTTCTGCTAGTTTGTGGCTAGCTTTGCTTAGAGCTTCTACCTTTGCGTCGATTTGCTCTTTTGAAGAGTTTTCATCTTTTAGAACCTCTTTTAGATCATTTAGCGCAGCTTCGATGTTACTTCTATCTTCAGCTGGGACTTTTTCGCCAAGCTCGCTCATGCTCTTTTCAGTTTGATGAACTAGTGCATCTGCTTGGTTTCTAGCTTCAACTGCGTCTTTGCGCTTTTTATCCTCTTCTTTGTGAAGCTCAGCATCTTTTACCATGCTATTTATCTCATCTTCGCTTAGGCCGCTTGATCCTGAGATAGTGATATTTTGGGCTTTGCCAGTCGCTTTATCTTTTGCTGAAACGGTTAAAATTCCGTTTGCGTCGATGTCAAATTCAACTTCGATTTGAGGCACGCCTCTTGGAGCTGCTGGGATGCCCTCTAAGTTGAAGTTACCAAGTGATTTATTATCCCTTGCAAACTCACGCTCACCTTGTAAAACCATGATAGTAACGGCACTTTGGTTATCTTCAGCGGTTGAGAAGACTTGACTTTTTTTAGTTGGTATAGTTGTGCCTTTTTCGATGATCTTAGTCATCACGCCGCCAAGTGTCTCGATACCAAGGCTAAGTGGAGTAACGTCAAGAAGTAGCACGTCTTTAACATCGCCTTTTATAACCGCACCTTGGATCGCAGCACCGATAGCCACGACTTCATCTGGATTTACGCTCTTATTTAGCTCTTTGCCAAATGCCTTTTTAACCTCTTCTTGAACAAGTGGCACACGAGTTGAACCACCGACCATTACGACCTCTTTGATGTCGCTCTTGCTTAGACCTGCATCTTTGATGACTTCATTTATCTTAGTGATAGTCTCGCCCACAAGTGAGTCGATCATGCCTTCAAATTTAGCACGAGTTAGCTTTTTGACAAGGTGTTTTGGACCAGTCGCATCAGCTGTGATAAATGGTAAATTTATCTCAGTCTCTTGAGCTGAGCTTAGCTCTTTTTTAGCATTTTCAGCTGCTTCTTTTAAGCGTTGAAGTGCCATGATATCGCCTTTTAGATCGATACCAGTTTCGTTTTTAAACTCACTTACTAGCCAGTCGATGATCTTGTTATCAAAGTCATCACCACCTAAGAATGCATTACCGCCAGTTGCCAAAACTTCAACGATATTATCGCCAGTTTCAAGCACTGTAACGTCAAATGTACCACCACCTAGGTCATAAACTAAAATTTTCTCAGCCTCTTTTTTATCAAGACCATAAGCAAGCGCCGCAGCTGTTGGCTCGTTGATGATACGAAGCACGTTTAGTCCTGCGATCGTTCCAGCCTCTTTTGTAGCCTTTCTTTGGCTATCGTTAAAGTATGCAGGCACAGTGATAACCGCATCCGTTACCTTTTCACCAAGGTATGCTTCAGCATCTTCTTTTAGTTTAATAAGAATTTTTGCTGAAATTTCTTGCGGAGTATAGACCTTGCCAGCGATCTCAACCGCGCAAGCGCCATTTCTATCTACGACGTGATATGGCAAGCGAGCCTTTGCCTCTTCAGCATTTTTTTCATTGCTCATCAAACCCATGATACGTTTGATAGAATATATCGTTTTTTCAGGATTTGTAACTGCTTGACGTTTTGCAACGTCACCTACTAGAATTTCACCTTTGTCTGTAAAAGCAACAACAGATGGAGTTGTGTTTTTGCCCTCTTTATTTGGGATAACCTTGCTCTCGCCGCGCTCAAAAACGCTCACACAAGAGTTTGTTGTACCTAAGTCTATACCTATAACTTTTGACATATTTTTCCTTTATTAGATTTATTTTTTAAATTTAGTTTGCCACACTGACCATGGCTGGGCGCAAAACCCTACCATTTATCATATAGCCTTTTTGTAAAGCTTGCACGATCTGACCGCTCTGCTTCTCCTCGCTATTGACCCTTAAAACGGCATTATGCACATTTGGATCAAACTCGGCATCAGTTGCGATCTCACTCACGCCATGCTTTTCAAAACATTTCTTGAACTGATTTATCGTTATCAAAATGCCCTCTTTGATCTTTTTAGCAAATTCATCATCCTCTGGGTCAAAATTTGCAGCGATCTCGAGCGCATCGATGACTGGTAGCAAGTCCCTTGCAAATTTCTCATTTGCATAGCTTGCAACGTCTGCTTTCTCTTTTTCATAACGCTTTTTGATATTTTCAAACTCAGCATTTGCTCTGTAATATTTATCAGTGATCTCGCCAAGCTCTTTTTCGAGCTTCTCCACTTTTGAGATATCGCCAAGTGCATCTAAATTTACGCTATCGCTAGCTGCCTCTTGCACAGGCTCAACCTCAGGTAGATTTTGCTCTTTTACCTCTTCGCTCACGCGGCCTCCTTTATTAGATTTATAAATTTCACATAATCAGTATAAACACTGCCAGCACAGATCATCTGCGCCTCGCTACCAAGGTAGTTTGCTTTAAATTTAAGCCCCATGTAATTTTCGTCAAACATAGGAGAAAATGTAAGCTTTTCGTCCATCTGCAAGCTAAAACTTGGGTCAAAAACCATCTTAAAGCGTCTATCCTTAAACATATCAAAGGCTAAAATTTCGTTTTCTTGGAAGTAAATTTTAGTCCTTTTAAGCTCTCTTATCTTGTTTTTTAGTTCGCTTAAGCCAACTTGAGAACAGATAAGCTCAAGCTTGTCTAAACTAACTCCGATGAGATTGTTTAAAAATTTATACATCCTAGCGTCAAATTTGATGACGATCTCATCGCCACTAAAATTTAAAATCAAATATCTATCATTTAAATTTAAAATTTCTAGCAACTCCTTATCGATCGTGCCAAAAATCATACAATAAAGCTCAAACTCATCACAGAGCATCTTTAGGCTTCTTGGATCATTTATCTCTAAATTTATGTCGCTCTCAGTAAAAATTTCACTCCAATATCTCCTCATCGCAGCGATAGTTGGGATCCTACCGCCACTGATGTGAAGCTTTGTGATCTCGCCCTCATCTGAAAGCTTTTTAAAATAAACACGTATCGTCGATGCCGGTATCGCCACGCTCATACGAGAGCCAAGCTCGTTTGAGCCAATAGGCGCATTGTCCTGCAAATAGGCTTCAATGATAGAATTTAGTATCAAATCGCGTTTATTTGTTTTACTCACTTTTAGCACTCTTTCTTTTTAATTGCTAAGCGGATTATACAACTTTAGTTTATCAATGTCAAGTATATAAGTTAAAAAAATTTATTTATATATATTTAGCCTATATAACTAAACTTTTCTAATGCCTATATTATAAGCTTTGCGCAAAAACAAATAAAATTTAAAGCAAAATAAAAAATTTAACTTCAACATAAAACACAAAATTTCTAATTTTATTCAAAAATTTAAAAGATTTTTATACGTTTTAACGTATATTATAAATAATTTTTAGTATAATTAATACTTTTTATCGATATTTATATACTATTTTACATTATTTATATAATATTTTAGGTATATTTAATAATAAATAACGTATAATTCTTCAATGATTGAAACAAGTGATATATTTAATTTGCTTCACAATGCAGTTGAGGCAAAAAATATCGGTAAGAAAATTTCACAAGCAAAAATGGCAGAAGATCTTGGCGTGCCTATGAGGACATATCAGGACTGGAGACTTGGAAACTCGAAGCCGCAAGCTGCTGCTGCAGTTTGCAAACTGCTATGTGAGCTTGACGATGATGAAATATTATTTGTTGTCAATAAGATGAGAAAATTGCTAGGAAAATAGATGGAAAATTTAACACAAAAAGAGAGAATCGACCTTGAGAGCGTTTTTGCAGTCATTTGCACTAAAAAAGAGTCAAAAATTTTGGTTACCTACAAGGATCTATGCTCGGCTGCAGCTTCAAAATTTCATGTAGTTAAAAATAAGATCAAAAAAGCAAAAGAAAGAAGAGTCAAAATTTAGTATTTTTGGCTTGAAATTTAGTTATTTCATAAATTTAGTAGCCAAAAAGACCGTCAAATAAATTTCATCCTACCTATTTATATAGGGTTTTGCTCCGCTTATCTTAACGAGCATTTATCTTAGCTACTAAATGATAGCTCTAGTAGCTAAGCCTAAATTTATCAAATTTAATGTCATCATGCTTTTTCTATCCACTACTTTACTGCATATTCTTTTTACATTTCTTATCTATAAAATTGGGGAGTTTTTTGCAAGATATATGAGTAAAGACGGCCTAAATAGAATGGAATTTGAAATTTCAGAGCTTGCAAAGGCGGTTGGTTTTAGCGTCATTAGTAAAGACAGAAACCCAGCTTGGAAACCTATAAATGATAAATTTGCAAACGACATCTTAGAAGAGCTTAAAATTTATAAGCCAAATGCTAGGATAACAGCCGTGCATGCTGGACTTGAATGTGGAGTGCTTTTAGAGAAAAAGGCAGGTCTTAGTGCATGTTCTATTGGACCAAATATCTACTCACCTCACTCTACAAGAGAACACTGTGAAGTTACTTCTGCACTTTTTATAGAAAAAGTAGTTCGCGGTATCGTTAAAAAATATAACTCATAAAAAAGTAAAATTTGCTAGAAATTTCTAGCAAATTTTATATCTCAAAGCATCTAAAGCAAATTTGCCCGCAAATGCGAGTAAAATTAGATTATTTACCAAACTCATAAACGATCTTGCCACTTTTTATCGTGGTAGTTGCTGCGCCTTTTAGCTTTTTGCCAAAGAGTGGAGAATTTACCGATTTTGAGCGGTTTATCTTCTCGTCGTAAATATACTCGATCTCAGGGTCTATCACAGCGACGTCAGCTAGCATGCCCTCAGCAAGTCTGCCCTTATCTTTTAAATTTAGCATCTTAGCCGCATTTGTAGATGTTAGCTCCACCATGCGCTCTAAGCTTATAACGCCCTCATTTACGAGCTTAAGAGTGAGTGGCACAAGGGTTTGAAGTCCGATGATACCAAATGGCGCCTTGTCAAATTCCACTATCTTTTCGTCCGTGTGGTGTGGGGCATGATCGGTGGCGATAACGTCTATAAGGCCGCTTTTTAGCGCATCTCTTACCGCTTTTACGTCGCTTATCTCACGAAGTGGCGGCGACATTTTGAAATTTGTATCGTAGGCATTTTTCAAAATTTCATCGTCACTAAAGCTAAAGTGGTGAGGTGTAGCTTCGCAAGTGATGTTTATGCCCTCTTTTTTGCCCATTTCGATGATCTTTAGCGAGTATTCCGAGCTTACGTGAGCGATGTGGATGTGCGCTTTAGTGAGCTTTGCAAGCAGCATGTCACGGCTCACTGCGATCTCCTCTTTCTCCCTCGCCATGCCGCGAAGTCCAAGTATGGCTGAAACCTTGCCCTCGTGCATTACGCCCTGCCTGCAAAGCGAGCAGTCCTCTGAGTGGCTTATACAAAAGCTACCAAACATGCTTGAATACTCAAGTGCCGCTCTCATCACGCTTGAGCTAGTCACTGGCAAGCCATCATCGCTAAATGCAACTGCGCCAGCCTCTATAAGATCGCCCATTTCAACGATCTCGTTGCCGCCAAGCCCTTTGCTAATGGCTGCGATTGGCAAAAGGTCGATCAGTCCGCAGTTTTTAGCCTTTTCTATCATCGCTCTTGTGATCGAGGCGTTGTCATTTACTGGGTTTGTGTTAGCCATGCAAAGGCAGGTAGTCACTCCTCCAGCCACAGCCGCCTGCGAGCCTGAGATGATGTCATCTTTATACTCTTGACCAGGATCGCGAAAATGCACGTGCATGTCGATAAGTCCTGGCATTACGAGCTTATTTGTAGCGTCTATGACCTTATCAGCCTTAAATTTCTCACTTCCGATTTTGGCTATTTTGCCGTTTTCTATTAGGATATTTGCCTTAAATTTCTCGTCGCTATTTACGATAGTGCCGTTAATTATTGCTATTTTCATCGTTAGCCCCTATTTTTTGCAAGCGTATTTAGTATCGCCATTCTTATAGCAACGCCGTTTTCTACTTGATTTAGTATGACTGAGTGTGTGCCGTCAGCCACGTCTGAATTTAACTCCACGCCCCTATTTATCGGTCCTGGGTGCAGCACGATCGCGTCAGGCTTTGCTAGCTTTATCCTATTTTTATTTAGTCCAAAGAATTTCGAGTACTCCCTCGAGCTTGGAAACGCCACGTCCGCACCGCCACGCTCTAGTTGGATGCGAAGCATGATGATGACGTCGCTGCCCTCGCAAGCCTCCTCCATATTTTTGCAAATTTGAGACTCAAATACCTCAGCATCTTTTGGCATCATCATCCTTGGTGCAAATAGCTTTAAATTTATGCCAAATTTCTTCATCGCCCAGATGTCAGACCTTGCCACGCGGCTTCTAGCGATGTCGCCGATGATCGCCACGTTTAAATTTTTATCCAAAATTTTGCCGTGCTCTCTTAGTGTGAAAAGATCAAGCAGAGCTTGGCTTGGGTGCTCATTTGTGCCGTCCCCTGCATTTACGACGCTAGCCTCTGTTCTATCAGCTGCAAATTTCGCCGCTCCAGAGCTTGGGTGACGAAGCACGATGATATCAGTTCTCATAGCAGCCATGTTATTCATCGTGTCATTTAGGCTCTCGCCCTTTGTCACACTAGAGCTTGACGAGCTGAAATTTATCGTATCAGCTCCAAGCCTCTTTGCTGCGATCTCAAAGGATGTTCTAGTTCTTGTCGAGTTTTCATAAAATGCATTGATCGTGGTCTTTCCACGAAGGTAGTCATTTTTTTTCACTTGGCTTAAATTTAGCTCCTTAAACTCTTTCGCCGCCTCTAAAAAATATAAAATTTCTTCCTTGCTAAGCTCTCTAGTTCCTATCAAATCTTTATGTTTGTAGCCCATTTTAAGCCCTTTTTGATCTATTTTGTTACAAAGTCACAAGCTGGTTTGTAACCGTTGTCGCAAGCTTTTTTAAACAAAGCTTTTGCCTTCTCTTCGCTTTTTGCTTCATTATCATCTTTGTCTTTTATAAGGCCATAAGCTGTCATTTCGCCTAGTTTTTCGCAAGCCATGCCCTCATTTTCGTCGCACATTTTTGTAAAAATTTTCTCAGCCTGAGCTCTATCTTTTGCTACGCCGTCGCCGTTAAATAGCATGATCGCATTCATCGTGCAAGCCTTTTTTTCACCCTCGCCGCAAGCTTTGTTAAAAGCAAGATAGGCTTCATTAAAATTTTTCTTTGCATAAAGCTCGTTTGCCTTGTCTAAATTTTCATTTGCCATAGCATTTAACGCAAAAAGTGCCGCCGCTAAAACTAAAATTTTCTTCATATTTTCTCCTTATTTAAATAACTTTGGATGGTGTTTTTTCATATATTCAACTATCTCTATGACCTCGTCGCTACCGCTAGCATCAGAGTTTTCTAGCGCATCGTCGATGCACTCTACATAGAGATTTGCCGCCTCTTCAAGCTTGTCTTTTTTCACGCCAGCATAGTAAAACATCGCTTCAAGCACCATGCTAAGCTCGTAGCTAAGCTCCTCTACGCTTACCTCTTCTTCTTTCATATCTCCTCCTGTGTTTTTTTAGTTATTAGATCAACTATCTGCGCCTTGATCGGCTCATAGCTAAAGCCATCTTTGAAATTTGCAAATAGCCCGCCGCTAGCGTTCACGTGTCCGCCGCCGCCAACTAGGTGCTTAGCCATGGCGCTAACATCAAGCTTGCCATTTGCACGAAAGCTTAGCGTTTTTTTATTTGTCACATCGATAAAGAAATCAAATTCAGGATTTGCCACCAAAAAGTCGTTGCCGATAACCGAAACATTGCCGATATTGTAGGTTAAAATTCCTTTATGATCTTTATAGCTTATGCTAAATTTCTCTTTATTTTCACTAAGTTTTTTTACGACGTAGTTTGAGATCAGATTGCTTAGCGTATCGTCTTTATCCTCTTTGAAAAATGACTTCTTGATAGCATGCACCTGCATATCAAGGCCGATATAGTCGTTTTTCTCGTTAAAAAATTTGCTCGCTTCTTTTAAGATATGATCCATATAGAGGTTATTTTCAGCTTCAAACATCACCTTATTTATCTCTTTAGCGTTTGCCACAAGTCCCAAACAGACCTTGCCCATCTCGAAATTTTTATCATCTTTTAGCCAGATATCCACGGCATTTACGACGTCACTAAAAATTTCAAGCTCTTTATTTTTGCCAAAAATACCCGCAAAAAAGTCGTAAGTGATCTTTGTAGCGCACCTTGAACTATCCAAAAAGTACCACGAGTAAGCGCTCGCGCACTCGGCACCACTTTGGTGATGATCTAGCAAAAATAGCTTGATATTTTTACCATCTATCATCTCCTCAAAGCTCTCGCACTGAGCTAGACTTAAATTTAGATCGGTGATCAAGATGACGTTTTTATCATCGTTTGAGGCGTCTATCTCAGATAGAATTTGAGCAAATTTATCATCTATCTCTCTGCCGTAGTTTGAGTTTAGAAATTTCACATCTTTGAAGTAAAAATTTGTTATGTATTGTGCGCCGTATCCGTCAAGATCGGTGTGTGAGAGGTGATAAATTTTCATCTTTTTCCTTTATAAATTTTCTATTTCTATGACGCCAACCGTTTCAAATGGCGTATTTGCCGAGATCTCAGCAAAGCTTAGCACCACTATGTCGATGGCGAAATTTGCGCAGATATTTGCTATAAATTTGCGCAAGCTTGGCTCAACGCAAAGCACCATCTCTCCGTGCTGGCTCATCGGTCGCTTCTCTTTTTCACGCCTAAGTGCTTGCACGATCGATGATGTCTGCGCCACGTTTATCATCAGGTGATAGGCGCCGTCTTTATACTGCACCGCATCCATCAGCTTTTGCTGCGCGGCGGTGTCTAGGATGTAGAAATTTAGCTGTCCCTTTTCATCTACGTAAAGCGAGGTGATGACACGCGAAAGCGCTGCACGCACGTGCTCGATGATCATGTCTAAATTTTTACTAACCTCGGCGATGTCGCTGATGGCTTCAAGTATGCTAAGTAGGTCTTTGATCGGGATATTGTCTTTAAGCAGCGTTTTTAAGACCTTTTGGATCAAATTTATAGGTGCGATCCTTAGCGTATCCTCGACCACGACTGGGTAGTCGATCTTTAGTTTGTCTAGTAAATTTTGCGTCTCTTGGCGAGTTAAAAGCTCGGCTGCATTTTGCTTGATAAGCTCGCTCATATGCGTTGAGATGACGCTTGCAGGATCAACTATCGTATATCCGCTAAGTATGGCGTCCTCTTTGACGCTAGCATCGATCCAAAGAGCGTCTAGCCCAAAAGCTGGCTCTTTTGTCGGAATCCCCTCGATATCCTCGCTAACTAAGCCACTATCCATCGCTAGAAATTTATCCGCGTAAATTTCGCCCTGACCGATCACGATGCCTTTTAGCTTAAAGCGGTACTCGTTTGGTGGGAGCTGTAAGTTGTCGCGGATCCTTATCTTTGGCATCAAAAAGCCAAGACTTGAAGCGATATTTCGCCTCATAGCACGAATTCTCTCAATGAGATCCACGTCAGCTAGCTTTAGTAGGCCATATCCTAGGTCAAGCTCTAAAATTTCAAGCTTTAAGATGTCATTTATCTTTGTCTCTTCTTCTCTTGCGATCTCTTCGTCGCTCTTCTTTGGTGCCTTAGCAGCCCCGCCACTTGCAGCTGCTGCCCCTGCCCCACTTGGCGCAGCGGCTCCAGCTTTTTTAGAAGCAGTTTTCTCTTTTGGCGCAAGGTTTAAATTTAGCCCGCCATCTTTTGTCTGCTTAATGATGTAGCCAAGTCCCAAAAATAGTAGTGCTATAAAGCCAAGAGATAGGGTTGGCAGACCTGGCACAATGGCAAACATAAATAGTATGAAGCCTACTATTAGCAAGGTTTTATAGTCGCCTAATAGCTGATTTAACGTGCCTTCTGCAAAGTCCTCGTCGTCTTTGCTAGCTCTTGTGATGATGATGGCAGTCGCTGTTGAAGTGATAAGTCCTGGGATCTGGCTCACAAGGCCATCACCGATAGTTAGGATCGTATAGTACTGAGCCGATGTCGCCATATCAAGGCCGTGCTGAAATGAGCCGATAGCAAAGCCGCCGATAATGTTGATGATAGTGATGATGATGCCAGCGACAGCGTCACCTTTTATAAATTTAGACGAACCATCCATCGCGCCATAAAAATTTGCCTCGCCGATGATGGCTTGACGTCTTTCGCGCGCCGTTTTTTCGTCTATTAAACCTGCGTTTAGATCCGCATCTATCGCCATTTGCTTACCAGGCATCGCATCAAGTGTAAAACGCGCTTGCACCTCACTCACGCGGGTTGAACCCTTTGTTACGACCATGAAATTTATGAGCACCAAGATACAAAAGACGATAGTGCCGATGACGAAGTTGCCACCAACGACGAAATTTCCAAAGCTAGAGATGATCTCACTGACCGCTTCTGGGCCGTTGTGACCCTCGCTTAAGATCATACGCGTCGTTGCGATGTTTAGCGAGAGGCGAAAAAGTGTGATGATGAGAATGAGCGTTGGAAACGTGCTAAGGTCAGTCGGCTTTGGTACGTAAATAGAGATCAAAATAATAAGCACTGAAATCGAGATCGAAAGTGCCAAGAAAAAGTCAAGCACCGCGCTTGGAAGCGGCACGATGATGATAGCAAGGATGGCAACGATGATGCCAACGATGCTAAGACTTTTAAATTTGACAATTGGCGCAAGAAACGGTGCGACAAGAGTCAAGATATTATTTTTTTGCTTTGCCAACTTTACTTCTTAACGATGTCACTTAGTTTTATCGCGTCAAGCATCTCGTCGATCTTGCCTTGAAGGCCGCTAAACATCGACCAAATTTGACAGCTTGAAGCCTTATTTGACGGGCAACCAAGCGCAGAAGATGAGCACTCAAAGACGCTTAGTTCACGCTTTTCGGCGCATTCGATTATCTTTTTTATACTTAAATTTTCAGGTTCGCCGTTTAGTGCAAAACCGCCATTTGCTCCTTTAAATGACTTTAAAACTCCATCTTTTGCTAAATTTTGTAAAATTTTTGCCAGAAAACTTTTTGAAATTTTAAGCTCATTTGAGATCGTATCAACATCAACTGGAGATGATTTTTGAGATATTAAAATAAGCGAAAGTAGAGCGTATTCGCTTGCCTTTGTAAAAAGCATTTATCTTCCTTAACTCTTTAAATAGCCCTAATTTTATTAAATTTTTACTGCATTTTTCATTAATTTTTAAAAAGCGTAATTTTATCTAACTTTATGTTTTAAATGCTATAATCGCTCTTCCAAAATTCACCAATCAGGAGGTCATCATGGCTTTGGATTCGGCTAAAAAAGCTCAAATAGTTGCGAAATTCGCTAGAAAAGAGGGAGATACAGGCTCTCCAGAAGTTCAAATAGCTCTTTTAACAGCTAGAATAACTGAACTTACAGAACACCTTAAAATTTTCAAAAAAGACTTTTCATCACGTTTAGGTCTTTTGAAACTAGTTGGTCAAAGAAAAAGACTTTTAAAGTATCTTAAAAACAAAGACTACACTACATATTCAAAACTAATCTCTGAGCTTGGCTTAAGAGATAAATAATCCCGCGGAGAGCGACCTGCTCTCCTTTTAAATTTCACTTTTTATATTTAAATTTTCTCTTTATTTTTTCATAGTTTTAATAGCTTGTGTTAAACTAAATTTAAATTTAATTTTTATCTTTCAGCTTCTGTGTCAAATTTACACATTTTATTTTTCATTTATAAAATTCTACAAATTTATGCATTTTTAGCATATTTTTTAAATTCCTATATATTCGGCTTTTTAAATTTTATATAAAATATAACTTAAAATTAAAATTTATTTTTTAAATAAAGAATTTTTCATAAAAGATTAAGTTTCGCGCTAGTAATATTACTCAAAATAAATATGCAGAAAATGCATAATTAGAAGGAGAAAGTAATGAAAGAAGGCAAAGTCATCTGTCCTTATTGCGGGACAGGCTGTCAAGTAACCTTGCACGTGGAAAACAACGTCGTTCGTGCCGCTACTGGCGTCGAAGACAATCCAGTCAATCAAGGAAATTTATGTTTAAAGGGCTTTTATGGCTGGGATTACGTTGCAAGTCCAGACAGACTTACAAAGCCGCTTATTAGAAAGAAAAATGGAGTCTTTTCAAAGGACGGCGAATTTGAAGAGGCCAGCTGGGACGAGGCGCTTGATCTTGTCGTAGAAAAGATGAAAGAGGCAAAAGAGAAATACGGCCCTGACTCACTAGCAGGAAACTTCTCAGCACGCTGTACGCTTGAAGACAACTACGTCGCTCAAAAGCTAATGCGCGCTGTAATTGGCACAAATAACGTCGACCACTGCGCTAGAATTTGACACGCTCCGACAGTAGCAGGACTTGCTAAAACAATCGGAAACGGAGCTGCCACAAATAGCTTTACAGAGATTGGCACTTATAGTAACTGTATATTAATGATAGGCTCAAACCCAGAAAATGGTCACCCAATCGCAGCTATGCACATCCAAAGAGCGCTAAACCGCGGTGCAAAACTGATCGTTATCGACCCTATCAAGACTGAGTTTGCAAGTAGAGCAGACATCCACTTGCAGCTAGAGCCTGAGCACAACATCCCTGTTATTAACGCACTTCTTTACACTATCATCGAAGAAGGCCTTGTAAATGAGGAGTTTGTAAGAGATCACACAATAGGCATCGAGTATGTCAAAGAAGCTGTAAAAGACTATGCCCCAGAGGTTGTAGCTAAATACACAAGGCTAAATCCAGAGGATATCAGAGCAGCTGCTAGAATGTATGCCACAACAAAACCAGCCGTCATCACTCACGGCATGGGCGTAACTCACTTCAACCACGGCGTTGGCGGAGTTTGCGACGTATCAAATTTATTCTTGATCACTGGTAATATCTGCGAGCTTGGCACAGGCGACTTGCCACTTAGAGGTCAAGAGAACGTTCAAGGCTGCTGCGACATGGGCGTTTTACCAAACATCTTCCCAAATCTTGGCTCAGTCACCGATCCAGAGCAAAGAGCTTGGTTTGAGAAAATTTGGCACCTAGAACCTGGATTTTTAAACTCAAAGATAGGCATCCACAAGACTGAAGTACCTGATGCGATACTTGATGGCAGAGTGCATTTCTTCTGGACTATCGGCGAAAACCCAGTTATATCTGAGCCAAATACAAACCACTTCTTAAAAGGCATCGCAAATGTCGATTTCTACGTGGTTCAAGATCTATTTTTAACTGAGACTTCACTAAAAGCTGACGTCGTTCTCCCTGGCGTTGCAAGTAGTGAAAAAGAGGGTCTTTACACAAACGCAGAGCGCCGTGTCCAACACAACGAAGCAGTCATCACACCTCCAGGTGATGCTAGACAAGACTGGTGGATCGTTTGCGAGATCGCACGTCGTTTGGGCGCAACAGAGGGCTTTAACTTCAGCTCACCAGAAGAAATTTGGGAAGAAGTTAGAAAATGCGACCCTAGACGCTACGGCGGTATGAGCTACTATAGGCTTAAAAAATATCACGGACTTCACTGGCCATGCCCAACTGAAGATGATATGGGCGGTCAGAGCTTATATCTTGATAAGAAATTCTTTACACCTGATGGCAAAGGTCGCTTCGTACCATGCCTATTTGTGGATAAGGCTGATGAGATCGAGAGCGCAAAACTTGAGTTTGCTAAGAAGATGAATATGTCGCCTGAGTATCCTATCATGGCTGGTTCAGTCGATGAGAAGACTGACGCTGAGTATCCGATACAGCTTTTAACTACAAGAAAAGTTTATCAATACACAGTTGGCACCATGACAAGACGCTCACGTGCTATTGAAGAAGGTGGAGATAGCATCGGACCTATCGCTGAGATGAGCCCAGCGCTTGCAGAGAGATACGGACTAAAACAAGGCGACTTTATCAAAGCTTGGAGTAGATACGGCTACATCGTCGTAAAAGCTGAAGTGACTGACATCGTGCCTGATGGCATTATCCAGATGACTTTCCACTACTGGGAGAGCTCTTGCAACGAGCTAACAAGCAGCGGTTGGGACTACATCAGTAAGACTCCGACATTTAAAGCAGCTATCCAGATCAAAAAGATTGATGAAGAGGAATTTTTACGAGTTCGCGAGCTAAAACGCGAGAAATTCCAAACTTCAAAGATCATCTACGATGACTTCCACCACCACGGAAACGCAGCGATAAATGAGTAAATTTAGCGGGTAACTCCCGCTAAATTTAAACTAGAATAAGAAGTCATTCTCACACATTGTAGATAATTGTTCCAATGAGTATTCAACAAAATCATTAGTGTTTGCTGGGATTTTTATATTATCTCTTTCGCAAAGACCGCCTAAAAATTTACCATCTTTATAATTCATAGTAACGCTTAATTTACCATCTTTCTTGTAGTATTTTTCTTCAGTTTTATAATTATCTTTGAACCAAGTTTCGCTTTTTAATTTTCCATTATCATAAAATATTTTATAGTGACCATCCAATACTTTACCATTGTTATAATTAATGGCTTCCATAAGCTGTCCATTTTCATACCAAACTTTCAATTCTCCATTTAAGACATCATCTGTCACATGCTTTTCTATATTCAATCTACCACTTGACAAAAAGTATTCTCTTACAACTCCATTTATTTTATTGTTTTTGTATGGGATATCAGCCTTTAAACGCTCATTTTCATACTCTTTTAATAAGCAGCCCTCAATCATGTCGAGCTTAGTCTCACAAATTTTATCTGTAGCCATCAGTGAAAGTATTGTAATAGATATTAGTAAAACGGTCTTTTTCACTAATATCTCCTAATTGGTGTGTATTTAAAATCACCACCATTTGTTTTTAAAACAACCTCCAAGATATCACCTATATCACAATTGATTGTTAGCTCATATTTTCCAGCAAAATCTAATTTTAAGGGAAATACATCAATATATAAGCTTCTTGACTCATCATTTAAATTTTGCAAATAAGCTATATTCTCTTTATCAGCCTTGTAAATATTACTCCTTGCTATGATTTTTTCATTATTTTTTGTATCTACAAGAAGTATTCCTTTATTGTTATCAACCATTACAATATCATTGAATAAACTACCCTCATTCTGCTGTTTTTCGGATGCAATTTTCACATTTTGTGGATATTTATTAGCATACTCTTGTGCTTTTTTTGAGTTAATGCCACGATATTTATCTACTATACAATTTCCACGATTAACTACAACATCGTTTATAACTGTATTATCTTCTTTTGCAGTTATAGCTATTTTATATATAGGAGTTTTAAAAATCCAATGTTCGCCTTGAATAAATTTAATCTCAGGCACTTCTATCTTATTTAAAACTTGCTCTATTTTTTCTTTTACTTTATTTGAGCCCTCTTGTATTTTATCTTTTATTTGAGAATTTTTATTTGAATTTTCACCATCTGTACAACCTGCCAAAACTATGCTTAATATGCATACTAGTAATAAAATTATTCTATTTTTTTTCATGGCTTTATCTTATTTTGCTTAAATCATAATCAAAGTCGCCATTACTTGTCTTGACCACCATTTTTTTCAGCTCATCTTTGTAGCATTTAACAACAATTTGCACGCTATTGGATGGGAAAACATCGACATATAAAGCTCTTGAATCATCGCTTAATAAATCAAAAAATTCATCAGCTTCCTTTGTTTTATATTTTATGTCAAAAAAAGGAACCTTTTCCCCATTTTTAGCATTAAGTACGACTAAATACTTACTATTGCTTCCAGTAGCTGTATCTGATATCTGCGCTCCTCCGTTAAATAGATCATACTTGCCATTTAGCTTATCAAAAACATACCCGTTCATCTTCTCTATAAAATTGCTATGTTGCTCGCTATTCACAACAAGGTCAGGATATTTCTCTGCATAAGCTCTCAATTTACGTTGGTCTGCTTTTTTAAACCTTTCTATTGGGCAATTACCATCATTTACAATAACATCATCTACTGTGCCTTTTTCAGATGGCATTTCTATCTGAAAAACAGTATACCCCTCAACTATACTGCTGCCATAACGTATAGTAGGCTGGTTTAAACCAAACATATACACAACAGTAACAAGTACAACCATACCAAGAACATATAAGACTAAAATTTTTCCTATAGTCTTCACAATAACTCCTTTAAATAAAATTTAATATTGTATTTATCACATCACTAATTTTTATATTAGATCTTTTTATCATTTCTATAAATCTTTGGCTATTATTAAGTGCATCAAAAAACTGTTTTTCATTTAGTTTTTTGTCTTTGAGATAAATCTGAACAGTGTCTTTAAATTTTTCTTTATCTAGAAACTTTTCAAATAGAGAAAATAAAGTATTTGTCCTGATTTTAGAATTTCATTATTTAAGCCATAATCAGCAAATGAACCAAGCTTATTTATCGCATTTATCATTTCGCGCTTTTGAACACTACTTTGTATATGAATTTTAACTTCACCATTTTGCTCATCATAGATAGCACTAAATTTTTTAGCAATATCCACAAGAGTTTCTCTAACTATTTCATCTCCACTTTGTCTTGGATACCTCAAATGCGCATTTAAAGTTAAATTCTTTACCTTTGTTTCGCTTATTTTTAATAAATTTGATATTTCGTAGTTTGATGAAATTTCAAAATGTTTTGAAAGTAGATGAAATATAAGAATTTCCGTTTCGCTTTTGCTCATAGAGCCAAAGCTACCAGACAGATAGTGTTCTAAAAATTCTTTACTAAAACTTTGATCAGCTTTATTTATAATGTTTTGTAGTGTTAGCTCCATAAAAAATATCCTTATTTTTTATGTGTAACTATATATATATATATGATTTAGCTTAAATTTACAAAAATAACCACTTTTTAAATGAAAATTTTACTTAAATGCAATGAAGCTCATAAAATTTCCCCATTTAAATGTGCTCTCGACACGCTTAAAGCCAGCATTTAGGGCTAAGTTTCTATTTTCTTCTTCAGTGTATGGCACCAGCACATTTTCAAGCGCCTCTCTTTTTTGGGCGATCTCGTAGCGTGAGTAGCCTTGCGCTTGCTTGTAGTCCTCGTAAATTTCTATGACGCTTTTAGTAAGCTTTTTATCCTCAAAGATGATCTTTTCGCTAAACAAAAAGACGCCATTTTCATTTAGTCCGTTATAAATTTTTTGCACAAGATCAGCCCTTTTTGGCGGTCTGATAAACTGCAAAGTGTAGTTTGCCAAAACTGCGTCAAATCCCTCTAGCTCGCACTCTAAAATGTCATCTAAAATAAATTCAATATCAGCCCCATAAGCTTTTGCCTTGTTTTTAGCGTTTGCTAGCATCGCCTCAGAGTTATCCACGCCGCTTAGCACGAGGTCGTTTCTAAGGTTGTTTAGCAAAAGTAGGCTATTTGCCGTAGAGCAGCCAAGGTCGCACACTTTTGCTGATTTTGGCAAAATTTTAGCCAGCAACTTTGCGTTTAAATTTGAACTAACATCATAAAATGGCACCGAACGCGAGATCATATCATCAAAAACGCTCGCCACAAAGTCATCAAATTCAAACTGCTTGCTTATAGGTTCTTTAAAAATTTCATCTCTCATATACCAGCTCCATATCCGTCAAAGTATCTCATCGTCTCTCCAAAAAAGAGATCGCACACGCCCACACACTGCCTAGCCTCGTTTATATCGCGTTTTATCTGCTCTTTTAGCTCGCTTAGAGAGTTAAATTTCTTATTATCTCGCAAACGTTTTATGAAGCAAACGGCAACGTGCTTTGTCACTTTTGGCGCGACCTCGTCTAAGATGTGCGTCTCGACGCTAAAATTTCCATCCGTGCTAAGCCTGTTGCCTATAAAAGTGACCGAGCCATAGGTGTATGAGCCCATTCTCGTTCTTGTCGCATAGACGCCCTCGCGCGGCAAAAGATAGCTTTTTATATCTAAATTTAGCGTGGCAACCAGCTCTTTTGCGCCGATGCCCTGCCCTTTTATCACATTTCCCTCGATCGAGTACTCCCTGCCTATTAGCCTGTTTGCCTCATCGATGTTGCCTTGGCGTATCAGCTCTCTGATGGATGAGCTATGCACGCCCATGCCGTCATAACAAACCTCATCAACGACGACCACCTCACCATCAAAAATCCTCTTCAAATCGTGCTTGTCCCACGCTCTGTTTCTACCAAATCTAAAATCAAACCCAACAACGATCTTTTTTAAATTTTTAAAATCCCTCTTTAAAAGTGCGATAAATTCCTCGCCGCTAAGCCCTTTTATACTCTCAAAATCATACAAGAAGCAAGGATAGTTTGAGTACTCGGCTCGCTTTAGCTTTGGCGTGATGTTTGCCTTGTTTTTGTCGATGACGACAAGTCCGCCAAACTCACCAAGCTGCTTTAAAAGCTGCTTGTGCCCCCTATGCACGCCGTCAAAGTGCCCGATCGCAACGGCAGTGATGTTATCTTTTGTTAAAAGCGTAGAAAAATTCGGCATTTCCTTCCTTTCCCTTGACCTCGCACTCTTTGCAAGCTATCAGTTCAAATTTCAAGCTACTTGCTAGCACTTCAAAGCGCTTCATAGCTAAATTTACAGCCTTAGTGTCGGTGACAACGCCTTTTTTATTGCGTTTTACGCCAACGCCCACTTCAAACTGCGGTTTAAAAAGCGTTATGATGAGCGAATTTTCGCTTGCAAGCTCACAAATGGCTGGCAAAATTTCAGCCAAAGAGATAAAGCTCACGTCGCAGGTTATGAGGTTAAATTCATTTTTATGCGTTTTAGCAAACTCCCTGACGTCAGTTTTCTCATAAATTTTTACTCGCTCATCGCTCCTTAGGCTAGCGTCCAGCTGATCAGTGCCCACATCAACGCCAGTCACGCTCTTTACGCCACGCTCAAGTAAAATTTGCATAAAGCCGCCAGTTGAGCTGCCGATATCAAGTGCGTTTTTACCAGCTAGGTCAAATTTCATCGCTTCCAAAAAGCTCTTTAGCTTCAAAGCGCCTCGCCCAACGTAAATTTCATCAAGTAGCGAAATTTTAGCCTCGCTAACCTCGCTTGAAACCTTGGTGCAAATTTCGCCATTTGTTAGCACTTTGCCTGATTTTATTAGCTCGCTCGCCTTATTTCTACTTATGTTTAAAACGCTTGCGACGTAGTTATCAAACCTCAAGTTTTAACCTCTCATATTCGCTCTCATCGATCACCAGCACGCCTAGCTCATTTGCTTTATCAAGCTTGCTGCCAGCCTCCTCGCCAGCTAGGACGAAGTCCGTTTTTTTAGAAACTGAGCCAGAAACCTTCGCGCCAAAGCTCTCAAGCTCGGCTTTTATCTCATCTCTTGGGCGACTTAGCGTGCCAGTTATCACGACCGTCTTGCCACTTAGCGCGTTTGAGATGCTTTGTGCCTGCGTTACGCTTGGCTGCACGATCTGGCTTAGAGCTAAAATTTCGTCCCTATTTACCTCGGCAAAGTCGGTTAAACTATTTGCCATCTCCGCGCCAAAGCCCTCAAGCGAGATAAGCTCCTCAAAGCTAGCATCAAGCCAGCCTAGTCCAAAGCTACTTGCTAGCTTTTTAGCCGCCACCTCGCCGATGTGCTCGCAGCCAAGACCCGTGATAAAGCGCGATAGCTCCGCACCTTTGCTAGCTTCGATCGCATTTAAAAGGTTATTTACCTTTTTCTCTTTAAAGCCCTCAAGCGCCATGAGGTCATCAAATTTAAGGCTGTAAATGTCTTTTATGCAGGCAATTAGCCCCTTGTCAAATAGCAAATTTACGATCGCGTCGCCAAGGCCGTCTATATTTAGGCATTTTTTCGATGCGTAGTGAATTATTGAGCCCACCACTCTTGCCCTGCAGCTTAAATTTTGACACTTTACAAAGACCCCTTCATCAAGCAGGTGCGAGCCACAAACTGGGCAAAATTTAGGCCTCTCTATCGCTTGCTCACTGCCATCTCGCCTATCTTTAAAAACCTTCGTGATCTTTGGTATCACATCTCCTGAGCGGATGATGCCGATGTAGTCGTTTTTCATGACACCAAGGCGCTCTATCTCGTCAAAGTTATGAAGGGTGGCGGATTTTACATTAGCTCCGTCTATATTTACTTCATCAAGCACGCCAACAGGCGTTACTACGCCGCTTCTACCAACCTGAAGTGCTACATCTCTTAGCCTAGTCACCTTTTCAATGGCTGGAAATTTAAACGCCACCATAAATTTTGGAAATTTGACCGTGTAGCCCAGCTGCTCACAGCGCGCAAGGTCGTTTACGCGTATCACCATGCCATCCATCATCACACTTTTTGCGTCGCGATTTGCCAAGAGCTCGTTATATGCGGCCTCAAGCTCATCTTTTTTTAAAATTTTGAAAAAATCATCTCTTTCAAAGCCAAGATCACGCACAAATTTCATCACCTCGCTGTGATCTTTTAGCCCAAGGCTCTGCTCGCCCACGCCCCAAGGTATGAAAAGTAGCTTTCTTTTTGCAGTGACCGCGCTATCAAGCTGTCTAAGGCTTCCAGCAGCTGCATTTCTAGGGTTTGAAAGTGGCGCTTCGCCATTTTTTGCGCGCTCTGCGTTTAGAAGCTCAAAGTCATCTTTTCTTATGACGACTTCGCCACGAATTTCAATGAGCCCTTTGTAGTTAATGCTCTTTAAAACAGAATTTATCGTCCTTGCATTTTGTGTCACATCCTCGCCTGTAACGCCGTCGCCTCTGGTTATCGCCCTAACTAAAACGCCGTTTTCATAGAGTAAATTTAGGCTCGCTCCGTCAAATTTTGGCTCAGCGACAAAAGTCAAATTCTCTTTATCGCCACGCTTTAACCACGCATCAAGCTCGCCAAGGCTAAAGATATCCTCCATACTCCACATGCGCTTTATGTGGCTTGCCTTGCTAAAGCCCTCTTTTACGCCTCCGCCCACTCGCTTAGTTGGCGAAAATAGTGAAATTTCACTTGGATTTGCCCTCTCATATTCAAGCACCGCGTGATATAGCGCATCATACTCCTCATCGCTTGCAAGTGGCTCGTCCTCGTCGTAGTAGGCCTTTGCCCACGCATTTAGCGTATCTACCGCTTTTTCATACTCTTGTTTTGTCATTTTTGCTCCAAATTTACACCGCATTTTATCTTAAACATACTTTATAAATGATCCAAATTTAGCTCTCTAGCGTCACATAAATGGACATTTTTATAGACCTTTGCTATCTCGTCTCTAGCCATCATCAGCGCAAAGCCAAGCAAATTTTGCCCTCGCCACTTCATAGGATTTTGCGCATTTTCATCGCTTGCGGCTAAACCTATGCCCCAAATTTTATCAACCGGGCTAGCCTCAACTAAAATTTTGCTCCCAGTTTGAAGTAAAAAGTCTCGCAAAGGGGCATTTTGGCTAAATTTTAGATAGCTCGCATTTAGTACGACTCCAAATTTGACCTCGTCCCAGACCTTAGCATCAAAGCCACGCACCTGCCTGCCAAGCGCCTTCATCTGCGCTGGATCTTTGGCGGATAAAATTTGCCCCAAAGCCTCTTTGTCGCCAAAACACTGAGCCTTTTTAGCCATCATATATTGCTCGGCGCAAATGTATTTAGTTTCATCTTGCCAAAAGCTAAATGCGTACCACTGACTAAGACAGCTTGCGCTTAAATTTGCACTCTTTTGATGACCCCAAAATAGTAAAAATTTATCCGTCTTGCCAGCGTTATAGCGCTTTTTAAGCCACTTTAACTCATATCTAGGCTCGCGCTCCCAAAGGTCTATGACAAAGTCACCCTTGATAAAAAGCGTGCTCTCATCAAAGCCTAGCCTCTCATCCCAGTATCCACGCCACGTCGCAGGCTCAGCGAATAGCTGCTGATATTCGCGCCGCTCGTCTTGGCTTAGCGTTTTTAGCCAGCCATTAAATTTAAACTTATAATCCTCGCCGCAGCCCATCCTCCAGCCTATAGAAAAGGGGCTAATATCTGGAAATTTGATCCAAGGTGGCGGCAATAAATTTTTCATCTAGCCTCTTTTTAGCCAAGCGCCCTACCAAAGCGTGGCTTGGCTCATCGCCTCGTGCATATTAAAAAGCTGCTTGTGCTCGGCCACATCGTGCGTTCTAATGATTTGCGCGCCGTTTTCGAAGGCTTTTAAGTGCAGATAAAGCGAACCTGGCAAGCGCTCCTTGACCTCACTTGGATAATAGTGATTTATGACTGATTTGCGGCTAGCACCAACTAGTAACGGGTAGCCAAATTTCAAAAAATGCTCCAAATGTTTAATAAGCAGCAAATTTTGCTCAGCCGTCTTGCCAAAGCCGATACCAACGTCAAGTACTATCTTTTTAGCACCAAGCTCCCTTGCAAGGACGATCTTTTGCTCAAAAAAGTCTGAAATTTCGCCAATTAAGTCGTTATACTTTGGCGCAATCTGCATGGTAGCAGGGTCTCCTTGCATGTGCATCATGCAAAACTGGGCATCGTATCTTGCAGCAAGCGGGGCTAAATTTGCGTTTGCCGTGATGTCATTTATCATCTTAAAGCCGTGGTTTAGCGCAAATTCTAAGCAATAAGGATCAAAGCTATCAAGGCTAAATTTCGCCTTTTCATGTAAATTTAGCCTATAAATTTCTTCAATGATATCTTTTATGCGCCTAAACTCCTCCTCGCGTCCGCAATACTCGCTCCCTGGCCTTGAGCTAACGCCGCCAAGGTCGATGTAGTCAGCACCTGCTTCGATCATCGCTTCTATTTTTGCTATGCCATTTTGCGTATTTATGCGGCTTTGCTCGTTAAAACTATCTCTATTTATATTTGCCACGCCCATTATAAGAGGCTTTGTGGGCTTTGTAAATTTAGTTTCTAAAAAACCTGCAAGCTTTTTAAGCCCAAAGTCTTGTAGCTTCTCTTTTTTAGCTAACTGCCTAAGCTGCGCGTTTGTCGCCATTAGCAAGGCTTTGTTTAGGCTCTCGCGACCAAAGATCGTATCATTATGCGTCACCAGCTCGGCGCCGACACTTAGGGCGTCTTGCTTTAGGATATTTGCCGCTGGGGTCTTTATCTCACCAATGAAGATAAAATTTATCTCGCTCTTTTCGTGCATGAGCTTCGCACCAGCCGGACTTGGCGAGACGGCCTTGCAAATTTCATTAAAGTCGCTTTTGTTATTTATCTTATAAAATTTCAACGTCGTCCTTTCTCAAAGATAGTAAGCAGTAGCGGCGTCAAAATGGCGTGAGATTTGGCGTTTAGATCAGCAAGCTTGATGAGTGAGAAAAAATACTCCATCTCCTCGCCGCTAAATTTATACCCGCTATCAACCGCCTTTGTCACGATAGCGCCCACAAGCTCTTTTAGCTCGTTTTTGCTAAATTTTTGCGCCTGCTCCTCTGCTATCTTTTGATCGATAAAGCTTGTTAGCTCTTTTAGGCTAAGCGATTTTAAATTTAGCTCAACACTCATTTTTGGCTTTTTGGTAAGCTTATTTTCTATAAGCATCCTCGATCTTATCGTTGGTAGAAGCAAATTTTTACTCTGCGTTACTATTATAAATTTGATATTTCTTGGGGGCTCTTCGATGATCTTTAAAAGTGCGTTTTGAGCCTCGGTGCGAAAAGACTTCGCCTCTATGACTAAAATTTTTTCATCTTTTTCGGCGATGTAAGCTTCGGCGATGACCTCTTTTGCATTTTCTAACAAAAAATCATCACTTATAAAAAATCTTAGATTATTTACGCCAAACTCGGCTTCAAGCTTGGCTTTTAAATTTTCAAAATCGCTTGTTATGACGATTTTATTAAGCATTTAGAGCATCACCTTTGCAAAGAGCACGGCGTCTATGCTCTTATCAAAAAGTTTATATAAATTTAGAAGTTTGATGTCTAAATTTTCATCGCTAGAGCTTAGCGTGAAGCTGTTTTGCGCCTGCTCGTCAAAGAGCCACATATAGCTGTTTTCATCAGTCTTGGCTAAATTTGCGCGCTTATCTATGCTCTTGCCGATGTAAAAAAAGATGTAGCCATTTGGAAAGGCAAGACTTAGCATATCTTTTAAAAGCTGCTTTTGCTCGTTTGTCTCGATGCTATCAAAGGCTGGATAGAGCGATCTTAAGCTAAAAAATGGCAAAAACGGACGCTCGCTTTTTGTGCGGTTAATATTTCTTAAAAGATAGTTTTCAAACCACTCTCGCTCATCGTCGCAGATGACTATAAAAGCCTTGCTATCAAGCAAAAATTTAAGCCTAGATGCGAGCAGAGGCGTCCATTCGACGCGCTTTTCCTCCATCCAGCTCATATATCTTTCGCTTCTTATAGTCTCAAGCGTCCATTGGATAAAATCTTGCATTATTTATCTAACTTATACGCATCGTGAAGCACGCGAACTGCGAGCTCGCCATATTTTTGATCGACGATCATAGAGATCTTTATCTCGCTTGTTGAGATCATTTGGATATTTATCCCCTCTTTTGCAAGCGTCTCAAATGCTAGACATGCTACGCCGCTGTGGCTCTTCATGCCTACACCGATGACTGAGACTTTCACGATCGCATCGTCATACTCGACGTGTTTTGCGGCTGAGAGCTTTTGCATAGTCTCTTTTGCTAGGTCAAGCTCGTTTTGTGGCACTGTAAAGCCTAAATTTGTCGTGCCATCGTGTCCTACGTTTTGGATGATCATATCTACATTTATATTTTGATGAGCTAGAGCTGTGAAAATTTCAGCTGCGATGCCAGGCTTATCGACTACGCCTCTTAAAGTTACTCTTGCTTGATTTTTATCTAGTGCTATACCGCTTACTAAAACCGCTTCCATATTATCTTCCTTTGCTATTAATGTACCTTCGTTGTGGTTAAAACTGCTTCTTGTGATTAGTTTGACATTTAGTTTTTTTGCTAGCTCGACTGAGCGATTTTGAAGCACTTTTGCCCCAGCAGAGGCAAGCTCAAGCATCTCGTCATAGCTTATCTTTTCTAGCTTTTTTGCCTTTTTCTCTATCCTTGGATCAGTCGTATAAACGCCATCAACGTCGGTAAAAATTTCACACAGATCAGCTTCAAGCGCACCAGCTAATGCAACCGCACTAAGGTCACTTCCACCTCTACCTAGTGTGGTGATATCACCTTTATCGTCTATGCCTTGAAAGCCTGCTACGACGACGATCCTGCCGGCTTTTAGCTCAGCTTTTAGTCTAGTGGTGTCTATCTTTTCTATCCTAGCTTTTGTGTGAATTTCATCTGTTATTATCCCAGCCATCGCGCCAGTTAGTCCTACGCACGCATAGCCTTTTGCATTAAGTGCAATCGTCAAAAGTGCGGTGGTTACTTGCTCCCCAGAGCTTAAAAGCATATCAGTAGCAACACCGTCTGGGTGCTTTGAGAAATACTCACTATATTCAACCAATTGATTTGTAACTCCACTCATCGCAGAAACTACCACAACCACGTCAGCGCCGCTCTTTTTAGTCTCTATGACCCTGTTTGCCACAGCTTCGATGCGCTCAAGCGTGCCTACGCTAGTTCCGCCAAATTTTTGAACGATTAACATCAAAAATATCCTTTCTCTTTAAAATAACTCAAAACTTTGTCATAAATAGGCTTTTTGAAGTGATTTATCCCCTCTAAAGCCTTGTTGATATCTACAAATTTATACTCGCTAAACTCTGGATGCTCAGTCTTTAAATTTATGCTCGCACCATTTTTAAGCCTAACTAAAAAGTACTTTTGCGTCTGCCCATCAAATGGGTAAAATTTCTTTGACGCATTAGCTGGAAAGTCGTAGCTAAGCCACTCAGGATACTCTTCTAAGAAGTCAAATTTATCAGTTCCGATCTCCTCTTTAAGCTCCCTTTTTAGCGCTTGTTTTGGACTTTCGCCTTCATCTATGCCACCTTGAGGAAACTGCCAGATATCGTCCATATCAACCCTTTTTGCGACTAGAATTTCGCATTTAAAAGGGTAAGAGCTAGACAAAATGACAGCTGCTACATTTGGTCTATATTTTTTTTGCATGTTTTTTCCAAAAAAATTTTATTTGAGATGATAACGAAAAAGAGTTAAGAGATAGATAAATAAGAGTTAGTTTTTACGCCGTTTGTAATAAATCGCACCTCCGCTAAAAAACAGCAAAACCACACCGCACGAAGCTAGGCAAAATATAAATTTACCAAGCTCACCAAAGACATATCCAGCGTGCAAATCAAGCATAAATTTATAAATTTCAAATGACTTTGGCATGGCATTTTTTGAAATTTGCTCGCTTTTAGTATCGACTAAAAGCCTAACGCCATCTCTCTCGCTAGCACCTTTTGGCAGGTAAAAGAGCATAAATTTGACGCCGCCGCTATTTGCTATAAAATTTAAAGCATCAAACTCGTCTCCAAATTTAGAGATGAAAATTTCATAAGCTTTTTTAAGGTTCGCCACCTTTTGCTCATCGCTTAAGCTAAAGCCATTTTTGTTTGTAAAATTTGGCTTTTTAAAGACCTTCTCTTCGCCACAAATTTGATTTATAACCTTAGCAAAGCTCTCATAAGAAAAGTAAAGCCCACTAATGCAAATCACGCTTAAAACAGCGCCAAGATAGATACCTAAAAAGCCGTGTAGCGAATACAAAAACGCAAATTTCTTTGCTTTTAAATTTAGCTTAAAAGCCTCCCCCACCCTGCTTCTAAATCTCCAAAAATATATCACCGCCCCACTTATCAAGACAAAAAGCAACGCAAGCGTAGAGAGTGCTACTAGCTCGCTTGCAAATTTACTCAAATTTTCATTTTTAAAAAGCGAAAGGGCTAAGTTTTTATGTAAATTTAAAACCAGCCCTATAAATTTCTCTGCGCTATTTTTTCCAGAAATTTCTCCAGTATAAGGATCGACAAAAAATGACTCAAACTCGCCATTTTCATTTGTCCCACTTATGACGTAAGCTTTGTTTGCCTCTGCTCTTATCTTTAGGTAGCTAAGATTAAAATTTGGCTCACTTTTGCTAAAAATTTTTAAAATTTCATCTATCTCTAAAAGCTTTTTGCCAGCCATGACCTCATCTTTGCTAAAGATATCAATTATCTCATCGTGATACGAGATGATCGCTCCACTAATGCTAAGCACAAGAAGCGGCAAGGCAAATATAAAAGCCAAGATAAGATGAAATTTTTTCAAAATTTTTATCATTTTAAAACTTTAGATTAAAACCAAGCTCGATCTTTTGCCCGTCAGCTATCAAGATGTCGTATCTGCCAGATCTTGTCGTAAAGTACTCATTAAAGAGGTTATAAACGCTCAAATTTAGACTGAAATTTTTAGTTACGTTGTAGTTTATGCCAAGATCGGCGATCACGTAAGGTCTAATGTCATCATCGTTGCTAAGTGAGTCTTTGCTCCTACCATAATAATTTATCTGTGACCAGAAATTTAGCCATCTGTTTAGCTCGTAGTTCGCTCCAAATTTAAATGTATGAAGCGGATAGTTGTTTAAACTTTTGCCTATTTCCGCTCCATCTTTTTGCTTTGATCTTGTATAGACGTAGCTTTGATTTAGCCTAAGAGCGTTTGTGACTTGCCACTCATTTGTTAGTTCAACTCCGTAAATTTCAGCTTTGCCGATATTTACACTCTCCCAAATACCATTTGGATAAATTTTTCCTTTATGCATACAACCACTGTTTTTTGGGCAGATAGGGCTATAGCTTAACATATCTTTAAAGCTTGTGTAAAAGCCAGTTAGTGACGCTTCAAAGCCTTCATTGTCATTATAAACGCCGCCAAATTCATAGCTCACGCTTGTCTCTGGCTTAAGGCTACTTCTGCCAAGCTGTGCTCCAAGTCCTCCAGCAAATGGCAATGCAAGATCTTGCGTGCGTTGCTTGATATCAGGTGTCGCGTATCCTGTGCTAACTCCGCCTTTTAGGGCAAAAAAGTCATTGAAGCTATAGATACCATAAATCCTTGGCGAAACGTGCGAGCCATAGTTCTCATCGTAGTTGTAACGAACTCCAGCGCTTAAGATGAAGTCTTTTGTAAGGTGATAATCATCCTCGCCATAAAGCGAAATGTCATATCTTTTTACATTTGCAGCATCTGCAGTGGTTGCCTTTTCATCAAGCTTCTCTTTTTTGGCGTTTAGTCCTAAAGTAAAGGCGTTATTGTCAGTAAAATATGAACCTTTTGTATCAAAATTTAGTGTTTTTAGCGTTAAATTTTGTTGTGCGATCTCTTTTATCTTGCCGTAAGAGAGGTAGCTTTGAAGCAAGATATCATCAAGCCTTGCTTCGTGGCTTAAATTTACCATATCGCCTTTTATGCGCTCAAGATCGACTGAGCTATTATTTGTGCCAGAGGATAAAGTTTTGCCTTTGCTTCTTTTATATTTCACATCACTTCTTGCAAGCTCAAGCGTGATGTCATTATTTTCATTTGGTCTAAAAAAGAGCTTCGTGCCAAAATTTCTATCCTTTTGCTCTCTGTTTGCGTATGAGATTTTATCCTCTGATTTGTTTAAATTTTTACCATAAACTGAGATGCTTAAAATATCGTCTATTAGCCCAGAGTGTAGATAGAGGCTGTTGTAAAACTCGCCGCTTATGTTTTTATTTCTTGCAAATTTACAGCTTGAGCCAAGATTTGCATGAAAGTCGTTGCTAAACTCATCTGTTATGATATTTATAACCCCGCCTAATGCGTCACTGCCATAAAGCGAGCTCATAGGACCGCGTATCACCTCGATGCGGCTTATCGCACTTGCTGGCGGGATGAAGCTATATGAGCCTCCAACACTTCTTAGCCCCTTGTAAGCGTTATCTCCTGGCACTGGTATGCCATTTACTAAGATCTTTGTATATCTTTGCGAAAGACCCCTTATGGAGATGCCTCGCCTATTTGCCGCACCAAGTGTCGCTCCAAAAAGACTTGGCACATCCTTTACCATACTCTCAACGTCCTTGTGATTTCTTTTTTCTAGCGCATCTTGAGTGATGACGCTAAGCGTTGCAGGGGCGTCTTTTATATTTTGCTCAAAGCCAGTTGCGCTCACTACTTTGACCTCTGGCAGAACTTTATCTTCATTTGCAAAAAGCGGTAAATTTATAAAAACTGCCGCACAAATAGAAATTTTTAATGCACTTCTCACAAAAAAACTCCTTATTAAAATTTAAATCACATTTTACTAAAATTAAATAATCGTTATCAATATCAGACATAACGCTAAAGGGATTAAATTTAACGCTCAAGGGATAAAATGATAAATTTAGATAAAAGATATGGCATTAGCAAAATATCACAAAGCAACAAGCGGATAAATGTAGAATTTTTTAAACAAAATAATGGCATCAGCTACCTAAAAAGCGAGATTTTATGCAACGAAATCATCAAAAGAGAGAGCCAGGGAGATAAAAAATATCTATTTTTGATGTTTAACGAAGCAAAAGACAATCTTTGCTTTAAACTTGATAAAAAAGAGTATCTTTTAAGCAGGGATGAGTTTTGCATAGGGCTAGTAAATGATAGCTTAAAAGGCGTTTTTGAATATCAAAATAAATTTTATAAAACCAAAACCTTGCTTTTTGAAGAACACTATGCAAATAAGCTTGAAATTTTTAGTGAGCTTAGGCTTGAAGAGAAATTTGATCTTATAAAATACAAAAAAGATAAGGATCAAATTTGCGTTTTAAACGAGCTTGAGATGACAAATTTATATGATGGCATGATGAGAGAGATCTTTATAGAGTCAAAAATTTTAGAGCTTATCTACAAGAGCAAAGCTTTAAAAGATGAGAAAATTTGCTTTAGTAGTGACGAAGAAAAGCTGCTTTTAAAGGCTAAGAAAATCTTACTTACTCGCATGCAAAATCCCCCAAGCATCAAAGAGCTAGCCCATCTTTGTGGCACTAATGACTTTTGGCTTAAGAAAAATTTTAAACTCTTTTTCAAATATACGATCTATCAGCTTTTAGCAAAAGAGCGGCTAAAGCTTGCATATACTCTTTTAAAGCAAAATGATATCAGCATAAAAGAGGCTGCCAGCATCGTTGGCTACACAAATGCAGCGCATTTTGCAAAAATTTTTAAAGGCACTTTTGGCTTTTTGCCAAGCGAGCTAATAAGGCAAAAAAGCTACTTTTAAACTGCTCTAAATGCCAAATTTCTTATAATCGCCAAAATTTAAAAAAGAGAGAAATTTGCAAGTTTATATCCACGTGCCATTTTGCGAGAGCAAGTGTCCTTACTGCGCCTTTGGCTCAAGCGACGACGAATTTAAGAAGGTTAGCGCCTATTTTAAAGCGCTTTGCCTTGATCTAAATTTCCAGCTAAAAAGTCAAAATGTAAAAGAAATTTCAACCATATTTTTTGGTGGCGGCACACCAAGCGCGGTAAATGACAAATTTTATGATGAAATTTTTAGCATTTTAGCTCCACTTTGCACGCCTAAAACTGAGATCACATTTGAGGCAAATCCAAATTCAGCAAATTTAGCCTGGCTAAAGCATGTAAAAAAATTAGGCGCAAACCGCATAAGCTTTGGCGCTCAAAGCTTTTTTGAAGATAAGCTTAAATTTCTAGGGCGCATCCACAGCAAGGAGCAAATTTTTAAAGCAGTTGAAAATGCCCATGCAGCTGGCTTTAAAAATATAAATTTAGACCTCATCTATGACACTAAATTTGATACCAAAAAGCGCCTTTTGGCGGAGGTTGAAAGCTTAAAAAGTCTTGCTATCACGCATCTAAGCGCCTACTCGCTCACACTTGAAGAAAACACCCCATTTGCTGGCAAAAAAAGCTATAAAAAGGATAGCGATACTTTGGCTAAATTTATGATAGAGCAGATCCAGCGAGCTAGCTTTAAGCAGTATGAAATTTCAAATTTCGGGCAAATTTGCAAGCACAATCTTGGCTACTGGCAGGGCAAAAACTACCTTGGCGTGGGAGCTTATAGCGTGGGCTTTGTGGATGGCACCAGATACTACGCCAAAAATAGCATAGACGCCTATATCACGCAGCCAACACATAGAAAAAGAGAAATTTTAAGCCAAAGCGAACTAGCAAGAGAGCATATATTTTTAGGGCTTAGAAGCATCGTGGGTGTGGAGGCTGGGCGCTTAAATGAGGATCAGAAAAAAAGAGCAAATTTGCTTGTAGAAAATGAAAAACTACTCTTTAAAAATGGCAAATTTTACAACCCAAATTTCTTACTCAGCGACGAGATCGCACTCTTTATCGAGGGCTAAATTTATAAAAATTTGAGCAAAGTCAAGATAAAATACAAAGCTTAAATAAAATTTAACAGAGGCAAAAATGTTTGGAATGAGTTTTTCTGAGATCTTGGTCATCGCCGTGATCGCTGTGCTAGTTTTGGGCCCTGACAAGCTACCAAGCGCTATGGTGCAGATCGCTAAATTTCTAAAGATGTTTAAAAAAGGTATAAACGACGCAAAATCAACTTTTGATCAAGAGATGAAGATAGCCGAGCTCAAAGAAGACGCTCAAAAATACAAAGAGAGCATAACTCAAAGTGCGCAAAGCGTGCGTAAAAAGCTCACATTTGAAGAGCTTGACGAGATCAAAAAAAGCGCAAGCGACGTCACTGAAAGCATTCAAAACGTCGTGAGCGACACCAAAAAAACGGTAGAAAATATACAAAATCCAACAAATTTAGTTAAAGATGCGATCTTAAACGATAAAAAAGAGGCGTGATGTTTGAAGAGCTAAGACCCCATTTGATCGAACTTAGAAAGAGGCTTTTTATAAGCATAGTAAGCGTTTTTGTCTGTTTTGGCATCTGTTTTACATTCTGGAATCCACTGCTTGCATGGATGAGCGAGCCGCTAAAGCAGGTCTTGCCAGCTGGCTCAAACATCATCTTTACTCAAATTCAAGAGCCATTTTTCACTGCGATGAAGGTCGCATTTTTTGCTGGCCTGGTGCTTGCTTTGCCTATCATTTTTTGGCAGTTTTGGCTATTTGTCGCACCTGGACTTTATGACAATGAAAAAAAATATGTGATCCCATTTGTCCTCTCTGCTTCATTTATGTTTGCGTGTGGGGCAGCATTTTGCTACTACGTGGTCATCCCGCTTGGCTTTACATTTTTGGTAAATTTTGGCGGTCAGCTCTTTACGGCACTGCCAAGCATCGGCGAATACGTTGGCTTTTTTACAAAACTACTGATCGGCTTTGGAATTTCATTTGAGCTGCCAGTCATTACATTTTTCTTAGCAAAGATAGGCCTTGTCGATGACAAGATGCTAAAAGACTACTTCAGATACGCAGTAGTCGTCATCTTCATCTTCGCAGCCATCGTCACACCTCCTGATGTGATAAGTCAAATTTTAATGGCACTGCCACTCATCGGACTTTATGGAATTTCTATCATAGTCGCCAAAAGAGCCGGTAAAAGCGATGATGATGAAGAAGATAGCGACACTAACAGCGACGCAGACGATGAGTGACATAAACGACATCTCAAGCTACGACTACTTTTTGCCTAACGAGCTCATCGCAAAAGAGCCAGTTTTGCCCAAAGAAGAGGCAAGACTGCTTGTTTATCTAAAAAAAACAAAAGAGATAAAACACTATAAATTTAAAGATTTATCCAGCCTCATCCCAGAGGACGCGGCGGTCATTTTTAATAATACAAAGGTGGTTAAAGCCCGCATCTTAGGACACAAACAAAGCGGCGGCGCCTGCGAAGTGATGCTAAATCAACCGCTTAATGATAACAAATTTAGCGTCTATATAAGGGGCAGAGTAAGTGTCGGTAGCGTTTTAAATTTCGCTGATGATATAAAGGTAAATGTGCTTGAGCTAAATGATGATGGCTCAAGGGTGGTAAATTTCACCAAAGATGGCGTCATTTTAGATACGGCGCAACTTTTTAGCGAGCTAGAAAAGATCGGTCATGTCCCACTCCCGCCATATATAAAAAGAGCTGATACAAAGGACGACGAGAGCTGGTATCAAAGTATATTTGCTAAAAATAGCGGCGCAGTCGCAGCTCCGACAGCTAGCCTGCACTTTAGCGAGCAGATGCTAGAGCAGATAAAGGCAAAGCACGAGGTCGCCTACATCACGCTTCACGTGGGCGCTGGAACATTTAAAGGCGTGGAGTGCCAAAACATAAATGATCACAAAATGCACTCTGAGTTTTATGAGCTAAGCAAAAAAGCTCAAGAGATCATAAACTCAAACAAACCTATCCTTGGCGTTGGTACGACGGTTACTAGATGCGTTGAAGAGTTTGCTAGAAGCAAGCAGCCAAGCGGCTTTTGCAAGCTATTTTTAAACCTAAATAATAGACCAATCAGGCAAAACTACCTTTTAACAAATTTTCACCTGCCAAAATCAACGTTGATCATGCTAGTTACTAGCTTCATAGGGCTTGAAGAGACGATGAGAATTTACGAAACTGCAGTTAGCGAAAAGTATAGATTTTACTCTTATGGCGATGGGATGCTTGTGATATGAAAAATGTCGATTTTGTCGCGCAAATGGAGCTTTTTTTAGAAGCACTTTTTAAGGATGCAACAGCTAGAAACAACGCCATCGTCTTTAACTACAACCCAAACTACCCACGCTATCTAAGCTTTGAAGCGCATAAGCTAATAGGCGCGATCAAAAATTTAAGCAAATTTTATCTAAATGACGTAAGCAACTCAAAACTGCTCATATCCTTTACTCTAGTAAGCTATAGCCTAAGTTTAGTGCATTTTGACATACATATAAGATGCACTTCGTGCCCGCAAAAGCCAAATGAAAGGCTAGTTAAAGAAGCTGGCGAGCTACTAAAAGAGCTAAATGCCAAGATGAGCGAAACTGAGGACGGCTTTAATATAAGCATAAGCGTGCCGCTACCAAAAAGTGGGACATTTAAGAGGCAAAACGTTGAGATAGCAAGCCTCTTAGGCAAAAATGCGATAATAGCTTGTGATGATGAAAATTTATTTTTAACGCTCAGTCATGAGTTAAGCTTTACGGGGCTAAAGCTTAGCAAACAAAAGAGCTTTGAGAGTTTAAATTTACACATAAAAGATGCCATTTTTAAGCCAGACATCATCTTCGTGCAAAAGGAGTATCTAAGCGACAAAGCAAGGCTTGACGAGATGCTAACTTATCAAAAGCTTAAGAATTTCTACATCGTCATCATCAGCAAGGATGAAGCCAAAAGCATCAAAAGCGAGAAGATGACTACGCTTAGGCAGCCATTTACTAGCGATAGCTTGCATGAAACTTTAGGGGTGGTGGCTAGAAATTTATAAAATTTTTAGATATCTCTTCAAGATGATGGTGGCTGAGACGCTATCGAGCCTGCCATCTCGCTTTGTATTTGTGTAAATTTCACTTGCCTCGCTGCTGCTAAATGCCTCGTCTTGATAGACGATATTAGCCTGCACGTCAAGAAGCGAGACAAAATGCTCTATGCGCCTTCTCATCTCATCTTCGCTACTGCCACCGATTGGCACGCCCACTACTAGCGTGTTTGGAGCGTATTCATTTACTTTTTGGCTCACATCTCTTGCGGCTTGATTTCTATTTTTTCTAAGAACTGGCTCAAGGGGCGTCACGACCTCGCCAAAGCCAAAAGCAAGCCCTATGCGCTTTAGTCCAACATCGATCGCCATAAATTTCTCTCTCATAGTGCGCTTTTTACTCTTAAATTTGAAATTTCAACTAGCCCGTCAAGCTCGTACTCATAGATGATCTCGCCAAATTTAGCCAATGCTTCATCAAGGCTAACGCCATTTTTGCAAAATTTCAAGATCTCATCATCAGCTTTTTCTTGCTCTTTTACCTCGCCAAAAAGTGAGGCAAATTTAACGTAATCATCGATAAGCTCGGCTTTTTTACTAGCTAGCAGAGCATTTGTCCCACTACTCTCATTTATGCGCTGCGGCAGGACAAAGAGAGGGATTTTAAGCTCATTTGCAAGCCTTGCGCTTTGCATCGAGCCACTTCTTAGATCAGCCTGAGCGACTACAAGAGCTTGCGCAAGCCCCACAACTATGCGGTTTCTCTCTAAAAACCTATACGCGATCGGCGGCTCGCCCTCGTCATACTCGCTTAGAGCCAAGCCTTTTTCATAAATTTCTCTTATTGCTGCTTTATTTTGCGCTGGATAGATGATGTCAAGTCCATTTGCAAAAACACCGATAGTTCGTGGCATGGCAGCCTTGTGCGCCGTGACATCCACGCCGATAGCTCCACCACTTACCACGCAGACATTTGCGCTTTTTAGCGCTGCGCAAAGTGCCGTTACACACTCTTTTGTATAGACACTTGCCTTTCTTGAGCCAACGACTGCTACTTTTGGCATGCTAAGAAGCGAGGTGTCACCTATGAAATTTAGCTCTTTTGGGGGATTTTTTAGCCTATTTAGCGCTTCTGGGATGATTTCAAGCTTCATAAAATATCTTTTAGATAAACAACTTCTACATCTTTTAAGATATTGTTTTTGCTAGCTTTTATCACTGCGATCGTGTTTTTCTTTGGATGTCCGATGGCGATCGCGTAGCCCCTTTTTTTGGCTAAATTTACAGCAGCTACAAGCTCTCGCCTAACCGCACTAGCCGATGGATCATCATCTAAAAATATATCTCTTGAAATGTAAGGCTGATTATACTTTTTCGCAGCCCTTGCCACGGCTGTTTGAGCGATCGTCTTACTATCAACAAAGATAAAGCCCTGCTCTATCAGCGCTCTATATGCCTTATCCATCGCGTCATAATCACTCGTAAATCGTGATCCCGTGTGGTTGTTTGTATATTTTGCGCGCGGGAAGTCTCTTCGTATCTTTTTTATCTTCTCATGCATGCTCTCAAAGCTCTCATTTATCGTGAGCGTGCCTATCTCTGGGCTATCAAAGTGCTTTGCCTGCATCGGCAGATGTATCATATAAAACTCAAATGTTCTAGCGATATTTGGCGTATCTGGGTGGGTTTTTGTCGCTGGGAAAATGGACGGAGTTATCTTTAGACCGATTGATTTTACCATGCTAGCATGCTCAAATGTCGCCACATCATCGATTATTAGCACCAGCTTTGCACGCCCTTTTACGCTGCTATTTGGGGTAAATGGTACAACCGCAAAGTCATCTTTTTTCGCACTCTCTTTTTGCGGTTTTTCGCTATAAATTTGCTTTTTATCTTTTTTACCAGGCTCAATCTCACTTTTTTTAGCTGGTTCTGGTTTTAAATTTTCACTATGCTTTAAATTTTCTTTTATGCTTAAATTTGCTTCAGCGCTTTTGTTTTGCTCTGTTTTTGTCTCTATTTTTGCCTCATTTTTGCCTGCGTAAAATGGCTCGATAACCTGCTCAACCTTTTGCTCGACCTTTTGCTCAGGCTTTTCTTCGCTCTTTGCTTCATGGCTTGCATCTACGCTACTTTGCATATTTTTATATAAATTTGCAAGTAGATTTTTCGTATCGTTTTGCTCTTTTTTTGGCTCTTCTTTTTTAGTTTCTACTTTTACTTCAGGTTTTACTTCAGGAGTTATCTTTTTTTGCTCTTTTGGCTCAGTTTTTGGCTTTAGAGCAAGCTCGCTTTTATGTTTGGGATCGGTAAAAATTTTACTTAAATTTTCATCTTCATCAAATTTTAGAGGGTATTTTCTCTTCTCATACTCTTGTTTTTTATCTTTGCTAGCAACTTTTTGCTCAGCTTTTTTTGAAATTTGCTTCTCGCTCTTTGGCTCATTTGCCTTGCTTATCTGCTCAACATCTTTGTTTTTGATGCTAAGAGCTGCGATAAGTGCCACTATCAAAATGGCAGCAATGACGCCGATACCAAGGAAGATTTTATTATGAGAGCGACCTGCACTCTTTTTTACAGGACGCTTCTTTGTAGTCTTTTTTTCGCTCAAGGCTTAGTTTTTGCTTTGATCTATAAGTTTGCCGTTAGTTATCCAAGGCATCATTGCGCGAAGTTTTTTGCCAGTTTTATTTAGCAAGCTTCTCTCAGCTATGCCGCGCTCAGCGTTCATTCTAACATATCCTGCTTTTCTCTCTAGGATGAAGTCTTTTGCAAATTTACCATTTTGAATTTCTCTTAAAACTTCTTTCATAGCTTTTCTGCTCTCTTCACCAACTACTCTTACGCCACTTACGTAATCGCCATATTCAGCTGTGTTTGAGATAGAGTAGCGCATATCAGCCATGCCACCTTGATACATTAGATCAACGATTAGTTTTAGCTCGTGCAAGCACTCAAAATACGCCATCTCAGGCTCATATCCAGCCTCTACAAGAGTGTCAAATCCAGCATTTACAAGTGCGCAAAGACCACCGCAAAGCACAGCTTGCTCGCCAAATAAATCTGTTTCAGTTTCATCTTTAAATGTTGTCTCGATGATGCCAGTTCTACCGCCACCTATACCGCAAGCATAGCTTAGAGCGATCTCTTTAGCCTTTCCACTTGCATTTTGCTCAACAGCGATAAGATCAGGTATGCCGCCACCCCTTACAAATTCGCTTCTAACTGTGTGTCCTGGGGCTTTTGGAGCGATCATGATGACGTCTATGTTTGCTGGAGCTTTGATCTGTCCAAAATGAACGTTAAAACCATGTCCAAATGCGATAGCAGCGTGATCTTTTAAATTTGGCTCGATCTCATTTTTATAAATTTCAGCCTGAAGCTCATCTGGTGTTAGGATCATAACTACATCAGCGCCTTTTGTAGCTTCGCTTACAGTTTTTACTTCAAAGCCCTTAGCCTCAGCTTTTGCCCAGCTTTTGCCGCCTTTTGCAAGACCTATTACGACACTTACGCCATTGTCTCTTAAATTTTCAGCGTGTGCGTGACCTTGCGAGCCAAAGCCGATGATTGCTACTTTTCTACTCTGAATAAGGCTTAAATCGCAGTCTTTATCATAATAAACATTTATAGCCATTGTTTCTCCTGTTGTTAAAATTTGGCGAAATTATACATTTTAGCAACAAAAACGTTGCTGAAAAAGAGCAAAAAAGTATCTTTAAGTTTTATGCTGCAGCTTTTTGCTATAATGTGACAAAATTTTTAACCAAAAGAGTCACTTTACATGAATGAATCAATCTTTAAAAAAATCAAAGCGCTTCCGCCACTAGACGATACTGTCATACAGATCCAGCGCCTACATGCTGACGAAAATAGCTCAATAAATGACCTCACAAAAGTGGTCGAAAAAGACCCTATGCTAACAGCAAATATCTTGCGTTCAGCAAACTCTCCACTTTACGGATTTTCTCAAGAGATCACAACTATCGCAAGAGCCATTTCGCTTTTTGGCATGGCTACTATCCGCGGTTTTGCGCTATCAAGTGCCATTAAAAAGACCTTTTCTATAAATTTAGAGCCATACGATATTACCGCACAAGATTTTTTAAATATCTCAATCATGCAAAATGCTTTGATGTATCACTGGTACTCTAAGATAAAACCTAAAAATCTAGAAATTCTCTCTCCTGCTTCATTTATGCTTGAGGTTGGTAAGCTCGTTTTAGCACATGAACTCACAGAAAAAGGCAAAGCAGAAGAGTTTAAAACAAAACTTAAAGAAATCTCATCTACCTATGACCTTGCGCTTTTAGAGTCTGAAATTTTGGACATCACAAACGAAGAGGTCACAGCTAAAATTTTTGAGCAGTGGAATTTAGAGATCGAGCTTGGAAATTCTATCCTCTACTCAAACACTCCAGAAGAGGCACCTGATCATATAAAAGAGTACGCAAGAGCGTTAAAAGTAGTAAAAACAGCGGTTAATATATTTAACCAGCTTGATGATGTGAGCGTAAATAACGCAACACTTCTTATAAACGAATATGGCTTTGAGAGAGATACATTTTTAATGGCTGTTAGCAAAGTCAAAGACAATTTGTGAAAGAATTTTTAACATCACTTCTCGTTGGCATCAAAGAAAAAGAGATATCAAACGAAGACAAAGAGATCTTGCGTAATCTCCTAAACCTTGGTGCCGTAAGCTCCCATAAAGATAAATTTTACCTAAACAATGGCTACGTCTGCGGCAAGCTAGACATCAGCCAAAATGCAACTGGCTTTATCATGCCATTTGACAAGCGCTACAAGCAAGATATCATCGTCGAAAATAAAAATTTAAACAACTCTCACCTTGGCGATATCGTGCTAGCAAAGCTTTTGCCACTTAAGAAAAAACGTCAAAGCGCTAAGATAGTGATGAGCCTAAAGCTTGCAAATGAGACAAGCGTGGTCTATACAAAACGCTTTGGAGCGGCCATTTTAGGGGTAAATTTAAAAACTGGGCTAAGCACAACCCTAAAAGCAACTCAAAAAAGCCTAAAGATGCTCCCACTTGGAACGCTACTAAAGATAAACAACCTAAACAACGAAATAGTCGAGGTTTTAGGAAATTTAGAAGATCCGTTAAGCGATGAGAAAATTTCGCTTGCTATTTATAATAAAAATGATAAATTTAGCGAGGCTTGCGAGCTTGAGGCAAAGGCATTTGGTGATGAAGTCGATGCTAGCATGTATCCAAACAGGGTTGATCTAAGAAATTTAGAGTTTTGCACGATCGATCCAGTCGATGCCAAAGACTTTGATGATGCCATATATTTTGATGAGAAAAAGCGTGAAATTTATGTAGCAATCGCCGATGTAAGCGAGTATGTGACAGCATATAGTGCCATTGATAGCGAGGCTAAAAAAAGAGGCTTTTCTATCTACTTTCCGCACATCTCAGTGCCGATGTTGCCGCGCGCGCTTAGTGAAAATATCTGCTCGCTAAAGCCAGATGTGCCGCGCCTTGCATTTTGTTTTAAAATTTCACTTGATGCAAACAACGAGGTAAAAAAAGAGGAGCTTTTTGAAGCTATCATCCTTTCAAAAAGGCGCTTTAACTACGATGAGATCGATGAAATTTTAGAAGGCAAAAGAGAGTGTGAAATTTCATGGATCAAGCCACTTTTTAAACTTACCACAAAGCTTCGCAAAAAAAGGCTTTTGCACGCGTTTGACTTTAGGACAAAAGAGCTTAGAATGAGCCTTGATGATGAGGGTCAAATTTCACAAACCAGATTTGAAAGCGACTCTGACTCACATAGACTAGTCGAGGACTGCATGCTTTTAGCAAACAAAGCCGCTGCAAAGCTCATCACAAAGGGCGTTTTTAGAAACCATGCATCGCCTGATTTTAAAAAGATAGATACCTTGCTTGAAGACTTGCAGCTTTTGGGGCTTGACTTTACCTACGAGAGCGACCTTGCAAATTTGATAAGAAAGATCCAAGCAAAGGCCGATGAAATGGGCAACCGCGAAGAAATAGACAAGCTCATCATCAAGTCTCAAAAAAAGGCTGAATACTCAAGTGAAAATTTAGGCCACTTTGGGCTTGGATTTGATAGATACACGCACTTTACAAGCCCTATTAGACGCTATTCTGACCTTATTTTACACAGACTTTTAAAGGCTAAAATTTCAAAAGATGAAAAGCTTTACAATTTCTTACTTTTAAACATCCAAAGCACATGTGCAACCTTAAGCGAGCTTGAAAGAGAGGCTGACAAGGTAGCCTACGACTTTATGGATAGGAAATTTGCGCGCTGGGCAGTTGCAAATATCGGCAAAGAGGTGCGTTGCTACGTGAGCGAAAACCAAAATGTCTTGGTCGCTAAGCTTGATGATTATTTTGTTGGAGCTAGGATTTTCATCACTGGATACAGCGCAAATTTACTTCAAAAGCTTGTCGTAAAGATCACAGAGGCCGACATCGCGAGCGCTAAAATTTTTGCAAAAGTGATAAGAAAGATCGATGTATAGAAAAGATTTAGAGCTAAATTTAGCAAATGCAAATTTAAGCAACTACTTCTTGCTTTTTGGCGCGGATGAGTTTCAGATCGAGCTTTTTGGCAAGGAAATTTTGAGCTTTTATGCAAGTGAAGATGCAAATTTATTAAGCCTTTATTTTGACGAGTACAACTACGCTCATGCAAGCTCTCACCTAAGCGAGCAGTCGCTTTTTGGCGGTAAAAATATACTTTATATAAAAAGCGACAAAAAGATCCCAGCAAAAGAGCTAAAAGAGCTCATTTCGCTTTGCTCAAAGAGCCAGAACAACTACTTTTTGTTTGAGCTTTACGAGGCTGATATGAAGCTAGTTTTTGATACGCAAAAGGCTTTTGGGGCAAATTTTGCTAGATTTTTTAAGCCCTCAAACCCAGATGAAGCGATAAATTTACTAGCCAAAAGCTCAGCTAAAATAGGCTTAAACATAACCAAAAACGCACTTTATGAGCTTTATTTTACGCATAATGAAAATTTATACCTCGCAGCAAGCGAGCTAACAAAACTAAAGAGCCTAAACACCCACATCGAACAAGATGATGTAAAAAGGCTGGTTTTTGGACTTGGTGGGATAAATTTTGATGATTTTTTCAATAAATTTATGGCTCTAAAAGATATAAAAAACGACTTTTTTACCTACTTAGAAGATCCAAATTTTAATGAAATTTTACTTCTAAACTCACTTTACAAAGCTTTTTTTAGGCTGTTTAAAATTTACTCTTACATCAAGATAAATGGCCGCTTAAATTTAGACGAAGCGATCGGCTATCAGCCGCCTGTAAATGTGGCAAATTTACTAAAAGCAAATAGCCTAAAGCTAAGTTTAAATGCCTATTTGGAGATATTTAAAACGCTAAATTTAGCCGAGCTAGAGCTAAAAACAAATACAAAAATGGATAAAGAAATTTTCGTTTTATCAACCATTTTAAACCTCCAGCACCTCATATCAACAGCAAATATTAAGTAAATTTAAGCTAAAATCCACCCTTGCTTAATGCAAAATCCTTGCTCACAAAGTGAGCTAAATATCCATAAGGAGAAAAAATGAAACATTACGAGCTTTTATTTATTCTTAAGCCGACATTGACGGAAGAGGAAGTTAAAGCTAAGGTTGATTTCGTAAAAGAAGTCATAACAAAAAACGGCGGCGAGATCGCTACTGTTGTTGAGATGGGCACTAGAAAGCTAGCTTATACCATCAAAAAATATGAGCGTGGAACATATTTTGTTATCTACTACAAAGCTCCACCAGCACTTCTTGCAGAGCTTACAAGAAATGTAAGGATCACAGAAGATATCATAAGATTTTTAAGCGTTAAATATGAAAACAAACGCGAAATCGCAGCTTGGGAAAGACTTTGCAAAGGTATCAAGCAAACTATAAAAAAAGAACCTCGCGAGCCAAGAGCACCACGCGAGCCAAGAGCTGAAAAAGTAGACGAGCAAACATTTACAGAAGAATAATCAAGGATAAAAAATGTTCAATAAAGTAGTATTAGTTGGAAATTTAACCAGAGATATAGAGCTTAGATATACTACTAGCGGCGTTGCCATAGGAAATTCTAGTATAGCTGTGACACGCAAAATCACCTCAAATGGGGAAAGAAGAGATGAGACTTGCTTTATTGATATATCATTTTTTGGCAAGAGTGCAGAGATAGCAAACCAATATCTCAACAAGGGATCGAAGCTGCTTATCGAAGGAAGACTCAAATTTGATCAGTGGACCGACAATAACGGACAAAATCGCTCAAAACACTCTATCGCCGTTGAGAGCATGGAGATGCTTGGCTCAAATAACCAAACGCAACAAGGCGGATACTCTATGAATAGCCAAAATAGCGGTGGCTACGGACAGCAAGGCGGATATCAAAATAACCAATATAACCGCCAACAAGAAGATAGACCACAAGCTGCACCGCAAAGAAAGCAAGAGAGTTATTCAGAAGTTCCTGATATAGACGTTGATGCTGATAGCTTCAACAACGAAGAAATACCGTTTTAATTTTAAAGGATAAAAAATGGCAGAAAAAAGAAAATATTCACGCAAATATTGCAAATTTACAGAAGCAAAGATTGATTTTATAGACTACAAAGACACTTCACTTTTAAAGTATTGCTTGTCAGAGAGATTTAAAATCATGCCAAGACGCCTAACTGGCACATCAAAAAGATACCAAGAGATGGTAGAAAAAGCGATCAAGAGAGCTCGCCACGCAGCTATCATACCTTATATAGTTGATCGCAAAGATGTAGTTTCAAACCCTTTTGAAGGTCTATAATCCATAAATTTTAGCCCTATTTTGGGGCTAAAATCTTTTAAATTTATCTCTTAATTTTTACTATATCTAATCTTTTATAAAATTTTCTCATCAAATTCTTAAATTTATAAGCATTTCAAAAATACCAAGCTAGCCAAATTTATCTAAATATTGTCTAATTTTTAAATTTGCCTCGTAAATTTTTCACGCTTTTTGAAAACTTTTTTATAAATTTACTAGCCAATTTTTAAATCCTATAAGCATTTTAAAGCCACCAAAGTAGCCAGATTTCTCTAGACGTTGTCTATTTTTAAAATTTACATATTAAATTTCATCAAGTTTTTGAAAGTCTTTTATAAATTTCACTCGCTAAATTCTTAAATTACTGCAATATTTCAAAAGGTGATTGCTTAAAAAATTTAAAACTTATCAGCAAAGCCAAATTTTGTTTAAACATTGTCTATTTTTTTAAATTTACGTCTTTAATTTCACTTATTTTCTAAGTCTTTTATAAAGTTTGGCTCTTCAAATTCTACTTATAAGCTATTTTAAAGCATCTGAACGCGCATAATTTTATATAAATATTGCCTAAAAAATAAATTTCATACCAAAAAATCCAACCGAGGTTTTAAAAATTTGTCTATGTTTTTTATAAATTTACTAGATGAAGCTTTATAAAATATTTCAAAATATTATTAAACACCCTAGGCTTGCACACAAATTTTAACTTATACTAAAAACGAATTTTTCACTTTGCTGTGATGCTTGAAATTTCTCTCATCTTATTTTTTAAAATCTTATCTCATTTGCGATCCAGCGATGTGCCCGACTATAAAATCAATATTCTTAAATTTTTTATATATCAAACAAAACACCTTCATCGCTTCACATTAGCTGATCAAAAGCCATGTTCAATATTAAATTTATCTAAATTTCCGCTCTCAAATTTTATAAATTTAAGCCAAGCAGCAAATTTTTTATTTTTAGTTGGATTAGTTTTAAAAAGACAAAAGGTTAGCAATTATAAAAACTATAGAAACTTTAAAATCCAAGCCCTAAGTGAGCTTGGATCGAAGGGATTTGGATCTATCATGAAACTAAGCAAGCACGCTCCGGTTGCTAAAGAGCGTGCTTTGATGTGTTATTAGAACTTGTAAGAAAGTCCTAAAGTACCGTTGTAGAATTGATTTTTAGATCTTGCTTTGACACCAAAGTTGATATTTGTGCTAAGACTGTTAGTGATCTTAAACTCAGCACCAGTTTTTAATGTAGCATAAGTGTATTTTTTCTTATCTGCATCAAAAGTTACATTTCTTGAGCCAGCAAAATTTAACACGCTATCGTCTGCGCTCTTGCTAAGTTCTCTCTCGATACCTGGAGTTACATAGAAGTAGTCGCCTTTTTCTGTATAAGCTCTAAATTCAGCTCCAAGTTTTGCATTTAAAGTTTTTACACTTGTTTTTGCAAAGTTTAGTTCTACAGGACCGCCAGCTGTAAAGCTGTCATTTTTGAGGTTTGTATATTCAAGACCGAAGATAGGTTTTACAAATTTAGCGTTACCGATGTCAAATACATAACCATAATCAAGTGCGATATCGAAGTATTTGCTGTCGTATTTGCCTTCATTATCACCTATTAGGCTTGATTTTGTTTTTAGAGTATTTTTAGCAAAGCCATAAGCAAATTTGCTGTCTAGTTCATTTTGACCAAAGTAGCTTCTTGTATATACACCAAAGCTATAGTTATTAGCATCATTTTTTACATTATTGCCATCAGATTGAGCTTTAGCAAGTGTGAAGAAACCACCAACTATTGTGTTGTCAAATGCTTTGTCATAGCCTAGAGTAAAGCCATATACGTCAGTATTTGCAGCATCTTTTACTTTTGCTTTACCGCCAAATACATTGCCCCATAGGTTGTTGTCGTAGTTGTATCTGTTTGTATACTCTTTTACGACTGAGCTTAGTGCATCGCTGCCATTATCTGCAAATTTCTCACCAGCCATATTTTTAACAGCATAAGCAAGTGCTAAATTTCCATTATATGGATTTGATAGTTTTGCTAGACGTGTATTTGTTGCAAGGTTTGTATTAAAGATCACTATATCAGTAAAGTTACCTTTATTTAGCGATTTTGTAGCTGTGTCAAGTGTTGAGTGAAGTTCGCTTACGCCCTCAGCTACATCGTCAGCAGACTCATCTGCGATGATGCTCTCTACTCTAGCATTGCTATCAAAGATATCAGAAAGCGCAGTTAGCACATCGCTTTCGCCTTTATCTAAATTTTCAGATGTAGCGATAGCTTTTGCTCTAGTGTTAGAAATTTCTTTTACTTTTGCTTTTTGATCAGCGATAGCCTTAGTAGAAGTTTCTATTATAGTATCTTGAGCTTTAACTGCTGTAGCATCTGTTTTTACAGTAGCCATAGCTGTTTCAGCATCACCAGCTTTTGTTACAGAAGCAGTTGCTACTGTGCCAAGGTCAGTAGTGCTTAGTTTATCAACATCAGCAGCGCTTAATTTCTTGCCAGCATTTTCTACAGGCACACCAGCTGCGATAGCTTTTTTAAGTGCATCTTTTTTAGCATCATCGTCACTACCTGCAGCAGCTGTTGTTAGTTCATTTTTTGCTGTAGTTACTGCATCAGCTTGTTTTGCGATGCTTGTTGCATCTGTGCCTTTTAGAGCTACTTTATCTTTGTCAGCGCCTGTTTGTAAAGCTTTTACAGCAGTTGCAAGTTCTTTTTCTTTTTCAGCTTTTGCCTTCTCTTTTGCAGCTACATCATTTTTTAGAGCATCGTTAAGCGCATCATAGTTTTTAACTGTGCCTTCATAAGTTGGAGCAGTTGTTTCAGCTGTAGCAAGAGCAACAGCAGCTGTTTGGATAGCTGGATCTAGAGTAGTTTTTATATCATCAGCTAGTTTTTCATCACGCTCTTTAACTAGCTTAGCGTGCTCATCAGCAAATGCTTTAACAAATTCATTCCATACATTTGCATTTTTATCGCTAAAAATTTTAGCTATGTCAGCAGCATTTGCAGCTGGGTTAGCAAAATCAAGTGTTACATCGCCTGTAGCTTCTTGTTTACCACCATTTCCATCGATATTAACCTTAACAGCACCTGTGCTATCGATAGTTAGCTTTGAAGTATCATCAGCTGCTTTTATCTCTAAAGAACCGCTAGCTGGTTTTATCTTATCTAGCTCATCTTTTATAGCAGCAACTGCCTCTGATATCTTTTTGAAAGTTTTTGCTTTTTCAGGATCAGCGTTTGTAGCTGCGCCATCCCAATCTTTTAGCCCTGGAATGCCTTGCAAGATTTTAACTTGAGTCATTACATTATTGAAAGCATCAGCTTTCTCTTTTTGACTGGTTTTTATTAGCTTTAATAGCATTTTCTTTGTTAGATACAGCAGTATCATAGTCAGTTTGTGGCGTTGCAAACGCACTAGAAACTGCAAAACTAGCACCTAGAAGTGCTACGCACGCAATCTTTGAAATTTTCATTTCAACTCCTTTATTAAATTTGGTTGCCCTATTATCCCCCCCCCCCCGCTTAGTTTTTACT
>NZ_JAAKZD010000004.1:0-173332 GCF_015230035.1 Campylobacter concisus
TTTACAAAGTGCATATTCTATTCAAAATCATATAATATAGATTTTGCTTCAACAAATTTTAAAAATGTTACCTTTAAAAAGTGTATTTTTAAATCAAACATAAATATAAAAGACGCTAAATTTAAAAATTTTACCTTTAAAGAATGCACTGTTTTTGGTGATTTTATAGCTAACGACTGCATTTTTAAAAATGTAATTTTTAAAAATAATAAATTTTACGGTTTTACTAATTTTAAAAATACTATTTTTAAAGACAATGCCTACTTTAACAATTCTGAATTTAATAAATTTGCAGATTTTCATGAGTGCAAATTTAAAAAAATAGCTTCCTTTTATGGGATAAGATTTCATAAAACACCAAATTTTAACAGTGTAACTTTCTTAGAAAAGCCGATTTTAATTAATATGAAATTTGATTCGCATAGTTTTAGCAGTATAAAACAAGATTGCGATGATGAAATAAAAAGGAGATTTGAAAACAATAAAGAAGCCACCGAAGCAGAATTTTATCCAAAAGTATATTCTGATTTTAGAAACTCATTTTCTATATTAAAACACATGTTAAATCAAAATGAGAATCTAATAGATGCAAGCAACCATCACAAAGCAGAGCTTTATTGTAAGGAAATGGGACTTGATTATGAAATTAAATATGATGAAAAATCAAGAGTAAATTTTAATAAAAACATAAACTCATTTGAAAAAAGAAATGTAAATTATTTATATTCTAAGATACTTTTTGTTGTATTTGCAGCGGTCATGACCATCTCTTTATTATTTTTGAAATTCTGTAAAGAATTCGGTTTTTTAGAGAGTCTTGTTTATTCATTGATTGGTAGCGTCTCGCTATATGGTGCATATATAATAGTCGCAGGATTTATATACAGCATATTTAATATAAAATATTTTATTAATTTTATAAATATCGTATTATTTAAAATGAAATTGCCAGATATAACTAAATGGGTTGAGGCGTTGCAATTATATCTATACCGAAAAACTAGCGATCATCATACAAATTTAAATAAAATTTTTCATTTTACTTTACTGATGATCGTAAGTTATTGGTCTTGTCTGTTTTGCATTAATACAATAGGCGAAATTGGATTAAACGAAACAATGTATTTTTGTTTGAATTTAATAACGCTTGCCTTACTTATATTTATACCAATACTTAATAGTGAAAAGATAAGCGACGTGGGCACTTTGGTGATCTCGTTTTTATTTGCCATTTTTTTATTTATTATTTTTATCTTACAAAATATATCATATATAACTTTTGGTATTTTGCTGTATATGCTTATTTTTTCTTTTACATATTTTGTTTTTAATAGGAGTAACAACCTAGCAATTATCCTAACAAAAACTCTTACTTATGCCGGTTTTATTATAGTATTGTTAAAGAGTCCAGAGCTTATAAATCCAACATTAAACATATTTAATAAAGAAAATATAGAAAATAAAATTTTGTCAGAAAAGCTTGCTAAATTAGATTATAAGGATTTAGCAAATTTAACAAGACTATCATTTGGAGATTATAATATTGATACAAACATAACTTTTTTAGAGAGTAATATAGTAAACCAAAGAGAACTTATTATAACTAACAAAGCAACATTAGAGAACGTTTTAGGTATTTTGTTTCAAAAAAAAGAAAAAGAGGAATTGAATAAAATCCTAAAAAATCTTCCTAATAAAGATGATCTAAATACAACACTAAAAGAACCTAAAAATAGAAGTATTGCACTAGATTTGATTTTTGCGGCAGATAAAGTATATAAACGCGGTCTTTATGATATGGAGATGAGTGATAAATTTAGATTAAGATTTGGTCTTGCAGATGAAAAGGATATCCAAAAAGAAATAGATTTGATTATTGGTAATATTGCAAGGATTGAGGAGGTATTGCAAAAACTAACCCCTATTGTAGAAAAACAAAAAATTTATCTTGATATCTATAATGCGATAAGATTAGATAAAATAAATTCGCAAACATACAAATCAACATATATTTTATACGTTATTGTTATGATTTTATGTTTATATTCATTAGCAAAAACATCACGCAAAAATTCAATAGTATCATAGTCGCAAGAGTTATAATTCTTGTTGGTAAAAATAAGAACATTCTAAGTAGTTTAAAAACAACCATTAGATACAATTATAACGATTATAAAAAAGAAAGAGAGCAAATGAAAGTAGTAAAACGTAATGGCAGAACAGAAGAGCTTGATATCAGCAAGATCAAAAAATACACAAACGAAGCCGTCTTAGGTCTTAGCAACGTAAGTCTTAGCGAGCTTGAAGTAGATGCGAAAATTCAGTTTAGAGATATGATAACGACTGAGGAAATTCAGCAAACTCTTATAAAAACAGCAGTTGATAAGATCGATATCGACCGCCCAAACTGGACATTTGTCGCTGCGAGGCTATTTTTGTTCGACCTTTATCACAAAGTGACTGGCTTTAACGGCTACAACCATCTAAAAGACTACCTCGCAAAGGGCGAAAAGGTAGGCCGCATCATCCCTGGTCTAAAAGAGAAGTACGATCTTGAGGATCTAAACGCATACATAAAGCCAGAGCGCGACCTCCAGTTTGCATACCTTGGTATCAAGACGCTTTATGATCGCTACCTCATCAAAGACAAGAGCGGTATGCCTATCGAGCTACCACAGCACATGTTTATGGCGATCGCTATGTTTCTTGCGCAAAACGAGCTAGATAGCCAAGGCTGGGCTAAGAAATTTTACGACCTCATCTCTAAATTTGAAGTGATGCTAGCCACGCCAACGCTCTCAAACGCAAGGACTACACGCCACCAGCTAAGCAGCTGTTACGTAGGCAGCACGCCTGATAATATCGAGGGCATTTTTGATAGCTACAAAGAGATGGCGCTACTTTCAAAATTTGGCGGCGGTATCGGCTGGGACTGGAGCAAGGTGCGCGCGATGGGTGGTAGTATCGACGGACACAAAAACGCAGCTGGCGGTATCATACCATTTTTAAAAGTGACAAACGACATCGCAGTGGCGGTCGATCAGCTAGGCACTAGAAAGGGCGCGATCGCTGTTTATATCGAGCCTTGGCACATGGACGTGAGCGATTTTCTCGATCTTCGTAAAAACTCAGGCGAAGAGAGACGCCGCGCGCACGAGCTTTTCCCTGCGCTTTGGATAAACGACCTATTTATGAAGCGTGTCAAAGAAAATGGCCGCTGGAGCCTTTTTGACCCAGCTCAAGTGAGCGACCTTTGCGACCTTTACGGCGAGGAGTTTGAGAAGAGATATTTAGAGTATGAAAACGACGAAAATATCCAGAAAAACACCATCCTTGCAAAAGAGCTTTGGAAGAAAATTTTAACTAGCTATTTTGAAACAGGCATGCCATTTTTATGCTTTAAAGATAACGCCAACAAAGCAAATCCAAATGACCACGAGGGCATCATCAGAAGCTCAAATTTATGCACCGAAATTTTCCAAAACACAGCGCCAAACTACTATAAGATCAAGATCACTTATGAAGATGGCGGCGAGGAGCTATTTGACGAAGAAGAAGACGTCACCGTTGATAGTGGCATAACTAAAAAGGCCAAAAAGCTTAGCGCGCTTGATAGCCTAAAAGGCAAGCAAATTTTCATCGTAGAAAAAGAGAGCATCGAGGGCAAAACCGCAGTTTGCAACCTTGCAAGTATAAATTTAAGCAAGATAAACAGCAAAGAGGATATCGAGCGCGTCGTGCCGATAGCTATTAGGATGCTTGATAACGTTATAGATCTAAATTTCTACCCGCACAAAAAGGTAAAACACACAAACCTATCATCTCGCTCGATCGGCCTTGGCGTCATGGGCGAGGCGCAAATGCTAGCTGAGAAAAACGTAAAATGGGGCAGCTACGAGCATTTGGCGCTGATTGATAGCATAATGGAAAACATAAGCTACAACGCGATCTACGCTAGCTCAAATTTAGCCGTAGAAAAGGGCATCTATCCAAAATTTGAAGGCTCAAAATGGAGCAAAGGCATCATGCCGATAGACACCGCAAACGAGAACGCAAAAGCTCTTTTAAACGACAAAGGCGGGCTATTTGACGAAAATGTCTGCGACTGGGACAAGCTAAGAGAAAAAGTCAAACGCGATGGCATGAGAAACGGCTACCTAATGGCGATCGCTCCAACTAGCTCGATCTCGATCCTCGTTGGCACCACTCAGACCATCGAGCCAGTCTATAAGCGCAAGTGGTTTGAGCACAACCTAAGCGGTATGATCCCAAATGTCGTGCCAAATTTAAGCCCTGATACGTGGCAGTTTTACACGCCAGCTTACGAGCTTGATCAAAGAATTCTTATAAAAGCAGGCGCTATCCGCCAAAAATGGATTGACCAAGGACAAAGTCTAAATATCTTCATGAGTTTAGATAAGGCAAGTGGCGGATATCTGAGTGAAATTTACACGCTTGCATGGGAGCTTGGACTAAAATCAACCTACTATCTACGCTCTGAGTCACCAGATAGCGAAAAACTAAACGACGTAGCTGACCGCTCGATCGAGTGCGAGGGATGTCAGTAGTTAAATTTAAGAGAGAAATTTCTCTCTTAAATTTTTTAAATTGTCTATTAAATTTATAAATTTACGGAAGTGTCACAAAGCTTAATTTTATACCAAGCTCATCTGCTAGCTTGCTTAGCTTCTCGCTCTTTTCTATTCCTGCTGAAATACAAAACTGCATACCATTTACGTTACGCTCTTTTAGTCTCGTAAAGACATTTGACATGAGTGACTCCGTTTTCATCCCACTTTCGCCGTAGATGACAAAGGCATCCACGCCCTCTTGTATTTTATCCGTTAGATTGTTGTAAAAACCTCCGTCGTTGTTTGAAACACTAGTTGTTGCGCTAGCTATTGCGTCAGCAAGCAAACCACGACTTGGTACTAGCATAATGACTGTACTATCTGATTTTAGGGCGCATTTTGCAAAGCTTTTCATCATGCCATCTTCGGGTGATTTTACGCCGTTGGATGATGCACAGCCAGCCAAAAGTAGACCTATGGCGAGCGTTGTGATTTTTTTCATTGAAACTCCTTTTTTTGAAAATCGACTAATATTAACATAAATTAAATAAGGATTATATGAAAGACAAATTTAAATATATTATTTTAAAAACTAAAACTAAAATAATTATTTAAGTAAATATAATAAAATTTTAGTTTAAAATGCTTAAAATACGTAAAAATATACTTAAGAAAACTCTCTAAAATTTTATATTTTTTGATAAATATTATTAAACAAAATAAAATAGTTATCTATCTTTTAAGCTTTCTTGTCCTATACTTTTAAACTCCATATCAAAAAAATAATCAGAAAAGAGCAAGCGATGCGTGAAATTTTAAAACGAGATGGCACAAGGCAAGAATTTGTAGCATACAAGATAGTAGATGCGATCAAAAAGGCATTTGCAAGCGAAAATAAAGCTTATGACGAGCAAGTTTTTACAAACGTAGTCCAAGACATCTTTCAAAAATCAAGCGCGATAACAGTCGAAGACATCCAAGATGCGATAGAAAAAGAGCTATTTGACGGCGGACATTTTGAGGTTTTAAAGAGCTTTATGCTCTACCGCCACACGCACAAGCTCCAACGCGAGCAAATTTTAGGGCTAAACGAAGATACGACCTATATAAACTCAACCCAAACGATAAATGAGTATATAAACGGCACCGACTGGAGAATTTCTGCAAATTCAAACACAAGCTACTCAAATGCAGGCCTTATAAACAACACAGCCGGCAAAGTCATAGCAAACTACTGGCTAGACGCTGTTTATAGCAAAGAAGAAGGGCTAGCGCACAGAAATGGCGACTACCATATCCACGACCTTGACTGCCTTACAGGGTATTGTGCTGGCTGGAGTTTGCGAGCCTTGCTAAATGAGGGCTTTAACGGCGTTCGTGGCAGGGTCGAGAGCAGAGCGCCAAAGCACTTTAGAGAGGCGCTTTATCAGATGGCAAATTTCTTAGGAATTTTGCAAAGCGAGTGGGCGGGCGCTCAGGCGTTTTCTAGCTTTGACACCTACCTTGCGCCTTACGTTTTCAAAGATGATCTAAGTGACGCTGAGATCAAAAAGGCGATAACTAGCTTCATTTTCAACCTAAACGTCCCTGCACGCTGGGGACAAAGCCCATTTACAAACGTAACCATAGACATCACATGCCCAAGCGACCTAAGAGATCAGAGCCCAACGAGCGATGATATACACCTCTTTACGAACGTAAAAGATGAGAAAATTTTGAAAAAAGCAAACGAGCGTGGCAGGAAAAATTTGATCGATATGACCTACAAGGACTTCGAGCCTGAGATGGCACGCATAGACAAGGCATTTTACGAGGTCTTGACAGCTGGCGACAAGTGTTCGCAGCCTTTTACATTCCCTATACCAACGGTAAATATCACAGAGGACTTTAACTGGGATAGCGAAGTAGCCGACGTGCTCTTTGAAAATACCGCAAAAATGGGCTCAAGCTACTTTCAAAATTTCATCGGCTCGCAATACACTTACGATGAAAATGGCAACAAGATAGAAAACGAAAACGCCTATAAGCCAGGCCACGTGCGCTCTATGTGTTGCCGCTTGCAGCTTGATCTAAGAGAGCTTTTAAAACGTGGTGGTGGTCTTTTTGGAAGCGCTGAGATGACTGGCTCGATAGGCGTCGTCACTATAAATTTAGCCCGCCTTGGTTATAACTTCAAAGGCGATAAGGTCGCACTTTACAACAGGCTAAGCTACCTTTTAGAGCTAGCTAAATCAACCCTAGAGAAAAAGCGTAAATTTATCCAAGAGATGTATGACAGAGGGCTTTATCCTTACACAGCGAGGTATCTAAAGCACTTTAATAACCATTTTAGCACGATCGGCATAAATGGCATGAACGAGCTACTTAGAAATTTCACCGACGATAAAGAGAACATTTCAACTAAATTTGGACGAGAATTTGCCCTTGAGATGGTTGGATTTTTACGTGATAAGATAAGGACATTTCAAGAAGAGAGTGGAAATTTATATAACCTTGAGGCCACACCTGCTGAGGGCACAACATACCGCTTTGCCAAAGAGGATAAGAAGCGCTATCCAGACATCATCCAAGCAGGCGAGGGCGATAATATCTACTACACAAACTCAACCCAGCTACCTGCAAATTTCACAGACGACGCTTACGAAGCGCTTGATCTGCAAGATGAGCTACAAAGCGCCTACACTGGCGGCACCGTCTTTCACCTATATATGAAAGAGCGCATCAGCTCGGCTAAAGCTTGCAAAGAGCTTGTAAAGAGTATAATCTCAAACTACAAACTCCCATACATCACGATAACGCCGGTATTTAGCGTCTGCGCAAAGCATGGCTACATAGCTGGCGAGCATGAGTTTTGCCCACTTTGTGATGCAGAGCTGATAGAAAATGAAAAGAAAAAATCCAAATAAGGAGAGAAGATGACAGAAAAAGAAATTTTAGAAAAAGTGCAAGACAAACGCACAAGATGCGTGGTTTATACTCGTGTTATGGGCTACCACAGACCAGTTGAGAGCTTTAATCTCGGTAAAAAAGGCGAGCACAAAGAGCGTGTTAAATTTGACGAATACGCAAGTTGCTGCAAACGATAAATTTTTTGCCTAAAAACAATAATAAATTTAAAAAAATCAACTAAAATGCAAACCAAAGGCACGCCCCTGTGCCTTTTAGTTTAAAAAAGGGTCAAAAACTTGCAAAAAGTCTTTAGTATAACGCCATTTACGACGCTTGACTACCCAGACAAAGTGGCAGCTGTCATTTGGTTCGCAGGGTGTAATATGCGCTGTGGATACTGCTACAACATCGAGGTTGTAAAGTCAAATGGCACTATAAGCTTTAGCGAAGTTTGCGACTTTTTAGACCGCAGGGTCGGCAAGTTAAATGGCATCGTCTTTAGTGGCGGCGAATGCACAGCAAACCCTCTTTTTTTAAGGCTGGCACGCGAGGTCAAAGCGCGTGGCTTTAGCTTAAAGGTCGATACCAACGGCTCATATCGTGACGTCTTGAAAGAGGCGATAGATGAGGGGCTGATTGATTACATCGCTCTTGATTTTAAAGCTCCAAAAGAGAAATTTATCGGCATCACTGGCTCAAATTTATATGAGAAATTTGCCTCCACGCTAAAATATCTCATAGAGATAAATTTTAAATTTGAAGTTAGAACGACCGTGCATGCGGACTTGCTAAGCGAAAAGGATATCTCTGAGATGTCTGAGCTGCTTTACGAGCTTGGGTATAGAGGGGATTATTTCTTACAAAAATTCTTTAACACTGGCGAAAATTTTGGAGGCTTAGGCGATCCAAAAAACAGCTTCGATCCAGATAAGATCACATCAAAACTACCTATCAGACTAAGAAATTTCTAAATTTAGCGCAGATAAAAATAGCTAAAAATAAGAAAATTTAACTAAAATTTACCCCAAATCACAAAAGCAAACAAGGAGAAAACTATGCAAAATTTCAGCTTTTTAAACCCTACTAAAATAGAATTTGGAAAAGACAAAGAGCAAAACATCGGCAAATATATGAAAGAATTTGGTGCAAAAAAGACGCTCATCATCTATGGCAGCGACAGGATCATACAAAACGGACTTTTTGACATCGCCACAAAGAGCTTAAGCGCAAATGGCATCGAGTTTTGCAAGATAGGCGGCGTGAAGTCAAACCCAGTGCTAAGCAAGGTAAATGAGGCTATAAATTTAGCTAAAAAGCAAGGCGTCGATAGCGTGCTAGCCATAGGCGGTGGCTCGGTGCTTGACACGGCTAAAGCTGTGGCTGCAGGAGTAAAATATAACGGCGATGTTTGGGACTTTTTTACTGGCAAATGCCCAAAAGAGGCGCTTATGATCTTTGACATCATAACGCTTGCTGCAACTGGCTCAGAGATGAACGGCGGTGCAGTCGTCACAAATGAAGCCACAAAAGAGAAATTTGCCATGCACGGCGCTTGTCTTTACCCAAAAGTATCGGTGGTAAATCCGCTTCTTCAAGCAAGCGTTAGCAAGGAGTACTTGGTCTATTCAGCTTCAGACATCATCGCTCACAGCATCGAGGGCTACTTTACGGCGAGCATCCAGCCTGAGATCATAAATTTATACATCGAAGCAAACATCAAAACCGTCATGAAAACGACTGAAATTTTACTAAAAGAGCCAGAAAACTATGGCGCTAGAGGCGAGTTTGCCTGGGCTGCGACGATGGCGCTAAATGGCCTAACTTACGTTGGCACGGCTGGCTACTCATATCCAAACCACATGATCGAGCACGCCATAGGTGCGGTGGTTGATTGCGCGCACGGGGCTGGGCTAAGTGTCGTTATGCCAGCTTGGATGAAGTGGTATAAGAGTAGAAATTTAAAGGCATTTAAGCGCTTTGGCAAAGAAATTTTTGGCGTGGATGACGCAGACGAGGCTATTAAAAAGCTAAAAGAGTGGTTTAGCAAGATCGGCACGCCAACAAGCCTAATTGAGATCGGCGTTGATGAGTCAAATTTAGACGAGATCATGGCGCTAGTTTATGACTACGCCAAGGGCAGGGGCTTGGAGCAAATTTATACAAAAGAGGCCATAAGCGAAATTTTTGCCTTAGCGAGATAGAATTTATCCAAAATTTACAAAGGATAAACATGAAAAAAGTCGCCCTTATCGCAGGAGCCAGCGGCGCTGTAGGAAGTGAAATTTTAAAAAATTTATGCGAGAGTGAGCACTACAGCAAGGTTGTCGCCCTTGTTAGGCATGAGCTAGAATTTACCCATGAAAAGCTTGAAGTAAAGATAGTAAATTTTGATGATTTTAAAGATGAGGTGCCATTTATCGCTGATGACGTTTTTTGCGCGCTTGGCACGACGATGAAAGCGGCAAAGCACAAAGAGCAGTTTTACAAAGTCGATGTGACCTATCCGATAAATTTCGCTAAATTTGGCTTGGAGTGCGGCGCAAAACGCTTTGTCTTGCTCTCGGCTGCAGGCGCAAACAGAAAGTCAGGCTCATTTTACCTAAAGGCAAAAGGTCAAGCAGAAGCAAAGATAAAAGAGCTTGGATATAGCTCATTTCACATCGCCAGACTGCCACTTATCGAGGCTGAGAGAAAGGAATTTAGACTTGGCGAGTATCTAGCGATAAAGGCGTTTAAATTTATCCCAAAAGGCTTTTTTGACGAGTATCGTCCGATGAGGGCGGCTGATATCGCTAAAGTGATCGTGCAAGTAGCGCAAGATGACCACAGCGAGGGTGTGAAAATTTATAGTCCGGTGGAGTATGCGAAGTGAAAAAATACATCGCCATCACTGGAGCAAGCTCAGGCATCGGAGCGGCGGCGGCAAAGGCATTTGCAAAACGCGGGGAGAATTTGATCCTTATCGCAAGGCGGGGCGAGCTTTTAGAAAATTTAAAAAGCGAGATAGCTAAATTTGCAAATGTCGATGTGGTGATAGAGCTTTGCGACCTTTCAAAGCAAGAAAATGCCCTTTCTCTTTGGCGTAATTTAGAAAAATTTGAGCTAAAAGCGCTTATAAACAACGCTGGTTTTGGCGACTATAACAAGGTCGGCGAACAAAATTTAGACAAAATCACACAGATGATAAATTTAAACATCATCTCACTTGTCACGCTCTCAACGCTCTTTACTAAAAAATATAAAGACAAAGATACGCAGCTTATAAACATCTCTTCGATAGGCGGCTACAAGATCGTGCCAAACGCCGTCACATACTGCGCTAGCAAATTTTTCGTAAGTGCCTTTAGCGAGGGACTTTACCACGAGCTAGCACAGGATAAGCAGGCGAAAATGCAGGCAAAAGTGCTGGCCCCAGCTGCCACAAAGACAGAATTTGGCATGGTGGCAACTAGCAAAGAGAGCTACGACTATGACAAGGCGTTTAAAAAGTACCACACGAGCGAGCAGATGGCGGAGTTTTTGCTTCGCCTTTATGATAGCCACTACTGCGTTGGCTCGGTCGATAGAGATAGCTTTGAATTTTCACTGCACCAGCCTAAATTTGACTACGCTATCAAATACGAGCCAAAAGATAACTAGGCCTTAAAGCCTTGGTAGCCTACGCCAAGGCTAGCGAAACAAAAAGTAGGACAAAATAAAAAGGTAGATCATGAAATGCGTTAGAGTTGCTATTTTAGGGGTTTGTTTGGTAGGCGCTTGCTTTGGCGGTGAGCTTAAATTTGATGAAAATAAATTTGAGCTAAAAAGCGTGCAAGTTGGCGAGAGGACGCTTAAATTTAGAGCCTATGAGGGCATAGTCTATGTGGCAAAGCCAGCTAGCGACTATGAGGTGCTAAATTTTTACGTGCCAGAGGGTAAATTTAGCGACCAAAAGAGCGCTATCTTTATGCCAAACGCTATCGGTGGCTACATGAGCGCAATGCCACAAAAGCCAGAAATCCAAAATGAAAAGCCAAATGCCACTCTTGAAGCACTTCTTAGAGGCTACGTCGTGGCAAGCGTTGGCGCTAGGGGCAGGACGCTAAAAGAGGGTGGGCGTTTTATCGGCAAAGCACCAGCTGCGATAGTCGATCTAAAAGCAGCCGTTAGATATCTTAAATTTAACGACAAATTTATGCCAGGCGACGCAAACAAGATCATCTCAAACGGCACGAGCGCAGGCGGTGCGATGTCGGCACTTCTAGGAGCTAGCGCAAATGCAAAAGAGTATGAGCCATATCTTAAAGAGCTAGGCGCTGCGAAAGCTGACGATCAAATTTATGCCGCTTCAGCCTACTGCCCTGTGACAAATTTAGAGCATGAGGACGAGGCGTATGAGTGGATGTTTGGGGATTTGGATAAATTTGAAAGGATAGACTTTTCAAGTCTTGATGCGAGCACTTTTAACGACAGAAGCAAAAAGCCAAAGATGATCGCAGGCGAGCTAAACGCCACGCAAAAAGAGCTCTCACGCGAGCTAAAGAGTAAATTCCCAGCCTATCTAAACTCGCTAAATTTAAAAGACGCCAAAGGTCACGCACTAAGCCTTGATGAAAACGGCGAGGGCAGCTTCAAAGAGTATATAAACGCTCTTGTTTCAAGGGCATTTACCGCTACAAAAAGCAGCGACAAAAGCACGCTCACGCCTAAATTTATAACTCTTGACACGCAGGGCTGCTCGCTTGGATATACATTCAAATTTGAGGACTTCATCGCCTCGCTAAAACGCGCCAAAGAGGTGGTTGCCTTTGACGGATTTGGGCTAGAAAATCCAGAAAACGACCTTTTTGGCGATAGCAAAACGCCTGCAAAGCACTTTACTAAATTTGCAAAAGAGCGAAGTGGCGGCGAGATGGCGGATGCTAGCGTCATAAAGATGATGAATGCGATGAACTACACTAAAAATAAAGAGGCGGCGAAATTTTACCGCATAAGACAGGGCACAAACGACACCGACCTAGCCCTTGCCGTGCCTGCTATGATCGCACTCTCGCTTAAAAATGCTGGCAAAGAGGTTGATTTCGAAGCGGTCTGGGGGCAAGGACATGGCGGCGACTACGATTTAGACGAGCTTTTTGCTTGGATGAAAAGAGTGGTTGAGAAATAAATTTAAGGAAATTTGATGTTTAAAAAGCTATTTTTACTAGCGGTTTTGGCAGCATTTGCCTTTGGGGCGGAGGCGAAAGTGAGCTTATATGAGCTGCTTTCAACGCCAAATAACAAGAGCTTGCTAAAGCGTCTTGGCAGGGAAAAAATACTAAGCTCAAAGAGTGAGCCAGGCACGCAGGCGATCTTTTTTGCGAGCTCAAAGAGCAAGCCAGAGCTATTTTACGTGCTTGAGTTTTACAAGGACGAGGCGGCTTATAAAAAGCATATAGGCTCGGCGCATTTTAAGAAATTTGCAAGTGCGAGTGATGAAATTTTAGCTAGTAAAAAGGCTATAAGCGTGAAAAAGAGGGCTGCGTTTTCTAAAAATTTAACGCCAGAGCGCCTAAAAGATGCCTACTTTCACATCACAAACTTAAGCCTTTTAGCAAAGAGCGATGCGAAATTTGAAAAGATCATCAAAAAATATATGCAAAAAAGCGTAGATGAGGACGCTTACGCGCAGTTTGCCTTTAGTCAAAAAGAGGCACCTAATAAATGGGTGCTGGTTGAAATTTACAAAGACGAAGCTAGCTTTGAGAGCTACCGCCACAGCGAAAACTACAAGGCTTACGCCAAAGAGCGAGCTGGGCTAATAGATGAATTTGACGGCTTTGGTCTTAAGAACGAGACCTCATTTAGCAAAATAAAATTTTAGGAGATTTATGAAAAAGATCTGCTTTTGCCATTTATAAGGCGAGCGGATTTGTTTGCAAGTAAATTTAAAGGAAAAAGATGTTTATCGTTACTATTAGTTTAAAAACAGATCTCATACCAAAAGAGAGAGCTGATGAGCTTTTTGCCGAGCATAGAGGGTGGTTTATAAAATATGTTGATAGAGGAAATTTCTTGCTTCTTGGGCCATTTGTGGATGATGAACACGCAGGCGTCGTGGTCGTAGATGCTAAGAACCGCAAAGAGCTTGATGAAATTTTATCTCAAGATGTCTATCATGCGCCTGGGTATGCTGAGTATGTGGTTAGAGAATTTAAGGCTATTATGGGCAAAATTTCATGATACCAGCGAAATTTTATAGATATGTTTTTGCGTTTATAATGTCAGCATTTATGGCGCTTATAATGTCCTTTATGTTGACATATTTTAACCTAGGCTTTATTGACGGCTTTGTGCAAATTTGGTTAGCAGCTTATCTAAAAGCCTTTATGGTCGCCTATCCTGTGATATTTTTCATAGCGCCACTGGCTGCAAAACTAGCAAATTTGATATGTAAAAAAGAGAGTTAAATTTGAAGTGTGGCTAGAGAGTCTAGCCACGTGAAGGTTTATTTTAAAAGACCTTGTTTTTTCATTTGATCCATTACTTGAGCAAACATCTCTTTAGCTTGTTTGCAAGTAGCGTCTTGTTGCTCTTTTGGTAAAGAAGCTAGTTGATCCATTGATTGTTTCTTTTGATCTTCATACATTTTTACTTGTTGCTCTTGACCAGCTTGTTTGTAAGCTTCGACCATTTTGTCGATGTCTGAGAAGTAAGACTTGCAAGTATCTGTAAGATCTGCAGCGTTTAGGCTTAGTGCAAAGCCAAGAGTAGCTAAAACTAAAAGTGATTTTTTCATCTCTTTCTCCTTGTGAAAATTTAAGGAGATTATATAACTTTTTTATTTTAAATAGATTTAAATTTATTAAATTTAGCCAAGACAAGCGCCTTGGCTAAAATTTTGGCTTTTTAGCCTAGGAATTCTCGCTTAAAATACTCTTTTGGAGCTTTGCAAAGTGGGCAAGCGCCTGGAGCTTTTTTGCCTCTGTGAACGTGTCCGCACACCTCGCAAACCCAGATATCCTCTTCATCGCTCTCAAAAAAGCCCTCTTCATCAAGCATCTTTTTAAGCTCTAAATACTCTCTTTCATGCTCTACTTCAACCTTGCCGATCGCGTTAAATAGCCTCTCAACATCTCTTAGCTCTTCTTCTTTTGCGATCTTTGCAAAGTCTGGATACATCGTCGTATGCTCGTAGTTTTCGCCAGCTGCAGCGTCAAGTAAATTTTTATCCATCTTATCGATAGGATCGTTCATCATCTCGTGATATTTTTTAAATTCAGCCCTTGCATGCCATTTCTCGTTTTCAGCTGCCTCGTAAAAGTGTCTAGCTATAGCGTGATAGCCTGCTTCTTTAGCTAGGTCGCCGTAAAGTTCGTACTTGTTTCTAGCTTGTGACTCGCCAGCAAATGCCTTCATCAAATTTACCGCTGTTAAATTTTCAGTGATGCATTTCATCTCTTCGCCGCAACAGGTTAGTGTGCCGCCGCCAACTTTTTGAACCTCGATCTCGTTGCCGCATTTCTCGCATTTGTATGTTTCGTACTGTCTCATTTTGACTCCTATTTTGATAAAATTTGAGCGGATTATAACCAAATAACTAAAATATGTAAATAATAATTTTTATTGATAACGTATATTATTTTTATAAATTTAACAAAATACAAAATCGCCAAATCCATCATCATAAATTTAAAAAAGATAAATTTCAGCCAAAATTTATTCTAGCGTTAAAAGTGCGGTTGAGCTTGGTTGTAGAATAACTCAAAATAAATCATCCAAAGGAGATCATCATGAGTTTTCTATCTAAATTTAGTAAGGCTATCTTTGCCGTTGCAGTTGCTGGTGCGATCAGTGCTAGTGCATTTAGCGAGGGCGAGGACTATGTCAAGCTTGAAAAGCCACTAAGCGTCGGACAAAATACACTAGTTAAAATTTTTAGCTACGCTTGCCCATTTTGCTACAAATACGACAAGAGCGTCACTCCAAAGGTAGTTGAGAAAATCCCTGGCCTAAAATATGAGCCATTTCACCTAAAGACAAAGGGCGATTACGGCGAGGTTGCGAGCAAGGTCTTTGCCGTACTTATCGTTATGGACGAGGCAAAGGGAGTGAGCTTGTTTGATGAAAATTCGCTATTTAAAAAGGCTAAATTTGCCTACTACAAAGCTTACCACGACAAAAAAGAGCGCTGGGGCGATGGCAAAGACGCTGAGGGCTTTTTAAAGACCGGACTTGATGCTGCTGGCGTTAGCAAAGCAGACTACGAAAAAGAGCTGGCTAATCCAAAAGTGACTGAGCTACTTAAAAAGTGGGATGAGAGCTATGACGTGGCTAAAATTCAAGGCGTGCCAGCATTTGTCGTAAATGGCAAATATCTCATCATGACAAAATCAATCAGCTCGCTTGACGGCATGGCAGCACTCATCGAAGAGCTTCTTAAAAAATAAGGCGCCACATGAGCTTTTTTAAAAAAATGGCTAAATTTCAAGACTCACGCATCTCTTGGGCGATCCTAGTCTTTGTAAGCGTCGCGCTTGTCGTTATCGCGCACTCGCTCTTTCAAAACTACGCTTATATGCCGCCTTGCGAGCAGTGCGTCTATATACGTTTTGCCTTTTTGTGTATGGCGCTTGGCGGCGTGATCGCTATCATAAATCCAAAAAATTTACTCTTTGCCCTTGTTGGCTACGTCTTTGCCTTTTGGGGAGCGGTGCAGGGCATAATGTATAGCGTGAAGCTAGCCAAAATCCACGATGCGGTGCATGGCGATGATCCTTTTGGCGTGCAGGGCTGCTCGACTGAGCCGCACTATCCATTTGGCTTGCCACTTGAGAAGTGGGCGCCTGACTGGTTTATGCCAACGGGTGATTGTGGCTATGACAGCCCTATGGTGCCTGACGGCGCGGTGCTAAGCGATCTTCAAAAGAGCATAGTGGATCTTTACGCAGATGGCTGGTATCTTGTGCCGTCTTCTAAATTTATGTCGATGGCGGATTGCACGCTACTTGGCTTTGGCATTTGCTTTGTTGTGCTTGCGCTTATGCTTGTTTCAAAGCTCTTATCTTTTAAAAATTAAATTTTTGTTAGCCCTGTTTTTGGGCTAACTTAGGATATACTGCGCGCATGGGTATTAATTTAAAATCACAAAATATTAAAATTTATGCGATCATCTTACTAGCAAGCTTCTTTGTCGTGCTTCTTGGGCTAAATAGCTACAACAATGCAAAAGAAAAGATCATCGAGCTATCTGATAAAAACAACATCGCAGTTAGTAAAAACATCGTTAGCAACTTTCAAATTTGGCTTGATGAACGCTTAAATTCGCTCATCCGTGCGTCAAAATTTATCCAAAACTCTGGCATCATAGATGACGATACTAGGGTGGCAAATTTCATAAAGCTCTTTAAAGAAAATGCGAAAGAATTTGATCTCATGCAGCTTCTAAGAGAGGATGGCGAGATCTTTGTAGATGGGCAAAAGATCTCAGAAGAGGTGATGTCAAAGTGCGAACGAGCGGGGCTTATCTGGTATGTCGAGACAAAAAATACAAATGCCCCAAGCGTAAATTTCATGCAAAATCACAAAATTTTAAAAGACTCAACTTTAAATTTATGCGTGCCAGTTGAAAAGGATAATAAATTTGAAGCGGCACTTTGTGGCGTCGTGCGCATAGGCACTATCTTTGATAGCATCAAAAACTTTAACCTTGCGCCAAATTCTTACTCATTTTTAGTAACTCACAGCGGCGAGATCCTCACATCGATGGCTGATGCGACGCTAAAAAGAGAGATCGAGGAGAAATTTAAGGAGCTATTTTTAAAAGATGAGGACATCACTAGCCTAAAGATAGGGCAAAATTTGATCCAAGTAGCCGAGATACCGACGATGAACTGGTTTATCGGAGCTGGCACAAACAATGAAGAAGAAATTTTAGCCATGACAAGAGAGGCGCTAAAAAACGCCCTAAATTTACTCTTTGCCTTCGTCGCACTTGCTTTTTTGGCAAACAGCCTGCACAACTTCATGTATAACAAGATAAAAAAGGTGCAAGACGAGTACGAGACCTTGCTAGCGCACAGAGCCAAGATGAGCGAGGCTGGAGAGCTCATAAGCGGTATAAGCCATCAGTTCATCCAGCCAGTAAATTCGCTAAAACTGATGCTAAGCTCGGCGATAATGCTAAAAAAAGAGGGCAAGCTAAGCGATGAGGAGCTTTTAAATTTATTAAAAAAAGGGCAAAGCTCGATCGAGCTTCTTTCAAAAACAATCGAAATTTTTAGAAATTTTTACAAAAGCGCTGAAAATGTGAGCGAATTTGAGATCCAAACAAGCGTTAGAAATTTAATAACACTTATGCACACAGAGCTTAGCCGTACAAACGTGAGCGTGAAATTTAGCGGATTTGAAGAGATGAAAGTCTATCAGATAGAAAACATCATCCAGCAAATTTTACTAATCCTAATCCACAACGCAAAGGACTCACTAGTTGAAAGCTACAAAGATGAGCCGCTAAAACGCGTAATAGAGCTAAAATTTAGAAACTTTGAAGATAAGTGCTACATCGGCGTTTATGATAGTGGCGGCGGCGTGAGCTACGAGATGAGTAAGAAAATTTTTACTTGGCTAAACACGACTAAAAAACAAGGAAATGGCATAGGACTTTACTTTGCTAAAAAGCTCGCGCGTGAGAAGCTAAATGGCGACATCACGCTTGCGCACAACCTAAAGCCAACGATTTTTGAGCTAAGCTTTGATAAGAATTTAAAGGGTTAAAAGATGCAAGAGGCGCTAGAAATTTTAAAAAAAGTATCTATCTTAGTAGCTGAAGATGACGAGATGGCAAGGGAGCTCATCATCACTGGGCTTAAGCCATACTGCGATCAGGTCGTAGGCGCAAAAGATGGGCAAGATGGACTGGAGAAATTTAAAAAACAGGGCTTTGACATCGTGATGAGCGACATTCACATGCCAGTATTAAATGGCTTTGAGATGATGAACGAGATAAAAAAGCTAAAACCTCACCAGAAATTTATCGTCTTTACATCGTATGATAGCGATGAAAATTTGATCAAGAGCTATGAGCAGGGGGCGACCTTGTTTTTGAAAAAGCCTATCGATATAAAAGATCTTAGATCGATGCTGATAAGCCTAAGCTTTGAGCGAGATGAGAAGCTAGTGCGCCTAAGTGATGAGGTGAGTATAAATTTAAAAAGAGAAAAAATTTATAAAAATGGCAACGAGCTATACCTTAGCTTTTTGCAAAATAAGATATTTTGGCTATTTGCTTACAACTTAAACAAGCTTGTCACCTACGAGATGATAGAGGAATTTGTCTATGAGAGCACCGAGGTGAGCAAGGCTGCGATACAAAATGTCGTACTTCGTCTAAAACGCGAGCTTGGCGTGAAATTTAAAAACATCAGCGAGAGCGGATATATCTTGGTTGTACCATAGTACAATAGACAAAGCTCTTTTAAAACAATAAAATATATTATTATTGAGATAAAACAAAAAATATGTCAAACAAAATCGGCATTATTAAAAGCATCTCACAAGGAGCAAATGTAATCGCAACTGCAAAGGATGGCACACAAAGAGTGTTAAAAGTAGGCGATGAAATTTTTCTTGGTGAGACTATACAAACAACTGATATTGACTCAAAAGTAGTCATAACTGCAAATGATGGTAAAGATATCGCGATCATCGGAAAAGATACCCTAAATTTAGACAAGAGCGTAGCTCACAATGAGAGCTTTGGTGATGATAGTGTAGCTGATGTAAGTGCTATTCAAAAGGCACTTCTTGATGGTGCAAACATCACTGATCTTGAAGAGACTGCAGCTGGTGGTAACGCAGCAGCTGGAGCTGGTGGAGATGGCGTAAGCTTAGGCGCAGCTAGCTTTGAAGAGGGCGGTCACTACTCAAACATCAACGAAAACTACAGAAATTTAACTGACACAAACAAAGCTTTTCAAACTCCAGAGAACTCAATCGGCGGCTACAACGATGGCAATGACGCAGGCAATGCAACTCCTGTTGCCCCAGTCATACCTCCAATCAGCGTTGATATCAAAACTTTAACTGATGATTTTGGCACTATAAAAGGCGATTACAGCCTAGACGCACCAAAAGTACCTCGCACAAATGACGCTACTCCAACTATAAGTGGCACAGTTGAACCTACTGCTGTAAGAGCTGTTGTTAGCGTGCTTGATAAGAATGGACACGAAGTCTTTACAAAAACTCTAAATCCAAGCGACTACACTGATGGTACATTTAAATTTACAACCAACCAGCTCGCAGTTGATGGCGACTATAAAGTGGAGATAACAGCTACAGGAAGAGACGGCAAGACTGCAACCGATAGTGGCGACTTCGTACTTGATACGACTGCAAAGATCACTATAAATGTTGAAACAGAGATGAGCCTTGTAAAAGAGTCTGAGATGAGTAGCGGACTAAAAGGAAGTTTTTGGTTTAACCACATCCATGAGCCAGGTGTAAAGGGCACTGAGCTAAGACCTTATGCTTTTAATAATACAGAATACGCTCATAACGGTAAGAAGCAAAATGATTTTGTAGAATACTATATGAATAATACCAAACCTTGGGCAAGCTTTAAAGCAAAAGAGCTAAATTTCCAACAAGGCAAAGGTGGCGATAGAGATAACACTGATAATGATGCTGGAACAGTCTCAGGACTAGACGGTGCTCATAATATGGTCGGTAAGGTCGATCTTGATGGTAATGTAGTAACTCCAAATAATGAATGGGTAGCTCCAAATTTCAAAGCGCTTGAGTACTTCATTGACAACGCAAAAGGTAGCGATATTCATATCGTAAGAGATGCTCCTAATGGCAAAAACACAACAGCTGGTGCGATGGTAAATTTAAAAGGCACTATGTATCTTGAGCCAGGAGACTATAAATTTGACGCAAAAAATACTGATGATAGTGTAAGATTTAAAATTGATGGCGTTACTATGGTTGATTATGACACTATACACTCAGAAAATAGAGCCACGGTTACAACTTTACACGTTGATAAAGCAGGATACTATGACTTTGATATGAGCTATGCAAACTACATCTACTGGGGCAAGCTAAAACTAACAGTTTCAAAAGATGGCGGACCTGAGAGCATACTTGGCTCAGAAGCAAGTGGTATAAAACTAAATTCAACCGACTTTGACAGCTACGTAGATACAGTAACAAGAAATGTCTATAAAGTCACTCAAAAGATCACAGGTACTGTGGATAATGTCGAAGACGGACAGATCGTAACTGTCACATCAAGCACAGGCGAGAGCCATACAGCTAAAGTGGTAGATGGCAAATATGAAGTTGAGTTTAAAACAAGCGATCCAAAAGCGACATACACTGCAAAAGTTAGCGACCTTGTAGGTAACGAGGCGCAGGCGATATCAACTAAGCTAAATGTCGCTAATACAGACCTAATAGACGCTATAGATAATGACGCAAGCAATGTAAGCGCAAATACAAATACAGGCATAAACGATGCAACTAAATATTATAAATATACAACTGACGACATCGCTCAAACTGATAAATTTTCATCTAATGCACCACTACCAGTACTAAGCGACAAGACTCCGACATTTACAGGTAGCATAGACAGTAGCGCAACTAAAGCGATCATCACTGTACTTGATAAAAATGGACATGAAGTCTTTACAAAAGAGCTTAGCCAAAGTGAATTTTCAAATGGTAAATTTGAAGTCACATCTGATAATTTAGATGATGGTAGCTATAACATCAAAGCAACTGCTGTCTTTGCAAATGGCGACAAGAGTACGATAGTTAGCGAATTTGTAGTTGATAAGACGCCAGTTACTATAGAAAACATCAAGATCATCGAAAATGACGAAGAGGGACAACACCATACGATCAATTTTAACCTCAAAAACTATGAGGATGGCGATAAGATCGAGAGTATAAAAGTGGTAACAGCAGACGGAACTACTAACATCATCTCTGTTGGCACAACTAAACCAACTAATGGCGTGCTAAGCTTTGAGTACGATCACAAGATAAAACTAGGCGATAAGATAGAAGTTGAGATGACTGATAAAGCTGGTACAAAATATACTCATGTAAATGAAATTTTAGTTCCAACTATGACGCAGTTTGAAAATGGCAACGATACAACTACAAACGCAAATAACCGCTCAGCTGAGAAGTTGTGGGGCACTATGGAGATGAGTGAGAGTGGCCTTAGAGCTGATGGCTCAAGGATCGTTTCAAATGACGCTACCCCATACCTAAGAGCTGTGATCCCAGAGGATACAACAGCTGGCAATGCTAGCAATAATCAAACTGTAAGTGAGTTTTTAAATAGTGGTAGAGGCATAGCATGGGGCACTGGCGATGTTAGATTTGTAGCAACTAACGTTGATAAAGGTGTTTCAAAAGATCTATTATCTCAAGCGATAGAAAAACCAATAGGCAATGTAACGCCTGATCACTACAACAGACTTACAGGCTATAACAACAGACTTGATGCCGCTGGCAAAATGGCTGATGGTGTTTATGATGTATCTATAAAAGGCAAATACCAAGGTGGAGATGAGCTACTTTACAACTCTATCAGATTTACGATCGATGCAACAGCTGCAACGATAAATGACTCAAAATTACACTACGACGCAGCTGCAAATAAAACCACATGGAGTGGAAATTTAAGTGAAAATGGAGTTGGCGCAAGCTACACACTAAAAGAGCACTTTGAAGAGGCGGTAAAAGGCATAGCTCTAAAAGATAGCATCACTTTAAGAGATGCAAATGGACACATCATAACTGCAAATTCTGTAACGCTTGATGACAATGGAAATTTCGAAGCAGTATTTGACGGCGAAGTAAAAGCAAGTGATGTCTATCTACAAATTTCTGATATCGCTAAAAATACAATAGTAGACGCAGAAAATAACAACAATAACAATGTCATCACAACAAGTGAAGGCAACGACATCATCAACGTTGGAAACGGCGATAACGTCATACACGCAGGACGCGGTGAAAATGAAATTCGCACAGGCAACGGCAACAACGTAATCATCACTGGTGACAACAACGACGTCATAACCACAGGAAGTGGCAACGACTACATCGACGCTGGTAGAAGCGGCTATACTGGCATGAACAAAGGCGATATAGTAAATGCTGGCGCTGGCGATGATAAGGTTGTATTTACCTTTGATAATCCAACAGCAGCTCTATCTCAAAGCCTTGATGGTGGCACTGGTACAGATACGCTTATCATGCGTCCAGTGGCAAAGGATGGCACTATCGACTTTGATAAGATTGATAACAAGTCTTTAACTAATGCGATCAAGAGTTTTGAAGAGATCCAACTTGGCATGGATGAGCATGGCAATGACAACCAAGCTGTTAAGCTACTAAATTTAAAAGCGGATAATGTATTTGGCATCACTGATGATGTAAATACTATCTTAAAAATAAGTGGCGATAACAAAGATAGCGTTTCATTAAAAGGATTTACTGAGGCTACAGATCAAAGTGGTGTCCAAGCTGGATATACAAGATATGAGGGTCAAACAAGCTCAGATACTCCGAAAACTATCTACATAGATGTAGATAATGATATAAACAAACAACTTGTATAAAATTTGGGCTTTTTAGCCCAAATTCTTCTTTTAAATTTCTATTTTTACTCCCAAAAAACGCCTTTAAAAACCATCTTTGTACCAAAGTACAATATACAAATTTAATAAAAAACACTAGAATAAAACAAAAAATAAAAGTAAGGAATAAAGATGGCAGCTGTAGCCGGCAAGGTAAAAAGCGTCACATCTGATGTTATAGCGATAGATAAAAACGACCGTGTAAGAGTTCTAAACGTAGATGATGAGGTTTATATAGGAGAGAGTATAAAGGGCGAGAGCCAAAGTGCTAGCGTGACTATCACAGCAGTGGATGGTAGCGACATATCTCTAAATGGATATGACACGATATGGCTTGATAGTAGCGTGGTAAGTGCTGATACTAGCGCTGAAAATAGCATCGATACTGACGCACTTTTTAGAGCGCTTCTTGGAGAAAACTACGCTGAAATACTTGATCAGATGAATGAAAAAGTGGAAGATATGTTTGCAAAAACGCAGCCAAATGAGGCTGAAAATAGCTCAAATAGCCTTGAGAGCAGTGAAAATCTAGCAGACAAACATAGCGCAAATGATGAGATTTTATCTGACTCAAACGAGCTAAAAGTAGATAACTCTTATGAGCATGCAAATTTTGATGCAACTACGATATATATCGAGATCGATAACGATCTAAACAAACTTTCATAAATTTGAGCCTCTTGGCTCAAATCCTTTTAAAAACTCAAATTTAACTAACATCTCTTATAATAAGCCAAAATTTACAAAAGGAAAACGATGAAGAAAATTTTAATCATCGCAGGCTCTTGCAATAGCGGCACAGCAGGGCTTCAGGCTGATATAAAGACATGCGCTAGGCTAAACTGCTATAGCGCAACGGCGGTCACTTCGCTGGTTGCTGAGACTACAGACGCGATAAAAAGCGTAGTTTGTCTTGAACCTAGCTTTGTTAAAGACCAGCTTAGTACGCTTGCGGAGGAATTTAGCTTTGATGCCATAAAGATCGGCATGCTCTTTAGCGAGGAGATAATGGACGTGGTGCATGAGTTTTTACTCACCCAAAAGGCAAAAGTCGTGCTTGATCCGGTCTGCGTCTCAAAGAGCGGCCACAAGCTCATAAAAGATAGCGCAGTAGAGAAGTTAAAAGAGCTAATGAAACTAGCCACTGTCGCCACGCCAAATTTAGACGAGGCAAACGTCCTTTTTGAAGGGAATTTCAAAGATCTGCCTTGCGATATCATCGTGAAAAAACATGTAAGCGAGGATAGCAGCATAGATACGCTTTATAGAAAAGATGGCTCGCTGCAAAATTTCAAAACTCCGCTTGCTAGTCCGCTTGTGATGAGTGGCACTGGTTGTACTTTCTCAACGGCACTTGCTTGCTACCTTGCAAAGGGCAAGAGCTTGGAGGAGGCCATAGGGCTTTCAAAAGAGTATATCTGCTCCATTATAAAAGAGAGTATCGACACAAAACTAGGTAAAAACCGCCTACTGTGGCACGGAGTGAAGTAAATTTAAGCCTAAAATTTAGGCTTAAATTTGATAATTTACGCCTCTAGTATCGCTCCATTGCTTGCGTTTGTGACTAGTTTTTGATACTGCCTTAGCCAGCGAGAGGTTAGCGCCTTATCGACTGGTTTAAATTCCGCTCTTCTCTTTGCGATCTCGGCTTCGCTTAGGCGAACATTTATCTCGTATTTATCAACGTCTATATCGATGATGTCGCCGTCTCGTAGCAAGCCTATCATGCCGCCCTCAGCTGCTTCTGGGCTTACGTGACCGATGCTTAGACCTCTTGTCGCCCCGCTAAAGCGACCATCTGTGATGAGCGCTACGTCTGCGCCAAGGCCTCGTCCCATGATGAGCGAAGTAGGGCTTAGCATCTCTTGCATGCCAGGGCCTCCGCGTGGGCCTTCGTAGCGGATGATGACGACGTCGCCTTTATCTACTTTACCGCTTGAGATGCCAGCTATCGCTTCATCTTGTGAGTTAAAGCAGACCGCTTTGCCGCTAAATTTACGCTCGCCAACGATACCAGCTGTCTTGATGACACAGCCTTGCTCGGCTAAATTTCCAAATAAAATGGCAAGTCCGCCAACTTGCGAATAGGCATTTTCCACCTTGTGGATGACGCTCTCGTCTTTGATGTCGCTAGCACGTACGCGCTCGCCCAAAGTCTCGCCGCTAACTGTTAGGTTGTCCAAATTTAGCATGCCGTGGTCTCTGCGTGAAATTTCTTTTATCACCGCATTCATACCGCCAGCTCTGCCGACATCCTCCATATGCACGTTTGGCAAGCTTGGGCTGATTTTTGCGATGTGAGCGATGTTTTGGCTGATCTTATTTAGCTCTTTGATGTCTAAATTTACGCCAGCTTCTCTTGAGATGGCTAGCATGTGAAGGACAGTGTTGCTGCTGCCGCCCATCGCCATATCAACGACAAGAGCGTTACGGATCGCCTTTTCATTTAGTATGTTTCTTATCTTAAATTTCTCATCAAGGGCGATCTGGCAGATCCTGTGAGCAGCTTGCCTGATGAGCTCCTCGCGCTCTGGAGTTAGCGCTAGGATGGTGCCGTTGCCAGGGAGCGCTATACCCATCGCTTCGCAAAGTGTGTTCATAGAATTTGCCGTAAACATACCGCTACAGCTGCCGCCACTTGGACATGCGTTGCACTCGATATCTCTTAGCTCGGCCTCGTCTATCTCTTTGGTTTCAAATTTGCCAACCGCCTCAAATGCAGTCGCAAGATCTATCGGCCTGCCATCTTTTGTGTGGCCTTTTCTCATAGGGCCGCCGCTTACGAAAATGGTTGGGACATTGACCCTTAAAGCGCCCATAACCATGCCAGGGACGATCTTGTCGCAGTTTGGCATACAAACAAGCGCGTCAAGTGCGTGCGCGTTCATCACGGTTTCGATAGAATTTGCGATGATCTCGCGGCTAGGCAAGCTATATAGCATGCCATTATGCCCCATCGCTATGCCGTCATCCACGCCGATGCAGTTAAACTCAAACGGCACACAGCCATTTCTGCGAATTTCGTCTTTTAAAATTTGAGCGTATTTGTTTAAGAAAAAGTGCCCAGGAATAATCTCTATAAAGCTGTTTGCAACGCCGATAAATGGCTTAGCAAAGTCCTCGTCTTTTAGCCCAGTCGCACGTAAAAGTGAGCGGTGTGGGGCTCTTGTGTAGCCTTTTTTGATTATATCGCTTCTCAAATTTGATCCTTTTTTAAAATTTGAGAGGATTTTATCACATCTAAAGTATCAAAAATTTTAAAAGTTTTTACAAAATTTAAAAGAAAATTTTTAATAAGTTTTATAACGCAAATAACACGTTAAATTTAACTCTCTCTTAAAAGATAAGACAGATAAAATGAAATTTGCCTCATTTTGATCAAAATAATATATAAATTGATAATGTAAAATTGTCATACATGTGTCATAAATGCCGAATTTAAGGGCTTTATTGTACCTGGGTACAATATACATGAATTATAAAATTTATTAAAATGCGAGAAAAATTTAACAAGGATAACTATGTCAAACAAAATCGGCATTATTAAAAGCATCTCACAAGGAGCAAATGTAATCGCAACTGCAAAGGATGGCACACAAAGAGTGTTAAAAGTAGGCGATGAAATTTTTCTTGGTGAGACTATACAAACAACTGATATTGACTCAAAAGTAGTCATAACTGCAAATGATGGTAAAGATATCGCGATCATCGGAAAAGATACCCTAAATTTAGACAAGAGCGTAGCTCACAATGAGAGCTTTGGTGATGATAGTGTAGCTGATGTAAGTGCTATTCAAAAGGCACTTCTTGATGGTGCAAACATCACTGATCTTGAAGAGACTGCAGCTGGTGGTAACGCAGCAGCTGGAGCTGGTGGAGATGGCGTAAGCTTAGGCGCAGCTAGCTTTGAAGAGGGCGGTCACTACTCAAACATCAACGAAAACTACAGAAATTTAACTGACACAAACAAAGCTTTTCAAACTCCAGAGAACTCAATCGGCGGCTATGCAGATGCTAACGACGCTGGTGCTGGCGATATAGGCGGATCAGCAGCTAACACTCCAGTAGCTATCAAGATATCGCTTGATGGTAACGGCGAGGCAAGAGAGGCAACTCCAAACGAGCATCTAGTCTATAATCTTGGCCTATCAGCTGCTACAAGCTCAACCACACCTACTGATCTAACGCTAAATTTAAGCGGTGCAAGTGCAGGCAGAGACTACTCAAACGTTATGGAGTATTCACTTGATGGTGGAGATAACTGGACTACGATACAAAATGGTGGCACGATAAGTGGCGTCGCACCAAGTGATATCGCAAATGTAAAGGTTAGAGTGCAAGTGATTGACGACTACGGTCAAACATCAGGTAATCAAAACGAGGGCGCAAGTAGTAAGGATCTAGGCGCAAATATCGCTCCTGGCATAAATGGCTACGGCGTTTATAAAGAGAGTGTAACTCTTAGCGTGACTACAAACAACGCTGCTATCACATCTGGCGAGGCTGAGGGTAAGATCATTGATAATGATGATAAGATCGACATCACACAAGACATAAATCCAGACGATTACGAAGGTGTAGAACCTACCATAGATCGCAGCTTTATAAACTATGATCCAGACAATAATGGCAATAACACTATGAAAACCATCATCGACACAAAAGATGGCGATGATACGATAACTATAAAAGAAGGTGTAAATTTTAGAAGTGGGTTGTCTGACTTTAAAGACGATGGTAATGATGTCATAAAAATGGGCGATGGCGACGATGTGTTTAATATAGAAAAAGATGCTGATGTTAGTTCTACAAAAATAGATATGGGCAATGCTGGTGGAGAGAACAATCAAGACACAGTAATAATAGATGGCGGAATTGTGCTAAATACGATGATTACAAGCCATGATGGCAATGATAAATTTACTGTTAGAGGTGATGCGACATTGGGCGATGTGCTTTTTAAAACTGGCAAAGGAGAAGATACTGTTAATATCGAGAGTGGAATAACAGTAACATCATTAAAATCAGTGAAGATAGATACTGGAGCCGATAATGATGTTGTAAATATAAAACATGATTTGATAGATGACTGGTCTAATCATGGATCGACAGATGGAAGCGAGTATGAAGGTGTTAGAACTGCTAGCTTTATAAAAACAGGCGAGGGTAACGATACTATTAGTGTAACTGCAAGACTTAATGGTGTAGATATCGACTCTGGCGACTCAGATACAGGCGATATGCTAAATTTCATCAGTGCAGGCATATATAACTCTGAAATAAAAAGTGGCAATGGCAATGATAAGATCGTGCTTCAAGATACCAAAGCAGATGTTGTGGATATCTACACAGGTGAGGGTAATGATAGCCTAACTATCAAAGGCAGCACTGAAATAAAAAATAATAGCGCCACACATAATGACCCTATAAGCTCAACAGCTCACGTGGCAAATCCAGTAGCGAACCAAGCTGGAATTCACTCAAACTACATAGAGATGGGCAAAGGTAGAGATACATTAACTATCGAAAGAGGCGCTGAAATTTCAAACACCAAGATAAACACTAGCTCAGCTGATGCTGGAGTAAGTGACGATAGAGACAGCGTAGATGTTACTGGTGCTAAATTTAACAATGCTGCCATTGAGACTGGATATGGTGAGGATGTGATAACTTTAACAGATGTCACCATGATCTCAAATGATGGATATAGCACATATATCGGTGCAGGCGGCGGAAATGACACCATTAATATCTATGGAAATAGTTCATTTGACAAGGCTATCATTTACACAAACGGCGGAGATGACCATGTAAATGTCGATGGTGATGTTTCTATGGTGGATTCAAACATTATGCTTGAAAATGGCAACGTAACACTAAATGTCGCAAAGGCTACTGGTCTAGTTGATACAAACATAGAGGGTGCAGGCGTTGGAAATGCTGGTGTAAAAATCGTGACTATCGATAACGCTGAGCTTAGAAGAGTTACTATAAATACCGCAGATGACGGCGATAGAGTGACTATCGGAGCAGGCACTCATGACAACACCGATGTTAAAATTTTCACTCAAGGCGGAGACGATACGATAAATATAAATTCCGATCTAACTGGCACATCAAGTGTAAATTTAAGTCCAGCTGCGGGTGAGATGGCTCACAATGATGATGCATCAAACATCAACTCAGGCAAAGGCAACGATACTATCAATATAGCTGATAATGTAACACTAACCAACACCTACCTTTCAGGTGGCGACGGCAACGACTTAGTCGATCTTGGCAAGGATGTAAGCCTAAATGGCACTGCTATAAACGGAGGCGACGGCATAGATACGCTAAAAATCCACGACGGCTCGTTTAACACAACAAATGCTGGCAAGATAAGCGGCTTTGAGGTGCTTGATATGTCAGAAGCCAATGAGCATTTTACATTTCAGCATGCTTCAGATATCGCAAATTTCATAAAAAATGTCGGTGGCGAAGGTGCGACATCGCTGATCGTAAAAGGTGATAAATTTGTTGGCTCATTTACAGAAGGCTCAGCTGAAGTAGCAAATGCTTCTACTGAAATTAGCAACGGATATGTATATAGCGTAAGTGAAGGCGGTCAGACATTTACGCTTACTATACAAAATGTCAATGTAAATGAGTTGTTGCCATAAATTTTTAGACCCATTTCTTGGGTCTAAACTCTCTTTAAAGCAGGGTTAAACATCCTGCTTTAAAAAATAATACAAAAAATAAAAATAAAATATACAAATGTAACTATATCGTACCTAGGTACAATTTACAATTTAAAAAATTAATTATAAAATAGTATCAAAATTAATTTATATCAAGATGATATTCGCTGATTTGTTTGCGGTGAAGGGAGTTTGTATGCAAAGCGAGAAGACAAAAAATTTACTCGATGAAGTAAATGAAACAATAGATTTTATATTTAGAACCTGCAACAGAAATGGCGGCACGAAGAAGGCTTTAGAAGATAAAAAGCTAAGTAGAGAAATTTTAAAAGATAAATTTAAATCGATCTTTTCAAAATTTGGCCAGATAGATGAAGCTAGTTTTAAGAGTGCGATCCTTGCAAATGAGGAAGCAAAAGAGCTAAACGAGATAGCAATGGCTCTTGAGATAGACGAAGATGTAAGCTTGCTAGAGCTAGAGCGAGCGATAAATTTTGACCTAACTAGCGTCAAAGAAGAAATTTATAAATTTCAACATAATAACTAATACACTCGGTGTGAGAGGGGGTCTCACACCGAAATTTAATAACTAAACACTTCTGGATCGATAACCATCGCTCTATAAGCGACATCATCTCTTGAAGCAGAATCCACATCCATTTCAAATTTTATATCATTTGTCTTTGGGTCGATCTCGACTAAGACCATTTTGATAGTCTTGTCAGGGCGTAGTAAATTTACGTTTGAACTTGAGATAAAGTAGGTGCTTTTATCCTTTTGCCACTCGACGTTGCTGGTGACTGCACTATAAAAGTCAAATCCGCGCTCCTTGCCAAACTGCCAAGTCTGCTCAACCGTGCCCTTTTTCTCATCTATCTTATACTCAACCGCGCGGGAGTATTTATCCTCTTTAAAGGCTGGCTGCTCCATGCCTCTAGCATCGCCATTGTCAAAGACGCTTATATGCTTTATGTCGCCTTTGTTTTCGTATCTTGGCGTTAGCCATGCGGTGTGCTGTGTCCATGACCAGTCAAATTCTCCCTCGCATTTTGAGTTTTCACATTTTATCTTGTTGCCTTTACTATCGACCGGAGTTAGCACTTTTGCTTTAAAGTCCTCGCTCCAGCCCTCAGGCGAGGCTAGTATCCATTTTACTTTCTTGTCGCGTCCTATCTTTACGATGCCTTGGTGACGAAGCGAAAGGATGATGCTATCATCGCTCTCATCATATGAGATAGAATTTACATGCGCCCAGTTTCTGCCTGTGCCAGTGGAGGTGACATCGCCAAATGGCTGATCGTCGCTTATCTTGATCTCTTTTGCGTCCATGTCGATATTTAGGCACACAGCCCTAGCATCAAGCGCCTTTATGAGGTTGCTACGATATACGTTGTTGCCAAAAATTTCGTTTAGATCCCACTCTTCTACCACCTTGCCGGTGTTATCGACCTCGATGATGTGGTCTCTTATGGTGTGAGAAATTTTGCCATTTTTGTGATGGTAGTTGTATTTTGCTACTCTAAGAAGTGCGTGATCATCTTTTAGCGGCATCACCTCGTGGCTTAGATCGATGTAGCCTCTAGGTAGCGGGCGGTTGTAAATTTCTTTTCCCATTAGATCATATCTAAGATATCTTTGAGCCATGCCAAAGCTGATATCGCCGTTTTTTAGCTGATGAAAGCCCATCATCATGCCCCCATCCATCACTCTTCTCTCGCTGCGGTCGTAAAATTTCTGATAGTCAAGGTACCATCTGACCTCGCCCTTGGTATCTACGATGTAGTTTTCGGTAAAGTCATTCCAGCTAGCAGCTCCGCCATTTTTCCAATCAAGCGGTTTATAGACGCTTGTTATTGTGTTGTTTATGAGATAGAGCCTGTTTTTAAAGGCAGGATCGACCTTTTTGACGTGAGTTTTTTGCATGTGTGAGAACCTAAAATCACGGCTATATGTGACGATAGGTTGGGCGTAAATTTTATAAGTTTCTACCTTTTTAGCTCCGTTAAAAGTATAACTAAGCTCGACCTCGTTTAGATAGTCAGGATAAAGTCCCCAAATAGGTACGCCGTCATGCGTGAGCAAGGCATGCTCTGAGACGTTGTAGTCGATATCTATGCCGCCATCTGGCTTGCCCTTTACTTTGACGTGGATATCTTTGATATCCTTGCCGGCTCTATCGATGATAGCAGTTAGCGGCGATACGTCGTATGGGTTTATAAAGACTGAGCCAAGCTCTCCTTGAACCTTTACTTGATGAGCCAAGACTCCAGCGTTTAGTGGAGCACTAAAGCCAAAACCACTCACCAAAACAGCCGCAAGGGCAACTGAACCTAAGAAATTCTTGCTCATTTTCGCTCCTTTGTGAAATTTAATGATATCTTACTCCCCAAATTTCACACAAAACTAACGCTTATATAAAAAGAGGCTTAAGTAAATTTATAAGAAAGTGGTTTTAAATGGTGAAAATAAAAAGAAGAATTTAGGAGCAAATGCCCCTAAATTTTAGTTATTTGCGTCAAATTTCTTAAGAGAAAAAAGAACAAATTTGTAGCTAATAAATAGCGTTACTGGCCAAAGTATCAAAAAAATTCCTGCTTCTAACATCTTTTATCCTTAGTATGCGTGATGATCGTTTTTGATCTCATCTTGCGTGATCTTCTTGCTATCTATCGCTCTCCAGACGATGAAGATATAGGCAAGCACTACTGGCACTAGCAAGCTAACATAGGCCATAACGCCAAGTGTGTAGTGGCTAGAGCTTGCATTTTTGATAGTTAGCGAGCTAGAGAGGTCGCTAAATGAGGGATAAAATGCAGTGCCATTTAGTCCTGTTATCAAAAATAGCGCGGTCACAGCAAGCGTTACGCCAACGCCATAAGCAAAAATTCCACGTATGCTTTTTGTAAATGCTCCTTGGAAAATTCCAACAAGCACCAAAAGAACGCCAACAAGTAGTAGCACGCCAGCGACAGGCATCTCGATCAAATTTATAGCGTATTTGTAAGCAACAAGGCTAACTACGCCGTTTGCGTCGTATGCAAAGCCATCTTTTGTAAGTATCCAAGCAAGAAATCCTAAGAAAAATGGCAAGAATAGCACGGTGTTGATAATTAGCTGTTTTCTAGCGTTTTGTATAAATTCGCCATCAGCTATGTTGTTTATAAGATATAAGCAGCCGCCTACGCGAGATAAGAAAAACATCGCTATACCAAGCAAATACAAGTAAGGATTTGCCAAAGCTTCAAGACCGCGAAATGGAGTCTCCCACTCTACAAAGTTGTGCTCATTTAGCACAAAGTCACTACCGCTAAAAAATGTACTAACTGCCATGCCAATAAGGATAACGCCAAGTGAGCCATTTATGAAAAGGAAAATTTCATAAGTTCTAGCTCCTAAAAAGTTATCAGGCTTTTTGCGGTACTCGTAGCTTACAGCTTGGATGATAAAGCAAAACAAAATAGCCAGCCAAACCCAGTAAGCGCCACCAAAACTAGTAGCGTAAAATAGCGGGAATGCCGCAAAGCACGCGCCACCAAACATAACAAGCGTCGTAAATGTAAGCTCCCATTTTCTACCGATAGAATTTATGAGCATATCTTTTTTAAGCTCGTCCTTGCCAAGGCTAAAGATGAGCGACTGACCGCCTTGAACAAACATCATAAATACCAAAAGTCCGCCAAGAAGGCTAACTATAAACCACCAATAAATTTGTAAATTTTCTAAGCTTAAACTATGCATGGTCGTTAAATCCTATCTTTATTTGCTTAAGCATGATCTTGATCTCGGCTATCAGCAAGACCGTAAATAAAACAGCAAATAATATAAATGAAATTTTGACATTTGAGTCAGATAAATTTGTAGCTCCTATGCCAACGGTCATGATATCTTGTATCGCCCATGGCTGACGGCCGACCTCTGCTACTATCCAGCCAGCCTCAGCTGCGATGTAGCCAAGCGGTATGGTAAAGAGGCAGATCCACAAAAATGCTCTTATGTTTTCAAATTTATATTTTCTTGAGAGATTTAGATAAAGAGTGATAGCAAAAAGAGCTATGAAATATGTGCCAAGTGCGACCATAATGTGGAAGCTATAAAATGTAAGTGCAACTGGTGGCACAGCATCTTTTGCATCCTTAAGATAGCCATATCCTAAGAAATTTAGGTTGCTCTCTAAATTTGAAAGCGAGCTTTTCATCAAACTCTCGTCATTTGCTTTTTTAGCCTCTTTGTAGTTTTTAAGAGCTTCGATAGCGACTTTGCCTTTTGCCATCTTCTCTTCGACGCTTATTATGCCGCGCTCGCTGTTGCCATAAAGTAGGTCGTTTATGCCTGGTGTAAATGAGTTAAGCTCTCTGTTTGCCATGATGCCAAGTGCATAAGGTACTTTTATCTCAAATAAAAATGCATCGCTCTCATCGCCAAGCTTTTTAGCTGGGTTTAAAATACCAGCAGCAACTAGGCCAGCGTTTTTCTCGCCCTTGTAAAGTCCCTCCATGGCTGCAAGTTTCATAGGCTGCTTTTGAGCTGCAAGATATGCGCTCTCATCGCCACTAAGTAGCAAAAATGCCGAAGTGATAAGGCCAAATGCGCTAGCAACGACGATGCTTTTTTTAGCAAGCAAGATGTGGCGTTTTTGGATCAAAAACCAAGCAGAAATTCCTATCACAAAAAGAGCCGAGATAGTGTAGCCACTAGTTACTGTGTGTAAAAATTTAGTGATGCCAAGTGGATTTAGCGCGACTTCGAAGAAATTTTGCATCTCCATTCTAGCGGTGTCTGGGTTAAATTTCATGCCGATAGGATACTGCATCCAGCCATTTGCGATCAAGATCCAAAGTGCGCTTAAATTTGAACCGATCGCAACAAGCCAAGTTGAAAATAGGTGAAATTTCTTGCTAACTTTATCCCAGCCAAAAAACATAATGGCAAAAAATGTACTCTCCATGAAAAATGCTAGCAAGCCTTCAATCGCAAGCGGAGCACCGAAGATATCGCCTACAAACCAGCTGTAATTCGCCCAGTTTGTACCAAACTCAAACTCCATGATGATGCCAGTTGCCACACCGATAGCGAAATTTATACCAAAGAGCTTTAGCCAAAATTTCGTTATCTCAAGCCAGGCCTTATCGCCAGTTTTGACATATATCGTCTCCATAATGGCGATGATAAAACTTAGCCCCAACGTAAGCGGGACAAACAAAAAGTGGTAAATGGCAGTCAGCGCAAACTGAGCCCTAGACCAATCAACAAAATCCATCTCAGACATTTTATTCCTTTATTAAATTACGAATTACAAATTCGCTTTTTTCTTCGTCGGTTTGAAATTTGGTATTAAGAGTTTCATCAAAGATGAAGACCTTTAATATCCCAAACATAATGATAAGCTTTATCGCTATGAGAAGCCATAGTTTCTTGCCTATTTTCATATTTTTAAAGCCGTCTATATATAAAGAGGCGATGTTTTTTAAGCAGTTTTTAATCATGATGTCGAAGTCTATAACAAAAAAACTTAAAGAATAATTTTTAAAAATTGCAAGATTAATGCCTTACTAAATATTTAAGGGGTATAATCGGCAGATTAAAAAATAACTAAAGTTAAGGAAATTTTGATGGCAAAAGAGACGAAGTATATTTTTATCACAGGTGGTGTTTTAAGCTCACTTGGAAAAGGCATCGCAGCTGCGTCTATCGCGACATTACTTAAAAATTCTGGCTTAAAGGTGAGCGTCTTAAAAGCTGACCCATATATCAACGTAGATCCAGGCACGATGAGCCCGCTAGAACACGGCGAAGTCTTCGTCACAGACGATGGCGCTGAGACTGATCTTGACCTTGGTCATTACGAGAGATTTTTAGATGAGAGCCTAAGTCAGGATAATAACTTCACAACAGGTAGAGTTTATAGCTCAGTTATCGAAAAAGAGCGCCGTGGCGACTACCTTGGAAAGACTATACAAGTGATCCCTCACATCGTTGGCGAGATCGTTGATCGTATCAAAAAAGCGGGCGAGGGCAAAGATGTGCTCATCGTTGAGATCGGCGGAACCGTTGGCGACATCGAGGGACTACCATTTTTAGAGGCGATAAGGGCGCTAAGAGTAGAAGTTGGTAAAAAAAGAGCGCTAAATATCCACCTAACGCTCGTGCCATTTATCAAAGTAGCTGGCGAGCTAAAGACAAAGCCAACCCAGCACAGCGTAGGCGAGCTAAGACGCATAGGCATAAGCCCAGATATCATCATCTGCAGATCTGAAATGCCACTAAACCGCGAGCTAAAAGATAAGATCGCAGCAAGCTGTGGTGTGGAGAAAAACTGCGTCATAGAAAGCTTAGATAGCGCAAGTATCTATCAAATTCCACTTTCATTTTTAAAGCAAGATATATTAACGCCGATCGCTGAAAATTTAGGCTTTGGTGAGCTAAAACCAGACATGGCAAACTGGGATAGCCTAGTAAAAAGGATCATCGCTCCAACAAACGAAACAACGATTGCCTTTGTAGGCAAATATATCGATCTAAAAGAGAGCTACAAGAGCCTAACAGAGGGCATCATCCATGCTGGAGCAAATTTGGACGCTAGGGTAAATTTACGCTGGATAGATAGCGAAAAGATAGAAGAGAGCAATGTAAATGAGCTTTTAAAAGACGTGGATGGCATCTTAGTAGCTGGCGGCTTTGGAGAAAGGGGCGTTTTAGGCAAGATGCAGGCTATAAAATTTGCTCGTGAAAATAAGATACCTTATCTTGGAATTTGCCTTGGTATGCAGCTGGCACTAATCGAGTTTGCAAGGGATGTTTTGGGTTTAGAAGATGCAAATTCTATGGAATTTAACAAAGAGTGCAAAAATCCTATCATCTATCTAATAGATAGCTTCATCGATGCTCACGGCAAAAAGCAAATAAGAACGCACACAAGTCCACTTGGTGGCACTATGAGACTTGGTGCTTATAACTGCGACATCAAGCCAAAGACGCTTTTGGCTGAAATTTATGGCAACGCAAAGAGCGTAAAAGAGCGCCACCGCCACCGCTACGAGGCAAATCCAAAATATAAAGATATCTTTGAAAAGGCTGGTCTAATAGTAAGTGGCGAAAGCGACGGACTAGTAGAGGCGATCGAGCTAAAAGGCCATCCGTGGTTTGTAGGCGTGCAGTGTCACCCTGAATTTACTAGCCGCTTAACTAGACCAAACCCTGTGATACTAGGCTTTATAAAAGCAAGCTTGGCTAATCACGTAAAATGATAAATTTGCAAAAATATTTAAGTAAAGATAAAGTATATGATACATAAAATTGCACCATAATTACTATTGAAGGGATTAACATGAAAAATTGTGTTTTAAAAGGTGTTTTAACACTTTCACTTGCTAGCTCATTTGCATTGGCTGAAGGTGGATTTGCTGGAGTTGAAGGTGGCTATGATTTTAACTCAAAGCTAACTGGTGGTTTAAAAGATAATAGACCAAACATAGGAATAAAGGGTGGTTATGACTTTGATATAGCTAGAGTTTATGGTGGATACTTCTATCACGCTAAAGCTAAAGATAGCCATGGCAGTATAGTGGATGCAAAATGGACAAATCATAAATTTGTAGTAGGTGGTGACTATACACCAACCATAACTGAAGACTGGAAATTAATTGCTGGTCTTTATACTGGTCTTTCAACAATAAATTTTAATGCATATAATAATAAAGGTGCTGTTATAGAGATGTATGATGTTACAAAAGTTGGTTGGCTATTGGGTGCTAAAGTAGGTGGCGAGTATAGTTTTGATAAAAATAATGCACTTGAATTCGGCTTAAAAACTGATAAAACTTGGTATCCTTCAGCGTATAATCTTGATTTTAAATCGACAGATGTTGGCGCTTATCTAGGCTACACATATAAATTTTAATTTTTGGGGTCTTATGGCCCCTTATTTTTACTTAAAATTTCTATCATTTTTTACTTCAAATTTACAATGGCTAATTTATAAAGAGTATCAATTTAACAAAAGTTTTTTGCCCTAAAAATCTTACTTTCATTGAAAATTATAAGAAATTAAATTTCAAAAAGATATAATCAAAGCATTCAAAATAAAGGCGAAAGATTACGATGAAAAAAAAGCATTTTTGTTGCCAAATTTTTGGCAGTTTGGGCGTAAATTTAAGTGAGCAAATAGCATTAGTAAAAGTTGGCAGGGCGTCAAAAAGTCCTTGCCAAAGCTATGTTAACTAAAGAGGATATTAGGAATTTACTAGCACGTAGATTTTGTAACGACATACACAAAAAACTTAGTGAAATTCCAACGCCAAGCGCTCTAAAGGATATCTACAAAGGCGCTAATCGCATCAAAGAAGCGATCGAGAGAAATGAACACATCGCTATTGTTGGCGATTATGACGTTGATGGCGTGGTTTCAAGTGTGATTTTAGCCGAGTTTTTTGACGATCTTGGTGTAAAAAACTACCTAGTAAAGATCCCAAACCGCTTTAAGGACGGATACGGCCTAAACCCTGAGATCATCGACGAGCTTGCAAGCGATGTGAGTCTAATAATCACCGTCGATAACGGCATCTCAGCTAATGAAGCAGCTAGCATCTGCAAAGAAAAAGGCATCGATCTCATCATCACAGATCACCACATGCCACCAGCCATTTTGCCAGAAGTCTACGCCATAATCAATCCAAAACAAGAGGACTGCAGCTTTCCAAATATCGAAATTTGCGGTGCTGAAGTGGCTTGGTATTTGGTTGGAGCGCTAAAGGATGTTTGCAAGCTAAACTACGATATGAGCAAGTTTTTAGAGCTTTTAGCCATCGCGATAATAGCTGATATGATGGAGCTAAGAGATATGAACAGGATGCTTGTTCGCATGGGTATTTGCAAGCTAAATGCCTCGAAGCGCTCGGCATTTTGCGTCATAAAAGAGTTTTACGGCAAGGATAAATTTGAGTGTGATGATATCAGCTTTCTTATAGCGCCTCTTATAAATTCAGCCGGACGCATGGACGATGCGATGAATTCATTTAACTTCTTGCGTGCAAAGAGCATCGAAGAGGCTTACAACTACCTTGATATGATCATTGAATTTAACAACTCCAGAAAAGAGGAGGAGCGCCAACTCTTTGAGTGCTCGCTAAAGGACGTAAAAGAGGACGATGAGGTCATCATCACTTGGGGCGAGCAGTGGCATGAGGGTGTGATAGGCATCGTAGCCAGCCGCCTGGCAAAGCACTTTGCAAAGCCGGCTATCGTCTTTAGCATAGACAAAGGCCGCGCAAAAGGCAGTGCTAGAAGTGTTGGTAAGCTTGATATCTTGTCGTTAATCGCAAGTCACGAAGATTTGCTAACAAGCTACGGCGGTCACAAAGGTGCAGCAGGGCTAACTCTTGCGCCTGAAAATTTGGAAAAATTTAAAGAGGCGATAAATAAAAGCTGCTCATGCCTAAATATGCAAGAGTGCAAAAGCTCAGATGAGCTACTTGGCGACATAATGCCAAGCGAGATAGACTTTGAGCTACTTGAAATTTTGGAATTTTACGAGCCGTACGGACAGAAAAATCCGCGCCCAGTCTTTAAGATAGAAAACGCTGTCGTAAAGAACGAGAGGCTCATAGGCAGGGATCAAAACCACTTAAAACTTATCTTGCAAAAAGACAACAAAACGCTTGAGGCGCTATTTTTCAACTTCACAAGGCACGTTAGAGTAGGCGAGATGATAGATATCATCTTTTGTGTATCTAAAAATTCGTTCCGTGGGCTTGTTACGCCACAGCTTCTCATAAGAGAAATTTTATAGCATTTTGCCTAGTCGTTTGAAATTTAATCACTAAATATCTTTAAAATCTACACTCCAAACATCACTGAGAACTTTAAAGCTGTGCTTGGCGGTTACGCTGGTCTTGGCTATCTAAGTGTTAGACAAAGCTTTGAAAACGAAACTAGCAAGAAAAATTTCAAAGGTTTGTTAGTTGGTGCAAAAGCTGGCGGTATCTACTCATTTGACGCTCACAACACACTAGAGTTTGGTCTAAAAGCTGATAAGACATTTTATAAGAAAAATAGCGGCGCTCAGCTAAGAGATATAAGTGTTGGAATTTACACAGGCTACACTTATAAATTCTAATAAATTCTAATTCAAGGCAAGGCTTAGGCTTTGCCTCTCCTAAAAACTCACATTTATTCTTTAAATTTATAACTCAGGCAACTTTTAAGTGGCGCGAGATAGAATGGCTCCTGCTTAAAAAGGAGAAAAATGAAAACCAAATCGCTTCTTGTCATTGTGCTCTGTGCCGTTTTTAGTAGCTTTGCCTTTTGCGAACCAAAAAGTGAGCCAACGCTAACAAAAAGTAGAAATTTGGTTGGTCAGACGGTGCCAGGCGCTATTTTGGGCGTTAAGGTGCCAAAAGAGTATCAAGCGAAATTTGATAGCGCAAAACCTAGGATGCAGGAATTTTTAGCAAATATGGCATGCTATAAGGCTAATAAAAATGATAAATTTATGGAAGGTGGCACAAGGGCACCTGCGCTACGAAGAGATGATAGCCATTCAAAAAGGGCTAGTGGCACTTGTAGCGACAACGTTGATATCTTGAGTATAGAAAATGTGCAATTTATCGCTAAAAATGCATTTAGCTTTAGCGTTACATTTATCACGGCAGATGGCGAAGAAACTACAAAATTTGATGATCTTATATTTACGCAGCACCCTAGCGGCGAGTGGCTGGTTAGGTGGCAATAGCTACGAAATTTCTACTCTCTGCCCTCAAGAAGTGGCACAAAAAGACACTCGTCTAAAAACTCTTTTTCTAAATTTCCACTCTCATCTTTTCTAAATTTAGCGATAAACTGCTTGCCGTCTTTTTTCATCGGAGCGACCAAGATACCACCACTTTTTAGCTGGCTAAATAAATTTGGCGATATCTCATCAGCAGCAGCTGAGAGTAAAATTCTATCAAACGGCGCGTAGCTTCGCCAGCCGTTGTTACCATCATCATATCTTACATGTACGTTTTTGATCTTTAGCGTCTCGAAGCGTTTTTTGGCCTCCATGGCTAGCTTTTCTATGCGCTCAACGCTAAAAATTCTATGTGCGAGCTTGCTTAATATCGCTGCTTGATAGCCGCTGCCACAGCCTATTTCTAGGATGTTATCCACATTTTCGCACTCTAGCGCCATGGTCATCTTTGCCACCGTTAGTGGCGAGCTGATCCATTGATTACCCAGTATCGGTTGTGCGTCAAGCTTGTAAGCATGTGCTGGGATAGGCACGAAAATTTCACGCTCGGTCGTTGATATCGCGTCAAACAAAAGCGGACTTAGCGTGATCTCATCGGCTATGTCGCTAGCTAAATTTTGGCATTTTATCGCTTCTAATTGGGTCAAAATTTCTATCCTAAACAAATTTTAAATCGTTATTATACGATTTAAAGCTTATCTTAAAATTTATAAAAGCCCTAAATTTTTCTTTATCTGCGCTATCAAATTTGCGTCAAAAACCGCGCTTGCTTCTAGCGTGCCATCTGGCAAAAAGACCCCAGCGAGCTCAAGATCAAGCGAGCTTGATATCATGACGTAGCAGTTATTTGCGATCGCAAGTGCCTTGCAAAGGCTAAGGTAGGCGTCCTCTCTAGTCTTGCCCCACATGGCTGGCACCATGATGATGTCGCACCCTCTTAGTTTTGCCCAAAGCCTGCTATCACGCAGCTCAAAGCATATCAGTACGCCAAGCTTTAGCCCCTTAAATGCAAATGCGTTTATATCGCTAACCTCGCCGGCTGCAAAGATCTCATGCTCTGAATTTGGTCTAAAAAGCTCAGCCTTAAACTGCGAATGAAAGACGTTGTTTGAGTTAAGAAGTAAAAATTCGTTATAGATTTTTGGTTGGTGCGGATTTAGATTTGAAATTTGAGCGAGCCCTGCGCTTTTGTTTAGGCTACTAAGGTGCGTAAAACCAAGAAATTTATCTGGGCTAAGCGCCTCTTGTAAGCGCTCAAGCAGCATCGCATCAAAGCTGCCTATCATGCCACCAAGCATCGCTTTATTTGCCCCTGCAAAAAAGCCGTCAAAGTCATAGCCGCTGATGCAAAGCTCGCTTGCAAGTAGGAGCGAGTTTTCAGGTGCAGCCTCAACTAAATTCGCAAGCTCTTCTAGCCGCTCGGTAGCATTTCGTGCCTTTAAAGTTAGGCTTATTAGGTTTAAATTTTCGCTCATTTATTTTTCAAATACAAATATCATAGGTTTTTCATCATGGCAGTCTTTTGGAATTTTGTAGTTTATATCCGTGCCACCGATGTTTGGTGTAGCTTTTAAAATAACGCTTATAGCTGTGATCTTGTCATCACGCTGCGAGAGCGGGTCGTTAAGGACCCAGACTTCATACGAAAACGAGGTTTTATCGTCAAAATATACCACTCTAGTCTCTTTTAGGTCGGTGGATTTAAAGCTACATACCCTATTTATCTGCTTTAAAACATCGACAAAAAGAGCCGACCCGATAGGTGCCAGACTTGGCCGGACATCGCCAGCTGGCATGCTTTTGTAGATGATAACATATTTGGTTTCGTCTGTTTTGACAAGTATGTAAGGGTTAAAACTATTCAATAGATCCTTATTTGCTATGTCGATCGCCTTCTGGCTGCTACTACTCGCACACCCCACAAAAAGCACGCAGACAAGGGCTAAGATGCCATTTTTAAAAGTCATCAAAGCTGATACTTCCCTTGCTATAGTTTGTCACCTTTGCTTCAAAGAAATTTGACTTTTGGTCGTTAAATTTAGCAAAGTCATCGACCCATTTGATCGGGTGAGCGACGTTGTATTTGCGTTTTAGACCGATCGCAACTAGGCGTTGGTCGATGAGATAGTGGATGTACTGCTCGATGATATCGTCGGTAAAGCCCATTATTTGGTTTTGGGTGATGTATTTGCCCCATTTGATCTCTAAATTTCCAGCTTTTTCAAACATATCATAAATTTTTGCCTCAGTCTCAGGAGTGAAAAGATCAGGTCTCTCTTTGCGGACTGAATTTATCATGTTTTGAAACAAAAGCAGGTGTGTGATCTCGTCGCGTTGGATGAAGCGTATCATCTGCGCTGAGCCTAGCATCTTGCCAGCGCGAGCTAGAGCGTAGATCGCTGTAAAGCCGCTATAAAAGTAGATGCCCTCTAAAATTTGGTTCGCAACCATCGCAAGAAGTAGCTTCTCGTCAGTCACTTCGCCTGCAAGCTCCTCATAAACGCTTGAGATATAGTCGTTTTTCTCGCGCAAAACGTCGTCGTGCTTCTCCATCTCGTAGATGAGGTCGGTGTTGTCACAGATCGCCTCGACCATGACAGCGTAAGACTTGCTGTGGTTTGCCTCTTCATAGGCTTGGCGGCTTAGCACGGCGTTGATCTCTGGTGCGGTGATGTAAGGGTTGATGTTGTCAGCTAGGTTGTTTGTCTGAAAGCTATCCATCGAGATGAGCTGGCTCCAGACAAGGTCGTACATGCGTTTTTCAGCCTCTGTGAGGTTGTAGGCGTAGTCGCGCACGTCGTCGGTGGTATCGACCTCTTTTGGAAACCAGGTGTTTGCCTCCATGAGGTCCCAAAGCTTTAACGCCCACTCGTATTTTGCCTTGGTGAAATTTAAAATGCCGTGTGGGTTGCCGTTAAAGACTCTTCTGTCGGTCAAATTTTCATTTGAACTTGGGTTGTAGATGCGTTTTCTGTTCATAAATTTCTCGCTTGTTTGTGGTAAAAATTTCTTAAAATCTTATCCAAAGCAAGGTAAAAATTTACTTTTATTTATATGGCTTTGCTCCTTTTTATGGTCATCAAAAAGCCAGTTATTATTAGTAAAACGGCGATCACGCAAGAGATGGCAAAGACGATCTGACCGACCTCGCCAAACATCTCTCCAGTGTGCAGGCTAAGCACCTTGCGGCCAGCCTTTTTTGCCTCTGGGATACTTTCAGCCTTGCTAACAAGCTTGTTTTCTTTGATCTTGCCAGCGCTCGCGTCAAGCTTTAGTTTGCCCACTTGGCTTTCGCTAGTTTCGTAGTTTATGGTGTAGGTGCTTTGGTTGTTTTCAGGCACGTTTATCGTGAGTGATTTTAGCTCTAGCGTGACATTGTCTTTAAAAATTTGCTCCGCAGTCTCGATCTCTTTAAATTTATCATCGCTTATCGGGATTAAATTTCTTTGAGGCATTGCCCTTTGAGCTTGGCTTGGTTTTAGCTCGAAAAATACGCTATTTACGCTGTTTCTGACCCAACCATAAGACCAGTAAAGCCCAGTTAGCGACATCACGACAAGCAGGATCGCCACGTAGGTGCCAAGGCTTGTGTGGAGGTTGTAAAAGCAGGCGTAGCCCTTTGCATTTGTTTTGATCTTTAGCGAATTTAAGAAATTTCGCTTGATCGCTGGTGCGTAGAGGATGAGGCCGCTGATGGCAAGAAGCGCCATGATGATGGAGCTAATGGCGACTATTTGCTTGCCGATGTTTGCTGGGACTTTGCTATCAAGTAGGGCAAGGCCTAAATTTCTATGTAGGCTTAGTATTATCATGCGAGTTTTCTCGCCCCAGTCCTCGCTGATCACCTCGCCGGTTCGGGGATCGACAAAGAAATTTCGGAGTTTTTTGTCTTTGGTGACGCTGATGCTATAAGCTTTGTTTTCGCCGCCGATTTGCACGTTTTCAAGAGTGTCAAATTTGATCTCGCTTTTTGCTTTGGCGAGGATCTCGCTTAAACTTAAATTTGGCTTTTCGCTAGGTGCTAAATTTATATATTTTTCATTTATCGCAGACTTGATCTCCTCTCTATAAGAGGCAAATGGCGCTGCAAGTGTCATGATAAGTAGCGGTATAGTCGCGATTAGACCGATTATTAGGTGGATGTTGAAAATGATTTTGTTACGCTTGAAAAGCATATATCTCCTTTTAGATTTTAATAACGAATATTAATTTATTTTTTGTTAAGCAGAGATAAAATTTAGAAGATTATTTTTTAGTTATCAAGAAGTGATTTTGGATTTTGCGGTTGGCAAAAGTAGCTCAAATGTTGAAATAGCTGCATTTAGATCTTTTTTATCTAAAAATTTAAACGGCCTTAGTAGGTAGAAAAGTGGCTTAAATTTCACTATTAATCGCAAAGAGTGCTCGTAAATTTCGCTGCCATTAGCCTTAATGTACTCATCAATCGCATCTTTTACAAGCTCGTTTGAAATTTTTTGTCGGTAGAGCTCGTGGATGAAAACTAGCAGATCACGGCACTTTTGAAGCTCCAAGTCTTTGCTAAAAAATTTTGACTCAAAATCAAGAAATTTTATCTCGTCATTTTTTATGGCGATATCCCTAAGTGCTGGGCGTCCGTGCGCGAAATTTAGTGCGTGAAGTCCAGCTAATGCGCGGGCTGCTTTTAGTAAAATTTCATGCTTAAATTTTTCATCGGTGCTATATTTAAATAGTCTAGCAACTGGCTCGCCAATATCTTCTATAACGAAAAATTCATCACTTTTTAGCACGAGTTTCGGAGCAGGAGCATTTGCCTCGTTTAAAATTTCAAGCTTTTTTATCTCGGCCGCAAATGACCTATAAGGGTTTGGTTTAAAAATTTTAGTTAAAAAGCCACCTTCGATGCTCTTTTCAATGCGTTTTAACCAAAATTTTTGCCCATCAAATTCAAAGCTAAATACACGCTCATCATGGTGATTTTTTAAAATTTCATTTACATATTGTTTTAAATTTTGCATGTTGTAAATGTAGCGAAAGAATTCTAAATTTTTACATATATTTGACGTAAAATTTCATGAAAAAGTGAAAATATTTATGAGTAAAAAAGAGAGTAAAATCATGGTGGAGTTAATCGAAAAATGATTTTAGCTTTAAAGTCCGTTTTTATCGACTTTTTACAAGACTAAAGGTAATAATTTTTACACTCATTTACATACTCAAGCCTTTTAAGCTTTAAATATTTGATTTACTAGTTATGAAAAGTTTAGTTTTCAATACAAAACTATCATAAGTGCCTAAAATATGGGATTGTGAAGTTGTAAAATTAAATGGTTTAAGTTTCGAACGCTTAAAGTGGTCGTTTTGGCTTAAGAAAAATTAGTTTTCATCTCTTTTTTGCTCGAAAACTTAATTAAGGTTATTTTGTGAAACATTACCGCCTTATTACGTTTCACGCTTGCCACTCATTAGCCTTGTAAATGCCTAGCACATAAATAACCTCATCATCTATTAAGTAAGGTATTACATAACCTTTAAAAATCAAGTCGCGAATGCTCTCATCGTTAAAATTAATAGACTTACGACAAATAAAAGGCGTCTGTGCTGTGCGTTCTATCTTTGCGATAAGTTCGTTTCTAAACTCTCGCGCCCTGCTTAGGCTGTCTTTGGCTATGAAGTCAAACGCCGCTTTTAATTCGTGGTTAAAGCGTGCTGTGCGTCTAACTACCATTTTTCCATCTCGGCTTTTAACGTCTCTAGCGGATAGGTTTCAAGCTCTCCACGTCTGATAGCTTCAATATCCGCTTTGTAATCGGCTATCCTTTGCTTCATCGTCTTGCCGTCGTCGTAAATCGGATAATCCTCATCGATAATTAGCTTTTGATTAGTCGTATTAGCTAGAGCCTTGCTTATTGCTACTATTTGGCTTATTAGTGCTTCATCTGCTCGTATGGTTAATGTTTGCATTTGTAACCCTTTCTTTTGATTATTTTAGCTTGTATTGTTAAAAGGTGGCTTACGTTCTATTTTGGTATTCACTTTTATTCACTAATTGCAATCTTTATACGCTTATTACGTGCTTGCCAGTATTCGCATAGTATTCACTTTTTAGGCGTTCATGTAGTGGTAACTTTTCGCACTTACTATTTTAAAGCTAGGTTAAATAAAAATCGTTTTTAATGCTTCTTTACTTTTATCGTCGATGATTTGGTTATGTGCGTTAAAATATTCGGTTACGGCCAAACTTACCACGTCGCTTTTTTTAACTTTAATTTTTCGCTTAATATTTGTAATCGGATTTGGTTATTCGTGCTTAGGATTATCCCTAGCCTACATCGTAATTTTAATAAAAGGGCTTTGTTATTCATACGAGTATTGTAGCATTGTTAAAGTAAAATCAAGACATACAAAATCAAAGGGCTTATTTCGCTTTTTTGACTTCTTTTGTTTTTACCTTAATGCAACCTAAAATTACATCTAAAAAAATAGAAACAGAATTAAACTTTTTTTAAGCTAATTTCTCGATTATCTGCGGTTACGCCCCGCAATACGCACTTTTTGGCTAGAAAGGACCCATTGAATAAGATGATTAGGGGCTAGCCTCGCCCCCTTAGATTATGATTAGCTTGCTTGCATATCGTTTTGCAAGCTCGCACCCTTTAAGGGCTTGTGCCATTTAAAAATCCCTTTGGCTTCTAAGGGATTATTTTTGTTAAAGTCCTCTTTGCTTTTATCGCTAGGGCTTAGGCGGTCAAGCTGTCTTTTTAAGTGCTTTACTTGTGCTTCTGCGTGCCTTAGCTCGTTAATGTAATAATCTACGAATAGCCACGCCTTAGCACCTGCTTGATAAATAGCTTCATTTCTGCTAACGTCCTGGCTTTGCTCTAGTGTGCTTATTAGCTCATCAAAGCTTTTGGCTTTTTCAAGCTCGTATAGTCTTACGTATCTCTTGGCTGTCATTTTCTTTGCTACTTAGTCGCTTTTGTGTCTTTTAGTGCATAATCGTCAAGCGTTGAGGCAATATCGAGCAAAATGCCACTTAGTAGATAAGTAGCGTTTAGCCTCTCTTTGTCGTCTATGCTCTCGTGTTTATTTGCTAGTGCTAGCATTAGGGTAGATACTTGCCCTAATACGCAAGTTACCTCAACGCCTAACTCAAAATTCTTATTGATTTTATTAAAAACTAACTTCATTTTTGCTCCTTTAGTGATAATTTGCTTTTTAACTCTGCATTTTCTTTTTTTAACTCGTCTATCTCATCGCACAAGGCTACGTAATTACTAGCTAGCTTCTCAAACTTTGCTTTTGCTTGCTCTAGCTCGGTTTTTAATTGCTCGTTTTGCTCCTCTGATTTGGCAAATAAAGCGTTTGCTCTGCCTGAGTTTTGAAAGGCTCTATCTCTTTCACTTCTTAGCGTGTGGCTCTCATAAAATAGCGAGTATGCCACATCATAAAGCGTTTGTTCGCTTGCCTCTGTGTTGCCATTGTTCTGCTCGATAACAAACTCATGAAACCTTTTAAAACATTGGTCTGTCTGAATTGGTTGGGATTAACATTTGTTCTCCTTTAAAAGTATATTTACGCTATTAATTTTAAGTAAAATAATATTGTAACGATACTTAAAAGATTATTAACTAAAATAGTATAACAATATTTTATTTTTATTTTTTATTGCGTTATGCTATTATTTCATAAAAAATAAAGGTTAAAAAATGGATAAAAACGAATTTCAAAACTTGTTAAATAAAGCTGGTATCAATAAAAAACGACTTAGTGAATTATCCAACATCCCTTACGCAACCGTTAATGCTTGGGGGTCACGCACTCCATATCCACCTTATTTAAAATTTATGCTTGAAAATTACATTAAGTCGCTTGATATGGATAAAATCGTTGAGGTAGTTAAGCCCTACACTGAAAACAAAGAGGATTAATATCATCTTGTAACGAGTTAGTTCGTTACATGTAACGTTACACGTGTTACCGATAGGGTGTCAGCTGTGACATCATTTAAAAAGGGGGTGAATTAAAATCATATCCCTCTAGGGTGTCAGCTGTGACATCATTTAAAAGCTACCGGTATTTAATTCCCCCAGCTCAACTCTGATCTTAGCTCTAGCTACGTAAAATACGATATTCTTTAACATTTAGGGGCGTTTTTGATCTAACTAGATAAGCCCTTTTAAAAAGCTACCTAAATTTAACTTACCCAGTTTAAAACTACCGCCTAGAATAGGGCTTTTACGCTCTTTCTAGTGCTTATCTTGCACGTTTTTTTAACCGCCAACCCCTGATTTTTTTAACCGCGACCCCGATTATTTTTAGCCCTCTTAATAATTAATTTTTTCATTTAAGGAAAAGTGGAGATTTTTTGTAACAAAAAGGTCATTGTAGGGTAGTTTTACAAGGGCACACTATACGTTCGTTTTCTTAAATTGTGATTTTCGCTCGTGCGTGGCTTGCGTGCAAAGCTCTAGCTCCTCGGTGCTGGCTTTGGTTTTTGATTTTAAAAGATAGACAAAAAACGTTAAAAATATGGCAAGCGGTGGCAATCTCTGCAATACCCTTTTTTATCAAACCTTAAGCAAGCAAAAAAAGGGCTATTTTGGCTTAAGGTTAAAAGCCGTTTTCATTTTTTTTATGGAGCGATGAGGTAGATTAAATCTAGGTCATCTTTTTGCGTTTTAGATTTTTGAGAAAGGCAAATATAACGATGCCCTAAATTAAACTTAGGTCATCTTTTAAAGCTGGCTATGTTTAACATAGGTAGCTTTTACGTTTCACTTTCAAGGATCAAGCTTTGATAATAGGGTTATTTGGGTTTCATTGTTAGAGCTCGTGTCCTTAATTTTAAGGAGACGGACAAAGCTCATATTTAAGGGCTTTGCTACGTAAGCCAAAAATTAGGCTAACGCATAAAATTAGGGGTTTTTGCTTCCACAATTTTAGGGAGGCGGATTTTACGTTGAGATAACGAGCCAAAATCTCGGCTGGTTATGCTCTAGTAGATTTTGCTTGACTTGTTTAAGAATTACTTGTATAATTACGGCGAAATTCACCGAGGGCGCTTTAAAGCCCTCTCTGTAAATATTCTCTTATCTCGTTATCTAAACAATCCAAAACATCATCAATAAAGGTTTCTAATTTTTCGGGGTCAATTCCTACCACAATATTATCGTGTCTGGTTGATATTCTTGGCGTCCCTTTTGGATTTAGTTTGTAAAGATTTTCAAAATGAAAGGCGCGGTTTCTTATTGCAAGTATGAGCGAATAGCAAATTTTAACTTTTTTGTAATTTAGCATCGTGCTTTTGGCTTGCCTGTTGTATTTTGAATAATTGGCGAAATTTAGCCTACTGAAATCTGCTACATTGTTATGAATTTTCATCACGTTTATTAACGTAACCCAGTAGCCTAGGGTTTGCCTCGAAACAAAAGTATCGTCGTCGATGCCTAATAAGCGCGCGGTTTTATTGCGCGTGATAATTTCAATTATCCCCAGTTTAGGCGCTAATCTTTGCATAAGCAAAAAATTATCCCTATGCTTGGCTTCGCTCTCATAATCATTTAGTCTTTTTGCTGAAAATAGTCCTATTAAGTCCATATTAGCCCTTTAAAATTTACCGCGTCATTTTATGAAAAACGTGCTTAATAATAGTTTCATAAGCTACCACTAGCTAATTATGCTCTTAGATCTCTTTTGTTCTCTTTTGACTTGTAGGGCTTGCTCGTGCCTTGTTCTTTAGTGGTCTTATCCAGTATGGATTTAAGCTCATCTATGGCGTAAGGGAGTTGTAAATTTAGCCTTTGCTTGAGTGGCAAGGGGTTATCTTTACTTTTGGGATTTATGCTTACTACGGCTTCAGCTCGGTAGATAGGCAAGTTTAGATTATTCTTTTTTGCCTTGTCATAAAAATACACTCTAGTTAATACATCTTTGTTTTTTAGATACTTGGTATTTTCAAAGCTAATAACCTCATCGCAAAAAGCTTCAAGGTTAAAGGGGCTATCCTTATCAAAACAAAGGTCAAGCGATGAAACGTTATTTATCACGCCTAGAAGCTCCGCTATTAACTCTTTGGGTGGAGGTGTCTTGTTGTATTGCCTAAGCCAATAAACTTCAAATAATGCCTTTTGTGGCTCATTTCCTGACGATTTTAAAGTAGCGTAAAAAATAGGCAAGTCGCTAAGCATATAAATATTAACTATCTCATATTCTCGAAACTCATAACGGCGCTCTATTTTTACGGCTTTTGCTGTTTGCTTATCCAGCTTTAGCCATTTTTTGCCATACTTTCGAGCGATTGACTTTAAAAGGTCGATTTTTTTATGGATCTTTTGTGTGATAGCTTTTTTGAAAAATGTAGCCCTTATGGTGTCTATGTAAATTTTGCTCTCGGCTGGGTTGATAATGCTCTCAACTTCTGCTAAAATATCCACGTTTGTAACCTTGTAAAGGGTGGCTAAACTTGCTTGGCTTGACCACCCCTAAAATTCTTTAATTAGCTCTTTATTCGAGGTGTATTTTTAGCTTTTATAGCCTCGATTAGCTTTTTAGCTAACTTTACTTGACCTCTTGGTGTTATTAGGGGTCTAAAGCTTAGACACCGCTCGCCGTTTGGCTTTGTAAATGCTACTATTGCGCTCATATTTTGCTCACTAAATATCTTTTAGCTTTTTGGAAATCATCGATACGCCATAATTTAAACCGCCTTTTAGGGTTATTTGCGTCCGTGCACCATCTAAATTTAACGATTTTTTCTCTAAAAAGCTCTACTAAATACTGATTGGCGTTACTTATGCCAAATACTCGCCCCGCGGTTATTCCCGTTCTGTCCCACATCATTTTTATTAACGCCGTTTTATGTCTGCTTCGTATCATAGGTTATTCTCCTCTCTTATGCCTGCTTTTATTTCTAACTCTTTTATGCTCTTGCTTTGCGTCTGCACGATATGAAACAAATCATAAGCGCAATCAAGTAAAGGTTGAGTGACGCCGTCCAGGCTCGCCACCTTGTAGGTATGCAAATGCTTTTTAAAAGCCTTTAACATAACCTCATCGCCCGCGCTAAAGCAAAATTTGCTAGGCGTAAATACTAGCTTACTCATCGCGCACTCCTATTGATAAAAAAGGTTTCTATTAGCCTTTTGTTCTCGTCTCGTAATGCGTTTAGCTCTCTTGCCTGCTCGGTCAAAGCACAAAACAAATCAAAGGCTACGGGCTTAAAGTCCGCCGTATCGTCTCCGCTTTGTTCGTCTTGTAGAGATTTGAGATAAATATCGAGGTAGCACTCTTTTAGCATTTTTACGTAAAGTTCGGGCGCGCTTTTTATCTCTTTGCACTCTCGTGCTATTTTGCATATACTCTTTTGATTTAGCTCCGTTTCGCGCTCCTCAAATAAATCAAAAGCCACACAAAGGGCTTTAATCACGCCCTCGCGTAGCTCGCTTTGCTCCTGGTCGTCCGTCTGCGCGTAAATCGCCTTAATATCGGGGCATTTGGATAAACGAGCGTAAAAACGCCCGTATAGCCTAGCTTCGTTATCGTCTTTAAAAGCTTTCATCTTTCGCCCCCTTGTGGTAATGGTCTGCCTTCGTTTTGTCTTTTGTTAATAAAGGCTTCGACCTCATCTCTTTTAAAGCGTTTTGTAACATTTGTAAAAAAGATAGGTTTCGGAAAATCGCTTAATTTCTTGTATCTGTAAAGTGTTGATACGCCTACGCCTAAAAGCTTCGCCGTTTCTTTTGAGCTTAGTAATGTTTTATCTTGCATTGTTTATCCTTTTTGATAATTTTTCAAAATAATTAAGCCTGAATGCTTGCAAGCTTGATGTGCTTAAATTGATTTGATGTGAGAATATTAATAAATAAAAATGTTAATAGCTAGCATAAAAGTAGCGTTAAAATCGATGCTAGAAATAAATTTTTAGCGTGAGAAATGATGTAAAAAATAAAAAAGTTTCACGGAATTTGATGTAGGTTTTTAAAAAAATGCATTAGTTTTAATGTAAAAAATAAATTTCTTACATTGCTTTCGATGTAAGAAATTTTTTAAAGGCATCTTTTTTATGCTTCTTTGTCGGATTTTATCCGTATATTTGGCTTATTGTTAAAAATGTTTCTTATAGTAACCCTTAATTGTGTTATTGCTTTGGCTAACTCTAGGGGACTAATATTATTATTCTTTTTTCTTTCGTTTAGAAGTTCAAAAAAAGCTTTATCAAATTTTTTGTTTGCTATTGTAGGCGTAATATTTTCATCTTTTTCATAACAATCAATTTTTAAGTAAAGTGCGTATATTAAATCATCTATGTTTTTTACGCATTTTTATCTCATCGGGATACATAGCCTTTTGGTCCTCTTCGTCAATATCTTCACCCATAAAAAAATCCTCTTTTATATCGTATAATGCATTAATAGCTTTTTCGATTTTTTTAAGTAGGCGTTCATCTCTTGTTTGTTTGCGTTCTTTTTTCTTGGCTATGGCTTCTAAGTCTTGGATGTATTTATTGATAGTATATTTGGCGGAATAATCTACGTAAGAATTGTTTTCTACATTAAAATCTTTTAAAAAAATAAACTTTCTTTTAACTCATAAATGCTAGCCTCGCTTTGAAATTGTGGGTATTTATTTGCATATCGCGACAAAAAATTTAATAACTCATCTTTTAACATTATTTTATCCATCTCCATTTTTAATAATTCATTTAGGTCGATTTTCTTTTCTGCCATTGTTCTTCTACTCTTCTACTAAACTATCTAAATAATTACTCCACCATTGCATAAGCTCCGCCCTCTCGTCCAGCCGTTGGCTTCGATCGTAAATTGCTTTTACGCTGCTTCGCTCTTTGTGGTCTAGGCAAAGCTCTATCACGTCGCTACTAAAGCCGTGATTTTTGATGTTTTCGTTTAGCAAGGTGCTTGCTGTCGTGCGTAAGCCGTGAAATACCATATCATCGCCGAAATTTAAACGTTTGATTGCTTGGTTTAGTGTGCTATCGCTTAGCGGTCTTGTCGCACTTATGCCACTAGGAAAAACAAAATCGCCCCTTTTGTGCTCTAGCATTGTTTTTAAAAGCTTCTTGACCTGCTTACTCATTGGCATATAAAAAACTTCTCTTAACTTCATCGCCTCGGCTGGAAATGTGATTAAATCATTCTCAAAATCCACGTATTGCCATTTTAGTTCTCTTACGTTTGCACTACGTAAAAAGGTATGCACGCCAAAGATTAACGCCTGCTGCGTGCAAAACGAGCCTTGATAGTCCTGCATTGCTCTTAATAGCTCTTTTAGCTTGCTTGGCTCGGTTATTGCCTTGTAGTGGTTATTTGATGAGGTCTTGAAAGTATCGTTAAAAATAATGTCCCTTGTTGGATTGTGTTCGATGTAGCCCTTATTTACTGCCAAATCTAAGATTTTACGAAGTAGCCTAAATGTTCGCTCTGATGTTTCGTGTGTTATGCCCTTTTTGATTTCTTGTGCTTGTATCTGCTCGATTACTTGCATATAATCTCTACGCTTTAGAGCGGTTATCTCTTTACTGCCTAAATAAAAGATGAGATGATTTTTTACACGCCCTATTTGCTTCTTAGTCGATACGAGGCTTTTGCTCTGCTCTTTTTCTATCCACTCATCGGCTACGTCTTTAAAAGTGATAGCCTTTTGCTTTGCTGTGGCTAGCTGTAAATCCTCGCCCCTATCTCTTAGCCTCTCAAGCTCCAAAGCTTTCGCTCTTGCTTCTGCTAGCGTAATGCTTGGATATTTGCCTAGCCTGATTTGTTTTGTTGTTCGCTTTTCGTCGCTCTCTTGATATTTAAAATAAAAGGTCTTGGTGGTTTCTTTTTTGGTTTTATATGCAAGCACATATAAAAATTTCACTCCGTCATCTTTTATCCACTCACGATTTTTATTTTTGAGTGTAAATTTTTTTAGTGCCAAATCGTTTGTAAAGCTTGCCATTTCGTAACCCTTAATTTTGAGTGTAAAAAGTTACTAAAAATATTTTTTTACACTCAGATATACACTCAAAAGAGTGATATTAGATGAAATGCAATGATAAGGAGTGGTAGCTTAAAAAGTGATAAAAGCCCTAAATTTAGGCTTTAAAAAGCTTTTTTTGACAAGGTTTGAAAACCCCTGAAAACGTCTGTTGGTGGAGTTAAGCGGGATCGAACCGCCGACCTCTTGAATGCCATTCAAGCGCTCTCCCAGCTGAGCTATAACCCCAAAAGATTTGGTATTTTATCTTTTTATGGCTTACATTTTTTTGAAAGTTGTTTTTATAAAATAAATTTTTAAGCAACTTTTGGGTAACATTGCAACCTTTAACGCGGGAATAGCTCAGGGGTAGAGCACAACCTTGCCAAGGTTGGGGTCGCGAGTTCGAATCTCGTTTCCCGCTCCATTAAATTTTGCCCGAGTGGCGGAATGGTAGACGCAAGGGACTTAAAATCCCTCGGTAGTTTTTACCGTACCGGTTCAAGTCCGGTCTCGGGCACCACCAAAACGGCGACATGGCCAAGTGGTAAGGCATGAGCCTGCAAAGCTTTGATCCCCGGTTCGAATCCGGGTGTCGCCTCCAACTTCAAAAATAACCACATAAAGGGATAACGATGAAAAAATTGCTTTTAATAGTATGTATGGCATTTTTTGCAGTAGGTTGTTCAAACACTTGGCACGGCGTAAAAGAAGATAGCCACAACGCCAAAGAATGGACTAAAGAAAAGATCAATGACGGCGCTAGTTACGTCAAAGAAAAAACAGAATAATTCTTAGTGGTTATAGCAAATTTTAAGCAAAGTTGGCTATAATCACAAATCTTTAATCGGGAGATGGCTGAGCGGTCGAAAGCGGCGGTCTTGAAAACCGTTGAGGTGTGAAAGCCTCCTGGGGTTCGAATCCCTATCTCCCGGCCACAACCACTCTTAAAATATATCTTCAGATATCTGTATTTCAGCATTTTTAAGCAGCCTATATCACTATATTTTCGTCTCAAATTTCGGACGATTTTATTTTGTTACACCGAATTTGGATGTCTGTTACATCGTTTGCTTATTAGATTAGGAGTTTGCAATGACTTCTAAATTAATAACTCGAATCAAAAATAGACCAAGCTACTACTATTTCGATAAGGCCTTGAAAAATGATAAAATTATCACCGTCAAATATTGTCTATTTACGGACAATGAGTTTGAGGCCAAAGCTATCGCTTTAAAAATAAAAAACGAAGCCGATAATAGACGTAATTCTGTTCAAACCAAAAAATTTATTGATTTACCGTTAAGATACAAGATACGCAACATTCAAAAAAATATTAAAAACAAATCGCATCGACTATCGACGACCGAATATAAAGAAATATTTGAAAAAGTTATATCGGGTATTTATGGGATTATCAAAGCCGACAACGATATGTTTGTCGATAGAAAAGAATGTCAAGAAAACGATAGGCCAAAGAAAACACGAGAATCGATAAAATTTACGGATATAGCATCCAGATACGCTCAAAACGAAAGTAAGAAGTCAAATAGTAAAAATACCGGATACTATCAGAGGGTAGCCAAAGCACTTGACATTTATTTTAAGCACAAGCAGATAACCCAAATTTCTTACCAGGACTGCGAGGATTTTCAATTACATCTCTTAAATAATAAAAGGCTTAACAAAAAGACCATCAATAACTACACGTGCTACGCAAGTAGAATGTTTGACTATGCTATCAAAATAGGCCTTATATCTCAAAACCCGTTTAAACTTTTAAGCTCGTTTAAAATTTCCAAAGATCAAAAATCGCCGAAGGATAATTTTAGCATGGACGAACTGGTTAAGATTTTTAAGACCGATAAAAAGGAGCTTAAAGATTATATGGCGTTTGCCTTGCACACTGGACTTAGGCTTAGCGAAATTTGGAGCTTAGATGAAAGTAGCGTAAGCGAGCGAGACGGTATTAAATTTATCAAAGTTCAAACTGCCAAGCAAAAAGGCGGAGATGTTAAATTTAGAGAGCTGCCGATACATAAAAATATATATCGTCTAAGCGATATGAAGTGGTTAACGAAAATAAAAAAAGGCAAAAGCGATTGTAATTATCTTGGAAAAAGGCTTAACAAACATATTCATGCCGTTTTACCGGACTCCAACGTAAGCTTTCATAGGCTAAGGGCAAATTTTGCGTCCGCTATTAAAAATTACTCCTTAGAAAATGGTTTTACGGATGTTACCTCGGTACTACTCGGGCACGCTACCGATCTAGCAACAGACGTATACGCCAAGGATATCTCGCTAAAAGCAAAGCTAAAAGCTATGAATGGTCTAAATATATTTTCCAATCTCTAGCGATGAAATTCTATTGAATATCTTTGGCTAGTTATGTATAATTTGGCAAAAAGAGGTGAAATATGAATAAAGAGATTTTAAATTTACTTGACGAAGAAAACGTAGACTTCGGTAGGCTTTTTGAGTTTTACTCTGGCATAAAAAAGGATTTTATAAACAAAACAGACAATATCGAGATGGGCTTTATCGGAAACACCCTAGATAAGGAGCGGCTTGAGAGAGATATGGACTATTGCGTAAAGAATTATGCCAGAAATACAAAAGACAAAGATAAATGGCTAAAAAGAGCGGATATTTTAAAAAAATTAAACGGCTCAACGCCTACCAAATATTACATGCAAGTCGGTTTCAAAGATACTGCAATGATAATTAAAAAAAGCATCATGAATTCGGCTAACGAACTTGATATGCAAAATGAGCCAAAAACAGGCGTAATAGATCTTAAAAATTACGATATACCAGAAGAAGTAATAAAGTACGGCATTTTTACGGATGAAAAAGTAAAAGGCGGCAGATTTATCAATAATCAATTTGTACCCGACAATATTGCAGGGTACTTAGAGAGTGAAACGCTTAAAAAATTACCGAAAAAGCAAAAAGAGCTTTTACCGAAAAATCAAGAACTAAAAATAAATATAAATTTGCTGGATATGCGTGATAAATTTATAAAAAGAGAAGGCAAGAAGCAAAAGTATGAGGAGGAAACCAAAAAAAGATATATAAACGATATAAATCAATTCATCAAATATATGGAAGATAACAACATGTATGAGATCGAAAAACTAGATGTAGAGGAGTTTCAAGAATACATAAGTGCAAAAAAGGGTAAACAAGGCAACCCAATAAGTGAAAAAACCGTAAATAATATAATAGGTAGAGTAAGAACATTTTTTGATTATGTGGTATCAAAAAGGTATATGAGCTTTAATCCGTTTGAAAAACTTAGTAACTACGGGGTAAATAAAAACGTAACGGATAAAAGAAATTTTACCCTTGAAGAGCTCAAAAAGATATTTAGCGGCAAATATGATAATGCGCGCAAAGAAATTTTAGACTGTTTAAGATTTCTACTAACAACTGGCATAAGAACGGAGGAATTTTATAACTTAAATAAAGATAGTTTTTATACGGATTGCAATCATCCGTTTTTGAAGGTAAAAACCGCGAAGCAAGGTGCCGATAAGATATTTTATAGAAACATACCATTGCATAAATTATTAAAAGATCTCTACAAATACGACTGGATTGCAAAAATTAAAAAAATATATTCAAATAAAGGAACTTTGTCAAAAGCTCTCAATGCCGAAATAGATAAGGTAATAAAAGATAATACGGTAAGCGTCCATAGACTTAGGGGAAATTTTGCTAACGCGATCGATGAATGGCTGGTTCTTGCTGGCTTTAAGGATTATGTAGGTACGGATAAGAAATTGCTCGGGCATTCGGAAAATTTGAAAAAAGACGATATCGAAGATCAAGTAAAATATAAAATAACCAAAACTATACTGGGTTATGCGCCCGATATGACGCATGGTACATATGCGAAGTCCGAATACATGGATGCGAAAATTTTAGCAATACAAGGACTTGATGCCTTTGAAAATATTTTTGAATATTTGAATATCCCAAAAAATCAAATCGGACACGTAAAACCTAGAAAATCTAGAAAAACAAAAAAGCCCATTGCTATGACTGCAAAATAAAATAAGACACCGTAATCTGCCGAATTTTGATAAAACTTAGTATGTAGGCACGTGTGTAAAATTGGCTTTCATGGGTCGGTCGGTAGTTGCAAGTCCAAATTTAAGGCTAAATTCTACCCAAACAACCCCGCTATTATGGCAAACAGTTCGCTTTCGGCTACCACTAGCTCGGCTCTGTCTTTTATATCTCTTAGCACGGGTTTTATGGAGGCTAGTTTTATTTTTGAGCTTGCGGTTTTTTGTCTTTGCTCGGCCCTTCGGCAGCTTCTGCTATGCTTGCGTATTTTTTTATCGTTTCTATTACGTTTTTGATCTCGGCAGGCAAATTTTCGTCAAGCTTTTCAGGAATCAAAACGTATAAATTTTTCCTTGCTTCTAGTTAATAAAACATAAATTTTTCTATAAAATAGCTTGCGGTTGTTTTTTAGCGTCGTTTGCAGAAACAGCAAAAAGTTGTGTATAACGATATTTTGGCACTATTTTATAGATACGCTTGTCCAACAAGAAGTAGAGCCAAATATCATAGCTCAAATAGTAGGACATGAGAAGCAGTATAAAATTTTACTCGGAACATATGCTACAAATATAAATGCTAGTGTATTAAAAGCAAAAGTTGAAATGGTGTGCTATTAGATATTTTAGATGTATGGTTTATATGGATACATGCTTTCTTCTATAAACCATAATCTATTGCTTGATGTTAAATCTAATCCTTTATATTATGCTCTTTGGCATAGCTTAATATCTTTTGCCTAAGATCTTCTGGGAAGCTATCTCTATACATCACTGGTGTTAAAGGGTTTAGCTTTTTATCTAATTTACCAGCCTCATATAGTCTTGTTAGCTCTTCTGGTGTGTTGTAGTATGGTGCATTAGGATATCCCTCTGGTGGGGTTAGAGACATTATTTTAGCTTCTAGGAGGGTGGAGTCGATGTAGAGACTTAAGTCGCGATCGTCCCATGTGTTTGGAAAAGCGTACTCATCAAATTTATCTTGGTAAAATTTCATTTCTTTATTTACATAGCTCACAAATTCTTCCCTAGTAGTCTCGTTTGCGTCAATATCTCTAGGATCTAGTAGTTTTCCTTCGTCTTCTACTAATTTTCTTAGATGTCTATGGATTGAGCCAGAAGTATTTTGCGCTACTCCGTCCCTATTAAAATCCATCACGAAATAGCTTCCTACTATCTCATCAAGATAAGGTATCATCCCATATTCATCTAGTGGAGGATTTTTAGCTAGTTTTCTAAATTCTTCTGCCATTTGTAAATTTTTGTTTAGACCTACTAAATAGGTAGAGTATTCAAATAAATCAGCTAATGCTTCTAGGGCTCCGTCTTGACCAAGCTGGGCTGATAGAAACATTGATTGATATGCTCTTGCTTTAAATCCTGCATAACCTAATCCAACACCTCCTACAAATCCTCCCATATCCCCTAATACTCCTGCACATATATTCCACTCTGCTGCAAATAGTTCTGATTTTAGAGTACCTTTGTGAGCATTTACTTCATCATAAATTTCAGCATACTCTGGCTTTGTTAGTTTGCCATTGCTATCTACTCTACCTATGGCATCATCTGGTATATCTATAATAGTGCATTTTAGATTGCTTCTTTTTACTAGATAGATATATCTATCTCTCTTATCTTTTAAACTTTCATAGTAGGCTTTTTCTGTCTTAGTCCAAGGTGAAATTTTATTTGAGTTTGGTTTATAGCTAATGTCTAGCCATGGTTTAAAAGATAGATAGTCTGTTTGACCTAGAGAATTTGGTTTAGGGTTATAGTATAGGGGTTTATAGTTTTTATATGGTGATGAGTCTAGGATGGAGCGGGAGTCGAGAACTAGTTTAGCTGCAAGATCTGGAGCTAGCTGTCTATTGCTATCATGTTTTGCAACTATTAAATTTGTCTTTTTATCAAATTTTACTTCTCTACCATTAAGTGCTATAACCGTATATGTATTATCCGTTAAATTTTCTTTACTCATTAAATTTCCTTTATTTATTATTAATAGTGATCCAGCTACTAAAATAGCTATGATGATAAATATGATCTTCTTCATATCTTATCCTATATATAGACCATCTTCCATTACTATGGTGGTGGCTAAGCGACCTATTAGGCGAGGAGGGATCACCTTGTCTCCCTTGTCTTCGTTGTTTATCTTACACCCCACATATATACCCTTTATGTTATTGTTTCCTATAGTATCAAGAGCTTCTACTAGATCTCTTGAGAGGTTGCGGTGAGTATTGCCATAGTTTGTGTTAAAAATTCCTAGTCTAAGCTTATATATAATATTTGCAGCCTCTTGATAGGCATCTATCGGATATTTTGGTTTGCCTGCTGCTTTATTTGGCAATGCGCCATCCTTGTAATTATTGTATATCTCTTTCTCCTCTTTAACATCTAAATTTAACTCCCTTATCTCCACATCAGATTCAGTATATCTACTCCTAGCATATTTAAAGTAGTTTGCATCTATCTCATTGCCAGCTCCTCTTAGCTCATCTAAGCATAGATAAGCACTAAGGTTATTTAGTGCTAGTTTAGAAGCTAGGTTAAAAGATAGTTTGTTCTTCTTATGATCTATGTCATAGTATATAAATGAGTTATAGTCTAGTCCCCCACTACTTATATTAGCTCCTAGAAATAGTCTATTTAAATTTAGACTTATATAGTTTTGATAGATCATTACTGGATAGTAGCAATATGTATTTGTACTATTTTTATCATAGGCTTCTTTTATGGACATAGGTTTATATGAGATATTATTTAGTGCGTAAGCTTCATTAAATTTATATGTATATCTTGTATGCATTATCTCTTTGTAGTTCTCTTCTAGTTTTTCGTATGAGGTTTTCCAGAGTTCTAATGCACCACTGACCATAGAAGCACCTATGCTCTTACCTAGTGATCCTGCATAATCTTTTATTAGTCTCTTTATCTCTTGAAAATCTGTATAGCTAAATCTATGAGTATATCTCATAAAGGTATATGTTGTGATCTCTGTATAGGTTATACTTAGTTTATAATACTCCATTGCCATATGAAGCCTAAATGCATTCGAAGCTTGAATGATTAGATTAAGCTTTGAATGTTGTAAAACTACACTTGTAGTTCTTAGGCTTGTTATTAGTAAGATATATCGATCTATCTCTTTAGTCTTTCTTGCACCAAGTAGGCTTTTTACTAAATTTAATACCCCAAGCTCATCAAGAAATGTTTCTCTTAGTGCCTTTGCATCTTTATTAAATATATAAGAGCCAAGTGATTCATATATCTTAGATATGCCATCTTCGCCAACAAATTTTGCTAGTGGAAATACCTCTTCTATAGTAGTTTTTACTAATAACGAGGTAACCTCTTTATTTATATCTCTATCATTGCTATATGCTATATCCTTTAAGTTTATAGCCTCTTTTAGAGTGTTTTTATTCTTAGCAGCTATAGCCTCTTTTATAGTAGCTTCATCTTTTTTATAGTTTTCATCTATCTTATCAGCTTGTTCTATAAGAAGTTTCATTAGATCTTTTTGCAAAGGATCTTTGATATCTGCATTTTTACCAACTTCATTTTCTGCTAAAAGCTCTTCAACGCTAACTACATCCTTGTTATTTACTCCATCCATATATTTAGAAATTTCTTCTATACATAGATACTCACCACTTTTTAGACCACTATTTTTTACTGAGTCTTTATAGAAAAATAGCTTTAAATCCCTATCAAAAACTCTTATTATAGAGTTTGAGTGTAGGGCTTTTATTTCATCATCTTCTATTACTATATATTCATCACCATCTTTAATGCTTTTCTTTATCATTTTTTTTGAATAGCTTTTAGTCATTATAAAGTAAGCCACTCCAAGAGATAGTGCCTCTATGAAAGAGTAGCGTTTTGGGAGGGTTTGTATTATACGTTGCATTTGTGGGTAGTACTCATCTGCGGTTGATGAGCCATTTTTTATATCATCTATGATTTGGCTTGAGATACTACTATTGTTATATGCTTCAGTCTCTCTTCTGTTTAAGGCGTTTTCATTTACCTTATCAAATACTGCTTTAAAAGAGAGAGTTACCTTTTTCATATACTCTTCTTCACTTTTTTTGATCTTCTCCATATCATTTGGCTGCTTAGCATAAGCATTTACGTGAGAGAAATTTGTCTTAAATAACTCTTCGTATTTGGTGTAATTATCAAGATAGTTAGTGTCATCTTGATAGGCGATCTCTTTAAATTCTTCCCTTTTTTGCTCTATGTTGTCTATATATTTTTTATCTATCCTTGCAAATGGAGATAAATTTAAAACAAGAGTTGATCTATTGTTTTCCTTATTGATGTTTATGCTGTACTGGCTGTAGTCCTTAATAGGACTTAGGGTCTTTATATCGGTGAATTTTTGTTTTACTAGGTTGGATTTGTTGGGTCTATTTAGCTCGTCTTCTATCACTTGATCTAGGCATTTACTTATTACTTCTTCTCTAAGACCTGCACTTGATCTAAAAGGTGAGTTTGAGAGGACTACATAGTTTTTATTTAAATTTGAAAAATCTTTGCTGTTCATCTCATCGTTTGCAGAGGTGCCATTTTTATCGGACTTGTTTGCTATTAGATTGGCTAGTTTTATAGAGTTGAAATTTGAAGCACAGATAAAATTTAGGTTTGCATTTAGTCCTTTTATTTGATCCTTTAGTCTTTTAAAGAGCGTATCATCACTAGAGCCAAAGCCTAAGTTTTTATTTACTATATCATAAGAGCAAACGTCCTTAGTGTGATCAAATACCGACAGATCATCCAAATGACCAAACACACTATATCCCTCATCTGCATTGCAATTAACCTCATTTAGGTTATTGTCGTCTCTAAAGTAGATATAGTCTAAATTTAGATGGGTAAAGTCTATAAAAAAGCCAGAATTAGAGGATTTATCTTGCTTAAATACTAATACATTGCAGCTTGAGTTTATATTTAGGGTATTTATAATAGAAGCAAATCTAGATGTGAAAAAACTAAGGATAGGTAAGGTTACGCCATAAAGAGATCTATTACTTTGATGCTCAACCATCTTGTAGGTTAATTTACTAAGCTCATAGAATAAAAAGCATCCGTTTGCCTTTTTAAGCGCTGCCTTTGGATCACTTAGATCAACTATGCTTAGTATAAAAAGAAATATTTGCTTTAGCAAAAACTCTCCGCTTTCTTTATTTAACTCGCTTAAATTCTTATCTAACTCTCTAAAACACTCTTCAATACTTTTTTCAAATTTAGCTCCATCTAGTCCCTCGCTAGATATCAAAGAGCTAGCATCACTTAGTAGATCATTTTTTAAGGTATTTAGGCACTCTTTTACAATATCTTTGGCGTCGTCGTAGTTGGATACTACGGTCTCAAACATATCATAAAAGCTTATAGCTTCTGTCTTTGTTTCACCCATGCTTTTTAGCAAATTTCTCTCATGCTCATCCTGAGCAGCTTCAAGTTCAGCTTCATATCTTGCTTTGCTTTTTATGGGGCTTATCTTCTCTTTTAAATTTGCAAAAAACTTGTCAACTGCACTCTTTTTATGGACAATCTTTACTGGTATATCTCTATATTCAAATTCTCTTATTCTATTTAGTTTGCTATCAGTAAAGCTCTCTTTATCTATATAAAAGTCAGATACGATCGACACATCTTTTTTATCTCTCTTCTTAGAAAATATTAGATTAGATATGATCTCATTAGCTATGCCGTTAGAGTACGATGTGAGTGAATTCAAACTAGATGTATAAAGAGTTACGCTCTTTGCATCAACCATATACTCTTTTATCTTTTTTAATGTCTCTTCGCAAGAGTAGGTTATTTTTATTTCGTTGTTTTGCATATTAAGCCACCACTACTGTTTTAGATATTTTATTGTGATTGTATTTATAATATTATTAATTTATTATTGGTTAAGAAAAAGTAGGAAATGCTTGATACTTGGGCTTGTCTTTTTTAGTTTGTCAAGTTAGCTGGACAAGCCATCTAAATTTATATCACAATTATGCTATAATCATGTCATATTATTAAAAGGAAATAACATATGCCTCAAATAGTACCTATAAAAGAGCTTAGAAACACAAATGAAATTTCACAGCTATGCAATAGCAAGGATGAGCCAGTATTTGTAACTAAAAATGGCTATGGAGACTTGGTTGTGATGAGCATAAAGACATATGATAAGCTAGTGGCCACAGCCGATATAGATAGCGCCATCGCATCATCTGAAGCTAAGATAACAGCAGATACAAAGATGCTAGAAGCAAAAGACGTTTTTACTAGCTTAAAAGATAAGTATCTTGAGCAAGTATAAAGTCCTTGTCTCACCTCAAGCTTATGAAGAGCTTGAAGCAATATATAAATATATCGCACTATCTTTGCTCTCGTCAGGAGCTGCAAACTCTACGCTAGAGGCTATCAAAAACGCTATACTTAGTCTATATGAGATGCCAAATCGTGGTGCTATTAGAAAAGTTGGCAGATATGCCAATATGTGCTATAGACAGCTATTTGTTAAAAACTATACAGTTATTTATAGGGTAAATGAAAAAGATAAGGCTGTTATAATCATCACTATTAGATACACACCAAGCGCTTTTTAGACATACAACTTCAATAATATCTTTCTAGGGAAATATCCACCAATCTAGCACTCTTTTTTGTGAAAATATACATAAACATCTTTTAAAATTTCAGCTGACGAGAAGTCCCCGAAAGATAACTTTAGCCTAGATGAACTAAAAATAGTTTTTGATACTAAAAGGCTTGATCTACGAAATTATATGATATTTGCTCTTCATACTGGGCTAAGGCTTAATGAAATTTGGCAACTTGATAGTAAAAGCGTAGGCGAAGAAGATGGCATAAAATTTATAAATGTTAAGACTGCCAAGCAAAAAGGAGGCGTTAGCAAATATAGGCAAATTCCACTACATAAGAATATTGAGCATTTGGGTGATTTAAAGTGGCTAGAGCAAATCAAGAAAGGAAAAGAGAGTAGTGATTATTTTGGAAAGCGCCTAAATAGACACATTCATAAATCTACCCCAAGTGCAAATGTTAGTTTTCACAGACTGCGCGGCAATTTTGCAAAAGCCATTAAAGACTATTGTTTGGAAAATTCTCTAGCAGATCTTACTTCTGTTCTTTTGGGTCATAGCACAGACCTAGCAACTGATACATATGCAAAAGGAGTGTCCTTGAAGGCTAAAAAAGAGGCATTAAAGGGGCTCGAAATCTTTAATTTTTTGATTTTTAGCGCTAGCAAAAATTTTTTATCGCAAAAGATATAATTACTAGTATAAAAATTTTAAAAAAGGATTTTTTATGACAAAAGATATTAAACAGCAACTTGAAGTTGATGATTTCAATGAATTAAATCATCTAGGAATAAAGTTTTATTATCAAGACAAGATAGAAGAACTACCTGATGATATAAAATATTGTCTCACAAAGGGATATGGGAGAGCCACAAGTGATAAGAGTAAAGATTACTGGCTAAAAATATGCTTTAATCTTTTTGGTCTATTTCCATACTCTGTCCATTTGCCTGGAGCTAAAAAGCTTGATAAGATAATAGATGAGCGACTTAGTGCCTTAAAATTCAAGACCGATACTACCCAAAGACTTGCCGTCCCGATAGATGATGATCTGCCTGTAGAGGAGTTAATAAATAGTTTTTGTCCAGCTGCACCAGAGAAAAAACCAGCCCATAAGAAAAAGAATGCTAAAGAAATTCCTAGTGGCAATACAGTAGAGGTAAAAGATGGGCTTATTGCTTTTATACCACATTATATCGTGTCAGAGATATTAAACTATAAAGAAAAGAAAAAGAAAACCAAAATAAAGCCAATCAAACCTAACAAAGATTCACTAAATATAACAACGATAGAAGATTTAGTTGAAAACTATTTAGAAAGTGTTGGATCAAGACAAAAGTTTAGCGAAAGCACAAAAAAAGAATACAGATTTGTATCAAAACTACTTCAAGAATTTCTTGATAGTAAAAGCATTGGGATAAATGATATAAATTTAATTGTAGCTGAAAAATTTCAAGATAGTCTTTTAGATTCTAAAGATGAAACACATAAACGTGGCGAAAAAAGAGTGAATAAGCAAGCATATAATTGTGTCATTATAGATACAGCAAAAGGCAAATACAGTAGCGAATCCAAAAGAGTAATTGTCCTACATGAAAATATCAAAGACTTACATAATTATAAATGGGTTAAAACCATAAAAGAAAAATACCCTACAATAAAGTCTTTTAATAAAAAAGTCAATGGCTGCATAAGAAAAGTTATAAGTGATAAAAAAGTTAGTGATCATCGCTTGAGAGGCAACTTTGCTAAGAAATTAGTAGAATACGATCATATAAACAACATAAGTGACTCCATTGTAAATGTTGCAGATGAATTAGGCCACAATACAAATAAAAACAATAGAAAGAATCTTGAACAATATAACGACCAAGTTAGGGGAATGTTGGGTTACAACCTCTCCGACGCTCTTGACATATATGCCAAGTCTCAACTTTTGAAACCTAAACTAAGAGACATAAAAGCATTTGATGAATATTCAGGTATTTTCAAATACTTAGATATACCAAGTAATAAAATACCCCATATTAAATCAAATAAAAATAATAAAAAGGATAAGAAATGATAGTAATTCATAACAATGAACTTTTGTTCAGACCTGCTTACTCAGACGAACTTTATATATTTGATGATCCGTTTGAGACTGTTAATGATTGGCTTGATGCGATGATCATGGGCTTAAAACAAGAATGCCCTTTTGTTTTAAGCGGTTCATCTCTTGGTGAATTTACTACAGAAACGAGTGATTTCACAATAGGTGGCGAACAAGGCGAGGCATTGACTTACCAAAATGTATTAGATTTTTGTAAAGAGCTATACGATGAAGTCTTTAAGATCAGGGGCAAGCTAGTTGGGCTCTTTTGTCAGTCCATAGGCTGCACAGACAAAGAAGAATTTGATGAAATTTATCAAAAATTCAATAAAAAACTTGATAAGTTTAAAAAAATTTTAGACGAGTTTAAAATACCACAAGGTTTAGATATGCAATATGGCTTCAAGCAGTCCATGCCTTCTTATATTTATTAAAGCTATGCTTATTTTTAAGAATGAGCTTAGTAAAAGTTAAATAGAATTATTCACTTTGAATAGTTATATTCTTTAAAAATAAAAAAGGAAAGTAGTATGGAGACTAAATTTTGTCCATTTTGTGGTGAGACAATTAACAAAGATGCTATTAAGTGCAGATTTTGTGGTAGCTTCTTAAATGAGGAAGCCAAAAACCAAGCAAGAGAACAAATGAATAGCCAAAAAAATATGGCGAATAATTTCCCATATCAAAACCAAGCAAATGGTAATGAAATTCCGCTTGGCTTTATAAAAACGTGGGATGGAGCAATAATCCCAAAACCACAAGGTTTTAACTTTTTAGCATTTTTGTTTGGGCCTCTATATTATGTCGGATATGATAACCTGCTATATATATTTCTATCAACTATATCAATAGTTTTATTTTACTTCTTGATTAGTATAGGCATAAAAAATGATAGTATAGAAATGATTAATATTGTTTCTATAGTTTATACAATAGGTTTGATTGTGACGCAAATCATAGCGGGAGCAATAGCAAATAATGTTCTTCCAGTAAAAACAGTTAAATTTAATTATGGCTGGGTAATTGGTGCATTTTTAGTATTACTTATTGCACAATTGATATCTCTAAGACTATTTTTTTAGTAGGATTTGGTCATGAATAACAATCTAGTCAAATGTCCTTTTTGTGCTGAAGAAATAGAAAATGATTTGGAATTTTGTCCAATCTGTGATACACAGCTAAAAACACAGTGCCCTTTTTGCAAAGAAGAAGTAAAGACAAATGCTACCAAGTGTAGATTTTGTGGTGAGACTTTGCACTTTATGCCAAAAACCAAAAAAGAGATCATTAAAGAGCAAGAAGAGAGTGAAAGAAAAAGGCTGCGAAAGTTAGAAGAAGAAGCAAGAGAGGAGCAGCTAAGAAAAGAAAAAGAAGAAGAGGCAATTCGCTTGAGAGAGCAAAGACAGCGTGAATTAGAGGAAGCTAGACTTGCTGAGGAAGCCAAAAAAAGAGAAAACAAAGAGCAACTAAAAAAGCATATAAAAAACTATAAATTTATATATGCTATATCTATTTTTATACTTGCTGTAGCGGTAGCTTCTGCATTTATATTCTTAGGAAATCCAAGTAGATATGAAATTTATAGTCTAGAAAATGAATGCGAAAATCAAAAAGGTGATAGCTGTATGAAATTGGCATACTTTTATCAAAAAGAGCATGACACTGCAGCAGTTAAACTATATGCAGACAAAGCAATAAGTCTTCTAAAAAAGAGGTGCGAATCTGACTCTAAAGCCTGCTATCAACTAGGCCTGCTTTATGAACATGGCGACTATCAAACTAGTAGTTTTACTTTAGAGAAGATAAAAAATGTAGATTATAAAGAGGCTTATGAATACTACAAAACATCTTGCAAATTAGATAATACGCAAGCTTGCGATAAGCAAAAAGCACTTGAAGACGATGCAAAAATTGCTTGCGAGATAGGGATAAGCGATGGCTGCATAAAACTGGCTAAAGATTATGAACAAAAAAACGACCTAGAGCATGCAAATGAGATCTATACAAAGCTATGTAACAATAATAACAAGGAAGCTTGCAAGGCTTTAGCTGGCAATCTACTAAAAGGTGATCCCTCTGAAAAAAATATAAAAGTAGCTTATGAGATATATAAAAATGTTGATGCATCTAAAGCAAATACAGTTTTTAACGGCGAACATGGATGCCTTCTAAACAATAGTCTTGTTTGCTTTGAAATGGGATTAGAATACAACAACAAGGGTGATTACAAGAAAGCAAATGAATATTATGAAATGGGGTGTAATTTAGGAGATGGCGGATCTTGTAATAATTTAGGCATTAATTATAAAAATGGAGATGGGGTCTTGGTGGATATAGATAAAGCAAAAGAGTTTTTTCAAAGAGCTTGTGATCTTAATATTGGTATTGCTTGCCAAAATCTAGCCAATCTATATTGGCTTGAAAAAAAGATAGATAGTGCAGCCATAAATTATGAAAAAGCTTGTAATCTTGGTATGGCTAAATCTTGTGGGTATGCAAGTGAACTTTTTAAGGATGACGCAAACATCTTTAAGGATCTAAAAAAAGCTATCGAATTTGCTAAAAAAGGGTGCGATCTAAAAGATGGCAAGAGCTGCTTTATCCTTGGTGATAGATACGGGGAAGGTGATGGTATAAAAAAGGATCTTAAAGAGGCCAATAAATACTATCAAAAAGCTTGCGATCTAAATAACGATGCTGATGGATGTGCAAGTCTTGGTTATAACTATAAATATGGTTATGGGATAACTAAAGATCTAACTTTGGCTAATAAATATAATAAAAAAGCTTGTGACGCAGGAAGTGGTAGAGGTTGTAACTATCTTGGCGTAAACTATAGAGATGGCGCTGGCTTTGAAAAAAATATGCAAAACGCATACTCTTACTTCAAAAAGTCTTGTTATGACTACAACTATGCTAGGGGATGCACAAATTTAGGCGAAATATTATGCAAATATGGCAATTATACCAATGCAAAGCAAGAGGCACAAGATGCGCTAAACAAAGCATACTATAAACTGGGCGACAAGAAAGCACTAGATATACTTAATCAATATTTTAGCAATTAAACACTCATGGGAAGCTCTCCCATGAGTAAATTTACATCTTATAAAAACTGCCAGAGATCTTTATCTTCATCATTTGCTTCGCTTGCATCGTTTGCTTCTTGAACTAAAGCATTTAGTCTTTTAAGTAACGCGTCAAGTTTTTGATTTAGCACTGGCACTTCAGACTTCTTTTTTGTCACTATGTCTTGCTTTATGAGTAAAGAGCGCCTTTTAAATAGCTGCTCGTTATATACCAAAATTTCATTATCTCCAAGATCTACATTAGTAAAACTACTACCGATACCAAGCTCTTTTTGGTAGCTTAGCTCAGCCTTTAAAAGGTCATTTTCATCTATAAATATAGGCGAGGCCTTATAAATTTTACCATCGTGGTAATACTCAAATTTTTTTAACTTGCTAAAGTCTTTATCCTCTCCGCTAGCGTATTGTCTGACTGAGTTTTTAAAGAAGTATTGATTGGTTAAATTTCCCACCAGCTCTTTATATCTCGAGTCGCTACCAAGGCTACTTTTTAGCACATCTTCATTTTGAAAGGCGAGTATTAGCTCGACCCTAGCCTCTCTTAGCACGTCAGCGTGCAGGTCGGTTGAGGGATTTAGCACACGCTGCGCCTCGTCTATAAAGATACTAACTGGCACCTTCTCTTCGTTTGCTATGCGTTGCGCCATATTTGAAAGGGTGGAATTTAGCATAAGCTCCACCGCACTATCTTTTAGTCCTTGAGAATTTACAACGACTATCTTTCCTTCATTTAGTAGCTTGCTTATGCTATTGCCATGATAGTTTAGCATCTCATCGTCGGCTATGCTTTGTAAGGCAAAGAGCATAAATGTATAGTTTGAGAAAAGTCTTGCTTTTTGTGACTCTTCATCATTTCTTACACCTTCATACTCCTTAAAAGCTTGTATAAAATTTTCAGATTTTTCATTAAACTCGCCTAATGCCCAAATTTTCTCATTTAAAGAGCTAGCCAAATGTCTTCTTTTGCTTATACCTTTTGCAAATGCTGTGTCGCTTTTTACATGATCATCTACCAGCTTAACTAAGGCATAAAATTTTTTAAAGTCACCTAGCTGCTGGGTTGATTTGCATAAATTTGCAAAGCTTGGCTTTATATCTTTTGCTCTATTTTCTATATATGGGGTGCAAAAACCTTGCTCCGTAAGGTCACATATCGCCTTCATCGTTGAAAGAGACTTTGTGGCGATATTTGCCGCTAAATTTCCCCAAAAAGGATCACGCTTTGTGCCAAATGTCTTTTGAAAGAAATTCATCAATAAACTCTCACTTGCATCATCCATTATATTTATTTTGTTCCCCCATGGCACATTTATCATTACGACATCTTTTAGCCTGCCATGCTTATTGGCTAAAAATTTAACCTTTTTATGCTCAACTCCTTTGTAGTCAAAGATAAGCATCCCATGCCCTGCTTTTATACGCTCATCCATCGCTGGCAGGATCGCTGAAGTGGTCTTACCGCAACCTGTTTGCCCTGTTATCATCGCATGCGTAAAGCTAATAGGTATGCTAAGAGCGTTTAAGGCAGCGACTTGAGCTAGCTCTTTTTTGTTGTTGATTATTGAAAAAACTGACATATTATTCTCCTTTATTAGTTGGTATTATTTCATTGGCTAAGCCATAAGCGATGGCTAATGATGCGTCTATATAGCAGTCTCTATCGGTGATCTGCTCTATCTTTGCTATTTTTAGGTTGCTGTTAGCCTTTATCATCTCATTGACTTTTGATTTGATTTTTAAAATTTGATTTGCAATTAGTTCGATATCGCTTGCCTGACCCGATGCACCGCCAAGAGGCTGATGAAGCATGAGGCTTGAGTTTGGCAGCATATAGCGCTTATCTCCGTTTAAAAATATGAGTGCAGACATAGAGGCAGCTAGCCCCACGCAAAATGTATTGATTGGTGATTTTATGGTCTTCATAAAGTCGATTAGTCCAAAGCCATCATATATTGAGCCTCCAGGGCCACTTATATATATGTTTATGTCGCTTTGATCTACGCTGTCAAGATACAAAAGCGTCTTTTGTGTGGTTAGGCAAATTTCTTGATCGATCTGTCCATATAAAAAGATATTTCTATCAGCTAGTAAGCTCATGTGAATGTCGGCGAAATTTAACTTGTCAAACTCTGCCATCTTCTCTCCTTGTTTTGATTTTTGTGAGAGAAGTTTAAGATAGTAGATGAGTCTTTAAATTCCACCTATTGCTTCTAGAGCCGGTGGCTTGGTAGTTTATAAAAGCTCTATATCGTTTATGTGATGTCTCAAAGCAGGAGATCTTTTTTCATCGATGAATAAATTTAAGCTCTTGTCAAGGAGATCTTCAAAGTAAATTTTAGCTAGCTCTTTAGAGTTTTTGTATCTAAAAGGAGCATGCGTGGCAAGATATAGTCCGTAGATATCATCTATAAGCCACTGCCTTGCGTATCTATCTTTGTTTGTTTCAAAATTTTTGTAAGAAAGATCATTTTTTAGATTATCTAGCTCCTTTTTAAATTTGCTTAATACAAAGATATTTTCATCTTTAAGGGATTTATATATAAGCTCAGGGTCTAAAAGCAAGCTATCATTTAAAGATCTTAAGCACTTTTTAGTAGGGGTGGTTTTTATTTTTATCACATTTTGCTTTATCTTCCAAATTTCATCATAAATTTGATCAAAGTTACCAAAAAATGCGGGTGAAAATATAACCAAAGCATCATCTTCTCTAAAGCTTATATATCTATCTTTAAAAATTTCAAGTTCAAAAATTTCAGATCCCATATTGCTAAAAACTAGCGCTTGGTTATCTCTATCTATCCCCATCACAAAGCCTCTTTTTATGATCAAAACATTCATGGATTTTAAAAATCTCTGAACTTTTGCCTCGTCATAAACATAGCTTAAAAGATAAAGCGTCATATCATCTGGCTGACTACTCGAAAAGTCTGTGTATTCGCAATCCCAAAGGTAATTTCCTGGTCTTAAACACATCATTATAAAAGCAGCGTCTTGCATATATGCAAATTTTTTATCATCGTCTATTGATCTACTTTTTAGAGATTTTACATGCTTTTCTAGGTATTCATTTGGAGCTAGGATGTAACTATTTTTATCATTTATATGCTGTTTTTGGCTCAGTGATAAATTTCGATCTAGCTTTATAAGTGCATACTCTTCACATACTTTTTTTAGCTTTATATTTATTTGCCTTCTTTTGCTGTCTATTTTTTCATCAAAATTTTTAATGTAACCACGAAGTCTTGGCACATTTACTATTAGATCTTCGTCTTTACCACAAACTTTGCAAACTTCATCCATAAATTTTTCAGTCTGCATATCTCTTTTTTTATCGACCACCTTTTCAAGTAGAGCATGGTCATTTTCACTAAAATCATAAAATTTACCAACAAAAAGAGAGAGCGCATATGTATTTACAATAGAGTTTAAAATAGGTGTTTGATCTATTTTTAGGTTATTATTTGGCTTCTTTTTACTTCTACCATTAAAAAGATTATATTCGACCTCGAATGACATATTTTATCCTTGTAGTTTTTAATAGACCTATAGTATTTCAATAGACTACATCCACCAAAATTCTACCTATATTTTTATTAGTTTTCCAAAAAAAGCAATAATATTGCTGAAATGATAAGTCATAGCCGTCTGTTCTATTTTGAAGCACATAGATTGATTGAACACCTGTATCTATAATGTATTTGAAATTGCTAGTAGCACCTCTTTCCAATCCATATACCATACTAGCAAAAAAGCATATAATAAATAATGCCTTTTTCTATAAGTAAAAATTTGCAAGTATATTATTCATTACGAACTTTATTTAATATAAAATTTATTCTAACTACATATTTTCTAGGTAGGGCATCTTTATAGTGAGTAGAAGGTGGTTATAAAAGAGAAATATCTCTCATATGTCTTAGCGTTTGCTCTTTGTTTTTCTCTAGAATTTCTATTAGCCTTGATAAGAGTGGCTCTGAAGCATATTGACAAAGATCTATGATGCGACTTATGTTTTGTAAATTTTCATATTCTTTGTCATTGTAATTACATTTATTGACCATATCTTTTAAAAAGCTTGAGATATTAAGGTCGTCTATAAAAAGTTCTTGTTCGCTTACTTCAAGGGCTTTTGCTATATAAGGTATAAGCTCAGCTTTGATCTCTCTATTTCCATTGAGATAGTTATATATAGATGGCAAAGATGGCACTTCACCTGTGCTTTTTAGCCTAGGTTCAAGATCTATAAATTTTTGGACAAAGTCCTTTTTCTTTAACTTTTTACTTCTTAGGATCGCATTTATTCTTTCATAAATTTGCATTTTTACACTCTTTGAAATTGCTCTAAATTTAAGAAGTATAATTGATAAAAAAATACTATATGAATTAAGTATTCAATAAGAATAATTCTAATAAAATTATCCGTATAGTAAATTTATTCTTAATAGTGATAGTTTTTATGAACTAACATACATCATCAGGTTAATAGGTCTAATTTCAAGCAAAACAAGAAAGGATAAAGATGAAAAAGATAGCTTTTATGTTTGCTATTTTGCTGTGTTGTGGCTCTGCGTTTGCGTTTAACCCAGTCGTGGGCGATATAACTACTGGATTTAGCAGAGATGACCGTTTGGGAGTTGTCAAAGACGATATATATAAACTGATGTGGCAAGATGGTGATTTGTCGCCACATGAGATGACTCACGACGAAGCCGTTCACTACTGCGAAAATTTAAATTCTGCTGGCTTTAATGACTGGCGTTTGCCTACGATAAAAGAGCTTTTAAGCATCACGGATGATACTAGATTTGAGCCTGCTATAAACAAAGCTTTTAAAAACGTCGCATACGAGACGACGGACCATAGAGGCGAGAGATGGTACTGGAGCCAAACTAAAAGTGCCGGCGCCTCGTCTAGTGTGTGGGTCGTGAATTCCAATGATGGCTTCGTTGGCTGGCGCGACGTTTCCTCTCGCCGCTTCGTGCGGTGCGTCCGGGACTATTGATTTTTGAAAATTTAGATAAAGGAAAAAGTATGAAAAGATATATAGCCGCTTCTTTGCTGCTTTGCGGTTTACTTCACGCAGAAGCTCTAAGCCCTACGTGCTACCGAGATAACGATAAAAACGTAGTGATATGTAACGACAAAAAGCTAGGAAGACTAATGTGGCAGGATGAAAAGCAAGGCTTTAAAGTAACGTGGGATGAGGCGCAAAAGTACTGCAAAACATTAAGCCTAGCCGGATACAAAGACTGGAGGCTACCAACAAAAGTGGAGCTACTAAGTATAGCGGATCATAGTAGGTATAACCCCGCTCTAAATACCGCTTTTAAATACATAGCAGACCCTAAATATTCAGATTACTGGAGCCAAACTAAATACGCCGTCAACTCGTCTTATCCGTGGTTCGTGGGTTTCAGTCTTGGCTACGCTGGCTTGAACTGCGTTTATTGTCGCCCCTTCGTGCGGTGTGTCCGACAGTATTGATTTTTGAAAGGATTTGAAAGAGTTGCGATATAAAAATTTGTCTATATTTAGAGCTTCTATGAGATTTTGCGTCTATTTAGAAAACAGTGTGGTGAAAACTTATAAATTTAAAAAAGCTTCGTTTCTAACTCATATAAAATGGGCTAAGTAAAAGGTGGCTTTGATAAATGAAAGCCTGGAAAATATCCAAGCGATATATAACTTTAAAAAGTAAAGGAAGATGAATGAAAAAATGCATAACTATATCTTTGCTGCTTTGCGGACTGCTTCACGCAGAGGAGTTAAGCACTGCGTGCTACCGAGATAACGATAAAAACGTAGTGATATGTAGCGAAAAGAAACTGGGAAGACTAATGTGGCAGGATGAAAAACAAAGCTTTCAAGGAACGTGGGAGCAGGCGCAAGAATACTGCAAGATAGTAAACCTAGCCGGATACAGAGACTGGAGACTGCCGACCGAGACAGAGCTGCTAAGTATAACGGAAAGATCCAACCCCACTCTAAATACCATTTTTAAATACATAGCAGACTCCCCATGGTACTGGAGCTCTAACTATAACGCCCACTCGTCTAGTGCGATAATTATGCGTTTCTGGGACGGCATCTCTGGCTGGGAAGACGTTTCTCGTCGCTTCTACGTGCGGTGCGTCCGACAGGATTGATTTTTAAAATTTCTTTTTTTGAGAAATTCGGACTTAATGGAGGCGCTTTGAAAAGCCTTTTGCTCCCATTACGTGAGCTTTTTAAAATTTAGGAGAATACAATGAGTAACTTTACAGCTGAGCAGATACTAAAGGTAAATAAGATTTTTAGTAGGATTGTCAACTGCAAGGGAAATTTGAAAGTCTTTAAGGATTTTGATTGGGATCAGGATAAAAACAATATTGTTATATGTGAAGAAAGTCCATATGGAGATAAATCTCTTGCACTAGTAGATGGCTGGAGTAAAGTGAGTCTTGAAGACATATATGAAAATGCGCAAAAAGCTCTAAGTATAAGTGATATAACTCATATAGTAGATAGAGCAAAGATCGAGCCACTGAAAGATTTTACGATAGAAACAAGGATAGATAAAAATAAAATAAATGATCAAGCAAATACACATTTTTCAGTTTTGCTACACCAACTTAGCAATCTTAAATTTGATGATTTTGACACGTTATACACTGCTTTTTATGATATTTTAGAAATTTGTATAAAAGGACTAAATATCAAAGATATTCATACGATCTTTTACTTAAATATATTTCAAAGACTGCTTGAATACTTTAGAAAAGGTGATGTAAAATTTGACATTAAAGATGGCAATGTAAAGCCAGTTGATGAAGAGCTTGCTAAAAGGCTTAGAGAGTTTTTTGTTATTAATAGAATAATTTGCAAATTTAAAAATTATGTAGCAAGAAATTCAAATACAACGATCCCAAATGGATACGGACATATAGATACTGGAAAATTTATAGAAACACTAACAGATGAAGAGAAAGAGGTATATGAAAAATATGGCGGTGCTTTAAGGGATATTTTTGGCATTTTGCCTAGGTGCATTCCTGATGAATTTGACGAATTAACTCAAAATGGTATAAAAAATATCATCTACTACGGTGCGCCTGGAACCGGCAAGACAAAATTCGTAAAAGACTGCCTTGATATTTTAGATCCAAACCGTGCTAGAACCGAGTGGGTACAGTTTCATAGTGGTTTTGAATACGAGGATTTTATAGACGGCATAAAACCGATCGGCATACAAAACGGAAATTTAAATTTAGCTTTGACAAACGGCATATTTAAAGAATTTTGCTTAAAAGCAGCACAAAATACTGATGAAAATTTCTTTTTTATAGTCGATGAGATAAATAGAGCCGACATAGCAGCGGTATTTGGTGAGACGTTATCGCTTTTAGAGGAGAATTACCGAGGTAAAAGCATAAAGACTAAAAATTATACACTTAGTAAGCAGGAGTTTTCTATACCAAGCAACATATATTTCATAGGTATGATGAACGATGTGGATAAGAGTATCGACTGCTTTGATCTGGCTCTTAGAAGGCGCTTTGCGTGGGTCTTGATGGAGTGTGATTATGAGGTTGTAGAAAATACGACGGATAAAGCCTACAAGGCAAAATGCAAAAATTTAAACCAATATATTACTGGCAAAACGTATGAGTTAAATGGCAAGCAAGAACAAGATGGTTTAAATTTAGGTAGAGCTTATGAGATTGGGCATTCGTATTTTCTCAAAAAGGAAGCAATGAGTGAGCAACAAATTTGGAATAGGCATATAGAGCCGATTTTAAGAGAATATATAAGAACGCAATTTGGCGACGGCGAAGTAGAGAAAAAACTAAAGACAGCTAAGAAGATTTTCGTAGGCTAACGCGATGTTTGAAGATAATAGCCCCTGCAGCCAAGAAGATTATAAAAAAGAAATAACCTTTGATGAGCTGACAAAAGGTAAGACGGATGTAATTTTTTTAAACGGACAGCACGATAAATTTGACCCAAAGAAAAAAGACGACAAAGATGCGCACTATATACTTAGAAAGTATGAAGACAGCAACTATGTATTTGGCAATTACATAGGCCATTTTACCTTTGAAGGACAAGAGTATATCATAAACTCGCGTTTCGGTAAGCAGCTAGAAGCCGAGCTTTTTAAAACTATCGACTCGTCGTTTTTTAGCTCTGGCGGTAGCGTCGCCGAGATAAATGGCGAGATCCCTATGGACTACATCCTTTACGCCTCGTTTATCAGCCGCTTAAAGCTAGCCAAGTTAAGCGGCTTTCCAAGCGTTTATAAGAAAATTCCTTTTAGAGACTACGCCCTGCACGGAAGCCTTGACGTTAAAAATTTTATCAAAAAAGATCAGCCCTTTATGGGTAAAATTTCAAGTCGAAAAAGCTCGCGAGTGCCTGACGAAGTGGTCGCAAGGGTGCTTTTAAAAGCTTACGATATCTTGGTTAGAAAAAACACTAAATTCGCACTTTACGACAAAGAAATAAAGAATTTTTTGCTAGCCAATGCTAATGGCAAGATGAAGAGTATCAGAGACATAGATACGGCTTTGAACTCAAAATCCGTTATGAACGAGCTTTATAAAGACTACAAAATTGCTCTTCAAATCGCCAGAGTTATCATTTTGCAAGATTCTAGATATACGAACGAAAGCGCCGTCAAAAATCTAAATTTTGGTTATTTACTGTATGCGCCCAACCTTTTTGAACTTTATGTCGAGAGGCTCATAAAAAGTGCATTGGACGAATTTGGCGGTAAATTTAGGCTAGAGACTCAGTATAAAATTCCAGGCTTGGATTTGAGACCTGATTTTGCGATAAAAGATGAAGAAGGGAAAATTTTAGCTGTTTTGGATGCTAAATATAGGCATTTTTGTAATGCCAATTTAGGTGAAACTGATTGCAAGAATTTGCTACAAATAAAAAGATATGCAAAGAAAGCTGGTTCAAGCACCGGAATTCTAATCTATGCCAAAAGTGGCGTCTTTAATGGGTTAGGAATCATAAGACATAGTTCTGAAAACAAAATTTTTATACTCAGTGTATTAAAAAATGATAATAAAACATCTGCTGACAAATTTAAAAAGTATCTTAAGAAGATTTTAGAAACTATAAAAGAAAAAAAGATAATGTGAAAACATTATAAAGGTTGCAGCGTTTATGGCCATAAGATTGTTGGATACAAAAGCTGTTTTATCCATAGAAGGATATATGGTAAAGATGTTCTTTTAAAAGAAAAAAGATAGTATCGCTGTCTATGTGGATATAAGATAAAAGGCACTATATCATCAAGTGATCCGCTAGTAGTCGAAGTGCTAAGCGGAGAAACATACTGTAAAGATATACTTTAAAGATAAAAAATAAAATACGTAAAATATGTGATTAGAAAAATACCTATGTAGCAGATGATGCACAAACAAGCTAGCAGGGGTAGGCATAAAGGACTCATTTAGTCTAGCTCTAGAATATGACTTGTATTTTAAAGAATGTAGGTCAAATCTCTCTTTTTACATTAAAAAGCCTCGCAGAGCCCAAAGGTTTAGAGCTCTCTAAACCAATTTGGGCAATAAAATGGTTTAGGCTAATGATTTTTGCCCAAACACATATAATTACTATAAATAGATATTAAATTTAAAGAGGCAATATGTTTAAAAACCAACAAGCAAACATAACATTTGAGCTAGCTAGTGACCGCACAAATGCTCACAATAGCAGAGAAGAAAAACCCGGCTACCTAATGCCAGGATACTATCTAAACGAAAAATATGGTATCTTGAAAAAGCCTGTGAGGCACATAAGATTAAATAAGCTTAGCTTCGATGACCTATGGCAAAAAAGAAGAGACGAGATGAAGTATGAAGTATCACATCTTGGCAAGATAAAACTAGCAGATAAGCACAAAGGCAAAAAGCCACTAAAACAAAACTGTCACTATGAATGCGTCATAGGACTAAACGAGCATACGCAACTATCAAGCTTACTAAAATCCATAAAAGCTGTAAGCAAAATTTTAAATATTGAACCCATAAATTTATACATTCATAATGATGAGGGGCATCTTTTGAGAAAGAGCGATAACAAGGAGATATTTCCACTATTTCATGATGAAAATGGCAAACTAGGTGGCACATACATTACGGACAAGGATGGCAGGGCTTATTACATACATATAAAAGAGAGCATAAATGGCAAGCAATACTATGAAAAAGGGGCTGAACTGGAATATGAAAAATTTGAACCAATATTTCAAAAGCATGCTCATGTAGAATGGAATAGCTTAGTAAATGGCAGAAACCAAATGCAAAGATTCAAAAAGAATACAACTGATCCAAATTTGGACTACAAAACCGTTTTTAAAATTGTATATAACACAAATGCTGAAATTCTGGGAATGATAAAAGGAGATGGTGGCAGTAAGCATAAGAAACTAAAAGCTTTTAGAGTAGCTAGTGAAAATGATAAGCTTATGAAAAAACTAGAAGAGCTAGGGGCTATCATTGAAAAAGATGAGACATATATAGGGATCATTACTGGATATAGTGAAGAGCAAAAAGTAAAGGTAGAAGAGCTAGAGCATGAAAATCAAACACTAAGAACAAGGCTTAGCGATCAAGAAAGCTTATATAAAGCTCAAGAGACGGAGCTGCAAACTACTAAAAATGAGCTTTGCAAGGCTAATCAAGAGCTTATCAAAAAGAATAGTGAAATAGAGCTTGCAAGAGAAGAGATAAGGCAAGTAAAAGAAGAAATTTATAATCTAGTCATAACTCATGCAAATACAAATATCAAGCTAAAAAGAGAGCTTGAACGCTTTGGTATAGCCTTTCCTATGGAGATTAAAATGCAAGAGCCAAATAGTAATTTAGAAGCTATAGCCTCTATAAATTTAAGCTAATAGTGTATTTCTATGAGTAAGGAGTAAGATTGTGCTTATATATTGCAAGTATTTTTATATAGTCTTGTTCTATACGAAAGACCACCACATACCCTTTAAAGATAAGATCTCTCGTGTCTTCTCTATTGATTGTTTTATTTTTTCTAAATCTGTAAGGCATATAAGAGATGCTTTTTAGCCTTTCTAATAGCTCGCAATAAAAAATCCAAGCAGTCTCAACGCTATCCTTAGAGTAAAAATCTAAAATGGCATCAAGTTGGCTTAAAAAATCCTTGCTTAAATAAGGAATTTGCTGCATTTAGGCACCGTATTTTTTAAAAAGAGAATTTACATGAGCATTCATTTCGTCCATTGAGACATACTCTAGCTCTCCTTTATCATCCATATCAGAAATCCTCTTTAGGTGCTCTTCGTCCTCTTTACTAAGATAGTTTTGCTGCTCACCATAGGTTTCAAAAATAGCAGCTGGATCTATTTTAAAAAGTAGAGCCTTTATCGCTTCGAGAGTGGTATTATCTGCAGTTGTTTGAATGTTTATCATGGTAGTCATAAAAGTCCTTTTAAATTTGGGTAGATTATAGCACTTTAGAGTCTTTGATTTTATTAAAACAAAAATTTCTATAGCTAAAAATTCTAGAAAAAGTTGTCCTGATAATCGGACAAGTTTTTTATTAAAAATGTTCTAAAAGCCCATTAAAATCATAGAATACTTGTTACAGATGGGCGATTTTATCTCAAATTTCGGCGTTTTGGATTTTACGAGTAAATGCGCAGCAAGCTATGGTAAAATAAGGCTTGAGATAAGAAATAAAAACAGAAGGATAGGCGATATGGATATGCTGATTGCTGCCGTAGCGCTTGGCAATAATCTTATTTTGGTTACGAATAACGAAAAAGATTTTAAAGATATAAGCGAGCTCAGGATGGGAAATTGGAGCATTTGATATAATATACGGTAAATACAAAGCCTTTTGTTGGTTATGTCGGAGGTTAGCTTAAAGCTGGAATGTGCAACCAAAACAAAGATGACTAAGCTCATGAAAACCAGTTGTACCGCTCTCGATAGACTACTAAACCCAGACAACGATTCGCTAACGCTAAGCACGTTTGAAGGTGCGACAGCGCCAGGCAAAAGACTAAGTATCTAGATAACCTGACGGTTGCCGATTAATATATTTAAATAAAAATCGTCTAAAATTTTGGACGAAATTTTATATAAAATATCGCAGAGGAAAGGAATTAATGGTGCTAGACTTGTTACATAGGCTTGTTACATCTTTTTACCCAGAAAGAGTCAAAATTTATACTCTTAAAAATGCCATAGAAATCCCATTTTTAGGTACTTGTAGTAATGAAAAATGTTTTTACACTCTAGGTGTCCCTATCTCCCGGCCACTTTACTTCAATCTTATTCAGGTTTTTTTAAAAATTTAAATTATAAAAATTTTGGTTTGAAATATTTTTATACTAAAGAAAATTTGTATTTAACTTTTTATTGTTAGACATTCTGACTTTTAGCTAAACATAAAATATGAAAATCTATTTTCATTATAAACCAAACATTTATTTTTATATATTTTTATCACTGTTGTTTCTTCTGGTATATAGAAAAATTTTCTCTTATCGATATATTTATATAAGATAGCTATGCCATGTTTAAATACTACTACATAGTAATCTTTAAAATTTTTTACTTTACATCCATGATTAAATTCTATAACTCTTGGTCTATTTGGATCATAGTGATAGATAAAAATACGCTTGTCTGGCACATAGTCAAATTTCTCGTGTTTGGTGACATCTATATTAAAAGTGCTACTACTATTTACTAGTCTATAGTCTGCATCATAATAAAAGGTTTTGTCGTTTTCGGTAAAGATTAAACTACCATCATCAAGTTCTTTTATAAAATTTCCATATAGTCTTTTTATATGTTTGTAATTTGTTGAGTAGAGATCACCAGAGGCCATCAGTATATTTCCATTGCTTAGTTGCTTTTTAAGAGATGCGTCCATTATAGTTTTTATCCGTTTTCTATTACGACTATATATAGTGGTTATTTCTTTAAAATATCCCTCATTCTCACTGTCGGCAAAATTGAGAGTTAGTATAAAGTTATTATTTTTATCTAATAATATATTTGATCTATAGATTTTTGTGTAATTAATATACATTTTGCTATAGTATTTAAAATACACTTCCATTATAAAATCATTATCTCTTAGTTCTAGTTTCATCACTTTGCTAGTTTTTTTAATGACCCTATAAGAAGGATTTTTATTTTCTTGTTCTGTTGCATTTCTTATACTATTTCCATTCTTGTCATATGTATATTTTTGAACTACCTCTCCTTGCAGAAAGTGCTCAATGATAATTTTATTTCTAGCATTATCTATGTTTATTTTAGTATCATATCCGAGTGCGCCAGATATTGGTGCATCTATTTTTTTAATGGCATTGTCACTTTTTAGATATATATAAAAACTTTTAATTAGAATATCGTCTTCTAATTCATATAATAATATGTTGCCATTTGATAAGCACTCTCCTATAGTATATGGCTCCTTTATATGTTTTATAGCTTTCAACTCTTTATTAATTATGCATATATCGCTATTTTTTTCTTTGATGGTAAAGGTATCTTTTTGTATCTCTAGATCATCACAGTGTTCGTAAAGCTTTTTTATTTTAAAATCTTTGCAGTATATATAGATATTTCCATTACTAAAATGCGCAACTATATAACTATTTGTAAAGGCACCAACCTTTTCTAGTTTTCCATTGAAGTTGCTTATCTTGTTGTAGCTTTGCTTTAAACTATATAAAAATGCCTTTTTTAACTCTCCAAAGTTTATCAATGCTTTGTTGTTAAAAATTTCTAAACCAGTTATACTATCTTGCGCTGGCAGAGTTTTAAAGAGCCTCCCAGTTTTTGTCTCATAAAATTTTATATCTATGCGGTCTCTATATAAAACCATGATATCGCCAAAGTCTTTAAAGTTGATATCGTCGGTGTTAAAAAAGTCAGAGTCTTTTTTAGATACAATAGTTGTTATATTTTTTAGGTCATTGGTGACAAAATCAATGCTATTTTCAAAATATATGAGTAAATTTTGGTTTTTTAATTTTGTAAGATCTTTAAATTTGAGATCGCTTACAAATAAGATATTTTTTAAATTCTCGTCAAAAAATGAGGTACCATTTTTATCAGCTACTAACAGAGTATTATTTTTAATCAGTGCTATCTTTTCAAATTTATATTTTATTTCCCATTCGCTGGTTAGTATGGCGCCGTTGTCTAAAAGTATATCACCATTACTAAGCTCCTTTACGCAACAGCTTTTAATGCTTGGTGATATAACTTTTATAAGTTTCATACCAAGAGAGTAGATATGAAAAGCTGAGTTATCGTCTTTACATATATTTAATAATATGTATTTATTTTTAAAAAGAGCAACATCTTGTGCTGTTATGAGCAGGCTGTCTTTTTTGTCGTATATATTGTAATTATAAAGCGGAATTGGGTAGTCGTCTTCATCATATATATAATCATAAGTAATTCTTTCGATCTTGATATTTTGTCCTAGATAATACTTATAGTTATCTTGCATATCTAGTTCATATTTTTGTATCATAAAAAAGTCAAATTCTTTGTTCGAGTATTGCTTCTTTAAATTTAGATCAACAGAATATACGCCATAGTTTTTGCCGTCATATAGTAGCAGATCGCCATTCTCTAGCTCTTTTTCAAATGTTAGCTCTTTTGGTGTATTTACATTTTGTCCATCATTCGTAATAGTCGTAATAATTTCTATATCATCATAATCAATGGTTTTAAATGTTTTATTTAAGAGATTACCATTTTGCAGTTCATAGTAACTTTTGGATCTTGTCCTTAGATCTGCTAGAAATTTGAAATCTTTAGAAAAAATACACTGATTACCCCCAGACTTTGTAGCCAAAAAATTCCCATTTGATAGTCTTTTGGCATTTTCCCAGTCAAAAACTGCTAGTAGTCCAGTCCTGGTAAAATTTACGGAGATATTGCTAGACTTAAGCCAGCAGAAATTTACTTTACCAGCTTTTAATAGCTTTTTAGCGGATATAGTTAGCTGCGAGTCTTTACCATCTGCATAAGCTAGTTGAAACAATACAATGTGTGGTTTAAAATAGTTCGTATTGTCATTAAAAAGATAGTCTTTTTCTCGGTAGAAGCTCTTTTGAGCCAAAAATTTATCTTCATCTAGGTTATCCAAAATTTCTCTGAAATCTTTAAATTTATAATGGTCATATATGCTGCCGATAAGCTCTATATCATTTAGATATTTTTCAAAATTCTTAGAATTTGAGTAGTATAAGTGGTAAAATAGTTCGCTTAGAGCCCTTGATGAATAGTATCTTTCGTCCCATAGTTTTTCTTTTTTCTCAAAGCTACAAAAGTACTCTGCTAGTTTCAAGTGCGTTTCTTGCTTGTATTTTTCATATCTTTTGGAGACAGTCTCTATAAACTGCCTGTGGAAAAAGTTTATGAGTAGTTTATCGTCTTTATAAACAAGAGTTAAAAATGGCTCAAGTAGGCTAGATAAGCTTGCCCAAAGAGATATAGGGAATGATATATTTTTAGACAAAGAGACATTTTTTATAAAAAAGACTTTGTTGTAAAATTTTTTGTCGCTTTTTATCTCTTTTGATAGTAGGTCAAGTAGCTCATTCTCGCTAATGCCGTATTTGCTAAAGGTTATGTAGCTTAAGACCTTTTGTATAAGAAGCTTTTCTTGATGGTATAAATTTTCAAGGTTATCTATAAATTCATTTATAGCGCTAGGTATATCGTCTGCGATATCTATTTTGTCGTTTGAGCTTATATTTTTTAGCTCTTGTGAGATGATAAATGCATACAAAGGAGAGCAGTTTGCATTCTTAAATTTCTTTTCTACCTCGTTTATTTGTTCTTTTGTCAGCGTCCTTTTATGTTTCCCAAGGAAATTTTCAAATAGCCCTTTTGCCTCACTACTTAAACTATCATTGTTTAAATTTATGGTATTTTTATCTCCATATTTTTTGATCAAATTTTCAAAATAAATGCTGTCATCTCTAAATTCTTCATCTTTTAAAACAGATAAAATGATCTTTATGTTTTTACCAAGTTTTTGCGGTAGCCAAAAGAGTTGATCTGTTGCTTTAAGCTGATCAAGTGCATCTATAAAAATAACTATATTTTCATCTTTGTCGCTTGAGAGCAATTCGCTGATATATTTGTCAAAATCATATTCGCTTAGGTTGTTTAGGTCGTCTTTTTTTGATGTGCCTTCTATCTCGCAGATGAGATCGGTTAATAAATCCCTTTTATAAAAGGATTTACCATCGGCTCCAACGAATTTGTAAAAAATGCGAGCTTTACCAAGTGTCGCTTCTTCTGCCTCCTCGATCGCTTTTTTCATAAGCGTTGTTTTACCCATACCAGAGTGAGAGTATATGATGAGTGGTGTGTCAGTTTCATCGTCTAAATAGTTAGCGATCTTTTTTAGTGATTTTTGCCTGCCTAAAAATGTATCTATCTGTTGTGCTTTAAATATGTTGTGTTCAAAATTTTCTGGAGCACTACTCAACTCTTTTATGCCTGCGTCTATATTTGATTTTAATTTTTTCACTATCTGCGCTATAAATTTAGCTTTAGAGTATATTTTAAATTTATCATCAATCTCTTCGTTAATGATATTGTGTCTGCACTCTTTTGGTATGTTGTTTTCTACACTTTGTCTAAAATTTTCGATATTTTGATTGCGAGGTTGCTTTTGGTTCTTAAACTGCCTAAAGATAGGGATTATAAAATTTTTGTTGCTTTCGTTTTTGCATATCTCTTCAAACTCATGGTGAGTAGCAGACATAAAATATTTTTTCTTTTTCTCTTCTGGTAAATTTTCGGAGGCTTTTTGCAATATTTGGCGTATTTTTTCTTCGACTTTATACCACTCTTCGTATTTTACAAAAGCTCCGTCTCTACGTTTTAATATATAGCAGCCACGGTCTTTATCTTCACTTAACTGGTTTTTATCTAATCGGTACCATTCGTCTAATAGTTGTTTATCTGAACTCTTTAAATTTTTTCGTATATCATCAAATTCTTTTTTGTCTATTATATAAGGAAGTGGTACCCAGCCATATCTATCGCCAAGCATGATTAAAAAATTTGGATGTGGATATGACGCGCAGTTTCTCACCTCTCTAAGGCAGACTGGTAGAGTTTTTTGATCTAATTGAGCTTCGTTATTGATGCCCCATCTAAGATCTATAGGCTGGAAGGAAAAGCCCTTGCTTTCACAATACTCTCGTATCTTAGGGAAAACCTCATTTTGAAGCAGATCTCTTTCTATTTTAAAGTCTTCAAAAGTAGAAGATATGAATAATCTAAAGGCTTTTTTCATGGCATGTCCTAGAGCATTTTAAGGCTTAATTATCGTCTTTAACCTGTTTTAAAAACTCATCTTCATCAATAACTTCTTTTTCTATAAGGAGTTTTGCTAGTTTGTTTATCTTATCTTCGTTTTCTTTGATTAGCTGCTCGCATCTTATTTTTTGTCCTTTTAAAATTTCTAGAACTTCGTTATCTATTTTGTCATTTAATTTACCACCAAAGCTATCAATAGACTCTAAATTTATATATCCTATATTGCTCATGCCGTAGTTTTTAACAGCGCTATATGCCAAATTTGTCGCTACTTTTAGATCGTTAGTCGCGCCAGTGTCTATACCTTCATTTTTTTGAAAGTAAATTTCTGCTGTTCTACCTGCAAAAGAGACACAAATTTGGTTCTTGATATCATCAAAGCTTAAATTTTTAACATCCTCTTCTCTATCGAAGGCTACAAAACCAAATGCCTTGCCTCTTGGCTCAACCGTTATTTGTTCTATTTTTACGTGCGGCATTAATATATGCGAGATAATGGCGTGGCCTGCTTCATGATATGCTGTTTCAGCTTGTATCTGTGCGTAGGTTTTGCCAGTTAGTTTGTCGCCATATTTTACATTGTTGATATGCTCTAAAATTAGCTCTTCACTAATGCCTTCGAGCCCGTTACGCAAAGCTTCTAGGGACGCTTCTCTATACGCTTTTTGTAAATCAGCTCCGCTCATTCCTACACTAAATTTTATAAGCTTGCTTTTATTTATGTTGCCTACGGTTGGATTTTTAAGTATCTTGTCTATGAAATATCCACGAGCTTCTTTATCTAGCATACCGATATGGATATGTATGTCTATTCGGCCAGAGCGTAAAATGGCAGGATCTAACTTTTCTTTTAAATTTGTAGCGGCAATGATAAAAATATCTGAACTGTCGCCAAAACCATTTATTTCAGTTAAAAATTGATTGATTAAAATATCTAGCCTGCTGCCATCTCTTTTGCCTATAGCATCTATCTCATCTATAAAAATGATAGATGGGGCATACTCCCTAGCTCTTTTAAATACTTTTTTCATTAACTCCATATCTAAAAGCTCACTTCCAGTAGTGCTTATGAAAGGAAGTTCGGCCTCGTTTGCAAATGCTTTTGCAAGCATGGTTTTACCAGTGCCAGGAGGTCCATAAAGTAATATGCCTTTTGGTGCGTCTATATTAAAATTTGCTATTTTTTCTTTGTTTTTTAAAAGGGCTGCTATCTCATTTAAGCGTTTTTTGGCTTTCTCATGCCCAGCTATATCGTCAAATTTGATACTAGGTATATCAGCAACTATGCTTCCTGCCTCATCTGAATAATCAACTGATTTTGGTAGTTTGGTTATGTAAGCGTTGTGATACTTAATAATTAATGTCTTGCCTGTTACTTCGATCTTGCTTAAAAATTTTAAGGTTTGATTTTTTCTAAAGCAATCCATAATTAATTCATCGTTTTGTTTTGGATCGTCTTTTATGATATTCTTTAGAGACTTTATAGCTTCGCTATCTATGATAAATTTGATCTTTTTGATATCTTTTTGGTAGCTTCTCAAAAGATCTGTTATGTCATCAAATATCTTTTGGCTAAATTTTGATTTTATGCATCTTGCATCAATAAATGGCAGATATGTAAGTAAATTTGCTTTTAATAGTAGCTCTTCCTCTTTTGGCATTTCGATTTTTAAGTCAAAAGCTTTTTCAAAATTTCTCATATCGGTTTGGAAATTTTCTCTAGCGATACGTAGTAGCGCATTAAAAGTAAGCTTGTTAAACAACACTATCTCGCCCTGAGCTAGTCTAGATAAAAATTCTGGTTTAAAGATAGGCTCTGCTTCACTTCTGCTATAAGCAGTGCTTTTCTCTCTGCTGATAGTTTCTAAAATGATATTTTGAGCAGAATTTACCTCTAGTGCCATGGTGTTTAAGAAATTTTTATTAGAATAGAGCTCGCTACCTAAATTTGATGTAAATATAAAAATACATTCACTAAAATCAACAGTCTTTTTAGTAAAATCATCATCTGTTTTACCTCTAGCCATAATGTCTAAAAAGACATTTTGAACATTTGGATGGGCTTTTTCGATCTCGTCAAACACGCATATAGACTTAGGATGTTCTTTTACAAATTTAGTTAGATCGCCTTCTCTTTCATTTTTATAGCCAGCACTTAGTCCAGTAAGGGCAAAATTTTGATTTTCACCTTGATATGTGCTCATATTAAAGACTTTAGTAGAATAACCAGTTAAAATTTCCCCTAGTATTTCAGCCAAATAGGTTTTACCGGTGGCTGGCGGTCCAAGAAAAAAGAAGATGGCTTTTAGAGAGTTTGTGTTTTTTCTGTAGTAAAAGGTTACGACTTTATCTAGTATTGTCTCTATAGCTTGCTCTTGAGAGTAAATTTTATCTTCTAGTTCTTTTTTTATTTTGTTAATGAGGGAGAAGCATCCCTGATTTGTATGCCATGCTTCTTCTTGTGGTTCGCTCTTATCTATTTTTTTAAGATTGCTAATATTTGTGTTAAAGCCATATCCATTTTGTTCAAGAACCCTCTTTATTTTATTCACTTCTTCAGAAAATTTAACAGTGTTATTTTTTGTTGCGATGTTAATAGCAAACTCATCTATTTTAGTGCTATTTTTAGACCTTTTAAGGCCAATCGATGCTAAGATTTTTTTAAAATTAGGATCAGTCACTTCAACTGAATTTACCGCTTCTGCTATATCTTCAGCTTCTATAACGTCTTTGCCTTTTTGTATGGCTATATATTTAGCCGCTAGGAAAATGGTTCTCATTTATTTTTGATTCTGTCTATTTTTTGTTTAAACTCGAATATCTCTTTACAATAGATGGAATTTTCATCTTGTAAGATTTTGTCATCTTCAAAAGCCGAAACTATCATGTCATAAGCCCTCATGACGGTTTCCACGTCGTCACTTTTGTAGTTATGATTTTTTTTAATGCCATCTTCAACGATATATTTAGAAGCTTCTTCTAGTTCATTCCAGCCGATCAAAAGAGCGTGTTCTTTTTTATTGTTATCTTTTCTATAAGGATAGTCTTGTCCTTCTGGTTTTGGCAGAGTAGTCCAGCCGTTTAGGATATGAAAAGCATTCCAGCGATGTTTTTCCATTTTGGCTAATTTTTCTATGTCGTCAAGACTTATATATGTTGCTAAAATTTTAGCCCCCTTTATCTCCTTATCCCATAAATCTATTTTACTTATATCAGAAACATTTTGATTATTAAGCATAAGATCAAACCATCTATTTCGAGCTTTCTCCTTTGCTTCATCATACTCTAGAAATCTGTTTTCGCTCAATAGCTTGTTTATCGCTTTTAGTTTTATAGGCAAGTGTTCAACTTGCATTCTATTTGAGTCTTGTAAAAAAGGTGACAGATCACCCCAATTTGTCTCATATTCAGGTTTATGAAGCTGATTGTATCGTTGATCTGCTCTTATAGCCATTTTGTCGTATATCTCATTTACAACGACATCGTAAGAGCAAATTTGAGAGAAGTTGCCAAAAGGTATAATGTCCATTTTGTTTTTATTATCTATCTTGATATCATTTGCAATACCTTTTATGCCATCGTGTTTATCTATAAATATAAAAAACTGTTTTTTTTCTAAATGAGCTGATTGATTTTTTATGATCCTAGCTATATCAGTAAGGCTTGCTTGAACGTTGGTTTTGCAAAAAATGATTTGAGTAAAAATTTCTATTCCATCTTTGTTAAATAGCTCTCCATCATCTTTAAAGTCTATATTCCAATTGATTATGCCACCTGCTTTTAGGCTAATAGGATATAGTTTTAAAAATTCTGCTCTCTTTTTTTCGTGGTTATTATCAAAGATCGTTATATTTAGTGGTTTGCCGTTAAAAAAATGACCTAAGGCCAAAGCGCGGTATAACACAGATAGCCCTGCTGCGTCAAAGCCTACTATAGCAAGATTTGCACTATCATTATCTATTGTATCTGCATTCTCGCCTATAGGGTGTTTCATAAATAATGTTTGCGCTGCATTGTCATAAACACTAAATGCTCTTATGTTAATGCCACATCTTTTTATGCTTGGCAATATTTCGTAATTTTCTTTTGACTCTAAGTGGATATATATATTTTTTTCATTATCTGGATCGTTTTTATCTGCTTCAGGAATAACTTTAGTGATAGCGTCCAGAATTTCTAAATTTGATATATCTTTTCCAGTCATAAGGATGATTTTTTCAGCTTTTGCTATATTGAGTTTGTTTAATAAATCTTTATCGATGGCGTTGCCAGATATGGCATATCCACCAAGTGTGCATATACTATTTACATTATCATTTGTAGGATTTATATCCACGACTAATAGTTTTTTATCTTGATGTTTGTTTAAGATATCTTTAGCCAAGGCATATCCCATATCTCCAGCACCACATATCACGATATGATTTTTTACACAAAATTTTAAAAAGCACCATGTTCTAAGCTTTTTGCCAAGTAGTTTAATAAAAACACTGCAGTAAAAAAATAGAGTAAAGACTATAGCTATATAAAGTGAGCATTTACTGACAATGTTAGTTGCTTTAAAATCATAGTTTCCAAGTAATAGAGCTAGCGTTTGATAGGCTGATTTTAAAAAGCCAGAGAAGAAGCCATTTTCAATGGAGTGCCCAAGTAAAGAGAAAAAGACAGTTAAGATGCCACATATCAGCATTGTGGTGTCGTTTAAGTTGCTATATATAAAACTACGGTAATACCTTTTTAAATCAAATTTCATTGTGCTCTCCAAATAATATTTTTTATAGTGCAAAGTTTAAAATCACGAAAATTATAATGAGCTATTATACTTTATATTTATAGGTTGTTGAACTAAAATTTGTAACACAGTGATTAGATGGGCGTTTTTTGGAGGTATATAAATTTATTGTTGTTTTCATGGTCTAACGCCGCAAAAGCAGCGTTAGTTTAAATTTTAATGACAGCCGCAGCCGCAGCCACATCCGCCGCTTTGTTTTATCGCGTCAAAAACTGCGTCGTAGTTTGGCTCCTCGGTCACTTCAGGGACGATTTGCTTGTGGATGATGACGCCATCTTTGATGACAAAGACTGCTCTTGCGAGCAAGCCCTTTAGTACCCCATCACTCATCAGCATGCCGTAGTTTTGGGCAAATTCACCGTATCTAAAGTCGCTACCAACACGCAAATTTGCTATGCCCTCAGTCGTGCAAAATCTCCCCATCGCAAATGGCAAGTCGTTTGAGATGATGCTAAGTCTAATGCCCTGTTTGCCGGCTACTTTTTCATTAAATTTACGAGCCTCAGCCGCGCAAACGCCAGTATCAAGTGATGGCAAGCAGACAAGCACCTCTATGCCGTTATTTCCGCCCACGCTAAATTCGCTAAGATCTTGCGCTACGACTCTAGCTTCAGGCGCATAAGAGCCGACAAATAGCTCATTTCCGCTTAAATTTACCTCACTGCCTTTAAATTTTGTAGTTGCCATGATTTCTCCTTATCTTTTAGCTTTTTTAAATGCTTGATCAAGGTCGGCTATTAGATCATCGACGTTTTCGATGCCGATGGCTAGGCGAAGCAAATTTTGCTTTATGCCGATCTTATCTAGCAACTCTTTTGGATATGCCTCGTGAGTCATCGTAGCAGGCCTGCAGATAAGGCTCTCTACGCCACCAAGGCTCACTGCTAGATCAAAAATTTCTAGCGCTTTTACAAATTTATTTACATCATATTTTTCATCAAGCTCAAATGAGATAAGAGCGCCGATATCGCTTGCTTGAGCCGCTTGCATCTTTGCCTCTTGCTCGCTGTATGAGCCAGGGAAATGCACCACGCTAACGGCGTCATTATTCTCTAAAAATTTGATGATTTTATGGGTATTTTGCGTTTGTCTGTCAAACCTAACGCTAAGCGTTTTAAGCCCACGTATTAGGTAGTATGCGTCCATCGGGCTGATGATGCCACCAAGCGTGTTTTTGGCAAATTTTATCTTTTCAGCCAAAGCATCGTCGTTTAACGTGACGATACCAGCGATCACGTCAGCGTGTCCGCCGATATATTTTGTGGCGCTATATACCACGATGTCAGCTCCGTGCTCAAGCACTTTTTGATAATAAGGCGTCAAAAATGTGTTATCCACGATGACTAGAGCACCCTTTTTGTGAGCGATCTTTGAAATTCTAGCGATATCAGTCACTCTTAAGAGAGGATTTGAGGGAGTTTCGATGAAGATAGCTGCCACGTCGTCGCTTATGTCATCTTCGCTTAAAAAATTTAGATCATCTATAAATTCACTCTTTATGCCGTGACTTTCAAAAACAGTCGTGACATACCTATATGTGCCACCATAGACGTTGCTATTTAGCAGGACTTTTTGCCCTGTTTTTATAAGACTAAGTGCGGCTGCTGTTGCTGCCATGCCTGAGCCAAAGCTAAATGCGTATTTGCTACCTTCAACTTTAGCAAAGATATCATCAAAGGCTTTTTTTGTAGGGTTGTTGCCACGTGAGTAGGCAAATTCTTGAAAATTTTCAAGGTCATCTTGTACGAAGGTGCTAGCTAAAAATACTGGCGGAACGACCGCTTTGTTTGGGTTGTTTTTGGCTTCGATGCCTTTTACGACGAGAGTGTCTAGTTTCATAAATTTCCTTTTTAAAAATTTACGAAATTTTACATGATAAAAATTAATTTTCCCCAAACCCACCCAAAATATAGCCAAACCAGTAAGTGGTAGTAAAAGTGCTTTTTAAATTTGCATTTGTAAGATTGCTAAGACTAAATTTAAGCTTTTGCCTGGTCTTCGCAAGCCGCCAATGTATGGTTTTTTACTCGCTTTTGGCTAAATTTTTACCATAAATTTTACTCTACTAGATCAACCGCCCAGTTTGCCTCCTGAAGCTTCATCTCAAGCTCTCTGATCTCTTTTGAAAGCGTATCTACTTGCTTTTGAAGTGCGGCCACATCGACTGTGCTTAAAATTTTGATCTCGCTGTTTGAGTAAAGATCGACCTTTTGACTAGCGCTCGTGGCAAACTCCCTAAGCACGTTTGCTTTTAGCGTCAAAGCGTCCTTTTTAGCGATCATCTCAGTTAGGCTCACGCCTTCAAATTTCGCACTTGAGTTTGTTAAATTTATAGAGCAAATGAGCCTAAAAAGCTCGCTTGTTAGCTTGTCAAGCTCTTTTAAAAGAAGCTTTGGATCCTCGCTTGGACTTTCGTTCTCCTGCGTTTTTGCATTGCTAAGTAGTCTAACTTTTAGCTGTTCGATGCGCTTTTGCGTGTCAGATCTTAGGATGAGAGCCTGAGCTAGTTTCATCACTTTTCCTTTTTTGGTATTAAATTTTTAAATCATCTTAGTATCTTTTGGGTTATAATTGATTTAAAATTTTATTTAAGGAAAAGCTATGAAGTACGATTTTGACACATTAGTAAGCAGAGAAGGCACCAACTCATCAAAATGGCGTATGAAGAGCGATGTTTTGCCGATGTGGGTTGCAGACATGGACTTTAAGGCCGCACCTGAAATTTTAAGTGTCTTGCAAAAGCGCCTTGATAACGGCGTCTTTGGCTACTCTTTCATACCAAAAGAGTGGAACGAAGCGATAAAAAGCTGGTGGCAAAGACGCCACAACGTGAGCTTTGAAAACGAGTGGATGTGCTTTTGCACTGGCGTCATACCAGCTATCTCAACTGCTATTAGGAGGTTTAGCAGCCCAGGAGATCAAATTTTAGTGCAAGCGCCTGTCTATCACGTCTTTTTTAACTGCATCAAAAACAACGGACGTGAAATTTTATCAAACGACCTTGTTTATAAAAATGGCTCTTACGAGATCGACTTTGACGACCTAGAGGCAAAGCTAGCTCAGCCGCTAACTACTATGATGCTTCTTTGCAACCCTCACAATCCAATAGGCAAAATTTGGGACAAAGAGACGCTTAAAAAGATAGGCGAGCTTTGCTATAAGCACGATGTTTTGGTTATCAGCGACGAAATTCACTGCGACATAACTGACCCTGGGCTAAGCTACGTGCCATTTATCAGCGTTAGCGAGGAGTGCAAAAACAACTCCATCACGTGCATCTCGCCTACAAAGGCCTTTAACATAGCTGGCCTTCAAAGCTCAGCCGTCGTTACGCCAAATGAAAAGATCAGATCAAGGCTAAATGCCGCTATCAACTACGATGAGGTTGGCGAGGCAAATGCCTTTGCGATCATCGCCGCAATCGCTGCGTTTAACGAGGGCGAAGCGTGGCTCGATGAGCTTAGAGAGTATCTTTTTGAAAACAAAAAGGTTGTTGCAAACTTCATAAAAGAGCAAAATCTGCCAGTGAAGCTCTTGCCATCGAGTGCGACCTATCTTTTGTGGCTTGACTGCAGTGCGTTTTGCGAGGATTCGAGTGAGTTTATGAATTTCTTGCGCGATAAAGCTGGACTTTGGCTAAATGACGGTAACGCTTACAGAGGAGATAGATTTTTCCTTCGTATGAATATCGCAACGCAACGCGAAAGGGTGCTTGAAGGGCTAAAACGCTTGCAAAATGGGATAAATTTATACACTTCAAAAAGATAAATTTTGGCTGGGTGGCTTTGGAATTTAAGCCACCTCTGCTTAAAGCTGTAAAATAGCCCTTCGTTTCTTGAATATCAAAGCGAGTTTTGCTGATAAATTTAAAAGCTAGATAGCCTATGCTTGTTTTTGGTTACTTTAAATTTAAGCATGGAATTGTTTGTTTGCAATGTGGTTAGGCAGTAAAGCCAGTTTTTTGCTATTTTTGGTATCTTGCAAGCATGCGCTAGTGCGTTAAAAGAGTGTCTTGGTTGCGTTTGAGTTGTTTGAAGCTAAAAGCGAGAACATTTTTGAATTTAAAGTGGCTTTGGCTTATAAATTTAGTAGTTTAAATTTGGAAAAACATAAATTTAAAGGTGAGATAGCCTGCGCCGATCTTGAATTGCATTAAATTTAAGCAAAAAGCCTTTGAATACGAATAGTCATGGTTGATTTCAAAGCAAAAAATTTAAAGCCACCGCCGACTTTTATCTTCTATTTTAAATTTAGAAAAGCTATCAGTCAAAAATAGAGCGGTCGCCAAAACTACTATTTTATGCTGTCTTTATGAGCAAATTTGTGTTCGCCACACGTGCGTAATGCAGTTTTTCTTATAAATTTAGTAGTTTAAATTTGGAAAAACATAAAATTTAAAGGTGAGATAGTTGCGTTGACTTTTAAACTTAGAAAAAGTCGCTTATCAAAATAGAACAGACCGCCATAAGAAACATTTTGCCCCTTTTGAAATAGTAAATATCGCGCCCGTTACTTGCTAAATTTATAAACTTGAAAGTGAGATATCTCGCGCTAGCGTTAAATTTAAAAGAAGCTGCTTGCCAAAACGAGAATTTGATATCTTTCAAAAAAGTGATTTTGCTGAAAAAATTGATGATTTTAAAGTTTATATAAAAACAGAAATTTAAAGACAAGCTAGCTCGTGCTGATTTTAAATTTATAAAAAGATCATTTGCCAAAACAAGTGTTTGCACTCTCGTTTAAAATGATAAATTTGATAGCTAATTTTGAATAAAAGTAGAAATTTAAAGGCGGGGAGGTCCCGCCAGATATTATTTATGTAGTTCTTTTGTGTAAAACTCAACTGAGCCAAGGCCCTCTTTTTGCGCCCACTCGTAAGCTTGGCTTACAAATTCCCAGTTTATGTTCTCGTAAAATGTCTCTAGGTATTTTGGACGAGCGTTGAAGTTGTCGATGTAGTAAGCGTGCTCCCAAACATCAACGACTAGAAGTGGCACTTTGCCATCGCTTACTGGAGTTTTTGCGTTGCTAGTTTGCACGATCTCTAGTTTTTTGCTGCTTGGGTCAAATACAAGCCACGCCCAGCCTGAGCCAAAAAGTGTTGTAGCTGCTTTTAAAAACTCCTCTTTGAAGTTTGCAAAATTTGCCTCGATCGCAGCTTTTAGTTCGCTTGACATCTCGCTTTTTTTGGCGATGCAGTCCCAGTAAAAGTCGTGGTTATAAACTTGAGCGACATTGTTGTATAGGCCGCCTTCGCTATTTTTTAGGATTTCGTAAAATGATGCGTTGGCAAATTTTGTATCTTTTATGAGATTGTTTAAATTTGCAACATAGGTCGCGTGGTGCTTGCCATAGTGGTATTCACAGGTCTTAGCACTTACTACTGCATTGGCATTTGCGTCAAACGGAAGTTTTCTTAGTTCAAACATAATAATTCCTTAATAATAAAATTTGTTATCTCGCATTATAGCCACAAAATATTAACAAACAAAATCTCTTAAAATTTAACCCAAAAATAGGGCTTTTATAAAAGCTAATTTTTTCATTTATAAAAGATGAGAAAATTTTCTTTATAAATTTGTGATTAAAAGAGTGAAATTTATATCCTAAAAGAGCAAATTTGGCTTTGTAAAAGAGAGAAAAGTAAATTTAAATTTCTCTAAATGTAAAAAATAATATAAAAATATGTGTAGAAAAGTAACAAATATGCTCTATAAAAATGATAAATAAATTTTTACGTTAAATTTACAAAGCAAAAACTATCCATTTTAGATCAAAAATGTTACAAAAATACACATATAAAAATAAAGATATGTGAATTTATGAAACAAAATTTCTAAATTTTTATTTTTGAAATTTATAATGCACCTATCAAAACTATTACAAAGGATGAAAGATGAAATTCTTACAAGCTTTACTTTTTACATGTGCCATCAGTGGCTTAGCATTTGGTGCTGATAAGGTCTATACGATCAAATTTGCTCACGTTGTCGCAGCTTCTACGCCAAAGGGCAAGGCGGCTGACTTTTTTGCAAAGCGTGCTGAGGAGCTAAGTGGCGGCAAGATAAAAGTTCAAGTCTTCCCATCAGCTCAGCTACTAGATGATGATAGAGTTTTTGGCGCGCTAAAGCTTGGCAACGTCCAAATGGCAGCTCCAAGCTTTTCTAAATTTACACCTATCGTGCCGCAGTTTCAGCTATTTGACCTGCCTTTCATCTTTAAAGATGCAGACCACCTTCATAAGGTCCAAGACGGTGCAGTTGGCGAGGAGCTAAAAGGTCTTGTGACTAAGAAGGGCTTTGTAGCGCTTGATTACTGGGACGCTGGATTTAAGCACTTTAGCTCAAGCAAAAAGCCTATCCTCACTCCAGAAGATGCAAAAGGACAAAAATTTAGAATCCAAAGCTCAAAAGTGCTTGAAGAGCAGATCAAAGCGATCGGTGGCAACCCACAAGTTCTACCATTTTCAGAGGTTTATTCTGCACTTCAACAAGGCGTAGTTGATGCTACTGAAAACCCACTTTCAAATTTCTATAACTCTAAATTTCACGAGGTTCAAAGCTCTCTTACACTTTCTCACCACGGATATCTAGGCTATCTAGTTGTTATGAGCGATAAATTTTGGAACAAACTACCAGATGATCTAAAAGCAAATGTAAAACAAGCTCTAAGCGAAGCAACAGCTTACGAGAGAGAAGAGACAGCTAAAGAGGACGCTCACGTCATAGCCGAGCTTGAAAAATATATAGCAGAGACTAAAAAGCTAGAAATTTTCAAGATCGACGACGCACAAAAAGCTGAATGGCAAAAAGTTATGCAGGCTATCTATCCTAAATTTTACGATGTCATCGGCAAAGAGCTTATAGAAAAGACAATCGAGACAAAATAATGAAGAATTTCATTAACGCTCTTGATATATTGATAGTCTCGCTTAATAAAACTATCGCCGTTTTAGGGCTAGCTAGTGGAACGCTACTAGCCTTTGCCAACGTCGTGGCTAGATACTTTTTTGACAAAAGCTGGTCATGGGCGAGCGAGCTATCAAACTACTTATTCATTTGGTCGGCGTTTTTTGCAGCAGCGTATGGCTTTAACAAGGGCATCCACGTGAGCGTAACTATCTTGGTGGAGAAATTTCCACCAGCGCTCGCGAAGGCATGTCTGCTCTTTTCGCACATCTTGACAACTGTCTTTTTGATATTTATCGCGGTTTATTCGGTTGATTATCTTAAAATTTTGCACGAGATCGAGCAGATGATAATAGACCTTGGCATACCTCAATGGGTCCCTATGCTAGTGCTTCCAATAGCCTTCGTCACAGCTAGCTACCGCTCGGCTGAAAAGGCTATCAAAGTAGCGCTAACTCCAGCAGCAAAGGTCGTAAGCAACGAAGCGCACGAGCTAGCTCACGGTAGCGTAGTCAAAGACTAAGGAGAAAAAGATGACAATAGCATTTTTATTTATCCTACTTTTTGCACTGATGCTAATAGGCGTGCCAGTCGCGGTTTCGCTAGGTACAAGCACCGTTTTAACGATGATATTTTTTACGGATATCGACATCGCTACGATCCCGCAGCTAATTTTTGATGGTATCAATAAATTTTCGCTAATGGCGATCCCGATGTTTATCTTGGCTGGAAATTTACTAAGCAAAGGCGGCTCAGCAAGGCGTATCATCGACTTTGCAAAGTCTATGGTCGGACACTTGCCAGGTGGCTTGCCTATGAGTGCGATATTTGCCTGCATCATCTTTGCAGCAGTTTCTGGAAGCTCGCCTGCGACGGTTGTGGCTATTGGCTCAATAATGTTTGCAGCGATAAAAGAGGCTGGCTATCCAAAAGAGTACGCAGTGGGCGGCATAACCACGGCTGGCTCGCTTGGAATTTTGATCCCGCCTTCAGTTGTTATGATAGTTTATGGCGTAACGGCAGAGGTTAGTATCGGTAAGCTCTTTATGGCAGGCGTCGTGCCTGGTCTTATGCTTGGTGGTATGATGCTTGTGCAAACCTACGTTGGCGCAAAAAAGCTTGGATTTAAAGCAACTAAGGCTGAGCCATTTAAAGCAAGAGTGCAGAAATTTGCAAAAGCATTTTGGGCTTTACTAATCGTCGTTGTGGTTATTGGCGGAATTTATGGAGGCATATTCACTCCGACTGAAGCAGCTGCGGCAAGTGCGGTCTATGCGCTATTTATCTCACTTTTTATCTATAGAGATATAAAGATAAGAGATCTTTGGGACATCTGCCTAGACTCAGCCCTTACAACAGCTATGATATTTTTCATCATCGCAAACGCCGTTGTTTTTGCATATTTGCTAACTAGTGAGCAGATCCCACAAGCGATCGCATCGATGATACTTGACGCAAATATCGGCATGATAGGATTTTTGATATTTGTAAATATCTTGCTCTTTATCATGGGTCAGTTTATGGAGCCTTCAAGCGTTATCATGATCATGGTGCCGCTCTTGCTTCCGATAGCTACGCAACTAGGCGTCGATCCTATACACTTTGGTATCATCTTGGTTGTAAATATGGAGATAGGTATGGTCACTCCGCCTGTTGGACTAAATTTATTTGTCGCAAGCGGTCTTACAAATATGAACTTAAAAGAGGTCATCGTGGCGTGCTTGCCATGGACGCTAACCTTGTTCTTTGGCCTTATCTTGGTTACTTATATACCGCAAATTTCACTTTGGCTACCAAACATAATGTATGGACATTAAAATTTAGAGGCTTAGGCCTCTAAATTTATCCTTTTGGATCGTAATCCGCACTCATAACGATATTTTTACCATTTCGCTTACCGACATAAAGTAGCTCGTCAGCTTGCTTGATCATACGCTCGATATTTACCTCAGTGTTACCACTATGTGCCACGACACCAAAGGTCATAGTAGCTATTATCCTATGGTTTTCAAATTCAACGACATTTTGATTAAGCGTCTCTCTGATACGCTCTAAGATGCTAACTGCTTTTGCCTTTTTAACATCAAAGATAACAGCCAAAAACTCCTCGCCGCCAAAGCGAGCGACCCTGTCTTCATTTCTAAATGCATTTTTGAAAATTTTAGAAAGGCTCTTTAGCACTTCATCGCCTGCGCCGTGTCCGTAGGTATCATTTATCTTTTTAAAGTTGTCGATGTCGCACATCACGATAGCAAAGTCATTGCCGTCAAATAAATTCTTTTGTCTAAAAATTTGTTGCATTGAGGCGCGATTTAAAAGCCCAGTTAGTGGGTCGTGGTTAAAGACAGCTTTGGCTGATTCTTTCTCTTCTAAGATGCCTAAGAATATAAATAAATTTGAGCTCTCTAGCAAAAATGATGTTAAGACAGCAAACACACAAGATGCAGTTAGGTTAAATACAAAAAATATCTCTTTATACAAAGGATCGTCCTTTGCTGGTAGATCTATCACTAGATAGAAAAATAAAAAAGCCGCAACATCTAGAAAAGAGATAAGTCTGCTTAAAATTTTAAAGCTAACCGATAAGAAAAAGAGGCTAATTGTCGATGTTAGAAATAAAATTTCAAAGCCCCAGCCTAGACCTAGGATAAAGACGCAAAGTGAGGCATGAAGTAAAATTTCTACTTGCAAGATAAGCATCACGATCTTGCTATTGTCTTCGCTATCGAAGAGTATCTTTAGTGCAAAAAGATATATGCTAACAGAAAGGATGTTTGCCATGGCCAAAATTTCTTCGCCCATGATACAAAATCCAATTATATAAAAAAGGTGTATTAAAAAAACCGAAAAAATAATGATCTTTAGTGATATATAAAGCGAAAGTTTAGGCATTGCCATAGTCTAAATGTCCTTTTTTTAATATGGCATATTCTATACGATCTTTGCCATTTTTCTTACCCTCATATAGCTTTTTATCGGCTATATTTATCACCGTATCCATATCTATATTTATACCACTTGCGCAAAGAACTAAGCCAAAAGTCATAGTCACCGCACTTTTATCTGGTAGCTTTACTTGTGATATCCTTGTGCCAAGTCTAGTTTCTACTTTTTTTACGTCTTCAGTTTTAACATCAGGCAAGATAATTAGAAATTCCTCTCCACCCCACCTACAAATGACGTCATTTTCTCTAAATGTATCTTTTAAAGACAGCGCTATCTCTTTTAAGACCTTATCGCCCCAGTCGTGTCCGTAGGTATCGTTTATCTTTTTAAAGTTATCTATATCTCCTAGCATAACGACTAAATTTGTATCACTACTATTGTCTCGAAGCTCTATAAGCTTATTTTTTAGTGTATTTTCTATTGAGCGTCTATTAAAAAGACCAGTTAAAAAGTCATATTTGGCAACCCTCTCTATCTCATCTTTCTCTTCGCTGATCTGTTTATAGCCATTAGATGTGATCGCATCAGCAAACCCAGATAGCCTAAAAACAAGAAAAAAAGTAAATGCAATACTGCAACAGGTGATAAAGCGTTGAACTTGTTCAGAAACTACCATCGAAGAATCTTTGTATGAAAAATAGAGCCATAAAAGCACTAGAAGCTCAAAGATGCTAACTAAATAGGTAACTATCCTTTTATTAAAAGCTAAAAAGTAGCTTATAAAAATATCTCCAATTAGTATTATCCAAATGTTACAGTTCCAGCCCATATTAATAACGCCAGCAATAACAACAGCAGTTGTATTCATATGAAAAAGAGCTGATATTAGATACCTCTTTTTTACGTCAAATTTTAGCCTTAGTGGTATATTTATGCAAAAAAACAAGAGACAGATTAAAACATTTAATAGGCTTTCGCTAAAAAAACCAAATACTAAAATAGCAAGCAAGTTACTTGCTATCGCTACGTTTAATATCGTTTTGTAAATGTCATCGATAGCCTTATAGCTATCTTGCTCTATAAATTCCTGTACCAAGCATTCTCTCCGTTAATTTCATCCGTTAAATTTAATTTAGATCATTTTAATACGAGTCGTAACTATCCTCATCCTCATCACTATCTTCATAGTTGTAGTCATTTTCGTCGTAGTTATAGTCATAGCTATCGCTACTATCCTCATCCTCGTCGTTAAATTCAGAGTAGTCTTCTTCTACCTCTTCGTAGTCAAAATCATCACTCATTTTTCTCTCCTTAAATTTTATCTTTGATATTTTCGATATACAAGCTTTGGCTTGGGAATGCAAAATTTAGACCATTTTGCTTTAAAATATCCATAATTTTTAGCATTACATCTTGTTTTACGTCTAGAAAATCTCCCCAAACGATAGTTTTTGCAAAGCAATAAACTAGGATATTTATCGAGCTATCAGCAAAGTCATCAACCACGACAAATAAATTTGACTTATATCCAGCATAGTCATCAACTGAGACTATGTTTTGTCTATATTTTAGGCCCCTTTTATTAGCCGCGATATCTTCGCTTTTAGCGATATCAGGGTGATTTATCAGCATATTTTTGATGTCATTTACACATTTTTTGATCTCTTCTGTAGTTGGTCCATACTCGATGCCAATAACCATTCTTATGCGTCTGCCGACCTTTCTTCTGCTCCAGTTTCTAACAGGATCGCTTGCTAGCTTTGAGTTTGGCACGAAGATAAGGGCATTATCAAAGCTTCTAACAGTCGTTTTTCTAAATCCTATCTCAACGACTGTGCCCTCGATGTCGCCACAAACTATCCAGTCGCCTTGTGAAAATGAGTTATCAAAGAGCATCATAACAGAGGCAAAGAAGTTTGCGATGATGTCTTTAGCAGCGAAGGCAACGGCAAGACCACCGATACCAAGTGAGGCGATGAGCGCTGAGATATCAAATCCAAGCTTTTGAAGGATCAGTAAAAGTGTGATAATTAGCACGATCACGTAGATGACTTTCAGTGCTAGGTTTATCACCTCTTTACGCTTGCTTTTTTGCGCGATCTTGTCGATTATAGCGATACCGTAGCCATTTAGTATGGTTAGGACAAGCCATGAAAATGCGACTATATATATGATAGAAAAGATATTTGCTACCGTTAGAGGCACTGGCACTGGGTAAAATCCAACGCCGATACAGATATTTAGCGCATAGATGATAAGAAGTGCTGAGATCGGCTTTTTCACGATATCAACGATCTGATTTTTAGCCTCTTTTACCCCTTCGCCTGAAGCGATGAGTGACATTAGCCAGTAGGTTAGTTTGGCTAGAATTCTAGTTAGCGAGACGAAAAATAAAAATATCGCAACGATAACAACGATCTTGCCGATGTTAAATTTACTTGAATTTATGTCAGTTACTTTGTTTATGTATTCGACTGCATCGACTAAATTTAGCTCAGACAAGAGCATGCTTGAGCTTAGAAGATCGGCGTTATTTTTAAGATAGGTTAAAATTTCTTCTTCACTCTCTTTTTTTAGCTCAAGGTCAAAAAAGGCGCTGTCATAAGAGCCTGAAGTGTCATTTAGCGAGTCTTTTAGATCTTTTATGCTTACATAAGAATTTGTCTGTAAATTTAAAAGTCCATTATCTATCACATCTCTTATAGAATTTGCCTTAGCGCCCTTTTTAAAGACCTCTTCTAGGCTAATAAGTGCTGAGTAGTAAGCGTAATCAACCTTCATCTTCTCAAGCTCGATAGCGCTTTGGATGTAGGCGTCTTTGTTTGACTGCTTCTCAAGTCTTGCGACCTTTTTTTCTAGCGCCTCTTTTTGCAGATTGAATTTATTTATATCGCTTTGTGTTACCTCGATCTGCATGACGTAGTTTGGTATCTTTTCTAAAAGATCGCTCTTTTTTTTGTGAAGGCTGGCTAAATTTGAGTTGTCAGCCTTTGAGTTATTCGTATCTTTTTGCTGTGCTTTTAAAATTTTTATCTGGCTGTTTATGGTTTGGATTTGATTTGTTATGCTTATTATGTCTTCTTCTTGAGTTTTGTTGCTCTCGGCCGCAAAAGCAAAGGTAAAGCAAAGCAGGATAATGGCTAGAAATTTACGCATTTTCGCCTCTTTTATCCGCTAGAAGCTTAAATGTGCCCTCTTTTAAATCGTAGCTAAAAATTTCGCCAGTTTCTATGATGTAGTGCCAGCCATAAATTTGAAGCTTGCCGCTTTCATACTCCTCTTTTACATTTGGATAGGTCATTATGTTTTCGATCGAGTTTATCACGTTTAGCCTCTCAGTTAGCCATGCCATTTTGGCTGGATCGTCGCTGGTAAATTTAAGCACTTCTCGCTTGATTGGCTCTATTAGCCTGATCCAGTTTCTAACGTTTGGAGTATTTTTTAGCTTCTTTTCGTCCACATAAAGTGCCGCGCATCCGCCACAGTCAGAGTGTCCGCAGATGATGATGTTTTTGATGTTTAAAACTTCAAGCGCATATTCGATCGCTGAAGTGGTCGCCAAAAACTCTTCGCTCACTCTATATGGCGGCACGATGTTTGCGATATTACGCACCATAAAAAGCTCGCCTGGCAGGCAGTTTGTTATCAAATTTGGCACGACCCTTGAATCCACGCATGATATGAAAAGCGTATGCGGATCTTGTTTGCTTTGCAAGCTTTTAAATAGCTCTTCGTGCTCTAAAAAGCCATCTTCCATAAATTTTACTGCACCTTCAAGTATTGAATCATCCATAAAATTTATCTCCATTTTTTATATTTTTATCGCGATTATAGCAACTTTTATTTAATCAAAAAAATGCCCTCTAAAACGGACTTTAAACTAATATTTTTTATTAAACTTCTTTTTATTTATTGTTTAATTATTTTAGGCTAAACTCACCACAAAAATTCATAAGGAGAAAAAATGAGTTTGTATGATAGAAACTACGCTAAGCAAAATCAAGAAGAGCTTGCGTATTCTCAAAGCTCACTAAGCACTTTTATAAAACAAACTTATCAACTTTTTGCAGCATCATTACTTTCAGCTACTGCTGGCGCTTATGTAGGCATTAGCATTGCTGGCGTTTTTGCGGCAAATAGATTTTTGTTTTGGGGACTTGTGATACTAGAGTTTGTGTTACTTTTTGGTCTAATGGCAGCTAAACGCAAAGAGGGATTAAATTTAATACTTCTTTTTGCATTTACATTTGTAAGCGGTCTTACGCTAACTCCGCTACTTTCAGCGATCCTTGCTATGCCAAGTGGCGCTAGTATCGTAGCTCAAGCATTTGGTTTGACAACAGTTGCATTTGGTGCATTAAGCGTCTTTGCGATGAATACAAAACGCGACTTTACAACGATGGGCAAGATGCTATTTATAACTTTGATAGTTATCGTTGTAGCAGCGATCATCAACATTTTCGTTAAAAGCACGATGTTTCAACTTGTAATCGCAAGTATTTCATCGATCTTATTTAGCGCTTACATACTTTTTGATACACAAAATATCATCCGTGGCAACTACGAGACGCCGGTTGAAGGTGCAGTTGCTTTGTATCTTGATTTTGTAAATTTATTTACATCATTACTACAAATTTTAGGCATTTTTAATAGAAATGACTAATGACGAGCGCATCTACCGAGTGATAGATGCGAATCTAAATAGGCTAAAAGAAGGGCTTCGCGTCGTTGAAGATATAAAAAGATATGTCTTTGATGACGCTAAGCTCGCCTATAAGATAAAGTCCCTCCGCCACAAGGCAAAGATCCCACAAAAAGAATTTTTAAAATTTAGAAATTCACAAAACGACGTTTTAAAAACCAGCACAAAAAGCGAGCAAGAAAGATCAAATTTAGATGAGATCATCACTGCAAATTTCAAGCGTGCCCAGGAGAGCGCTCGCGTGCTTGAAGAGTGCTTTAAGCTTATAAATTTAGAGCGAGCCGAGCTTTTTAAAAGCATAAGATACGAGCTTTATGAGCTTGAAAAAGAACTTTAACTAAAAATTTAAATCTTTTCTTGTATAATCGCAAACTATTTAAAAAATTTAAAGGAAATTTCGTGAGTTTAATATTTTTAATCTTACAATTTGTTCTAGCTGTCGTTATCACGATCGCAGTTTTACTCCAAAAGAGCTCATCTATCGGTCTTGGAGCATACAGTGGAAGCAACGAGAGCCTTTTTGGAGCAAAAGGACCAGCTGGATTTTTAGCTAAATTTACCTTTGTGGTAGGTATTTTGTTTATCCTAAACACACTTGCGCTTGGATATTTTTACAATAAAGATCTAAAACGCTCTATCGTTGATAGCGTCGATAGCAAATCTCTAGTCATACCAAAATCAAACGACGTGCCAGCAGCTCCTAGCGCACCACAAAATCCAGCAAAATAACAATGATAAAAACGTTTTTAGCGTCACTTTTGACGCTAACGTTTGCTTTGGCAGACGCTCACATCCTAGTTTATCACCGCTTTGACGATCCAAGGCACGCTAGCACGGATATTTCTATTCAAAATTTAAGAGCTCAGTTTGAATACTTCAAAAACAATGGCTATGAAGTTGTCAAGCTATCAAGGCTTGTCGATGCGGTAAATGCTGGCGAGCCGATCCCTGATAACTGGATCGTTATCACCGTTGATGATGGATACAAAAGCTTTTACAATAACGCTCTTAGCGTATTTAAAGAGTATAACTACCCATTTGCTTTGATGGTCTATGTAGAGGCAAGCGCGAACAAATATGGCGATTATTTAGACTTTGATCAGATCAAAGAGCTAGAAGCTTACGGCGAGATCGGCTATCACTCATACGCTCATCCAAGGATGACTAAACTTAGCGATGAGGCCTTAAGAGAGGACTTTCAAAAGGGCGTTGAGACCTTTGAAAAACACATGGGTTATAAGCCAAAATACTTTGCAGTGCCTTACGGTGAGATCGATAGTAGGGTCGTCTCTTTGGCAAAAGAATTTGGCTTTTTAGCACTTTTAAATCAAAACTCAGGCGCAGTTTCAGATAAAAGTGACGTTTATGATCTTTACAGAACGCCAGTGATGAATGGCACAAAGATAGCGCTAACTTTTAATAGCAAATTTTTAAATGCCCAGTGGATATTTCCAGAGGGCTATCCGCAAAACAATGCGATCGATAAACTCATCATCAAGACCGACACAAACGCAAGTGAGGGCAGTTTTTTTATGACTGGCTTTGACGGCTTTAGAAAAGTACCTATGACAAATGGCGTTTTTGAGTGTAAATTTAACCCACCGCTTGATAAACGCAAAGTGTTAATGTCGCTAAAAGTAGATCATCACAGAAGCACAAAACTTCTAATAAAGGACACCAATGCTAAATAAAATTTATGATACCCAAAAAGAGGGTTGCGAAAAGGCGATCGCTTCTTTAAAACGCGATTTTACAACGCTAAGAACTGGCAAGGTAAATATCAACATCCTAGATAACGTCATGGTTGATTATTATGGCTCGCCAACTCCGCTTAATCAAGTAGCCACCGTGCTTACAAGCGACGCTTCGACTATCGCTATCACGCCTTGGGAAAAGAGCATGATAAAAGCGATCTCATCAGCCATCCAAGCTGCAAATATCGGCGTCAATCCAAACAGCGATGGCGAGAGCGTTAAGCTATTTTTCCCACCGATGACCGTCGAGCAACGCCAAGAAAATGCAAAACACGCAAAAGCTATGGGCGAAAAAGCCAAAGTTAGCATCAGAAACGTAAGAAAAGACGCAAACGACGAGGTCAAAAAGCTTGAAAAAGACAAAGCTATAACAGAAGACGAGAGCAAAAAAGGTCAAGATGAGGTTCAAAAGATAACCGACGCCTATACCGCAAAGATCGACACTCTCGTAAAAGAGAAAGAAGCCGAGCTTTTAAAAATCTAAATTTACTTAGAAATTTGCGCCCCTTGCAAATTTCTAAACCCCCACTTTTTAGCCATGCAAAGTGGCTAAATTTCACTCTTTAAAGGACGACCTTGCAGATCGCCACTGAACTAAAAACCGCATTTGCTGATAAAAAAATTTTGTTTCTTACCATTTTGGCATTTAGCCTAGCTACTATTTTTCTTAGCCCCAGCCAGATAGTAGATGAGTATAGAGGTTTTTGGCTGCTTGAGCCGCTACTTTTGGTCGCTATCTACCTAAATAAAAGGCAAATTTTACTACCTTTATATTTTTTGATATTTGGAGCTAGCCTTTATTTTTTTGGCCTTAAGCTAAGCGGTCACGCCAGCGATCTTGTGGCACTTTATCTCATGGCTTTTGTGCTTTTATTCTCTTTAAATTTTGCCAAAGATAATGAGAAATTTATAAGAGGGAGCCTAGCAAGACTTTTAAATTTACTCATCTCATTTGCCCTTTTTCACCTATTTTTTCTTGGCATTGTGGCTGTTTGTGCAGGGCTTAACTACCTTTTTGATTTAGAGCTTCTAACCAGTCACAGGGCGCAAAGGCTCTATCTGACACTAGCCTCTTTTGGTCTGCCTTGTCTATTTATCTTTTTTGAGAGCAAATTTAGCGAGTATAGGCTCTTAAATTTCATCAAGATCGCTATAAATTTCATCCTAAATCCCGTGCTCATCATCTATGTGGTGCTTTTAAATTTATACTGCATTTATAGGCTTGTTTTGCTTGAGCTGCCACGTGGCGGAGTGGCTTATATCGTGCTTGCCTGCTTGATCGCCGGCTTTGTTTTAAGGGGGCTAAATTTACTTATCAAAAGCCAAATTTATGATCAAATTTTTAAGCTCTTGCCACTTTTTATCATCTTGCCTAGCATAATGCTTTGGTGGGGCGTCATGCACAGGGTCGGCGAGTACGGTCTAAGCGAGGCTAGGATCTATCTCATAGCCTGCGTGATATTTGCAAATTTGAGCTATTTTGTGATGATATTTCTTAGAAATTTCTCTTATAAATTTCTAGCGTTTTTCATGATATTTGGCATATTTTTCACCCATTTTGTCCTTGATACGAAGCAGCTTGTGCTAAATTCCCAAAAAGAGCTTTTACTAAGAGAGCTAAGAGCACTAAATTTACTTGATAGCAGTGGCTCGCTAAGCGGCGACTTGAGCAAGATAGGCAAAGAGAAGCTCTACTTTTTGCAAGATAAATTTGACTTTTTAATAGAAAATGGCGATAAATTTGCGTTAGAAAATAAAAAATTTATAGCGGGTCTTGAGGCGGCTGAACAGAAAAATTGGCAGATATTTAGCATAGACTTTAGTGGCACCGCTATAAACGTGAAAGATGCAACCATCAAAATGCCCGTCGCAAGCAGCACAAATGGTGACGAGCTCGTTATGCAGCTAGATAATGAAAGCGTTAGCATAGATATGCAAAAGCACCTAGAAAAGGCGCTTGCAAGTGTAAATTTAAAGCCAGATGGCGACTTTGGCGCTGAGGTATTTGAGCGGCTAAAAGGGAAGCTTTTGATCTTTGAAGTTGGCAAGCGCGCCTTTGTTTTGCGCTCTATGGAAATCGTACAAGAAAACGGAGTTTATAAATTTTACGACGCAAGCGTGCTTTTTTATATGGAGGATGCGTTGCTAAAATAGCGAGCCTTGCGTGAGTTTTGGCTTTATGACAAAGCTTTTGCGGTGAAAGTCTGAGTAGCCAAATTTAGCTATGGCGTCCAGGTGCGACTTTGTGCCATATCCCTTGTGTCCTGCAAAGCCGTAAGCTGGGTAAAATTTATCCCAGCCGCTCATCAAGCGGTCACGGCTTACTTTTGCTAATATACTAGCAGCGCTTACCCCAGCGATCTTGCCGTCGGCCTTTATCATCGTCGTGATGCCAACGCCATAGTCTAAATTTCCATCGTAAATGATCTCAAAGCCCTCAAAATGCGCCTTGAAAAGTTTGAGCGCGCGCCTTAGGCACTCACTTAGCCCAAGCTCGTCTATCTGGGCGTTTGAAAAGTAGGCGATGAGGAAATTTGAGCTTTTTGTGATCTCTTTAAAGAGCTCTTCGCGCCTTTTTGCGGTTAGTTTTTTGGAGTCGTTTAGACCAGAAATTTCGCTATTTAGCACGCAAGCAGCCACGCTTAGAGGTCCAGCCAGCGCCCCACGTCCAGCCTCGTCGATACCGCAAATTTTAGCCATTACAGCCCGACTTCATCGCTAAAGTAAGGTCTTAGCTCCTCAAGTGGCACGCTGATCTGCTCTTCGTTTAAAAATGTAAGCCCAAGTGGCGAAAGCACGAAGTTATCGCTCACACCAGCATTTGCAAGGATCGCTTTTAGGTGGCTGTCGTTTATATCTTTAAAGATTTGCTTTAGCTTTAGCTTTTTGTTTGCCGCAAGCGAGATCACCTCGCAGTTTGTTTTTTCATTTTTATAGGTGCAAACGCTCTTGATCTTGTCGTTGATGTAGTAGATCTCTTTTAGGCTTTCATACTGGTTGTTTAGCCATTTTTTGCGTTCGCTTTTTAGGTCGTAAAACTCTGCAAGAAGCTTGTTTTTGTTTTTTTTAGCGGAGTCTTTAGCGAAGATATCGTTAGTGATCGCCTCATATCTTGTGCCGTTTGCTTCGGTCATTTGGATGCCGATATTTAGGATCTCATACTCTTTTTCTTCTTTTATGGTGGCGTTGTAGGCTTTGTTTTTGACGATTATCTTGCCTTTTAGCTCGCCGTTTTCGTTTTTAACGTCTAAATTTATCTTATCTGAGACTGCATTTAATGAAGAAATTTCACTGCCATTTTGCTCAAAAGAGCCCTTCTCGTAGTCGTATTTTGCGCCGTCAAAAAAGATGTGGCCGCTTATCTTAGGCGGGACCTTAAAGCTCTTACTTTGTTTGAAATTTTCAAATTCATCTTTAAAATAGTTCATATAAACTTCAAATTTCACACCATTTGCATCGCCACTAAATTTATAAAATTTAGCCCAGTTTTCGTGGTTTATCTCATAGCCAAAAAGGCTTGCAGCGATGAATAAGATCCCAAAAAATGCTCTCATGTCTGTCCTTCGTTTTTTTGATTATAACTATTTTATCTCTAGACTTTTAAAATGATAAACAAACAAAGAGTTTAAATTTATAAACCTAGGCTCCACCTAGAAAATGGCAAGATCTCGCACTTTATCCCCTCGATGCTTTGCTCGGCTTGGTTTGCGACGCTGATGATTTGAAGTTTGCTAACGCCCAGCTCTTTTAGGCTCGCGTGGAGTTTTTTAAATTTCAAAAAGACGATCTCAGGCGCAGAAAATGGCACGCAAATGATCGCAAGCTTCCTTTTTGTAAGGAAAAAATCGATCTCTTTTGTGTAGTAAATTTCATCTTTAAATTTAAGCAGCTCGCAAAAAACGACATTTGCAAAGACAGCCAAAAAGTCCTTTTTTAGGCACAAAGCGTTGCGAAGTGCGAAATTTGTAAAGTAAATTTTCTTACTCGTGCTACTCTCATCTAAATTTGGCACAAACTCCACGTATCCGCTCTCATTTAGCAAATTTATCGCGCTATAAACGCTATCTTTTGAAATTTTCATCTGCTCTTTTAGGTTTTTATAAATCCCAAAGGCGCTTATGGTGTCGTGACACTTTGTTGCGCACTCTTTTAAGATGGCGATGCTTTGCTCGTTTAAATTTGCTCTTAAGAGCTGCTGCAAGTGGGCCGTAACCTCGCTGGAGTCCAAAAAGGCGCTTGCTATCTCGTTGCCATGGGCCAAAAAGTAGCTAAAAAGCAGGTCTTGGTCTAAATTTTTCTTAAAAAATAGTATAAATTCTTCGTAGTCGAGATAGTTTAAATTTATGCGCACAAAGCCATCAAGCGAGAGTGAAAATTCCTTGCTTGTGAGGATGATATTTTCAAGTGTAGCATCTTTTAAAAAGCTTAAATTTATAAGATCAGCGCCTTGTAAATTTTCAACTGCGAGCACCTTTATCTGGGCATTTTTTTCTAAAAACTCTTTTAAATTTGCTAAAAGCAAGGCTCTATCTATCCTTAGATCGTCTAAATTTATATAAAGCCTCTCCTCGCTCTTGTAATGACTCAAAAACTCATAAACAAGGGCTGTTTTGCCACTTGATACGGCACCAATGATAAGTGTCTTTGGCGAGATGATCTCATATTTTCTAGGGATAAATTTAGCATTTTTAATAGGTGCTTGATAGAGCGTTTCTAAACTTTTCAAATTTGAACTTTTTGGCTTTTTGAAATTATAGCCACTTCCTTTTAAAAAGGAAAATATTGTGTTAAATTTTAAAAAATAAACAAAATTTAGAAATAAAAAATAAAAATTTAGACTAGAAATTTATAAAATTTTTGAAAAATAAATTCTCCATTTGCAATATACTTTCCTTATCAAAAGGAAATAATTACTCAAAATTCAACAAAAAATAGCGTTTTTCTTGACAACTATAATAGCTTTTTTGTAAAATCCCTATCTCTTTACGAAAGACCTATGTCTTGCTCGTACGATCGCTTGATCCTATGCGAGTTATTTTGATGTAAAGAGGTCGCGAGTTTGCGACAAGTTCTTTTTAAAGGAAAACACATGGAAAGAATCAGGTTAAAGCTAAAAGCTTACGACCATAGAGTTCTAGACCGCACTGTTGCAGCAATCGTAGAAGCTGTCAAACGAACAGGTGCCGACGTTCGTGGCCCGGTACCAATGCCTACAAAGATCAAACGCTATACAGTCTTAAAATCTCCACACATCAACAAAGACTCACGTGAGCAGTTTGAGATGAGAATACACGCTCGTATGCTTGACATCGTAGCTGCTACTCCAGAAACTGTAGATAGCCTAACAAAACTCGACCTAGCTCCAGAAGTTAATGTCGAAGTTCGTGCGATGAAATAAGCGGACAAAAGGATAAGAGTATGGAATATATTGTAGAAAAAATAGGCATGAGTAGAACGATTGCCACGAAGAGTACGCCAGTTACACTACTTAAGCTAGTTGAGGCTAAAGTATGTGAGATCGACGAAAACAAACGTGCTATCGTAGCGTATGCCCACACTAAAGCAAACAACAAAGCTATCGCTGGTCAGCAAAAAAAATACAATCTGACAGCAGAATTTAACAAATTTGCTACGCTTGAAGTAGCTAATAGCGAAGTTGGAAACCTAGACTTTACACCATTAAATGAGGCTAAAATTTTAAAAGTTAGCTTTAACTCAAAAGGTAGAGGCTACCAAGGTGTGGTAAAAAGACATGGTTTCGGTGGTGGTCCAAAAAGCCACGGCTCACGTTTCCACAGACGCCACGGTTCAATTGGTAACTGCGAATGGCCAGGTCGTGTTCAACCAGGTATGAAAATGGCAGGACACATGGGCAATGAGAAAGTTACTGTTAAAAACGAGCTAATAAGCTTTGACGCTCAAAATGGCATCGTAGTTGTAAAAGGTTGCGTTCCTGGTCACAATGGTGCAATGGGTAAAATAAGGATTGTAAAATGAGTAAAATTCACGTATTAAACGATAAATTTGAAAATTCAGGCGAGTTAGAGCTTCCTGCAAGCTACGCTGAAGTAAATCCGCACAACCTATATCTTTATGTAAAATCTTACCTTGCTGGCATAAGAGCAAATTCGGCTCATACTAAAAGCCGTGCTTTTGTAAGCGGTGGTGGTAAAAAACCATGGAGACAAAAAGGACGTGGTGGTGCAAGAGCGGGTTCAACTAGAACTAACGTTTGGGTAGGCGGTGCAGTTGCATTTGGTCCAACAAACGAGAAAAACTATTTTCAAAAAGTCAATAAAAAACAAAAAAGACTAGCTCTTGAGTACGCTTTGGCAGCAAAAGCACAAGATGGTAAAATTTTCGCAGTAGATAGCATCTCAATCGAGTCTGGAAAGACAAAAGATGCAGCTAATATCATCAAAAATTTAAAAGTAAAAGACGCACTTATCGTTAAAGATTTACTAGACGATAAAACACTACTTGCTTTTAGAAATTTAGCAAACTGCTATGTAGTAGATGCAAATGAGGTAAATGCTTATCTTGTCTCTACATTTAGTTCGGTTATCATTGAAAAAGCTGCACTAAAAACTATAACAAAAGAGGGCTAAAATGGCGGATATAACTGATATCAAAACAATTATTTATACAGAAAAAACTCTAGGCCTTCAAGAACAAGGCGTTGTTGTTATCCAAACTTCACCAAGAGTTACAAAAAACAGCTTAAAAGCGGTTTTACAAGAGTATTTTGGAGTAACGCCTGTTCGCGTAAATTCACTTAGAATTAGCGGTAAGGTTAAGCGTTTTAGAGGAAGAGCAGGCCAACGTGACGAGATAAAGAAATTCTACGTTAAGTTACCTGAAGGCGTAAGCCTAGAAAATACGGAGGCGTAAGATGGCTATAAAATCATATAAACCATATACACCTAGTCGTAGATATATGACTGGACTAAGCTCTGAAGATATAACAGCTAAACCAAGCGTTAGAAGCTTGCTTGTTAAACTACCTGCAACTGGTGGTAGAAACAACAATGGTCGTATAACTTCAAGACATAAAGAAGCAGGTGCAAAAAAACTTTATCGTATCATCGACTTCAAACGTCGTAAATTTGGTATAGAAGGTAAAGTTGAAGCGATCGAGTACGATCCAAACAGAAACTGCCGTATCGCTCTTATAGCTTACAAAGATGGCGAAAAACGCTATATCATTAGACCAAATGGCCTAAATGTTGGCGACGTTATCGCATCTATCGATGAGGGCTCACTAGATATTAAACCAGGCAACGCTATGAAATTAAGATTTATACCAGTTGGTACTATCGTTCATAACGTAGAGCTAAAACCTGGTAAAGGCGCTCAGATAGCTCGTTCAGCTGGTGGTTATGCTCAGCTAATGGGTAAAGAAGAGAAGTATGTTATCTTAAGGATGCCAAGTGGCGAGATGAGACAAGTGCTAGCTGAGTGTATGGCAAGTATCGGTGTAGTAGGCAACGAAGACTGGGCTAACATCACTATAGGTAAAGCTGGACGTAATCGCTACCGCGGTATCCGCCCACAAACACGTGGTTCTGCTATGAACCCAGTTGATCACCCACACGGCGGTGGTGAAGGTAAGAAAAATTCAGGCCGTCACCCAGTTACTCCATGGGGTAAACCAACTAAAGGTGCTAAGACTCGCCGTAAAAAAGCTAGCGATAAGCTTATAATTTCAAGAAGGAAAGGAAAATAGAGATGGCAAGATCACTCAAAAAAGGTCCTTTCGTAGATGATCATGTAATGAAAAAAGTTATTGCCGCAAAAAATGCAAACGATAACAAACCAATCAAGACTTGGTCAAGACGTAGCACGATTGTACCTGAAATGATTGGACTAACATTTAACGTTCATAATGGCAAGAGCTTTATTCCTGTATATGTTACAGAAAATCATATAGGCTATAAACTTGGCGAATTTGCTCCAACACGCACATTTAAGGGTCACAAAGGCTCAGTGCAAAAGAAAATCGGCAAGTAAGGGGAGATAATATGAGTAAAGCAATTATAAAATTCGTAAGACTTTCTCCTACAAAAGCAAGACTTATAGCAAGAGAAGTTCAAGGTATGAATGCCGAGCTAGCACTTGCAAGCTTGCAATTTATGCCAAATCGTGGTGCTAAATTTATAGCAAACGCTATTAGCTCAGCAGTAGCAAATGGCAGATTTGAGCCAGAAGAAGTTGTAGTAACTAGTTGCCGCGTTGACGCTGGTCCTGTATTAAAGAGATTTAGACCAAGAGCAAGAGGAACAGCGAGCAAAATTCGCAAACCTACTTCTCATGTAATGGTAGAAGTATCTAAACCTGAAAAGAAGGAAGCATAATATGGGACAAAAAGTAAATCCAATAGGTCTTAGACTAGGAATTAACCGCAACTGGGAATCTAGATGGTTTCCAACCAAACAAAGTCTTCCTGAAAATATCGGTGAAGATTACAAAATTCGTGCATTTTTAAAGAAAAAGCTTTACTATGCAGGAATTAGCCAAATTTTAATCGAAAGAACGGCTAAAAAACTTCGTGTAACCGTAGTTGCAGCTCGTCCTGGTATCATCATCGGCAAAAAAGGCCAAGATGTTGAAAACCTAAAGAACGAAGTTAGCAAACTTATCGGCAAAGAAGTAAATGTAAATATCAAAGAAGAAAGAAAAGCTCAAGCTTCAGCTCAACTTGCTGCTGAAAACGTAGCTATGCAACTTGAAAAGCGTGTCGCATTTAGACGTGCTATGAAAAAAGTTATCCAAGGTGCTCAAAAATCAGGCGCTAAAGGTATCAAAATTTCAGTTGCTGGTCGTTTAGGTGGTGCTGAGATGGCAAGAACCGAGTGGTATCTAGAAGGTCGCGTTCCGCTTCATACTCTTAGAGCAAAGATAGATTACGGTGTAGCTGAGGCTCATACAACTTATGGAAACATAGGTATTAAAGTATGGATTTTTAAAGGTGAGGTTCTTCAAAAAGGTGTTCAACCTGAAAAAACTGAAGAAGAGGCACCTAAGAAAACACGTAGAGCAAGAAGAGGTAAATAATTATGTTGATGCCTAAAAGAACGAAATTTCGTAAGCAAATGAAAGGTCGCAACCGTGGTTATGCGACTCGCGGAGCATCTTTAGCAACTGGCGAATTTGCACTTAAAGCTGTTGAGGCTGGTAGAGTAAATTCACGCCAAATAGAAGCTGCTCGTCAAGCTCTAACTCGTCACGTAAAGAGACAGGCTAAAATTTGGATTAGGGTTTTCCCTGATAAGCCACTTACTAAAAAACCTCTACAAACTCGTATGGGTAAAGGTAAGGCAGGAGTTGAAGAGTGGGTTATGAACATTAAACCTGGTCGTATAATATTTGAAATGGCTGGTGTTAGCGAAGAGCTAGCTCGTGAAGCTTTAACTTTGGCTCTACACAAACTTCCTTTCAAATCAAAATTTGTAACGCGAGAGAGTGAAAATGAAATATACTGAGTTAAAAGATAAGAGCGTTGCAGAATTAAACGCGTTGCTAAAAGAGAAAAAGGTGCTTTTATTTACACTTAAACAAAAGCTAAAAACTATGCAGTTAAGCAACCCTAATGAGATTAGTGCTGTTCGCAAAGAGATAGCTCAGATCAACACTGCAATTAGTGCAACAAGACAAGGGGCGTAAAATGGCATTAAAAAGAGAAATTCAAGGTGTTGTTTTACAAAAAGCTGGAGATAAAACAGCTACTATTTTGGTAGAAAGACGCGTTATGCACCCAAGATACCATAAATTTGTAAAACGCTTTAAGAAGTATTTAGTTCATGATGAGAAAAATGAGACAAGAGCAGGCGATACAGTTGTTGCAGTTGAGTGCAGACCACTTTCAGCTCGCAAGAATTTTCGCTTAAAAGCTGTATTGGCAAAGGGAGTTGAGTAATGATTCAAAGTTTTACAAGACTTGCAGTTGCTGATAACAGCGGCGCAAAAGAGTTAATGTGTATAAAAGTTCTTGGCGGCAGCAAAAGAAGATACGCTACACTTGGCGATATCATAGTTTGCTCTGTTAAAAAAGCTCTTCCAAATGGTAAGATCAAAAAAGGACAGGTTGTAAAAGCTGTTGTTGTAAGAACTAAAAGAGAGGTTCAAAGAGATAATGGTTCGCTAATCCGCTTCGACGAGAACGCAGCTGTTATACTTGATAGCAAAAAAGAGCCAGTCGGCACTCGTATTTTTGGACCAGTTGGACGTGAAGTTAGATATGCTAACTTTATGAAGATTGTTTCGCTAGCTCCGGAGGTTTTATAATGGCTAATGTAAAATTTAAAGTCAAAAAAGGCGATACTGTAAAGATCATCGCTGGTGACGATAAAGGCAAAACTGGTAAAATTTTAGCAGTTCTTGCAAAAAAAGGTCAGGTTATAGTTGAGGGATGCAAAGTAGCTAAAAAAGCTATCAAACCAAGCGAAAAAACTCCAAATGGTGGTCACGTAAATAAAGAGATGCCAATTGATATATCAAACGTCGCGAAAGTTGAAGGATAAGAGATATGAGTAGATTAAAAGATAAATTTAACGAAACTATCAAGCCAGCTCTCGTAAAAGAATTTGACATCAAAAATCCAATGCTTATCCCTGCGCTCGAGAAAATCGTGATCAGTGTAGGCGCTGGAGACTCTGCGAAAGATCAGAAAGTGCTTCAAAATATGGCTGATACTATTTCACTTATCGCTGGACAAAAAGCGGTTATTACTGATGCTAAAAAATCAGTTGCTGGCTTTAAAGTTCGCGAGGGTTTTCCTGTTGGTATCAAAGTAACTTTGAGAAAAGAGCAAATGTATGCTTTCTTAGATAAGCTAATAAGCGTTGCTCTTCCAAGAGTTAAAGACTTCCGTGGTCTTCCAAAAAATGGCTTTGATGGACGTGGAAACTATAACTTTGGTCTTAGCGAGCAGCTAATGTTTCCAGAGGTTGAGTATGATAAAATTTTACGAACTCATGGTATGAATATTACGATTGCTACTACGGCTAAAAATGATAAAGAGGCATTCAAATTGCTAGAGCTATTTGGTGTGCCGTTTGCAAAAGGAAAGTAAAATGGCAAAGAAATCAATGATAGCAAAAGCTGCACGCAAGCCAAAATTTGCGGTTCGCGGCTATACTAGATGCCAAATTTGCGGTCGTCCGCACTCTGTTTATAAAGATTTTGGAATTTGCCGTGTTTGCCTAAGAAAAATGGCTAACGAAGGCCTAATACCTGGTCTTAAAAAAGCAAGTTGGTAAGGAATAGAAATGTTGAACGATTTAATATCAGATGGATTAACACGCATTAGAAATGCAAGTATGAGAAGACTTGAGACTGCTAAATTGCTTCATTCTAAGGTTGTTGAGGCTACTCTTTCTATCCTTGCAGCAAAAGGCTATATCGAGAGCTACAACGTTATTGAAGAAGGTAACAAGAAATTTATAAACGTAGTTTTAAAGTATGATGAGTACGGCAGAAGCGTTATAAACGAGCTTAAAAGGGTTTCAAAACCTGGTCGCCGTGTTTATCAAGGCAAAGACGACATTAAGCGTTTTAAAAATGGTTACGGAACAGTTATCGTTAGCACAAGCAAAGGCGTTATGAGCGGTATTGAAGCAAGTAAAGCTGGTGTTGGTGGCGAGGTTCTTTGCACCGTTTGGTAATAGTAAAGCAGCGTTTTGGCGTTGTTTTAAATTTAGAAATTTAACTTTAGCTAGGTGAAATTTTATATTTTGCCCAGGCTAAATTTAGTCAGGTTTCGTCAAATTTGACGATCAAATTTACGGCATTGTGGTGTTTATTCGTAAATGTAGGAACACCCTAGACAAGTAAAGGAAAAAAATGTCACGTATTGGAAAACAGCCTATCGCTATCCCAAGTGGTGTAGACGTTAGCGTTGAAAATAATGTCCTAAAATTTAAAAAGGGCAATCACTTAAAAGAGCTTGACACAAAAGGTCACGTTGATGTCAAGATAGAAAATGGTCATATAGTTTTTGCTCCAAAGGGCGAAGATCGCCAAAGCAGAGCTTACTGGGGAACATATAGAGCACTTGCTAACAACATCGTAACTGGTATCACTCATGGCTTTACTCGCCAGCTTGAGATCAACGGCGTTGGCTACAAAGCAGCTGCAAAAGGTAAAATTTTAGAGCTTTCTCTTGGTTTTTCACACCTTATCAACTATGAGTTACCAGCAGGCGTTGAAGCTAGCGTTGATAAAAACGTTATTACTATCAAAGGTGACGATAAACAAGTAGTAGGTCAAGTGGCTGCTCAAGTTAGAGGATTTAGACCACCTGAGCCATATAAAGGCAAAGGTGTTAAATATCTAGAAGAACGTATCATCCGCAAAGCGGGCAAGACATCTAAGAAGTAAGGGGCGGTAAATGACAGCAAAAGTACTAAAAAGAAAAATCGCTCTTAGAATTAAGAGAAAAAGAAGAATCAGAGGTAAAATTTCTGGTGTTGCAACTTGCCCAAGAGTTTCTATTTTCAAATCAAACAGGACTCTTTATGTTCAAGCGATTGACGACGTTACAGCTACTACACTAGCTGCGGTTGATGGTAGAAAAATAGGCATAAAAGCAAACAAAGAAGGTGCGGTCACTTTAGCTAAAGAATTTGCTAAGGCTTTAAAAGCTAAGAAGATAGATGTTGCGATTTTTGATAGAAATGGTTATTTATACCATGGTGTTATTGCAGCATTTGCTGAAGCTTTAAGAGAAAATGGCATCAAGCTATAACCCAAAGGAAAATCGATGGAAAAATATAATAGAGAAGAATTTGAAGAAGTAATCGTCGATATCGGTCGGGTTACAAAGGTTGTTAAAGGTGGTCGTAGATTTAGATTTACAGCTTTAGTTGTTGTTGGTAATAGAAATGGCCTAGTTGGCTTTGGATATGGCAAAGCTAAAGAGGTGCCAGATGCGATGAGAAAAGCAATTGACGACGCATTTAAAAATATTATCCACGTTAAGATCAAGGGCACAACTATCCCTCACGATGTAGAGGTAAAATATAACGCAAGTAGAATGTTACTTCGCCCAGCTAGCGAAGGTACTGGTGTTATCGCTGGTGGTAGTGCACGTCCTATCATCGAGCTTGCAGGTATTAAGGATATCCTTACTAAATCACTTGGCTCAAACAACTCAGCAAACGTCGTTCGTGCTACTATAAAAGCACTTAGTTTGCTAAAAAGCTAAGAGAAAGGAGTTAAGATGGCATTAGAAAAATTAACACCTGCTGCAGGTTCAACTCATGCAACTAAAAGAATAGGTCGTGGTCAAGGCAGTGGCAATGGCAAAACTGCTGGCAAAGGCAACAAAGGTCAAAGAGCAAGAAAAGGCTATAATGAAAAAAGAGGTTTTGAGGGCGGACAACAACCACTTCAAAGACGTCTTCCAAAGGTAGGCTTTGCTTCTAAATTTGAAAAACCTTATGTTATCAATGTTGAAAAGATCACAGCTATAAAAGAGCTTGCGGAAATTTCAATCGCAACAATAGCTAGCGTTCATAAAATTTCAAAGAGCGTTACTAAGATAAAACTAATCGGTGCAAGCGCAAAAGCTCTTGCTTCAAAGATCAAAGACGAGAACGTTAGCGTTAGCGGAACAAAATAATGGATAAAACACTGACCAACAAGATTTTAATCACGTTGGCATTTTTGTTCGCATACAGGATACTGGCTTATGTGCCAGTTCCTGGTGTTAATGTCGACGTAATTAAAGAATTTTTCAATTCAAACAATAGCAACGCCTTGGGTCTATTTAATATGTTTAGTGGTAAAGCCGCTGAGCGTTTAAGTATCATATCTCTAGGCATTATGCCTTACATCACAGCTTCGATCATCATGGAGCTTCTAGCAGCGACATTTCCAAAGTTAGGTCAGATGAAAAAAGAGCGCGACGGTATGCAAAAATATATGCAAATCATACGTTATGCAACTATCGTTATCACTCTTGTACAATCAATCGGCGTCTCTATCGGACTTCAAAGCTTAAGCGGTCGTGGCGGCGAGCAAGCTATCATGATAGATATGAATTTATTTATCGCGATCTCTGCTGTATCTATGCTAACTGGCACTATGCTACTTATGTGGATAGGCGAGCAGATCACGCAGCGCGGTATAGGCAATGGTATAAGTCTTATCATCTTTGCGGGCATCGTCTCTGGCATACCTAGTGCGATCGGCGGAACTGTAAATTTGGTAAATACTTCTGAGATGAATTTCCTAACAGTAATTGCTATTTTGGTGATTATTCTAGCGACCATTGGTGCTATTATCTTTGTCGAGATGGGTGAAAGACGTATCCCTATTTCTTACTCAAGAAAAGTGATAATGGAAAATCAAAATAAACGTATAATGAACTATATACCGATCAAAGTAAATTTAAGTGGCGTTATCCCACCAATATTTGCTAGTGCGATTTTGATGTTTCCAAGTACTATTTTGCAGGCTAGCACAAATCCAGTAATCCAAGCTATTAACGACTTTTTAAGTCCAAATGGCTATATGTTTAATGTTTTAACATTTTTATTTATTATCTTCTTTGCGTTTTTCTACGCATCTATCGTCTTTAACACAAAAGATATAAGTGAAAATTTGAAAAAACAAGGCGGATTTATCCCAGGTGTTAGACCAGGCGAGAGTACGGCTAGCTATCTAAATGAAGTAGCTGGCAGACTAACTTTAGGTGGAGCTTTGTACTTGGGTATCATTTCAACATTACCTTGGGTACTTGTAAAGACCATGGGCGTACCATTTTATTTTGGCGGTACATCAGTTCTTATTGTGGTTTCAGTAGCACTTGATACGATGAGACGTATAGAAGCTCAGTCTTATACAAATAAATACCAAACTCTAAGTGCAGTAGGTCTATAAAATGGCTATCACGCTAAAAAGACCAGCTGAGATAGAGAAAATGAGAGCGGCGAACAAGATCGTCGCTCGAACTCTTGATCACGTTTCTACGATCATAAAACCTGGAATTTCCCTTCTTGAGATAGATAAAATTTGTGAAGATATGATAAGAGCTGCTGGAGCAAAACCGGCCTTTAAAGGGCTTTACGGCTTTCCAAATGCAGCTTGCATAAGCGTCAATGAAGTGGTAATCCACGGAATTCCAAACGAGTATAAACTAAAAGAGGGCGATATCGTTAGCGTTGATATTGGTTCAAATTTAGATGGTTACTTTGGTGACTCGGCTAGGACTTTTGGGGTTGGTAAAATTTCAAAAGAAGACGAGGCTTTGATCGCTTGCTCAAAAGACGCACTTTATTTTGCGATTGATTTTATAAGAGCTGGTATGCATTTTAAAGAGATTAGCTATGAGCTTGAGAAATTTATTCTTGGTAGAGGATATGTACCTTTGCGCGGATATTGCGGTCATGGCATAGGCAAAAGACCACACGAAGAGCCAGAAATTCCAAACTATCTTGAAGGAAACAACCCAAAAGCTGGACCAAAGATAAAAGAGGGGATGATTTTTTGTATAGAGCCGATGATCTGCCAAAAAGATGGCACACCAGTTTTGGGAAGCGATAACTGGAAAGTAACCTCAAAAGATGGTTTGAGAACTAGCCATTATGAGCATTGCATGGCGATAGTTAATGGCAAAGCCGAAATTTTAAGCCAAGCGTAAAATTTATAGCAAATTTAAAGAAAGGAGAGTTTGTGGCAAAAGACGATGTCATTGAGATTGATGGAAATGTTGTTGAAGCACTGCCAAATGCAACTTTTAAAGTTGAGCTTGACAACAAACATATAATTTTATGTCATATCGCCGGAAAGATGAGAATGCATTATATAAAGATAATGCCTGGCGACCGCGTAAAAGTAGAACTTACGCCATATAGCCTAGACAAGGGCAGGATCACTTATAGATATAAGTAAATTTGATTTTGTGGCAAATATGCTAAGTAAATTTAAAGCTGGTTTTGGGTAAAATCCAAGCTTTGCGAAAAGCTGTATGAAGAATTATTTTCAAAGTTCCCCACTTATTTTGAAAATAGTTGGTTTAAATTATTTCTTTAGACCTGATGCAGCCCCTAAAAAAGTGGAATAAATTTTTAGGAGACTAAAATGAAAGTTCGTCCTTCTGTAAAGAAGATGTGTGACAAATGTAAAATTGTCAAACGTAGTGGCATAATTCGTGTTATCTGCGAAAATCCAAAACATAAACAAAGACAAGGATAAGGCATGGCACGTATTGCAGGTGTAGATTTACCAAACAAAAAGAGAATCGAGTATGGTTTGACTTATATCTATGGTATAGGTCTTTATAAATCTCGTCAAATTCTTGACGCAGCTGGAATTTCTTACGACAAGAGAGTTTATGAGCTTAGCGAAGACGAAGCAGCAGCTATCCGTAAAGAAATTCAAGAGCACCACGTCGTTGAGGGTGATTTGAGAAAACAAGTTGCTATGGATATCAAAGCTCTTATGGATCTTGGAAGTTACAGAGGTCTTCGCCACAGAAAAGGTCTTCCTGTTCGTGGTCAAAAGACTAAAACTAATGCTAGAACCAGAAAAGGCAGACGTAAAACTGTCGGTGCGGCTACTAAGTAAGGCAATGGTTAAAGGATAATAAATGGCGAAAAGAAAAATTGTTAAGAAAAAAGTAGTTAGAAAAAGCATAGCCAAAGGTATCGTTTATATCAGTGCAACATTTAACAACACTATGGTAACTGTAACTGATGAAATGGGAAATGCTATTGCATGGAGTAGTGCAGGTGGCTTAGGCTTTAAGGGTAGTAAAAAATCAACTCCTTATGCAGCTCAACAAGCTGTAGAAGATGCTTTAAACAAAGCAAAAGAGCACGGCATTAAAGAAGTTGGCATCAAGGTTCAAGGTCCAGGTAGCGGACGTGAAACGGCTGTTAAGAGTGTAGGTGGTGTTGAAGGTATAAAAGTAACTTTCTTCAAAGATATCACACCTTTACCACACAATGGTTGCAGACCGCCAAAACGCCGCCGCGTATAATTAGAGAAAATTAGGAGAAATTATTATGGCTAGATATACAGGACCTGTTGAAAAATTAGAAAGACGTCTTGGTGTGTCTCTTGCGTTAAAAGGCGAAAGAAGACTCGCTGGTAAAAGCGCTTTAGAAAAAAGACCTTATGCACCAGGACAACACGGACAAAGAAGAGCAAAAATAAGCGAATATGGCTTACAACTTCGCGAGAAGCAAAAAGCTAAATTTATGTATGGCGTTTCAGAGAAACAATTTAGAAGATTGTTTCAAGAAGCAGCACGCCGCGAGGGCAACACTGGTGCTCTTTTGGTTCAACTACTAGAGCAGAGATTAGACAATGTTGTTTACAGAATGGGCTTTGCAACGACTCGTCGTTTTGCTCGCCAGCTAGTAACTCACGGACATATTTTAGTAAATGGCAAGAGAGTGGATATCCCATCTTACAGAGTGGAGCCAGGCTCTAAAGTAGAAGTTGCTGAGAAATCTAAAAACAATCCACAAATCGTTCGCGCGATCGATCTTACAGCTCAAACTGGCATCGTTGCTTGGGTAGATGTGGAAAAAGAGAAAAAATTTGGAATTTTCACTAGAAATCCAGAAAGAGAAGAGGTTATCATTCCTGTTGAGGAAAGATTTATAGTAGAGCTTTACTCAAAATAATAGAGGGTATAAAGATGAGAAAGATTACTACATCAGCTTATATGCCAACTGAAATAGAAGTTAAAAGTGTTAGCGAAAACGTCGCTAACATTACAGCATATCCTTTTGAAGCAGGCTATGCTGTTACTTTGGCTCACCCACTACGCCGTCTTCTTTACACAAGCACAGTAGGCTTTGCTCCTATCGGCGTAAAGATAAAAGGCGTTAGTCACGAATTTGATAGTATGCGTGGTATGCTTGAAGACGTGGCATTTTTTATTATAAATTTGAAGAAGATCAGATTTAAATTAAAAAGCGGCAGTGAGCGTGAAGTTATAGAGTATAGCTTTAAAGGACCAAAAGAGATAACTGGAGCTGACCTAAATAACGACCTAGTTGAGATCGTTAATCCAGACGCATATCTTGCAACTATCAACGAAGATGCTGAGTTAAATTTCTCAGTTATCATCCAAAAAGGTATCGGATATGTTCCTAGTGAAGAGATCAGAGAAGAGATCGAAGACGAGTATATCGCACTAGACGCTTTCTTTACACCTGTTAAAAAAGCAGTTTATGAGATACAAAACGTCTTGGTTGAAGATGACCCAGACTACGAGAAGATCGTATTTACGATAACAACAGATGGTCAAGTTGGTCCAGTAGAAGCTTTTAAAAATTGTTTAGAAGCTATGTATCAACAAATGTCAGTATTTAAAGGAATTTTAGATATTGATGTTAGTGCGCCAGTTGCTAGTTCAAGCGCAAGCGGCGAGTTCTCAAAGCTACTTTCTAGTGTAGAAGATCTAAATTTAAGCGCTAGAAGTTTTAACTGCCTTGATAAAGCTGATATTAGATTTATCGGTGAGCTTGCGTTGATGGACGAAAATGAGCTTAAAGAGCTTAAAAATTTAGGTAAAAAATCTCTTGAAGAGATAAAAGCGGTTATGGAAGAGATAGGCTATCCAGTTGGTGTCGATGTGTTAAAAGATAGCAAAGAGCAACTCAGAAAGAAAATAACCGAGCTAAAATCACAAATGAGTGCAAAAGAATAAAAGGACAATAGATGAGACATAAACACGGATATCGCAAACTTGGTAGAACGTCATCTCATAGATCTGCATTGCTTAAGAATTTAGCGATAGCTATCATCAAAAGCGAAAAGATAGAGACAACTTTACCAAAAGCAAAAGAGCTTAGAAGCTATGTTGAAAAGCTTATCACAAGAGCTAGAAAGGGCGACTCTAACGCTCACAGAGCAGTATTTGCTTCATTGCAAGACAAAGAGACTACAAATAAGCTAGTTACTGAAGTAGCTCCAAAATTCAAAGAGCGCAACGGTGGCTATACAAGAATCATCAAAACTCGCGTTCGCAGAGGCGACGCAGCTGAGATGGCTTATATAGAGCTAGTAGCTGAATAATCCCCAGAGAGCCTATCTGGCTCTCTTATCTTTCTAAATTTGTTTTTTTACGTTTATTTTTTAAAGTTTTTGTATTAAATTTTTTATCCATTCTGTGTGTAGTGAATTTACAAGTCGGAGCATTATAAATTTGATTTCGTGGCTTTTAGATGAGCTGATGCTATAGGTTAAAATAGTTGGTATAAGTAAATTTATAGTGTCTTTTAAGCACAAAAAAACAAACAGATGCTTTTTATTTATGCCAAAAATCTCAGAAATGAGGTTTTAAATTTATAGATCAAATTTATCTATTAAATTTTAAAGCTTATGCCATAAATTTATAAATTTAGAGCTAGTTGGTTTTTTAAATTTTACTTCGTTGATTTTTTGTGATATTTGCTTTAGGCGTGTTATTTCTATTTTGAGTGGTTCTGGGTCAAATTTATAAGCTATTTTGCGAAATTTTAGGATTAAGGCTATATATTTAAAATGCAAAAAGCAGGGCAAATTATCTAGACAAACTATCTCAAATTTAATTTATTCAAAAAAGAAATTTCAAATTTACAATTCACGAAGTTGCAAAATTCTAAATTTTGATAAACTGTAAAAAGGGCTTGGCTAATGTAACTAGAGTGGCCAAGAAGATGACATAAATTTGATCCGAAATAGCCTATGATATGACAAAAGAGTTGTATATGATAAATCCAAAACCGAATATATAGACTATATATAATAAAGCTAAACCAGATACAATAAAAGCCGATAGATGCAAATTTCTACAAAGTAAATTCTAAATTCCAGCCTTCTCAAATGTCTAAATTTATCCAGTCCTAAGTCAGCCTAAATTTACAAGTCAAACTCTACAAATTTCTAAATTTTACTCTGAAAAAGACGATATTTGTTTTAACTATCTTATAAAGGATTTGAGATGATAGGTGGCGTAAACGGCGCTAATGTAAATTTATATAGCGGCTTTCAAAATATTAGAGAGCAAAGCGCTAGCCGTAGTAAGCCTAGTGCGGACGAAAATTCCTTAAACTTATCATCCCAAAAATTAGTTCAAAACGCCAATCAAAGCAGCGAGCAGACAAATTTAAGTCGCACAAATGAGAGCAAATTTAATAAAGATGATGAGCCACTAAAATTTGCTAAAGACAACTCGCTCACAGGCATAGCCGCCAATGGCAAGATAAGCATCTGGGGCAAACTCATGGGATACGACAAGCAAATGAGCCAAGATGAGATAAACGAGCTTAAAAGCTTTGTTAGTCAGACTGGAGCGCTTGGTTTTGGAAGGCTTTACGAATCGATCATCGGATACTATCCAACAAACGTCGATCTCTTCGCGAAAGAGTACACGTCAAAAGATGATAGCGGCACCTTGCTCGGACTTAGGCACAAGAGCCACGTGGAGGGCTTTGAGATACTTGATAAGGACATGAGTGTAGAAGAATTTAAAGATAGGTGGCTGGACTATGCGCTGAGGCAATATCTTGGCGAGAGGGTCGGCGTGGAGAGTATTACGATAGGCAAGAAGGCTATCTCAATGCTAACTAGTACGAACAAGCCACCGATCGAATATGAGACAATGCAAAGTATAAATTTCACTGACAATGAGAGCAGGCAGAGATTTTTGACGCTGATGAAGGCTGGCATGAAGAGCGGCGCGAAATTTAAAGAGGTGATAGAGGGCGTGCTGTCGCTTTACAATGTGCAAAACACCGACAAACTTGACGGCAACAAGGTCTATGCATCAGTGATCGGCCGAAGCGAGAAGCTAGCGACCTACGATATCAATAAAGATGAGAAATTTGCCTATCTTAAGGAGCTAATGCGCCTTGAAAAAAGCGGCATAGATATAATAAAGCTAATGGAGAAAAGCCAGAAAAAGCGAAATTTAGACGTAAAAGTCTAGCCGTTTTCTTATAAATTTAACCTCCAAAGCCATCTTTTTACTTTCAAGTGATACAATTTTGATTTTAATTATTACATTTTTCTTTAAATTTGACGGGAGTTTTCATGAAAAAAGTGGTTTGGTTAAATCCTGTTGTAAAAAACATCTACGACTTTGCAGCGCTTAAAGAAATTTTGCAATACAAAGGCTTTAGTGTAGTAGAGTGCGAAAAAGACCACGTTAAAAGCGTAAAAAACGCATACAAAAACGCTCTTGCACAAAGCGAGCTTATTTACGATAGCCGCTGTCCGAGAGCTGTAAATTTCATCAGGACAAATTTTAAAGAGCAGGCCGATCTCGTCGCAAATTTAAACCCCATTTTAATAGAAAGCGCGCTTGAGCTAAGAGCAAAGCTAAAAGAGGACGAGTGGCTTTACGTGACGACGCCTTGCGAGGACTTGGCAGAGCTTGGCAGGGGGCTAAATTTAGCACGAACCACATTTTTGACGTGGAAAAGCTTTAGGGAGCAAAACGCTATAAATTTAAAGATGCGCAACATCGAGCAAAGTCCGGTACCGCCAGGCTTTTTCACAAATTTGGACGTAAAAACACTAAGTCTTAGCAGTAAAGAGAAGATAGAAAACGCCCTTTCATATAAATTTAGCGAGCTTAAAAATTACCAGATCATCGAGCTTTTATACTGCGAAAACGGCTGTCACAACGGAGATGGGCTGTGAGGGAAATTTTTAAAAAGAGCATTTTGATCCTAGCGATCTTTGCCATCTGGCAGGTCGTTTGCGAGCTAGAAATTTTCACGCCATATATCTTGCCAAGTCCGCTAGCTACGCTAAAGACGATGTATAGCATGAGCCTAAGCGGCGAGCTTGCCACGCATACGATCATCAGCTTCAAGCGTATATTTGCAGGATATGCTCTCTCGTTTGCCCTAGCACTCGTGCTTGGCGGTATAGCCGCACTTTTGCCAAAGATCAGTGTTTATTACGAGTGGATACTGGAGTTTTTTAGAAATATCCCGCCACTTAGTTTGATCGCCATTTTGGTGCTTTGGTTTGGCATAAACGAGACGCCAAAGATCATCATTATCATCCTAGCTTCGTTTTTCCCGATGTTTCTAAGTATCCAAAAGGGGCTAACGAGCTGCGACGTGAAGCTCATCGAGGTTGGCAAAATTTTTGGCTTTAGTAAATTTGAAATTTTTTACAAGATCATCCTAAAAAGCGCACTAAAAGATATCTTTGTCGGCATGCGAATAGGCTTTGGCTACGCCATGCGCGCGATCATCGGAGCTGAGATGATAGCGGCTTCAAGCGGGCTGGGCTACCTCATACTTGACGCCGAGGAGCTCTCACGCGCGGATAGGATATTTGTGGGCATTTTTACGATCGGCATTTGCGGCGTGCTCATAGATAGGCTCTTTTTGCTTTTGATAGCGAAATTTAGCCTTTTGCGAGGTGAAAAATGATAGAAATTTCAAATTTATCCAAGCATTTTTTTATAGGCGAAAAGCGGATCGACGTTTTAAGAGAGCTAAGCTTAAACATAAAAAAAGATAAGATCACCGTCATACTCGGCAGAAGCGGATGTGGCAAAACTACGCTCTTGCGCCTTATCGCTGGTCTTGAGAGCGTAAGTCTTGGCGAGATAAAATTTAAAGAGCAAGTAAAGATCGGCTTCGTCTTTCAAGAGTCCCGCCTTATGCCGTTTTTAAACGTCTATGAAAACATTGCATTTGCGCTTAAAAAGCATGAAATAGAGGCTACAAAAATCGATAGTTTGATATCGATGATAGGGCTTAGCGACTTTAAATTTGCCGCAGTTTCGCAGCTATCTGGTGGCATGAGCTCGCGCGTTTCGCTTGCTAGAGTGCTTGCGTACGAGGCAAATTTGATCCTTATGGATGAGCCGTTTGCTGCGCTTGATGCCTTTACTAGAGCTAGCATGCAGGCTGAAATCCTAAAAATACAAGCTAGTAAAACCATCCTTTTTGTCACTCATAACATCGACGAGGCGCTATTTTTGGCTGATGAGATCATCTTGCTTGAAAAGGGCGGGATAAAGTCAAACTACGAGCTATCAAATTTAGCAAGGCCAAGAGATCTACTAAGCGAGGAGCTAATAGCGATAAAACGCAAAATTTTGAGCGAAATTTAGGTAAATAAAATGATAATTAAAACCAAAATAAAGCAAAAGATTATATAATCTTGAAAATTTTTAAAAGGAGTAAGTATGAGAAAGTTTTTTAAGGTTTTGTGTGCGGCCTCTTTGCTTTGTTTAGTCGCAAACGCAAGCGAAGGGCTAGATAAGATCGGCATGACCTACGTCAAATCGCCGCTAAACGTCCCATCGATCGTCGATAAATTTAAAGGCTTTTACGCGAAGTCTTTTGGCATGCCGGTCGAGTACTCTGAGATCACCTCAGGTGCCAAGCAAACGCAAGCGCTCGCTTCAAATTCGCTCCAGTTTCTAAACTGCGTGGGCGGCACTTCGGTCATACTTGCAGCTGCAAATAAGGCTGATATAAAGATCATAAGCGCCTACTCAAGGGCACCAGAGGCCTTTGTCATATTTTCTAAAGATAAAAACATCAAGTCACCAAAAGATCTAAAAGGCAAAAAAGTAGCAGGCCCAAAAGGCACTATCTTAAACGAGCTTTTGGTGAGATACCTAGCGCTTGGTGGGCTTAGCATAAACGGCGTAGAGTTCATCTCTATGGGTATCCCAGCTGCGCAAGCTGCACTTGAAAACGGCAGCGTCGATGCAGCGCTTCTTGCAGGACCAGCGGCCTACAATGCTCAAAAATCAGGCCTAAATGTAGTGACAACTGGCAAAGGCGTCATCACACCAGTCATCGTCACGGCAACAAGCGGAGAGTTTTATAAAAAGCACAAAGACATAGTTGAGAAATTTAAAAAAGCTCAGGATGAAATTTTAGCCTACATCAAGGCAAACGAGGACGAGGCGCTTAAATTTACAGCCGAGGAGACTGGGCTAAGCATAGAGGCGGTAAAGAGCATGTATCCTCAGTACGACTTTAGCCCAAAGATCACGGATGATGATATAAAAGCGCTTGAGGCTACGCAAGAATTTATGCTTGAGAGCAAGATGATTGAACATAAAATCGATATAAAATCACTTCTACTAAACTAAACTTAAAGGGCAAATTTGCCCTTTTTTCTCACAAAAAACCACCAAAATTTAAAGCCAAAACGCCCCCAGCAAAAGCCTAGGAAACGTTTGTTTGCACTTTATCTGCTATAATAGCTAAAAAATTTAAGGAAAAAATATGATCCAATTTAGTGATGAAGAGCTTTTAAAGCCAGTGACTGCGAGTTTGCAAAAGGTGCTACCGATGCTTGAAAATGACGGCGGCGGCATGGAGCTACTTGGCATAAAAAATGGCAAAATTTACGTAAGACTCACAGGACATTGTCACGGATGCGCGGCTAGCACGACCACGCTAAAATACGGCCTTGAAAGGCAGCTTCGCATCGACATTCATCCAGAGCTTGAGGTTATAAATGTCCCAATCGGCGAGGAATTTGACATTGATAGATTATAAAAAAATAGGCATAAAATATTTCAAACGCTCTAAATTTAAAGATGCGATCTTTTACTTTTCACTAGCCTACGAAAAGACGCAGGAGAAAAATTTACTATTTTTGATACAAATTTGCTCTCTTGGCGAGGAAAATGCCGAAGAGGCAAAGCTCTTGTTTGACTACTACATGGCGAAAGTAAGAGCCGGCGAAGACGACGAGGGCGTGGAGGAAATTTTAAAAATTTTAGAGTCCAGAGACGAGGAGAGCGAGTACTTTGAAGAGCAAGACGCGATCAGCTACGAGGACTTTAAAAGGGCTGTTTATAAGGACGGCAGCTTTAAAAAGGTCTTTGAAAACATCATGTTCTCAACCAAGGTCATGATCTCAAACAAAGACGATTTTTTGGAATTTTTAGGAAATTTGATAAAAAATGACTTCATCGATATGAGCATGAACTACCTTGAGAGTGCGGCGGTGATGTTTGGCGGCGACGAGCGTATAGATCAGCTTTTTAAAGAGATACAAAAAAGACAAAACGATGAAAATATCAGTAGAAAATAGCTTTATAACAGATGACTCAAACGAGTGCGAGCAGGGTGCATACTTTGTGCAAACTACTGCAAATGCGAAATTTGTAGAACACGCGGTAAAAAATGGTGCTAAGATAATCACTCTTGAAGAGTGCAAAAAGCTTTTAAAGATCGATGAAAATTTAAAAATAGTTGGCATCACAGGCACCAATGGCAAGACCACGACGGCTGCGGCTATCTACGAGACCCTGCGAAATTTAGGCAAAAAATGTGGCCTAAGTGGCACCAGAGGGGCATTTATAGAGTGCGAGCAGATAGATGACAAGGCGCTTACGACAAGTGCCATTTTAAAGACGCTCTCATACCTAAAAGTAGCCAGCGAGCAGGGCTGTGAGTACTTCGTGATGGAGGTTAGCTCACACGCGATCGCTCAAAAACGCATAGAGAGCTTAAATTTTGCTCTTAAAATTTTTACAAACCTAACGCAAGATCACCTAGACTACCACAAGAGTATGGAGGAGTACGCTAGGGTAAAGTCAAGTTTTTTTGACGATGAGAGCGTAAAACTCATAAACATTGACGATGGTGGAGTTAAATTTAACCCAAAAAACGCCTACACATACGCGATCAAAAAGCCAGCTAGCTTTGCGCCGATAGTTTATGGGCTAAAGGACGGCATAGACGCAGTTATCAAGACGCCAAATGGCGATGTGGAGATAGACTCAAGCCTTCAAGGCGAGTTTAATCTTTACAACCTAATCGCAGCACTTGGTGCCGTTTGCTTACTAGAGCGCCCAGACGCAGCCGCACTTTCAAAGGCGATAAGTAAATTTAAAGGCGTGAGCGGCAGGATGGAGGTCATCAGCACCGATCCGCTAGTCATCGTGGACTTTGCCCATACGCCAGATGGCATAGAAAAGGTGCTAAACTCGCTTAGACATCTAAATTTGATCGCAGTCTTTGGCGCAGGCGGCGATAGAGATAGGACAAAGCGCCCTAAAATGGGAGCGATAGCCCAAAAATACGCAAGAATTTGCATCGTCACAAGTGACAATCCAAGAAGCGAAGAGCCAGAGAGCATAATCGATGAAATTTGCGCTGGTATGAGCCAAAATGAAAATTTGATACGAAACGCCAACCGCAAAGAGGCGATCGCTCTAGCCATTAGCAAGCTAGAACCCGGCTGGGCGCTTGTCATACTTGGCAAAGGCGACGAGCCATATCAGGAGATAAAGGGCGTCAAACACCCATTTAGCGACAAAGAAGTGGTGCTTGAAATTTTATCTAGATAACTTTTGAAAGGAAAAACGATGAAGATTTTAAATTTAGCCCTTGTAGCTGCTTGTAGTGCGCTGCTACTAGGATGTGCCACTGCTCAAAAAGAGCCGCAAAAGCCACAAGCTAGCGCAAACCAAAAGAGCTATCTAGTGACCAACCTACCTCAAAATATAGAGTATGACGGCCAAATTTATCACCAAAAATACCAAAATGAATTTACGGTGGAGTATTATTTGGAAGATGAGGGCGGCTATGGATGGAGTAAGCTAATCAGCGTTACCTATGCGCCAAGCATCAAAAACATAGATGATTTTATAACAGCGATAAAAAAAACCACAGATCCAAAAAAGGGCAAATTTAAGATAGAAAAGATAGGTAGCGACAGCTCTTACCGTGAAGAAATTTACTATCCAGAGCCAAATAATCCAAAATTTAACAGCTACGAGATAACTCTAGACGTTGCCAAAACGAGCGAGTGCGGACTAGTTGGCGTATCTTTTGCTAGAAATTTTAAAACCCTTGACGAGCTAGAAAAGACGCTAAAGGCAGAGAAGCTAAACGAGAAATTTTTAGCAAACAGACCAGTGATAGAGTGCAAATAAACTAAACAAGGCAGAAAATGACAATAGAAATTTTAGCTAGTAAGATCCACAGAGCCGTCGTAACAGACGCAAATTTAAACTATGTTGGCTCGATCAGCATCGGCGAGGAGCTTATAAAGGCTGCAAATTTGATAGAAAATCAAAAGGTTGAAATTTTAGATGTAAATAACGGCGAGAGATTTGCCACCTACGTGATAAAGGGCAAAAAAGGCGAAATTTGCCTAAACGGCGCAGCTGCTAGAAAGGTCTGCGTAGGAGATGTGGTCATCATAGTGGCGTATGCTAGTATGAAATTTAAAAAGGCTAAGAAATTTAAGCCAACCATCGTGCATGTAAATAATAAAAACGAGATCATAAAGGAGTAGGCGATGTTTGAGGGATTTGACTTTTCAAAGATGGGGCAGATGCTTGAGGATGTGCAAAAGCAAGCCAAGCAGATGGAAGAAGAGAGCAAAAATAAAGAATTTGGCGCAAAAAGCGGTGGCGGACTAGTGAGCGTGAGAGCAAACGGTAGCGGCGAGATACTTGATATCAGCATAGATGATAGCTTGCTTGAAGATAAAGAGAGTATGCAAATTTTGCTAATAAGCGCCGTAAATGACGTGCTAAAATCGGTTGAGGCCGATAAGAAAAACACCGCTTCAAGGATGCTTGGCGGCCTTGCTTCGATGGGGATAAAATGAGACTAAAATATAAATTTGCCCTTGCTTTTTTGCTATCAGCACTTTGCCTAAACGCCGATCCTAGGCCTACGCAAGAGGACTTTAACGCCTGCTTTGAAAAGAACAAAAACTCAATCGTCTCGGTAAATAAACACTTTGGCGTGGCTATCACTAAAAATTTGATCGCAGTGCCAAAAAGTGACGGAGCTCCGCTTGGCGAATATGTCAAATTTGACCCATATTTGCAGCTTTTCTTGGTCCGTTCTAGCAAGGAGCTAAGCCCTATCGTGATGGCTGATGAGACTAATGAAGAGCGCATCAAAAAGAGCACTTGGGTTGGTATCTTAAACGACTCTAATAACACCGTCATGGGTCACATCAAGTCTTTAGGGCAAAATTTAGGCGACTTTGACACGCTAAGCTTCGAGTATAACGCAACTGGCGAGATAAACACGCCTTGTTGTAAGATGATAGGCATAGCTGTTGGAGCTGATAAATTTATACCAAATCGCTATCTGAAGCACTTTGTATCTTACGATGACGTATATTACGGCGATATCGGCGTGAAATTCTTGCAAAAAGAGGATAAATTTTTTGTGGGACTTGTTGATCCACTGGGCCGCGGCAAGATGATGATGGTAGATGATGAGCTTGTTACGATAAATGGCATCAAGCCAAAGAGCCTAAGAGAGCTAAATGAGATGGTGCTTTTTGCTCCAAAGGGCGCAAAACTGGACATCATCGTGAAGCGTGATAGGCAAGAGCTACTCTTTCAAGTGCCAGTAAGCGGGGATGTGAAATTTAACCAAAGCCTAGACATTGACGCCCCATCAAGCCTTGATCTGCCAAATTTAAACGTCATGCCAAAGTCGCCTGAGAGCTTGCTAGATGATAAAGTTTTGGTGGATTATGGTATCACGGTTGATAAAAATTTAGTCGTTACTAAGGTCGAGCCAAAGTCAAATGCCGACATCTTTGGCATCAAGATCGGCGATAAAATTTTAGGCTACAACAAAGAGAGCGTGAATAGCCGCGAGGAGCTTTTAGAAAAGATCAGCGATCTGCAAAATTTCGTGCTTTTATTTACTAGAAATGACTTTCAGTTCTTTGCAAGAGTGCCAAAATGAGCCTACTTGAGGACTTCGTAAAATTTCTAAATGCAAATTTGCCAAAGGCGCCTAGCTTTCACCCTTACTACGAGGAGGCGCTTGGGGTGATGCTAAAGGCTGGAGGCAAGCACTTTAGGGCGCTTTTGCTTCTTGGTGTGGTCGAAAATGTCGATAAAAGCCTCACGCAAAAGGCGATGAGAGTGGCTTTGGGGCTTGAGATGATGCACACATACTCGCTCATCCACGATGATCTGCCGTCTATGGATAATGCAAGCCTAAGGCGCGGCACTCCAACGCTTCACGTCACATACGACGAGACTACCGCGATACTTGCAGGAGATGCGCTAAATACGCATGCTTTTTATGAAATTTCACGCGCTGAGTTGCCAGCTGACACTCGTATAAAGTGCGTTGAAATTTTAAGCCAAAATGCTGGCGTTAGTGGCATGGTACTAGGGCAGGCGCTGGATTGTTTTTTTGAAAATACAGACAAAGAGGACATTAAAAGAGCAAAGGCTAAATTTGGCCTCTCTGGCAAGATGCTAAGCCTTGATGAGCTAGTCTTTTTACACATCCACAAAACCGCAAAGCTCATCGCTGCAAGTCTAAAAATGGGCGCTGTGATAGTAAATTTAGATGAAACAGAGTGCGAGAAAATTTATGATATCGGTCTAAAGCTTGGGCTTGCTTTTCAGATACAAGACGACATTATCGATCTTACAAGCGACGAAGCGGCCGCTGGAAAGCCCGTGCATAACGACCTAGCTAAAAACTCATTTACAAATTTACTTGGTCTATCTGGTGCAAAAAAGAAAAAAGATGAGCTTATTTGCGAGATAGAAGAGGCGCTAAAGCAGATAGATGCAAGCATTGCAAAGATGATCTTGGAGCTTACAGACAAGCACCTAAGATAGTGCGTAAATTTCGTAAATTTATATCACTTTTTAGACATTTTGAGCAAAAATGCAAGGCAAGTTTTAATCACTTTTTTGTATAATCTGACGCAATAAAAGGAGATCATATGCTAAAAAAACAAGCCGATACTATAAGATTTTTGTGCGCTGATATGGTGCAAAACGCTAACAGCGGACACCCAGGTGCTCCTATGGGCCTAGCCGATATCATGGTGGTTTTAAGCAACTTTTTAAAACACAACCCTAAAAATCCAAAATGGCTAAACAGAGATAGGCTCGTTTTTAGCGGTGGTCACGCGTCAAGCTTGGTTTATAGCTTTTTGCACCTAAGCGGCTACGATCTAAGCCTAGATGAGCTTAAGAAATTTCGCCAACTTGGCTCAAACACTCCAGGACACCCAGAAATTCACACCCCAGGCGTTGAGGTGGCTACTGGCCCACTTGGTCAAGGCGTAGCAAATGCAGTTGGCCTAGCCATGGCAGAAAAATACGCTGCAAACGTGCTAAATGAGCCAGATAATAAAATAATCGATCATAAAATTTACTGCCTTTGCGGCGACGGCGACCTTGAAGAGGGCATAAGCTACGAGGCATGTTCGATCGCAGGAAATTTAAGACTAGACAACCTTGTTCTCATTTATGATTCAAACAACATCACGATCGAGGGCGACACAGCGATCGCATTTAGCGAGGACGTCAAGGCAAGATTTGAAGCGCAGGGCTGGGAGGTCGCACGCATCGACGGACACGACTATAACCAGATCGAATTTGCGTTAGAGCAAGCAAGCGAGAAAGAGTCGCCATATCTCATCATCGCAAACACACACATAGCACGTGGCGCAATGGAGCTTGAGGGTAGCCACCACAGCCACGGCGCACCACTTGGAGAAGAGATCATCAAAAAGGCAAAGGCGGCAGCTGGTTTTGACCCTGAGAAGAAATTTGCTATCGACGAGGACGTGCTTTTAAGATTTAGAGGTGCGATAGAAAAGGGCGATCTTGAAGAGGCTATGTGGAACAAAAAGGTTGAGGCACTAAGCATTGAAGGCAAAAATTTGCTAAATTCCCTTCTTAATCCAGACTTTAGCAAGATCGAATTTCCGGACTTTAGCGACAAAAAGCTAGCCACAAGAGATACAAACCATGTCATTTTAAATGAGATAGCTAAAAAACTCCCTGGCTTTATCGGCGGTAGTGCAGATCTTGCTCCATCAAACAAGACCGAGCTAAAAGGCATGGGCGACTTCCCAAATGGCAAAAATATCCACTACGGCATCAGAGAACACGCCATGGCAGCTATCAACAATGGCATCGCCAGATACGGTCTTTTCTTGCCATTTTCAGCGACATTTTTCATCTTTAGCGACTATCTAAAGCCAAGTGCGAGGATAGCAGCGCTAATGGGTATCAAGCACTTTTTTGTCTTCACGCACGATAGCATCGGCGTTGGCGAAGATGGTCCGACACACCAGCCAATAGAACAGCTTAGCACATTTAGAGCTATGCCAAATTTCTACACTTTCCGCCCAGCTGATGGCAACGAAAACGCAGCTAGCTGGCATGCAGCGCTAAATTTAAACGCTCCAAGTGCATTTGTGCTTAGTCGCCAAGGGCTTGAGCCACTTGCTAAAGGCGAATTTGGCGAGGTTAGTAACGGCGCATATCTTCTAAGCTCGGCAAAAGATGCGAAGATAACATTTATAGCAAGTGGCAGCGAAGTCTCACTTTGTGTAAAAGCAGCTGCACTTCTAGCTGAGCAAGGTATCGGTGCAAACGTCGTATCAGCGCCTTGTTTTGACCTGCTTTGCGAACAGCCAGCTGAGTATGTGGCTAGAATTTTAGATAAAAACACAACGATCATCGCAGTTGAGGCTGCAACTGGCTATGAGTGGTATAAATTTGCCGATGCAGTTTATGGCATGAACAGCTTTGGTGCCAGTGGCAAGGCAAATGAACTATTTGATCACTTCGGATTTACTCCGCAAAAGCTTGCAAATTTTGCTAGCGAACTTATATAAAATTTAACTTTGGGGAGTAAAATCCCCAACTGCAATCTACAATCAAAAAAGGCATTTTATGGAAATTTCTCACGTTATCGTTTTAGCCTTGGTGCAAGGCATAAGCGAATTTCTGCCTATTTCAAGCTCGGCTCACCTTATCTTGGTGCCAAAGCTACTTGGCTGGCCAGATCAAGGGCTTGCTTTTGACGTGGCAGTGCATGTTGGTACGCTAAGCGCGATACTTTTTTATTTTAAAGATACGATTTTCAAGCTACTTCGCGACTTTTTTGCCTCGATCGCGCAACGAAAGATGGTGGGCGATAGCCTGCTTGTCTGGTGCGTTGGATTTGCCACTATTCCAGTTGGCATCTTTGGACTTTTGTTTAACAACGTGATCGAAGAGTACGCAAGAAGTGGCGTTGTGATCGCTGTTACTACGATCATCTTTGGTATCGCACTTTACTTTGCTGATCTTCGCTCGACAAATAAAAGCGAATATGAAATGACTATAAAATTTGCTCTTATCATCGGTTTAGCGCAGGCTGTGGCGCTCATCCCTGGAGTCTCAAGATCAGGTATAACGATGACAGCGGCCTTATTTTTGGGCTTTAGCCACAAGGGCAGTGCAAATTTCTCATTTTTACTTTCGATCCCAGTGATCATTTTAGCTGGCGGACTTGAAAGCATCAAGCTTATAAAAGATCCAAATGCCTTGCCTTGGAGCGACATCGCTCTTGGTGTTATCATAAGTGCAGTGAGTGCTTATATCTGCGTGAAGCTATTTATGGAGATCATCTCAAGGATCAGGATGCTGCCTTTTGTCATCTACCGCTTGATCTTGGGTGCGTTTTTGCTCTATCTATTTTTATAAATTTAAGTTGTAAAATGGCTAGGCTAAGACCTAGCCAAAATGATAAATTTGCCAAAAAGCTTGGCAAATTTACTCCTCTTTTTTATCTTTTTTTATGACGTTTAAAAAGTCTTTTGCGGCTTGATATGCTCTATCGCCAAATTTCTTAGCTTCTGATTTTATATCCATTTGTTTGATGTCTTCAAGCTTGTCGTTCGCCTTTTTCTCAAACTCTGCGATATCTTGTTTTAGGCCTTCAAGCTTGTCATTTGCGTCAAAATTTAGCTTTAGCTTTTTGCTCTTGTCATTTAGCTCTTGCTTTAGAGCTTCAAATTTATTGTTCGCCTCGCTCACAAACTTTGCAACGCCGTTTGACTTTAGCTCTTCAAGCCTTGAGCTGATCTGCTCTATCGCTTGATCGCTTATGCGTTTAAATTTTGCTAGATTTGTATCAAGCTCGCTATTTATCACGCTTTCGATCTCACTTTTAGCCACGCCGTCAAATTCATTTTCAAGCTCTTTAAGAAGCGCTATAAACTCTTCATCCACGTTTTTTAAATTTAAAAGCTGTGAGTTTAGCCTTAGCTCATCTGGAGCAAATTTCGCCTCATCTTTTAGCTTCTCAATAGCTCTTAAGATGCCATCTCTCGTGCCGTTTATCGCTCCACTCATCAGCTCTTTTGCAAAGATGTGCCCCTCATTTGCTAAATTCCCTGCTGCACTGATGATATTTTTTGAAATTTCAAACATTCGCTCTTTGCTAAATTCCCCACCTCTTATCGCAGAATAGGTCATATTTTTAGCTATCGCGCCAGCAGTTTCTTCGACATCCTTTGCGCCTTCAAGCGTCGTTAAAAAGGCGATTTGAGCGCTCTCTTTTAAGATGCCAAGCATCCTTGTCTCTCTAATGATCGCATTGTTTAAAAGCTCTAAAATTTCCTCTTTTTCACCAAAATTTCTATCTTTTACGACCTCTTCAGCCGCTTCAAATGAAATTTTTAGCCTATTTTTTATCTCTTCTCGCTTTGCCTCGATGGCTCTATTTATCTCATCTCTTTTATCAAATAGCTCATAAAGCTCTTTCTCTTCGCCGCTAACTAGAGCTTGATTTATCCCCTCCATAGCGCTTTTTAGGTTTTTAGCATTTATGAGGCTCTCTTTGTCCATCTTGTCGTAAAGCTCATTCATCTTTTGCTTCAAAAGTTCAGGCAGTGCGTTTTCCTCTTTGTCTGAGACATCCTTAAAAAAGTCGTTGCAAAGAGCCTTTATGCTAGTTAGTAGCCCCTCGCTATCTTTATAATCACGTAAATTTTTCTCAAGTTTATCCATATTTTTACCTTATAAAACGTATTTTGCTTCGTGTTTTAACGCTGAAAAAATCTCCAGCCTCTCTTCTTCGCTTAAAACTAGCACGGCTAGATCGTAGCTAGCGTATTTTTTATCTTTGCTAAATTTTGAAAAAACTAGCTTAAATTCTCTATCTTTTACTATCTCTTTTACCTTCTCTTCGGCATTTATGCCAGCGTCAAATATCACTTTATACTCCCAGTGTGTTGGGTAGTCGATTTTTGCCTTTTTATTATTTAGATCGCATATATTCGCCACTTTTGCCTCCTGTTTTGCTCTCTAGCACGATGTTACTGATCTCCATGCCCTTATCTATGGCTTTTACCATATCGTAAATGGTTAAAAGTCCCACGCTCACGCCTGTTAGCGCCTCCATCTCAACGCCTGTTTTGCCCTCTATCTTTACGCTTACAAAAAGCTTAAAAGCGCAAATATCAGGCAGCTCCTCGATGTCACAATCCACGCCCAAAATGGCCAGTGGATGGCACATAGGTATTAGCTCGCTTGTCTTTTTAGCGCCCATTATCGCAGCGACGACGGCTGTTTGGATGACTGGGCCTTTTTTGCCGGTATTTTCTTTGATCGCCTTAAAAGCATCTTTGCTCATTTTGATGATCCCGCTAGCAGTTGCTACTCTTTTAGTTGGATCTTTTGGGCTTACATCGACCATCTTTGGACGATCTTTTTCATCTAAATGTGTTAGCATTATCTCTCCTTTTTTTGGTGGATTATAGCCTATTTAAGCAAATTTAAGTTATCAGCAAATTTAAGCAAAAAAATATCAAAAATCTAAAATTTAAGCTTTGCTCAAAAGGCAAGAGCGATTTTTCATTTCTTAATATAATTATATAATTTAAATAATTTTTTTAAAAAAATATTTATAATTTAAATTTTAATGCATAAAATACCTAAGATACGAACTTTTATAGATAATAAATTTTATCAAAAGTATATTTCTATCCGTTAAATTACAAAGTCTATTTATTGTAGATAGCAAAATTTAAAAAAATTTACTGATATTTTTCTTTAAATGCTTAAAAAAGTAAATTAATCGCTAATTTGCTTTTAAGAGTTATGCTTGTATAGTTTTTACAAATTTTAAATTTACGATGAAAGCAACCTAGATAATGAAATTTCTGCTATGTCTTAGCTTATCTTTGATGGCGCTTTTTGCTGAGAGTAAGGGCTGCTTCGTCGATGAAAATAGTCAAAACATCATCTTTGTAAAAGATGGCGAGACAAAAAGCCTAGGCTTAAAGGAGAAAATTTACAAAGATCAAAGATGCGCTTTTGATGAGAGCTCTTTTTACGTTGCAAATTTAAACAACGAGATCGTAAAGGTAGCTAGCCAGAAGGAATTTTTCTTTGCACTGCCAAATGTTGGCTGTAAGGTTTCAAATATCTTGCTAGATAAAGAGAAAATTTACGTAGCTTGCGATATGGCAAATGTCGTAACGATCGCCATTTTTGACAAGAGTTCTAAAAAATTGATATCAAAAAATTTTAACAATGTTTATAAAATTTCTAGCTTTTTACCGCTTGGTGAGGGAGTGTTTTTTACAAGCTTTAATGGCAAGGCATTTTTGCTTGATAACAAGCTTAACGCAAAAGAGCAAAAAAGTGTTGGCTTTGCGCCGATAAGTGCCTGTAAATTTAGCGATGATGAAATTTTCATAGGCTTTAGAAACGGAGAAATTTTAGATCTTAAAAGTGGAGCTAAAAAGCAAGTTTTAAGATCTAAAATTTCAGCTCTTGCTTGCGCGGGAGATGAGGTTTTGGTAGCTAGCGAGGATGGAGTGATCTATAAATTTGACAAAAGCTTCAAGCTAAAGGGTAAAAAAGAGCTTTTTAGCGGCGAGATAAAAGAAATATTTATAGATAAAAACGTGCTTGTTGGCGTGGATCTAGGCAATAAGACAAAGAGTTTAGAGATAAATTCATTTTAAAAAGGAGAGTAAATGCAAAAGTTATTTTGTGTCGCAAGTGCTGCACTGCTTGGGCTATCTTTAACCGCTGCTTGTGCTGCTAGTAGTGACCTTGAAAAAGTCATGAAAGAGCGCGGGCTAAGCGAAAAAGATGTCCTTGCAGCTGCTAAGACTTACCAGCCAAGCGGTAGAAAAGATGATTTCATCGTTTTTTCATCTGGCGGGCAGAGTGGTCAAGTGCTAGTTTATGGCGTTCCGTCGATGAGAATTTACAAATACATCGGCGTTTTCACCCCAGAGCCTTGGCAAGGATATGGCTATGATGATGAGTCAAAAGCTGTTTTAAAAGAAGGCAACATCAGGGGCAAAGAGATAACTTGGGGCGATACACACCACCCAAATTTCACTGAGAAAAATGGTGAGTATGTTGGTGATTATCTATTTATCAACGACAAGGCAAACCCAAGGATCGCTGTTATAAATTTAAAAGACTTTGAGACAACTCAAATGGTCGTAAACCCTATCATGAAGAGCGACCACGGCGGTAGCTTCATCACTCCAAACAGCGAGTATGTCATCGAAGCCAGCCAGTACGCAGCTCCACTTGATGATAACTACCACTCTATGGACGACTACGAGGCGGTTTATAGAGGCGCTGTGACATTTTGGAAATTTGACTATCCAAAAGGCAAGATCGACGAGAAAGCATCTTTCTCACTTGAGCTTCCTCCATACTGGCAAGACTTAAGTGACGCTGGTAAGGGCGAGAGCTACGGCTGGGGCTTTACAAACTCAATAAATAGCGAGATGTATACAGGTGGTATCGAAAAAGGCCTTCCTCCATTTGAGGCAGGTGCAAGTAGAAACGACACCGACTTCTTACACGTTTATAACTGGCAAATTTTAGAAAAACTTGCACAAGACAAGAAAAACTACAAAGTTATAAATGGCCATAGGGTAGTTACGATAGAGGCTGCTGTAAAAGCTGGGGCACTATTTTTAATACCAGAGTCAAAGAGCCCACATGGTTGTGATGTATCACCAGATGGTAGATACATCATCGTTGGTGGCAAGCTTGATACTCACGCATCAGTTTATGACTTTAAAAAGATCAAAGAGCTAATCGATAAAAAAGAGTACGCTGGCACTGACCCATACGGCATACCTATCTTAGATAGAGAAAAGTCAATGCACGGACAAGTAGAACTTGGCCTTGGACCACTGCACACATCATTTGACTCACAAGATGGCATACTTTATACTTCACTTTACGTTGATAGCCAAATCGTAAAATGGGACTACAAAAATTTAAAAGTACTTGATAAAGTAAATGTTCACTACAACATTGGTCACCTTGACACAATGGAAGGCAAATCAGCAAAACCTAAGGGCAAATACGCAATCGCTCTTGATAAACTTTCAATCGATCGTTTCAACCCAGTAGGCCCACTCCATCCACAAAACCACCAGTTAATAGACATCACTGGCGCAAAAATGGATCTAATCTATGATATGCCTATCCCACTTGGTGAGCCACACGACGTTGTCTCAATCGCTGCTAGCAAACTAACTCCAGCACTTACTTACAACATGGGTACAAACTCAAGAACAGGCGAGGCTAGCCCATACGCAACTCTAGCTGGTCAAGAAAGAGTTGAGAGAAACGGCAAAAATGTAACTGTCTATGCAACAATGATCAGAAGCCACATCAACCCAGAGCACATCGAGGTAAATAAAGGCGATAACGTAACTATTCACCTAACAAACCTAGAGCGCGCTCAAGATGAGACTCACGGCTTTGGCATCGACCTTTACAACATCCACGCTTCACTAGAGCCTGGCAAAACTGCTTCAGTAAATTTCGTAGCTGATATGGAAGGCGTCTTCCCGTACTACTGCACCGAGTTTTGTTCAGCACTTCACCTAGAGATGATGGGTTACTTGCTTGTTAAAGATCCAAATAAAAAATATGAATCTGCAAAAAATAGTAAGCTAAAAACTCTAAGTCCAGAGGCTTTAAAAGCTGAGTATGACAAAGTAATCGCAACTAACAAAGCAACTGATGATGTTATCCAAGAGGTTGTTAAATACCTAAAAGAGAAACATTATGAGAAATATCCAAAAGTAAAAGCTTTGGTTGATGACGCACTTGATCAATACGGCCACATCAAAGAGGTAAAAGCTAAAGCTGACGAAGCTTACAAAAAAGGCGACGTAAATGGCGCTATCCTTTGGGAGTACCAAGTATGGCAATACATGGTAAAAACTGCCGACGTTGGTCTAAGAGCTAAAAACAACCTAGCTAAAGAGATCGCAACTCCGATGAGCCCAGCTGCTGCAAAAGGCGAAGAAGCTTATCTAAAAGGAGGATGTAATGGCTGCCACGTTATCGGTCAAGTAAGCTCAGGTCCAGATCTAACTGGTGTCTTGCTAAGACATGAAAACGGCGAAAAATGGGTAGCAGACTTTATAAAAGATCCTGCTAAATTCTATAACGACGACTACGTTAAAGCGATGATTGACTTCTTTAAACTTAGAATGCCAAATCAGCACATGAGTGATGAAGAGATCAAAAATATCATCCAGTATCTAAAATGGATAGACGAAAACGCAGGCATGTAGTTTTAAGGGGCATTTTTGCCCCTTTTAAATTTTAAAATTTAACTTTTTGCTAGGCTAAATTTTAAAATTTAAAGGAGAGATTATGAGTAAATATAAAATTTATACCATTGTTGCACTTATCATCATGAGCGTTTGTTTTACTCTGCCAGTTCTTGGTTGGCACGGAGCAAAGGAGCGTATAGCTAATGGCGACGAGCTACCATCTTATGCTTACACTATCTACGATCTTTATAGCTCATTTCAGTATAAAAACCACCTTTTGCCAAAAGAGGTGGCAAGCGATCTTCATAAGATGATCGAGCAAAAAGCAGAGATAGGCACGCCATCTTTTCCTATCTGGTACGTATCTCTTGAAGCGCCAAACTACCCAAAGGCAGCCTTTCCAGATGGCATACCAGTATATTTTCACGTAGATGGATATAGTGGCGACGTACACGAGATGAATACGATAAACCACTACATCGGCATGTATCCTATGGAGCATGGCGGAAATTTAGAGCGAGCGATCGCACCTTATTATCTGCTTATCGCCACACTTTGTATGCTTGCGTTTTTATACTATGACGGTAAATTTAACTCACTTCTCATGGTGCCAACCATCATCGCACCTGTGCTATTTATGAGCGCATTTGTGGGCTGGCTATACTGGTATGGACACAATATGCAAGAGTGGGGCGCCTTTAAGATCAAGCCATTTATGCCAACGGTCTTAGGCGATGGTAGCGTGGCGCACTTTACTACGCACTCATACCCAACTATCGGCTTTTGGGTGATGATGGTGATGAGCGTGCTTTGCATACTTGCGGTATTTTCAAAGAAAAAAGAGCTAAATGCGTAAATTTTCTAAATTTGCCCTTGTTTTTTTGCCACTTTTTGGCTTTGCAAACGTCCTTCAAGATGCGATAAATAACGCTAGTCCTGGCGATGTGATAAAGCTAGGCGACGCTGTTTATGAAGGTGGTATAACGATAAATAAGCCTCTTACGATCATCGGCGAGGGTAAAAACGCCCACATAAAAGGGGACGGCAAGGGCAGCGTTATAAAGATCATCGCTTCAAACGTGACACTTAAAAATTTAAAGATAAGTGGCAGTGGCAACGATCTTGGCGAGCTTGACGCTGGCATAGGCTGTGACAAGGCAAATAACGTTGAAATTTCTAAAAACGACATAAGCGATGTGCTTTTTGGGATTGACTTTAAAGAGTGCAGTAGCTCAAAGATCACTGAAAACAACATTACCTCAAAAAAGGGCGCTAGCCTTGGCTTTAGAGGCGATGCGGTGAGACTTTGGTATAGCCATGAAAATTTGATCGAGCACAACAATATCCGCGACAGCCGTGACATGGTCGCATGGTATGCAAGTCACAATAAATTTTTAAGCAACAAAGCAGTTGGTAGCAGATACTCTCTGCATTTTATGTATGCTAATCAAAATTTAGTCGAAAATAACGAATTTATCGGCAACGCTGTTGGTATGTTTTTTATGTATTCAGCTAGCTCAAATATAAAAAATAACCTAGTTATGGATAGTGACGGCGCCTTTGGTATCGGCATCGGACTAAAGGACGTGTCTGACTTTACGATAGAAAATAACACCCTTGTCTATAACGCGCGTGGCATCTTGCTTGATAACTCGCCCTTTCAGCCGGGATCAACTATAAATTTTATAGGCAATAAAATTTTACACAACGTAGTTGGCGTCTATTTTCACGCTACGCAAGGCACAAGCATCTTTGAAAACAACGACTTTATCGGCAACATGGACATCGTCGTAAACGACACCCCAGGCGAAAAGATGCTACTAAATAGATGGAGCAAGAACTATTATGACGAGTATGAGAGCTTTGATAGAGATAAAGATGGCTACGGCGACACGCCATTTTTGCACCTCTCATACATCGATCAGCTCTGGCAGTACTATCCAAATTTGCAGTTTTTCTATGGTTCTAGCGTCTTTAGCGTCTTAAATTTCTTAGCTAAACTCGCTCCATTTTCTGAGCCCATAAAGCTACTTGAAGATAGTTCGCCTAGGATAAAACCGCTTGATGTTTCAAATTTCAACGCTTTAAAGGCGAAACGTGGATAGAAGAAATTTTATGATAATAGGCTCAGCCGCAGCTGTGGCTGGATACGCCATAGGCAAGTTTTTGCCAAAAAGTAGTGGCGACAAACTCTATCTTAGACCGCCAGGTGCTGTTGATGACTTTGATGATCTTTGCGTAAAATGCGGTCAGTGCGTGCAAGTCTGCCCTTATCACAGCATAAATTTACTTGACATAGAAGATGGCTACTCAAGTGGCTCAGCTCACATCGACGCCAAAGAGCGAGGCTGCTACTTGTGTGACCTTTTCCCATGCGTGCTAGCCTGTCCTAGCGGTGCGCTCGATCACGCCACAAAGGTTGTTGGTGATGTCAAAATGGGCGTTGCGGTTTTAAGTGACACGGCAGCCTGTTTGAGCGTGAAAAGAGAAAATTTAAGCGAAGCTGGCGTTAAAGATCTGCTTGATCGCAAAGCCTATAACGACAGAGAAGAGGCGCTAAAAGATAAGATAAAAGGCAAGATCGGTCAAATTTGCGATCTTTGCGTCACGCTTTGTCCAGTTGGCGATAGCGCGATAGCAATGAGCGAGGCAAATTTACCACTTATAAAAAATGGCTGCGTTGGTTGTGGCGTTTGCGCTGAGGTCTGCCCAGCAAAGATCATAAATATCGCCCCAAAGATGAGCTATGATGAAATTTACAAGGAGAAAAAATGAGAGCAATAATACCTTTAGTAGCTGCTGCATTGCTATTTGTCGGCTGTGAAAAGAGTGAGGACAAAGCGCAAAAGGCTGCTAGCGAGCAAGGTGCAAAAGTAGCGACAAGTGCTAGCATAAAGGTCGAAAAAAATGAAAACAACGAGAGTGCAAATAAGCAAAATGAATTTATAAAATACGACATGCACGGCGAAAAAAGCGTTAAATTTGGACTTGAAGACAACAACGTAAGTCGTCAGATCGGAGCGCTTGCCATGGTAAAAAGCCCGCTTCAAAGTATAAATTTAAGACTTATAAAGGGCAGACTTAGCAAGGACTTCATCACAAAGTGCTCAGCCTGCCACGATGACTACGCAAATGGCATCATCGGACCATCTCTTTTAACAAAGAGCGAGGATGAAATTTTCAAGATGATAAACGCCTACAAGAGCAAGGAAAAGGTAAATGTTTTGATGCGTGATCTTGTTAAGAAAATGGACGAGAGTGAGATAAGAAATTTAGCTAAAGAGATAAGCGATTTTAATGCGCAATTTAGGAGCAAACAATGAAAATCGGAAAAATCATAACGATCATTTTAGCGGTGCTGATATGCGGTATCATGGTGTTTATGCTAAGCCAAACTCCGCCTAAAAAGGAGAAATCCGTAGCAAAAGTCGCCACGCCAAAGGTGGAGCAAAATATCTCAAATCAGCAGCCAAAGTCTAGCGAGGAATTTGCCAGCGAAGATGAGCTAAAAAAGGTAAAAGAGCTAAGTCTAAGCGTAGCTAAGGCTCAAAATGAAGGCGTTAGCAAGCAATATCTAACCTCTTGCGCCCCGTGCCACGGCGCAAATGGCAAAGGCGTCGTAGCGCCTGATATCACTCATCTAAGCAAGGACGAGCTTCTTAAAAAACTGGCTGATTATAAGGCTGGCAAGGTGCAAAACACGCTTATGAAGGGACTGCTAACAAACGTTAGTGACAGCGATCTAAACAGCCTTGCTGATGAAATTTCTAAATTTAAAAAGTAAAAATGGATAAATATAACGTTCGTGCGACCATTAGAAATGTAAGCTTTCTAAGCACGCTAATAACGACTACAAAAGATGGCAAAAAGCGCCCGAGCATACGTTTTTGGCGCATTTTTACCATTGTATTAGTTCATCTTTTATTTGTGCTCTCTTACAGGGTCGATGTGCAAATTTTAGAGGGCGACATCAGCGCCTCAAGGATACTTGGCTTTCACCTAGCAGATGCATTTATGAGCTTGCAAGTCTTTTTAGCAACGCATGAAATTCATGTAAATTTACTAATTGGCTCGCTTAGTATCCTAGCCTTTTACATCATTTTTGGTGGCAGGGGCTTTTGCTCGTGGGTTTGCCCGTACTCACTTATAAGCGAGATAGCTGAGAAAATTCACGAAAATTTACGCGCCAAAAAGATAGTAAAACCACGAGTTTTTGACACAAAGTGGCGATACGCCTTTACCATTTTGTTTTTGGCTCTTAGCTTTGCTAGCTCAAGTCTTGTCTTTGAAATTTTTAACGTCGTTGGGATATTTTCAAGATTTATCATCTATGGCTACTTTCACGCTATATGGCTAGTTGTGGCTATGCTTGTGGTTGAGATTTTCTTCTCACGCAGGGCTTGGTGCAGATATGTTTGCCCTGTTGGAGCGACCTATTCGCTACTGGCTAAGCCAAATGCGATAAAGGTCAGCTGGGATAAAGAAAAGTGCGACCACTGCTTGGTTTGCACTGATGTTTGCCTAGTGCCACACGTGCTTTTTATGACAAAAAAGGGCGCAAAAACTGATGATAGTAAAAAGCTCTTTAGGATAGCTGGGGCTGACTGCACGCTTTGTGGCAGGTGTATCGACGTTTGCCACCAAGATGCGCTTAAATTTGACAACGGCTTTAAGAAACTCATATAAGGAAATTTTTTGATAGATATAAAAGAAGTAACGAAAATTTTTGGCTCGCAAAAGATACTTGATAACGTCAGTCTAAATGTAAAAGCTGGCGAAAAGATAGCGATACTTGGGCAAAATGGAGCTGGTAAAAGCTCGCTCATGCGTATCATCTTGGGCGAGTTTGTGCCAAATAGCGGAAGCGTCGCGATAAATGGCGTAAATACCCTAAAAGATAGAAAAGAGGCGCTAAAGTTTATCTCATTTGTGCCACAAACCCCGCCACCGCTTAAATTTAGCCTACGTGAGCTTTGCGAGTTTGTCTGCAAAAGCTCAAATGTAAAATTTGAAGATATTGAGAAATTTAGCAAGCTTTTGGAGCTTGACCTGCATGCAAATTTAAACAAGTCCTTTTACAAACTCTCTGGCGGCATGAAGCAAAAGATGCTAATAGCCATCGCATTTGCCAAAGATAGTGAAATCTTGATGTTTGACGAACCAACGGCAAATTTAGATGTAAAAGCAAGGGAGTCTTTTAAAAATTTGCTAGATAATTTCACGCAAAAAAAGACACTAGTTTTCATCTCACACCGCATAGATGAGATCGCTCATTTGCTTGATAGATGCGTCTATATGGACCTTGGCAAGATCATCAAAGAAGAAAATTTAAGGAGCAAGAGTGAATAACCTTTTTTTAATAGCAAAACTAGACGTCAAAGAGTCGTTTCGCTCGAGGTGGTTTGCGATATATGCGCTTCTTTTTTCTGCTTTGATGATAGGATTTTTATTTAGTGGAGTGACCGACTCGCGCGTGCTTGGCTTTTCTGGACTAACAAGGGCGCTACTTTTGTTTATACAAATTTGCGTCATCATCGTGCCGATATTTATCCTCATCTCAACTGTAAGAAGTATAAATCAAGACAGGGACACAAACCTGCTTGAGTACGTGCTAAGCTTCCCGCTAAGCCTTAAAGAGTACTACTTTGGCAAGGCGCTTGGGCGGACATTTGTCGTTTTTGTGCCGCTTTTGTTTTCGCTTTTGCTTTGCGTGGTGGTTGGCTTTATAAAGGGCGTGTCGATACCTTGGAGCGTGCTGGTGCTTTACTTTGGCCTACTTTTTAGCCTAAGTATCGTCTTTTTATCGCTTGGCTTTTTTATCTCAAGCCTTATCAAAAACCAAGAAACAGGGCAGGGCGTGGCGTTTTTGCTCTGGCTTATCATGCTAGCTTTTATCGACCTAGCACTCATTGGACTGCTTATGCGAAGCTCTGTCGATGAGTACGTCATCTACACCATCGCTATGCTAAATCCGATCGAGCTTTTTAGGATAGCAGCGCTTAGCCTTTTTGATCCAAATTTAGCAGTCATCGGCACTGCGTCTTACTTTATCTTAGGCACATTTTCAAAAGCGACCTTCGTAGCTTATGCGATCATCTATCCTTTATTGCTTGGTGCGATCTTGCTAGTTTGTGGCTATTTGGGCTTTAGCAAGAGAGATCTTGTTTGATTGTTTTTTGTTAAATAAGAGTTGGCTTTAAATTTAGACGAGGCTTGTATTATTCCAATTGTCCAACAAGAAACCTCCTTTTTGTAATGACCCCCTTTCCCCCAAAGGGGGTTTATCTCTCTCAAGGAAATTTATGAAAAAATCCATTTTATTTTTAGCCTTTGCCGTTTTATCTCTAAGTGCAAACTGGGATGAAAATATGCAAAACTGCATCAACAAAAGTGACGCAAAAGCTTGCGGGAGCTTTACTAAAAAGCTTTCAAGCGAGTGCGAGAACAAAGACAAAACCTCTTGCTTTTTATATGCTGACATGCTAGGGCGAGGTCTTGGCGTGGAGAGAGATATGGTTAGATCTTATGAGATATTTAAGTCGCTTTGCGAAAATGGCAGCAGCGAAGCTTGCTACGAGCTTGCTACAAAATATCTGCAAGGAAACGGCGTAGAGCAGAGCTTTGATCTATCTGCAAATGCCCTTGATAAAGCTTGCAAAATGGGCAGCAAACGAGCCTGCAACGTCTTAGAGCTTGTGCCTAAGAATTAAAATTTATAAATTTATAAAGCTTTTTTGCAAATTTTAAAATTTGTCAAACACTTACCCTATAATAAAACGCATGTAGTGCGAAGCACTGAAGCATGCCACTTCTAACGTCGTCGGGATTAGGGGATTGTTAAGGGGGAAGGGAGCTTCTTTGCTTCGCGAGCTCGCAACTGCAAGCAGACCGTAATTCAAGCCTCTTCCCCCTTAACAAAGAAACAAAACTTTAAATTTTTAAAAAACTATTTTGCAAATTTTAAAACTTTACTCACTCGCCTTAGCAGACTACTAAATTTAGGTCTCGTAGCCACTCGCCACTAAATTTAGAGCCGTGATATGCTCGCTCTTAAATTTTAAAATTTGTGAAAACTTACTTGATAAAAAAACGCATGCGGCACGATAGTGCTATCGCATGCCCTTTGAACGTGCGAAGGGATTGGGGGATTTAAAAAGGGGGATAAGGGGACGGCTTCGTAATTCAAGTCCCCTTGTCTCCCTTTTTGGATAAAAGAGTTTCTAAATTTAAGGTCCGTATTTTTAAAAGAGAAATTTGCTATTTTGCAAATTTATAAATTTTAAAAACTTTACTCACTCGCCTTAGCAGACTACTAAATTTAGGCTGCACTTCGTTTAGCACTAAATTTAGAGCTGTGATATGCTCGCTCATAAATTTTTAAAATTTAAATCACATATTTTAAAAATAAATTTACTATTTTTTGCAAATTTTAAACTTTCACTCACTCGCAAGAATTGACTACTGATTTTAGGTCTCGCAAAGCTTGCCACTAAAATCAGAGCCGAAATTACTCGTTCATGAAATTTTAAAATTTGTCCGAGTTTTTAAGCGCATTTAGTGAGATACCTTTTTTACGTCGCCAAATTAAACATTATAAACCACGTTTAATAGTAATAAAAATGAAATTTCAAATGTGATTTTTGCTTTCACACAAAGTATATATTTTTACCTTTTTAAAAGAGAAATTTTTCTAGTAAATGCCTAAATATCGTGATTTAATTTAGTATTACGTAGAATTTCTTTTTTATTAACTAAAAATTTCATTAAAATTTATATTTAAATAATAACATTTCATCGTCCTAAACGGACCCTCCTTTTTGTAGCGGTTAAGACTTTGCTTCCCCCTTTTCTGGCTTTTCCGCTTACACAAAGAGGAGCTGTCTCTCTTTTTTAAATCAAATTTTTTACCTTTCTAAACTCAAATTTCACAAGCGTTACTTTCTTTTTAAAATTATATTTTGATAATAGTTTTAAAAATTATAAAAGCAAAAATCTTATAAAATTGCGAGCTATTATCAAAACTAACTTTTAAAAGGTGGCAAAAGGGGTGAAATTTTTAAATTTAAAGCTTTTTTACAAGGTGCATGCATATTTGTCGCTTCTCTTTTTTATCCCGCTTGTTGTAGTTTGCTTTAGCGGCGCGATCCTAGTTTATAAAGACGAGCTAAACAGCCTTTTTCGCCCAAATATCGTAAATGTAAATTTAAACAAAGAAAATTTAAGCAAAAGGATTAGCTTTGATGAGCTAAGAAATATCATCGCAAGCAAGTTTGGCGGCTATGAGATGGTTGGTATAAATATCGATGCAAACCCTAAAAAGTGTGACAAAATTTGGCTAATCGAGCATAATGACAGCAAAAAAGAGTGGAAATTTATCTATTTTGATGCTTTTAGCGGCAAGATAAAGAGTGAGCCACTTGCGCATGATGAGGGATTTTTCGGGGTTTTGGCGCATATCCATGAGGAGCTTTTGCTTGAAAAAAGTGGCAATATCATCCTCTTTTTAACAGCTATTTTTACATTTTTTATCTGCATAAGCGGCTTTGTGATCTACCGTAAATTTTGGCTAACTCTGCTTAGACTGCGCGTAAATGGGCTAAATGTTTTTATGAATGACATCCACAAGATAATAGGAATTTTTTGCACGCCAGTTTTACTGCTCATTTGTATAAGCGGCGCTTGGTGGGAATTTAGGATGGCACGCATGCCAGAGTTTAAAAATGACTTCGTAATAGACGCAAAAATTTATAACAAAAGTTTATCCCTTGATGAGCTGGTCACTAGATCGAAAAAGGACATAAAAGGCTTTGAACCACACTTCATCTCGCTGCCTTTCATGCAAGGGGCAAACATCCGTATCTTTGGCTATGTGATATGGCAAAGCTTTTTGCATAACGAATACTCAAGCGTTATCACCTACGACAAAGAAAGCGGCAAGCTAGTTAGCGTCCTAGACATAAAAAATGCAAATTTAAGTGAGAAAATCCTCTCGACCTTTAGAAGATCGCACTTTGGAAACTACAACCAAACTACAAAATTTATCTGGTTTATAGTGGGTATCTCGCCGTTAGTTTTGAGCATCTCAGGGCTTTATCTGTGGTTTAGAAAATTTAAAAGGAGAAAAAATGAAAAAATTTTTAATTAGTTTGGTTGCATTAAATTTGATGCAACCTCAAATTTTTGCTAGCCAAAGCGATAAAATTTTAGAGGCAATTGATGTCGTAGAAAGTGAGCGAAGAGACGATGCAAACTACTTTGCAAAAGAGCTTGTAAAGAGCACAACAAGGCTAAATTTAACCTCTCGCCAAACGCCACAGTCGCTAACTGTGCTAACAGAAGCAAGGCTAAAAGATCAAGGCATCAAGGACTATCAAGTGCTTCTTAGAAATATCCCGGGCGTCACGCTAAACAAATGGGACGAGCGCGTATATCCGACGGCTCGTGGCTTTGCGATAGATTATTACTTGCTTGATTCGATGCCTAGCTTTGGTGGCTTTAGTCTTGGTGCAAATGATATGAGCTTGCTGCCTTATGAAAGAGTTGAGGTGGTAAAAGGGGCAAATGGCCTACTTGCAGGCGCTGGCAGCCCATCTGCAAGCTTAAATTTCATAAGAAAAAGGGCAGACTCAAAGGAGCTAAAAGGAAATTTTGGACTAAGTGCTGGCTCATACGATAGATACGGCGTAAATGGCGATGTACAAACGCCAGTAAATGAGAGCGGAAGCGTCAGAGCGAGGCTTTCATTTATGCATGAGAAGTCGCACTCTTATATGGATTATTACAACCGCAAAAATAGCGCGATTTACGGCGTCGTAGATAGCGACATAGGCGATAGCTCATGGCTTAGTCTTGGTTCGTTTTATCAAGAGCTAAAACGTCACGGCATTAGATGGGGCGGTATGCCGGCATTTTATACAGATGGCTCTAGGACAAATTTTAGTAAAAATGAAATTTTCTCTCAGCCTTGGACGAGATGGGACATAAAAGACGCTTGATTTTTACGCTGATTTTAAGCACTACTTTGAAAATGAAGCGAGCTTAAATTTAAGCTACTCATTTAGACGAGCAAACACTGACTCAAATCTACTCTACTATGGCGGAGCGGTAAATTTAGACGGTACTGGCAATATAAACGGTCTTTACACCTACGCAAACAAAAGAGAGGAGAACATCCATAACGTCGATGCGTATGCAAATATCACTTACGAGATAGCAAATTTATCTCATGAGTTTGTCTTTGGCGCGATGTATAACAACTATAAAAAAAGTAGTGATAAGGTAAGTAGCTACTTGGTGCAAAAGAACACGCCAGCTGGGCTTGCTTATACGGCAAGAAGCAGGATTGATTTTAAAAACTTGCATCTTGATGATCCAAAATTCCCTTACGAAGATCAAAACAATAAAGACAAAACGATACAAAAGGCATTTTACGCGGCAAATAAACTATCAATCACCGATGAGCTTAAATTTTTGCTAGGTGCCAGGGTGAGCTACTACAAATACGAGATCGAGGGTGGTAAAGGCAATAGAAATTTCACAAATGAGATCACACCATATCTTGGCGTCACTTACGACATCGGAGCAAACCACACTCTATATGCTAGCTACACGAGCATATTTAAACCTCAAACCGCAAAAGATGCAAATGATAAATATCTAGATCCTATCCAAGGCAAGGACTATGAAGTGGGCATCAAAGGCGAGTATCTTGACGGGGCGCTTCAAGCAAGTCTTGGCGTCTTTAAGATCGTGCAAGACAAGCTTGGCATAAACACTGGCAAGAAAAATCCAGCGACAAATGCCAAAATATATGAATCTGGCAAAGGTGTCACAAGCAAGGGTGTCGAGCTAGATATAAACGGCGAGATCACTAAAAACTTAAGCCTAAGCTTTGGTGCAACGCACTTTAACGCAAAAGATGCTAATGGTGAGAAATATGTCACCGACTCATCAAGAAGCACGGCAAATTTATTTGCAAAGTATGAATTTAGGGACTTTAGAGTAGGAGCTGGGGCTATGTATAAGAGTAAAATTTACACTGACAATGGCGCAAGAGAGATCACGCAAAAGGGCTACACCTTGGCAAATTTGATGTTTGGATATAAATTTGCTAAAAACTTTGACGTGCAGCTAAATATCGACAATCTATTTAATAAAAAATACTACGAGGGCATCGGCAAAAACAAGATGGTTTATGGTAACCCACGCACCTTTAATCTCAGCTTTAACTATAAGTTTTAGCTAAATTTACTCTAACGCGCCAGCTAAATTTCTAGTTGGCGCCATTCATTTTTTGCATAGTAGGTGTATAATTTCAAAAAACTAAGGAATTTGCATTGCTAAAAGTAGAAGTGATATATAAATTTTGTCTTGTTTGCGCTCTTGCTTGTGGGATCTGTCTGCTTGCATTTACTGGGCTAAATTTCGCCATGGGTGATTATAGTGAGTGGATGATGAGCGCGCACAAATTTGCAGGAGCTTTGATCGTTTGTGCTGTGATCTTGCACCTTTTTAACCGCAGAAGAAAGCTAGTAAAGCTCATAAATGAGATGATCGATGTCGCCACGCACCGCAAAAATCCAACGATCTGCAACATGGACCGCATCATCGCCTCGCTTGAGCCTTACACTATCAGTGAAATTTCACGCATGCTTGGCTTTGACGAGACTGAGTTTTGCAAGAGTTTGCGCGAAAATGATGTTAAATTTAATAGTCCCAGCCAGACTTTGCGTCAGATCGCACGCATGAACGATGAGAAGATATTTTTCGTACTCGTTCTCATCGTCGAAGCCAAATTTGGTAAGAGATTTTGCGGCGCGGTAAGCTGCAGCGTCGGGAGAAAATTTTAGTACTCGCTATGCTCCTGCCACCTTCGCTCCTCAAGGTCGATGTGATACAAAAAGATCCTGATGATCTCTTCGTCGATTTTTGGGTCTTTGTTTAGCTCACGAAGCGCCTTTCGCTGCTCATTTAGGATCTCAAAATAGGTCTGCCTGACCTCGTCGCTGATCTCGAAATTTTCATTTGAAAGCTCGAAATTCCAAACTTCTTTGAGTTTTTGGAACAAGAAATTCTCCTCATTGCAAAATTTCTCGCTTTGAAATTTAAGCGAAGCCTCGGCAAGTGCCTTTTTTATCTTGATCCTTGCAAGCTCATTTGGCATGTGGTCGTTAAAGTCTGGAAATTTGACACTTTTTATAAGTAGCGGCAGAGTTAGTCCCTGAACTACGAGCGTTAGCAAGATAACGACAAAGGTGATAAACAAGATGAGATCTCTATGCGGAAACGGCTCGCTACCAGCCATGGCGGGGATAGAGAGTGCCGTAGCTAGCGAGACTACGCCCCTCATGCCCGCCCAACCGACGATCAATGGTGCGGCTTTGCCAGGGTTGCGATCGTCCGCCACGCTGATATAGCGCTTCATAAACATCGTGATATAAACGGCTCCATAAGATGACATGAGGCGGATAACGATGAGCACGGCAGTGACCAAAACGCCGTAAGAGACCGCCTCAAAGAGCGAGACGCCGCTACGCTTTAGCCCTGCTAAAATTTCAGGCAGATCAAGGCCGATCATGGTAAAGGCAAGGCCGTTTAGCAAGAAAATAAGGTTGTACCAAACGGGGAAAGCGTGGATCCTTGTTGAAGCGGTTAAAATTTCGTTTCGTTTTGTCGAGAGGTAAAGTCCGCCGCAAACTACCGCCAAAACGCCGCTCGCGCCAAGCTCCTCAGCTAAAATATACATAACATAAGGCGTCGTGATCGTCATGATCGTATCGCTGTTCTCATCGGTTGGCAAGGTCTTATGCAAAAAGTAGGCTACTAATGCCACCACAAGACCGACCAAAACACCGCCAGCCACCATCCAGACAAAGCTTGCAGCCGCCTTGTACCAGATAAACTGCCCAGTAGTCACTGCCACTGCGGCAAAGCGAAAGATGATGAGCGATGATGCGTCATTTAAAAGGCTCTCGCCTTCTAAAATAGCGCTGATCCTGCGCGGGGCTTTGACAAATTTAAGGATAGCTGCCGTGCTCACCGCGTCTGGTGGCGAGACGATGGCGCCAAGCATGAAGCCAAGGGCGAGCGAGAAGCCAGGGATCACTAAATTTGCTATCAAAGCAACTGCTGCTGCGCTTATGAAAACCACGATAAAGGCGAAACTGCCGATCGTACGGCGCCATTTATAGAGCTCTTTTAGCGAGTTTGCCCACGCAGCCTCATAAAGAAGTGGCGGCAAAAATATGATGAAAATAAGCTCAGGATCGATCTTGATACTTGGTAAATTTGGCACAAAGCTAATGGCAAGCCCGCCAAGGACTAATAGCACCGGATAGGCGACCTTTAGGCGGTTTGAGACCATCACCAAAGCGATGATGATAGCTAGCAGTGCAAAAAATAGCAGTAAGTGTTCGATCATTTTGGTCCTTTAAATTTCTTTTTGTATTATGGCAATAGAGTAAATTTTGTCAAATTTTTGGCGGGTAGAGAGAGATTCGAACTCTCGGTGAGTTGCCCCACACACGCGTTCCAGGCGTGCTCCTTAAACCGCTCGGACATCTACCCAAGAAGAAGGTGATTATATCTTCATTTGCTTAATGCTTAGCTTTTAGAGCTTTAGCCCCAAGATAACGACATCTTTATACTCGCCATCCATCAGGCAAACGCCAGGCAGTTCGCCCCATTTTTCAAAGCCAAATTTCAAAAATAGCCCAAGGCTTGCTTCGTTTTTGCTAAAGATTAGCGCGATGATATTTTTTAAATTTAGCCCTCTAGCTTCATTTAGGCTGTGGGCTAAAAGCTGCTTGCCGATGCCCTTTTTAAGGGCTTTTTTAGCGACATAGATGCTTATCTCTACGCTTATATCGTAAGCGATCTTGGGGTTAAAGTCACTTAGCGAGCAGTAGCCTAAAATTTCATCATTTTCTTTGTAGATAAAGATAGGGCGCGAGTTGCCGTGGGCGTTAAACCAAGGCTCTCGCTCCTTTGTGCTAACTGGCCGCAAGTCTGCAGTCGCACTTCTTTCTAAGATGTAGTCATTATAAATTTGCGTGATCGCTTCAAGGTCGCTTAAATTTGCTCGCTCGATCAAGCCTAGCCTTTTTTGGCTGCTTGATATACTGGCTCAAGCTTTGCTGCGACCTCTTTTAGATCCTTGATCCTGCTCTCGTTTGATGGGTGAGTGCTTAAAATTTCAGGCACTTTGCCGACATTCATCTTGCTCATTTTAACCCAAACTTCGACCGCCTCTTTTGGATCGTACCCAGCTCTTGCCATTAGCTCGGTGCCTATGTGATCGGCCTCGGTCTCGTGTGAGCGAGAAAATGGCATTGAGATGGTGTATTGCGTAGCTAAACCTAATGCACTTGCTCCAAGATCGCCAAGTCCTGTGGCGGTTGCGACTGCGAAGATGCCGATGTTTTTGAGTTGGTCGGTGCTCGCTTGCTCCCTGCTGTGCTCTCTAAGCGCGTGGGCGATCTCGTGACCCATGACCGCTGCTAGCTGTGCATCTGTCAAATTTAGCTTTTTAATAATACCGCTATAAACGACGATCCTGCCACCTGGCATACACCAAGCATTTAGCGTATCTTCGTTGATAACATTTACTTGCCACTTCCATTTTAGGGCATCCTCTCTGAAAACGCCAGTTTGCGCGATCAGTTTTTTTGCAATATCTTGAACCCTTTTTGTGAGGATCGGATCGACATTTAGCTCGCCCTTGCTTCTAGCAGCTGTTAGCGTCTTGACGTAGGCTTGAGCCGAGCTTTGCTCCATCGCTTCAGAAGATACTAGCATGAACTGCTTGCGATCTGCGCCAACGACGCCTGACTTTGTGACGCTCGTGCAGCCTGTGATAAGCATGCTAGCTGTTAATAACGTAAGTAAAATTTTTTTCATTTTCATCCTTTTTGGATTAAAATTTGGCGTATTATAGCTTGTGTTGGATATGCATTGTTAAACGAGGGGTGAAATTTAAGTTTTGCGTTGGTTTTGGCTTTTGTAAATTTTAGAATTTATCGTATTTTTAACCGCATGCAGTGCGCCAGCACCATTGCATGCCACTTCTAACGTGCGAGGGGATTGTGGGATCTAAAGGGAGATAAGGGGACGGCTTCGTAATTCAAGTCCCCTTGTCTCCCTTTTAAATAAAAAGAAATTTACAAATTTAATCAAGCTGTCTTTGCAAATTTTAAACTTTCACTCACTCGCAAGAATTGACTACTAAAATTTGGCTTCGCTTATAGCTTAGCTCAAATTTTAGAGCCGAAATTACTCGTTCATGAAATTTTAAAATTTGCCTGAGTTTCTTCAGTATGTAAATTTAACCCTTACGCTTTATAATCTATATTTCTCTCAAATTCTCTCAAACGTTTATTGACCGATCTTAGCTCTGTTATCGTCGTCCAGTTATCGATAAAGACGCTAAAGCTCTCTCTGACCTGCGAAAAAGCATTGCTAGCTTGCACGAGGACGCCAAGCGTGATGACGCCGCTAAATAGGCCATTGCCCATGATGATGTAAGGCACGATGACAAGAATTTGCGAAAATGAGACGAGCCAGAGATTAAAGTAGCCGTAGTGCAAAAAGAGCTTATAGTAGTTTAGCTTGACCCCTGTAAAAAGCTCTAGCATAACGTTTGGCTGGCAAAATTTAAGCTTATCATCCTCGCCATAAACTAGCTCTTTTCTAAAGGCCGCCTCCGCTTTTTGGTTGTTATACTCAAGGTGCGGTAGCTTTATGCCCACAAACCACGATACGATGAGGCCTCCGATGCTAATTAGAAGCGCGATATAAACTAGCGAGCCCTCGATGTCCTTGATGAAAGGTAGGCTCACGCTCTTGCTTAGCTCCCAAAGCACCGGTATAAAGGCAATCAGTGTCATAAATGCCTTTAAAACCTGCACGCCAAGGCTCTCCATGATCTTAGCAAAGCGATAAACATCCTCTTGGATACGCTGCGAGCTACCCTCGATGTCGTTTTGGCAGTTTCGCCAAAATTTGAGGTATTTAAAGGTCATCGCCTCCCTCCAGCGAAAGACCCAGTGGCTCGCAAAGAACGATATCACCGTGTAGGTCACGACGTAAGGCATGGCGATCTTTAAGAAATTTAATATCCCTTGCCAAAACTCATCTACATTGTGATCCTTTGAGTTTTGCATGATGTCGTAGAAATTTTTATACCACTCGTTGATACGGACGTTTAGATGCGTTTGATAGACAAGCAGCAAGATGATAAATAGCGCTCCGCCGTAAGCCCAAAGCGCCCATTTTTTGTCTTTGAAAAATGATGAAAACATAAAGTGCCTTTTGTAAATTTTGGCAATTATAGCAGGCAAGGGTTAAGCATTTATATAAAATTTAAACCCAAACTATATCATTTTGCAAATTTCAACGTAAAGGAAAATGATGAAGAAATTTGCATTTTTAGCTCTTAGCCTTTGTGCGACCTTGGCGCTTGGGGCCGATATGAAGGTCTATAAAAGCCCAACTTGCGGTTGTTGTGGCAACTGGGCGAGTGCTATGCAAAAGGCTGGCTTTAGCGAAGAGACCATTAAAGTAGATGACTTGGTCAAGGTTAAAAAAGAATTTCACGTGCCACTAGAGCTTTCAAGCTGCCACACAGCTATCGTTGATGGCTACGTCATCGAGGGTCACGTGCCAGCTGATGAGGTCAAGCGCCTGCTGGAGCTTAAACCAAAAGATGCCGTTGGTATCGCAGTGCCTGGCATGCCTATGGAGAGTCAGGGTATGGAGCAAGGCGGCAAAGCCGAGCAATACGACGTCATACTCTTTAAAAAAGATGGTTCGCAAGAGGTCTTTGCTACCTACATTGGCTCTAAAAAGTTAAAATAACTTCAAATTTAGACTTAGCTCCTCTTTTGATGGGCTAAGTTAAAAAGAAATTCCTTTGCTAATAGCAATGATGCAGAGCAAAAAGGCTATTGGCACATAGATAAATTTACCAACAAAGTACCAAAATGAGCCGTAAGTTTTATTTGCTCCTGAATTTACTTCGTCTAAAATTTCTTCTTTTTTAATGATCCAAAACCAAGATATTGCGCCGATGACTGCGCCGATTGGGATGATGTAGATAGAGACAAAGTCCATCCAAGGTCCCCAACTACTAATAGGCTCCATAAACGCCCCAAACCCAAAGCAAACCACGCAAAGCAGCGCAAGCACCCAAAATCTACTAAGGCGTGGGAATTTATGCATGAGTGACTCAGCGACCACCTCAAACATATTTTGAAGCGATGTGATACCACCAAAGATGACTGCTGTAAATAGTATGATCGCAAAAATTTGACCGCCGATCATATTTTGTAAAATTTTAGGAAGCGTTACGAAAAGTAGCTTTGGACCTTCAGCTGGATCCATAGCGTAGGCAAAGACCGCTGGGATCATGACAAGTGCTGCCACAAGCGCTGCAAGCGTGTCGAAAAATGCCGTAGTTTTGGCGCTTTCTACGATGTCCTCATCCTTTGAAAGATATGCTCCATAAACTATCATGCCAGAACCAGTGATAGAGAGCGAGAAAAAGGCTTGACCCATCGCTGTGACCCACACCATCGGATCTTCAAGCTTGCTAAAATCAGGAATAAATAGAAATTTATACCCCTCAAATGCGTTTGGCAGCATCGCGACATTTATAGCCAAAATGGCAAATAGCACGAAAAATAGTGGCATCATTATTTTATTAGTCTTTTCGATGCTTTTTGCTCCAAAAAATAGCGTAAGAAGCGTGCCAACGATCACTATGAAGTGATATGGCAGGACCGAGTACTCATGAAGGGCAAATGAGTTAAACCAAACATTTGTATCAACGCTCATAAATGAGCCAGTAAGCGCCTGAGTAAGGGCTTTTAGCACGTAAGCGATGATGACAGCGTAGCCGATGGCTATGCAAAGTGAGCCAGCAAGTGGGAGCCAGCCGACGATACTGCCGATGACGCCTAAATTTCTACTTTGCCAAGCAAATTTATATGATCCTAGCGTGCCAGTCTTTGCTCGTCTGCCGATCGCATACTCTGCGCTTAAGCCAACGTATGAAAAAAGAGCTACAAAAAAAACGTAGATGAGTAAAAACGCTCCGCCGCCATTTGTGCCTAGTTTGTAAGGAAAGCCCCAAACATTTGCCATACCAACGGCTGAACCAACTGAGGCTAGTATAAAAGCCCAGCGTGATGAAAAATTCTTTTTGCTCATTGTAAAATCCATAAATTTAGTGATGAAAATAATGTTACCAAAATATGATTTAAGAACTTTTTATAAATCTTAAATTTAAGAAACGTTGTTACTTTTGGGCGTGGCTAATTTGACCGCTAAATATAAATTCGCTATAATCAGCCAAAATTTTTAACTCTTAAGGATCATAATTGTACCCCAGTAGCGATAACTCGCTTTTAATGGTAATACTTGCCATTATATTCATTTTACTAAACGCATTTTTTGTTTTGTCGGAATTTTCCCTTGTTAAGGTTCGCAAGTCTAGACTTGAAGAGCTCATCAAAGAGAAAAAGCCAAACGCCCAGCTTGCCTTTGAGATGTCAAACAAGCTTGATACATATCTTAGCGCCACTCAGCTTGGCATCACGCTAAGCTCACTTGCCCTTGGTTGGATCGGTGAGCCAGCAGTCGCAAGGCTCATAGAAGCCCCACTTAAAAATGTTTTTAATCTTAGCGATATCTTAGTTCATACAGTCGGCTTTGCGATCGCATTTACGCTTATCACGCTACTTCACGTCGTTATGGGCGAGCTTGTACCAAAGTCAGTCGCCATAGCCAAATCAGAATCAGCAGTGCTTAAAATCGCTCGTCCACTTCACTTTTTCTGGATACTTTTCTCGCCTATCATAAAGCTTTTTGACATTCTAGCTACATTTGGACTTAAAATTTTAGGCATCCAGCCAGCAAAAGAGAATGAGCTAGCGCACTCTGAAGAGGAGATCAAGATCATCGTTGGCGAGAGCTTAAAGGGCGGCGTACTTGATAGCTTTGAGACTGAGCTTATCAAAAACGCAGTTGATTTTAGCGACACGGTCGCAAAAGAGGTTATGACGCCAAGACGCGACATGATCTGTATAAACAAACAAAAAAGCTTTGAAGAAAATTTACAAGTCGTTTTTGAGTCAAAATATACTCGCTATCCTTATATAGACGGCTCAAAAGATATCATTTTGGGCATGATACACATTAGAGATATCTTGCAACTACACTTTAGCGAGGATAAAGAGAAGAGTTTTGATGCGATCGTGCGTAAATTTGTCATCGTGCCCGAGAGCCTCTCTATATCAAAGGTGCTTGTGATGATGAACAAAGAGCAAATTTCAGCGGCACTTGTCGTCGATGAGTATGGCGGCACGGCTGGACTTCTTACGATGGAGGATATCATGGAGGAGGTGCTTGGCGACTTTAACGACGAGCACGACGAGGTCGATCAACACTATAAAAAGATAAATGAAAACATCTATGAATTCCAAGGCAGATACGATCTAGAGAGCGTTGAGGAGCTTCTTGGCATAAGCTTTGATGAAGAGACCGATCAAGTAACGATCGGCGGATATGTCTTTAATTTAATTGGTCGTTTGCCAGTAGTTGGGGACAAGATCGAGGATGAAAACTGCTACTACGAAGTGAGAAAGATGGATGGAGCTAGCATCTCACGCGTAAAAGTTAGAAAAAAGATAAAAGAAGAAGAGGAGCCTGCTCAGGCTTAGTTTATAAATTTAATGGCTTTTGTGGCCATTAAATTTAACCTCACAAAATCATAAAAATAGGGCAAATTTAAGTGAGATTGCGCTTTTTAAAGACTTTAAGCCATTAAATTTAACCTCACAAAACCACAAAATTTAAAGCGACACCACATTTTTAAATAGCTCTCTAAAACGTTAGCATCGCTTTTTTGTAAATTTGGTTATAAATTTTAAAATGGCTTGCTAGTTTTAAATTTATTAGCTGCTTGCAAAAGTAGCCGAGTAATCTTGCTTGTGATATTTAAATTTACTAAAGCCAGTTAGCCTTGGCTCAGACGCAATACCACAAAAATTTGTTATAAATTTCTCTATTACGCTCATCTAGGCTGCAATAAGAGAGTCAAATTTTCTTTTGTTAAACCTTAAACAACGCCTCTTAATAGCTCTTTTGTAGTCTAGTTTTTATCTTGATAAAAGCGTGCTAGATCTTTGCCGTGCTTCAATGCTAGCTCGTAGTACGGCATGCCTGGGTCCTCACCTATCATCTCATATATCTTTTTACGAAGCTCTGGTAGGAGGCGAAGATCGCTATAATCTATCCTCTCTTTATATGCTGGCAAGCCTTGTAAAAGCAGGGCATTTGAGTAGTTTATGCCGCCAGTTTTGCTGCCAGTAATGTTAAATTCATTCTCATATTGCGCGCGAGTTAAGCCAGTTGGTATGCTAAGCTCTCCTCGTTGTAGGCAAATTTTATCATTGCTGCTGACGATATACTCTGGAAATTCTAACTCTTGGTAGTTGATATCTTCGTGATCATAATATACCCACTTTATAGCGTCTTTATTTTTGCGGTTGAAACTGCTTTTGTAGATGAAGCTTCCCGGGATGATAAATTCACGGCTTTTTAGCACTGGTGTATCTACTATATCTTTATAAACAGCAACCAAGTAGCAGTCACTAAAAAAATCAAGCGGCCAAAGAAGCCCCTCATTTGCTCGCTTTATAAAACGGTTCATGATATCAACTAAGATTTTGCCAAAGAAATATCTCTTGTAGTAATCATTATAGACGTAAAATATGTCGCCCTCTTTGAGCTTTTTCTTTTCTGATATTTTATAAATTTAGCTCTTCCAGATGTTTTTATTTAGCTCCAGATCGTGCATGATCTGCGAAAAGTCACTGATACTTGAGATGTAGTTTTGCACGCTCTCGTTGCTGTTTATCGGCTTTTTAAGATCAGGCTCAAAGCTATCCTTTCTAAGATCGATCGCGATAAAAATTTCATTTTTTAAAAACACTGCCGAGAGCGGGGCGTTAAATTTGGTTCTTAATCTGGTGAAATTTTCCATCAGCTTTGGCGTTAGAGCGTATCTAGCTGCGATCTGATCGGTCGTGTAGGTCTTAAAAAGCTCGTTAAATTTAGGGTTATCCATCGTCGCTTGCTCGCCCTCGCTTCTTAGATCAGATGTTCGCTTTTTGTCGCAGACATAGATCGTGGCGTTTAGCTCTTTTTTAAACTCAGCCTTTAGCAAAATGCCTTGAAATTTCACTGTTGTAGTAGTGCTTTTTTCGCCCTTTACTTCTTTTGCCGCATAAAAATCGCAAAGCTTAAACTGCGTGTTATCGATCTGTCCGTAGATCATATCTTCTGCATTGTGTCTATTGACATCAGCGTCATAAATTTTTAAAAAATCATTCAAACTTAGCCCGCCATTTGCGCTGAAATTTAGGCCATAGTTTTTTACGATGACGCCAACTACTTTTTGTTTAAATTTTGCTACAAGTTCGTTTTTTAGCCCATTTATCGTCTTGCCAAGATAAAAAACTCCGCCGATTAACAAAAAGAAAAATAAATTTCCAAGGTGCAGTGACGCCAAAAAACCAGTTGCAACTATGATGCCAAGAAAGCCATAAGCGATCATTTTAAAGGCTTTTTGCCCCATGGCAAGGCGCTCTTTTTCAAGCTCGTCAAGATCGCTTAGATCGATGCCTTTTAGTTCGTCTGCTTGCATTTTTTATGCCTTATTTTTTAAAAAGATCACCGACGTTTGGAGCAGCTGCTTCATTTTCAGGGATGTCAAAAAATACATCTTTGTGAAAGCCAAACATTGAAGCTACGATGTTTGAAGGAAACATCTGTGTGGCGTTGTTGTAAATTTCAACGGCTGAGTTGTAAGCACGGCGCGCAGCTGAAATTTGCTCTTCAATCTCATTTAGCGTGCTTTGGATGTGAAGTAAATTTTGATTTGCTTTTAGGTCTGGGTAGTTTTCTACGCTTACTCTTAAACCATTTAGCAAGCTTGAAATTTTGTTATTTAACTCAAATTTCTCCTCATTTGTTGATGCGCTTCTAGCGCTTTCTCTAAGGGCAGTGATGTTTTCTAGTAGGCTCTTTTCATGCACCATGTACTCTTTTGCAGTAGCTACTAAATTTGGTATGAGGTCATATCTTCTTTTTAGCTGTGCGTCGATGCCAGCCTCCACGCTTTTTACCTGGTTTTGCTTTGCAACGAGTGAGTTGTAAAGGCTGATGAAAAAGACAAAAATGACTGCGACAACAAGTATCACGATGACTAACGAATTCATAACTTTTCCTTTGAAATTTAAGTTTGTTGTAGTTTATCCAAAGTTGCTTAAGAGTATTTAAACACCGAGGTTGGGTGATTAAATTTAATATTATAATTTAATCTTAAATTTTACATATAATTTATATAATTAAAAATTGTTTTTTACGAGGAGGATAAATGAGAACGGTAAACGTAAAAGATATAAAAGAGACTGTTGCAAAGCTTTGCAAACAAGCCTGTTACGTCGTTACACCAGATCTAAAGGCTGCTTTTACAAAAGCACAAACCATTGAGAGCTCATCTCTTGGTAAAGATATCTTGGGCAAAATTTTGCAAAATGCCAAGCTAGCAGAAGAGGGCGTTGCGCCTATTTGCCAAGATACTGGCATGACTGTTGTCTTTGTCGAGATCGGTCAGGATGTGCATATCGAGGGCGGATATATCGAAGATGCGATCAATGAGGGCGTTGCGAAGGGCTACACCGAGGGCTATCTTAGAAAATCAGTCGTTGCTGAGCCGCTTTTTGAGAGAAAAAATACCACAAACAACACTCCAGCAGTCATCCACACTAGGATCGTCCCAGGCGATAAGCTAAAGATAAAAGTCGCTCCAAAAGGCTTTGGTAGTGAGAACAAATCAATACTAAAAATGCTTGTGCCAGCTGATGGCATAGAGGGCGTTAAAAAGGTATTTTTAGAGGCTGTAAAATACGCTGGACCAAACGCTTGCCCTCCAATGACAATAGGCGTTGGCATAGGCGGCACCATGGACAAAGCTGCACTTCTAGCCAAGCAAGCCGCAGTTCGTCCAGTAGATAGCAAAAATGCCGATGCTAGATATGCAAAACTCGAAGATGAGCTTCTTGAGCTTGCTAGCAAAACAGGCGTCGGACCTCAAGGGCTTGGTGGCGATACAACTGCCATAAAAGTAAATGTTGAGTGGTATCCAACTCACATCGCAGGCCTACCAGTAGCCATAAATATCAACTGCCACGCTGCACGCCACGCAGACGCCGAGCTTTAAGGAGATAACATGTCAGAAGTAAAAAGAATAACAGCACCATTTGATAAAGAGGTGGTAAAAAGCCTAAAAGCAGGCGACAATGTCCTAATCTCAGGCACTATCATCGCAGCTCGTGACGCCGCTCATAAGGCACTAACAGAGGCTCTAGCACGTGGCGAGAAGTTGCCAGTTGAGCTAAAGGGTGAGACTATCTACTACGTCGGACCAACACCAGCTAAACCAAACCAAGCTATCGGTGCAGCAGGTCCAACAACAAGCGGCAGAATGGACAAATACACACCAACTATGATAAACGAAGTTGGCATAAATGGCATGATCGGCAAGGGCTACCGTAATGATGCAGTGGTTGATGCGATGAAAAAATCATGCTGTGTTTATATGGTCGCTATCGGCGGTATCGGAGCGGTCATTAGCCAAAGTATCAAAAAATATGAAGTCTTGGCTTATCCAGAGCTAGGACCAGAGGCAGTCGCAAGGCTCACAGTAGAGGACTTCCCAGCGATAGTCGCTATCGACTGCGAGGGCAATAACTTCTACGAAGTCGGTCAAGCACCTTACAAAAAAATCTAAATTTGATCCGCTAGCTTTGGGGCTAGCGGAATTTCTCCCAAAATGAAAACTTTTTACAACGATCAAGCAAAGCCACTACTTAAATTTTTTACCAAAACCAAAAGCGAGCTAGTAAATTTAAAGCTAAAGCAAATTTTAAACGAGGGCTTTATCTTAAAACCGCAAGGGATATTTTTAAAAAGTGCCATAAGAAAAAGGCAGAAATTTGAAGAAAATAAGACGCAAAATGAGTGGTCGCTAAATGAGATAGTGGTCTTTGAAAGCGAGTATGAGAGCCCTGAAGAGTATTTTAGCGATGTGGGGTCGTTTGTTGTGAAATTAGCTGATAAATTTAGAACAAGTGGCATTAGCGAGGAGTTGGTCTTTGCTGTTTCGTTTCAGGCGTTGCAGTTTATCACGCTGAGTAGCGAAGAGTTTAAATTTATATATGAAGACTACGACGAGAGCACAAATTCCGCTCACATCAAAATTTACGCCAAAAGAGAAAACGACGAAATTTTACTATATAAAGATAGGATAGGGGGCTACAAAACCGAGGCGCTAATCGTTTACGAGGTGGCTAGTAGTAGCCAAGACACATAGTCTCAGTTAGTTTTATGCGCTTTTCAAAGGGCGCTGGCGAGAAAAATTTGCACTTTTCGATGTAAATCCTATACGAGTAGTTAAGCTCGAAATCATCATAAAATTTCTTTAAATTTAAAAATTTGATACCGCAAATTTCATGAAATTCAAAAAGATCATAAATTTTAGAGCCATTTTTGGCGACAAGGTGCGAAGGGGCAAGCGAGGTAAATGAGCAAAAAACGCCAGTTGGCACGAGGCCATTTAAGGGCGTGCAAGCTTGTAAAGCGCTTGCAAATTTCTCTGGGACGCTCTTTTTTCTAAGAAAAACGATGCGCGAGTTTTCAAATTTAGCGCTGATCGCATTTTTCCAAAAGAGGTAGGCGTTTGATGAGATGCCGGCGTTTTTGGCAAGCTGAGCGCCAAGCACGTAGTCATCTAAAAATTCGTTTGGTGCAAGGGTTATTTGCATCTTTGTCCTTTTGAAATTTTGCTCATTATAGCCTTTGGTGCCTAAAAATTTAGAAATTTATAGTAGGATTTTGCCAAATTTCAAAGGAGAAGATATGAAAAAACAAATTTCAACAAAAAACGCCCCACAAGCGATCGGACCATATTCTCAGGCGATTAGCGCGAATGGATTTTTATTTATCTCAGGTCAGCTTGGCGTCACACCAGCAGGTGAGTTTGCAGGCAGCAATGTAGAGGCACAAGCGCAGCAGTCACTTACAAATTTACAAAACATTTTGGCTGAGGCTGGACTTAGTTTTGATAATGTCATAAAGACTACGATCTTTTTAGCAGATATGGCAGATTTTGCTAAAGTAAATGTCACATACGCTAAATTTTTCAAAGAGCCATATCCAGCCAGAAGCACGGTGGCTGTGAAGACTTTGCCAAAAGATGCACTTGTAGAAATTGAGGTTATCGCAGTTTGCAAATAAACATTGTACTTAGGTACAATTTACAATAATTATATTTTTACTTATAATAATGCAAAATAATCTAAAGGAGAAAGGACTTTTATGGCAACTCAAGTAGGAGTAATCAAACAAATTTCGGGCTTAGTGGTGGCTGTAGATCAAAACGGCGTTAGCCGCGTTTTAAAAGTTGGGGATGCTTTATATCTTGGAGAGGTTATAAAAACATCTTCAGCAGCTTCTAAAGCCGTAGTTTCAATGGATAATGGCAAAGATGTCACTATTTTGGGTGATGAGTCGTTAAAGCTTGATGAAAATGTAGCCGCAGGAGAAAAACCAAATACCGTAGCAGATGTTAGCGACTTACAAAAAGCGTTGCTAAATGGCGAAGATCTAACAAAACTGGAAGAGACTGCTGCTGGTGGTAACGCAGCCGCAGCTGGTGGCGGAGATGGCGTTAGCCTTGGTGCAGCGTCATTTGATGAGGGCGGTCACTACTCAAATATCAGTGAAAATTTCCGCTCTTTAGGCGATCTAAACAGTGCAACAGGCGCTGAGAGGATAGGTGGCGTAAGCGGTGGAGCATCAGGTGGCATTGCAGGAACTGGAGCAGATATAGATACTACTCCAGCTAATAAACCATCAATCGATCCAATCGACAATGATGATCCTAAGATAACTGGTAAGGTAGAGAACCATGAGAAAGACACTTCTGTAACTGTAACATTCCCTGATGGAAGCACAGATACTGCAAAAGTAAATGATGATGGTAGCTGGGAAGTTCCAACTTCAGGTCATACCCCACTTAAACCAGGTGAGACTGTAACAGCAACAGCAGAAGATCATGGTGGTAAGAGCGGTCCAGCAAATTCTAATGAAGTAGGCGACGTTACTCCAGCTAATAAACCATCAATCGATCCAATCGACAATGATGATCCTAAGATAACTGGTAAGGTAGAGAACCATGAGAAAGACACTTCTGTAACTGTAACATTCCCTGATGGAAGCACAGATACT
>NZ_JAAKZD010000005.1:0-169851 GCF_015230035.1 Campylobacter concisus
ATCCCCTAACCCCGACAACGTTCAAGGTGCATGCTTCAGTGCTAAAGCACTGCATGTGATTTATTTTTAAGAAATTTCTAGCAAATTTTAAAATTTCATGAACGAGTAATTTCGGCTCTAAAATTTGTAATCTGCTAAGGCGAGTGAATAAGATTTTAAAATTTAAGTAAAAAGTCGTATAAAAATATTTAAATTTATAATTTTTAAGCAAATTTAGTCAAAAAGCCACTTTATCCTAGAAATTTATCTCAATTATCCTTTGTAAATTTTTGATATTTTCTTTGATGTTGCCATCTTTGTATATCGCTGAGATGACGGCGATGAGATCGGGTTTTACGTGGGAAAGTGAGCCGATATTTGTCTCATTTATGCCACCTATGACGCAAACAGGTAGGTTTAAAATTTGCTTTGCCTCTTTAACTACTTCAAGCCCACATTTTGGGGCATTTGGCTTTGTGGGGCTTGTAAAAACAGAGCCAAAAGCAACGTAGCTAGCACCATTTTTAGCAGCATTTATGGCTAAATTTATATCGTTATAGCAGCTAACGCCCACGTATGCGTCTTTGCCTAAAATCTCAAACGCCTCTTTTATGCCCTCATCGTCTTTGCCTAGATGAACAGCCTTGGCACCTATCTTTTTAGCAAATTTGACATTGTCATTTACGATAAATTTCGCGCCAAATTTCTCGCATAAATTTAAAATTTCACTTGCGAGCTTCTCATTTTTGACCGCTTTTTTTGACCTAAACTGGAAAAATTTAACCCCGCACTCCAAAATTTCTCTTGCGTACTCCAAAGCCAAATTTTCAGGCATTAGCAAGTCATCACTTATAGCGTAAATTTCAGCCATCAAGCCCTGCTTTATGATCTATAAGTCTTGCGCCAAATTTGCTTTTATGAGCATTTTTTATCCCATTTGCCACAAATTTTTTAGCCATTTTTATGGCGCTTACTAGATCACTTTGCTGTGCTAAAATGGCCGCTAGCGAGCTTGAGAAGCTACAACCAGCCCCGTGCATCACCTTTGGCTCAAAAAGCTCCTCGCTAAATTTCATCACGTCACCATTTTTTAGATAGAGCGTATCCTCGCAAATTTCATCAACCTTCGTTCGCTTTAGCACCAGATCGCAAGGCAAATTTGTAAAATTAATACCCAAAATCCTAGCCTCATCTACATTTGGCGTGGCGACGCTTGCTAGCTTTAGTAGCTCTTTTAGTGCTTTGATCGCCCCATCTTCTAGCAGTTTTGCACCTGATTTTGCCACACAAACAGGATCAATCACAACTGGCACATTTTTAGCTCTTAACTCCTTTAAAAACGCGCTTACAACGGCTATTATCTCCTCGTTAAAGAGCATGCCAACCTTCACAGCGTCTATGTCAAGCTCGGCTAGCACCATCTCAAACTGAGCTTTCACCATACTTGCTGGCATCGCAAGCACGCTGCTAACGCCATTTGTATTTTGCGCGGTCACGGCCGTGATGACGCTTGCGCTAAAGCAACCAAACGCCTCGCAACTTTTTATGTCCGCCTGAACGCCTGCACCGCCGACACTGTCGCTTCCAGCAACTATCAAAACATTTTTTTTACTCACCCACACACCCACTTATCTCTTTTACGTCAAAAGGGTCTTTGACCTGCCACGAAAGTGCGTATTTCTCGATGCTTTTCTTGATCGCACTCACCAGATAATCAATATCCTCAAAGGTATGCGTATAGTGCAGGCTCGCCCTCACCCAGCCTGGCTTGTGGGTGAAGCTTGGATCCTCTTTTAGCCCCAAAAGGTCGTGTCCGTATGAGCCTGCGCATGAGCAGCCAGCACGTGTTTGTATGCCATACTCTTTGCTTAAAATTTTTGAAAGCTCGTATGGAGCTACGTTTTTTACATTAAATGAAAAAATGGCAAGGCGCTTTAAATTTGCCGGGCAGTAGCTAACTAGCTCTGGGATCTCCCTTAGTCTTTGACAAAAGTATTCGCTAAGCTCGCTCTCGTTTTCGTAGATAGTCGCAAGCCCTATCTCTTCTCTTAGCTTGTAAGCCAAATTTGCCCGTATAAGCCCCAAAATAGGCGGTGTGCCAGCCTCTTCAAGTGCCTCTTGATCCTTTAAAAATATATGGTAGTTTTTACTCACATAGCTTACCGTGCCACCACCTGCAAAGCTTGGCACATCGTCATTTGCTAGCACTTTTTTGATAGCTAGTAGCCCACAACTGCCAACTCCGCCAAGAAGCTTGTGCGGCGAGATAAAGAGCGCGTCAAAGTAGTCGCAGTCTAAATTTGCATAGGCACTAAGGCTCGCCACATCAAATGCTACGATACCGCCAAATTTCTTCACCATCGTGTAAATTTGCTTGTAGTCGCTTATGACACCTGTGACGTTTGAGGCTGCGCTAAAGCTAGCGATGATCTCACGCCCTTGGTTTATCTTTAAAATTTGCTCCAAGTGAGATAGGTCGATGCTGCCGTCTTTTGCAAGCCTTATGCGCTCGACCTCGCAAAGCGCCTCTTTAAAGCTGACCTCATTTGAGTGGTGCTCATAAGGGCCAAGTATGACTAGGGGTGAGTCGTTGTTTGGCTTTAGATCAAACCTTCTTTTAGTAGCTGGAGGCACGTAAAGTCCCAAAAGCTCTTGAAATTTCTTGATCGCACCAGTGGCACCGTATCCTGTAGCTATGAGATAAAAGCTCTCATCAAGCCCAAGAGCGCGCTTTAGCTCGCTTCTAGCGCTATCATACAAATGCTGCGTTTTATAGGCATTTGAGGATGTTAGCGAGTGGGTGTTGGCGTAGGTTTTTAAGATATCAGCGACCTCGTCCTCGATAGGCTTATACGCAAGTCCTGAGGCGGTGTAGTCGAAGTAATGTATCCCTTTTTTTAAAATAATATCTCTTCTAATGTGCTCTAAATTTACCAACTTTAGCCTTTTAGTTTTTGCGTGATTATAATTAAAATTTTCTAAAAATATGCTACAATCCGCCACACAAAGGATACGAAATTTTAGCCATAAAATCGACATTTGAGCGGATGAAGCACCTTGGTATTGCTGAAGTTATAAAATTTCATCTTGTTTTTGATGACTTTTTATTAAAGGGCTCATACTACGATGTTTTTGAGGCGATCAGGGCTGAAATTTTAGATGATTATAAAAATTTGATGGCTAGGTTTTACTTTGACGAGGATAGCGACGAAGCCATCAAAATGGCTCTCATTAAGCTTGCTAGAAGCGACAGAAAGAAATTTAGCGTAAATAAAATTTTGCCCCAAAGCATGACAAATAGGGTCTATGCAAAGCTTTTTAGTAAGGATTTTTTAGTGCTTGAAAAGAGCCAAGAAAAGCCACGAGTAAAAAACAAGCGTCAAATTTTAAAAAAGAGTGAGCGAGCTTATAAGATAGAGGATAAAATTCATTTTAATAGCCATTTTTCAAGGTTTTGGTTTAGATTTATCGAGCCAAATTTAAGCCTTTTAAAAGCAGGCAAAAGTGAAGAAATTTTAGAGCTTATAAGAAGAGAATTTGACGAGTATGCAAGCCTTGGATTTGAGCTTTTAAGCGGCGAACTAATGGCTAAAAAGCTTGGGCTTGATGGCATTTTACTAAGCTCATTTTGGAGCAAAAATATAGAGTTAGACATGCTTTTTAGCATAAATGGCAAGATAATAGTCGGCGAAGCAAAGTATAAAGAGCGAAAAATTTGCAAAAATGTCTTAAATTTAGTCCTTCACAAGTGCGAAAGACTAGGCATAAAGCCTGATATCGTGGCGCTTTTTTCAAAAAGTGGCTTTAGCAACGAGCTTTTGGGCTTAAAAGATGAGCGGCTTAGGCTTTATGAGATAAAAGATTATGAGGAGTTGCTGTGAGTGATATCGATATACAAAATGGCCTAAAAAGCCTAATAGAGCAGACCTATCTGATAGAGCGTGAGTATAAAAATTTGACTGCTTCTTATATGGGCCTGCAAGGTTTTATAAAAGATATCGTAGAAATTTTGCCAAATGCCATTTGGGTGCTTGATGAAAATGATGAAATTTTCTTGCAAAACTCAGAGGCACAAAAGCTTGGCAAAGCGCTAAATTTTATCCCTAAAGATGAGGGCGAGCTAAACTTTGGCTCACAAATTTATCTAGTAAAAAAGGTAGTAAAGGATGATAAAAAGATCATCTCTGCTACCGACATAACGCAGGAAAAACGCACCGAGCGCCTAGCTTCGATGGGTCAAGTAGCAGCGCACCTAGCTCACGAAATAAGAAACCCCATAGGCTCTATCTCGCTTCTAAATTCCACGCTTTTAAAAAGGGCTGAGCCAAAAATTTTGCCTATCGTCGAGCAGATACAAAAGGGGATCTGGCGGGTTGAGCGCATCATCAAAGCCACACTTCTTTTTACAAAAGGGCTTAGCATCACGCCAAAGGAATTTAACTTTTTAGATATCAAAAGTGAGTGCGAAGAGGCGCTTAAATTTTATGAGTATTCAAAAGATATAACTTTTGAGCTAAATTTCCCTGACGCCCTTTATAGTGGCGACTTTGACCTCATCGCGATGGTCTTTCAAAACATTTTATTTAACGCGATCGATGCTATAGAAGAGGACGAAAACGACGAAGGCGTGGTGAGACTAAGCTACGAAAAGACGCCAAATGAACATAAATTTATAGTCTATGACAGCGGAGTTTCTATAAAAAATGAAAATATCGTCTTTGAGCCGTTTAAGACGAGCAAGCTAAAGGGCAATGGCCTAGGGCTGCACCTTTGCTTGCAGATCATCGAGGCGCACAAGGGTAGCATAGAGATAACCCTTGAGCCAAAGACATTTTGTATAAATTTACCCATAAAGGAGAAGTGATGAGTGAAATTTTAGATGAGCTAAATGCGTGGCAAAATGGCCTAAAAGCGCTTAAATTTAGTGAAATTTTTAAAAATGGCAGCAAAAAAGTGGCTTTTATAAGCGTTGATATGATAAATGGCTTTTGCTCTGAAGGCGCACTAGCTAGCAAGCGTGTGGGTGAGCTAGCAAGCCCTATAGCAGATACTTTTAAGATCGCAAGAGAGAAATTTGACCTTAAAAATTTCATCCTCATCCAAGATGCTCATGAGCCAAATTCAGCTGAGTTTGCGAGCTTTCCAGCTCATGCTTTAAAGGGGCAAGATGAAGCAGAGGCTGTTAAAGAGCTAAGAAATTTAGACTTTTTTGGCGAGATGAAAATTTTTTATAAAAACTCACTTAGCATCGCTTATTCGCAGGAGTTTAATAAATTTATAAGTAAATTTGATAGCTTTGTCGTAATGGGCGACTGCACCGATATGTGCATATATCAGCTTGTCTCTCACCTAAGACTTAGCGCAAATGAGCAAAATTTAAAAAGAGAGATCATTGTGCCTGCAAATTTGGTACAAACCTACGACGCACCAGGGCATAGTGGTGATTTTTATCAAAATATATTTTTACACCACATGCAAATGGCGCTGAATGCACGTGTGGTAAAAGAGCTAGAAATTTAGCCATACATTTACATTAAAAACAATTATCAAATTATAAAATTTAGCGCTTATCTATCGTATTAATATAATTAATAACGCAGATTTGCGCTATTTTTAGATCAAATTTTTTAAATTTCTTTTCTTATAAAATATTTTTAGGTTACATTTTTACAATATATTTGACATTAACTATCAATATAGTTATAATTACGCTCAAATTTTAAAAATTAAGAGGCATTATGGAACTTTTAAAACACAACATTGACTATATAATCATCAGTATTTTGGGCATTATGAGCTTTTTTGTACTTTGGTATACGATCGAGCGTATCATTTTTTACTCACGCGTTAATATAAGTAGCTACAAAAACATCGAAGAGCTTGATGAGGCGCTGACAAAAAATTTAACCACACTTTACATCATCTACTCAAATGCCCCATATATCGGACTTCTTGGCACAGTTGCTGGCATCATGATCACATTTTATGACATGGGTATGGCTGGCGGCATCGATACAAAAAGTATCATGATCGGCCTATCTTTGGCGCTAAAAGCAACCGCATTTGGCCTACTTGTGGCGATCCCGACGCTTATGATCTACAATGGCTTTGTTAGAAAAGTCGATGTCATGATAAATAGATACAAGGCCGAAAATGCGTCTAAATAAAAAAGATGGGCTAAATATCGTCCCATTTATCGATATCATGCTCGTTTTGCTAGCCATCGTGCTAAGCATCTCGACCTTCATCGCCCAAGGCAAGATCGCAGTCGATCTACCAAGTGCCAAAAGCGCACAGCAGGATAAAGAGGATGAGAAAAAAGTGAGTGTCGTTATCGATAAAGATAATAAATTTTTTATAGATGATGCAGAAATTTCAGAAGATGAGCTAAAAGATAAGCTAAATGCTGTGGATATAAAAACCTTAATCGAACTAAAAAGCGACAAAAACGCTAAATTTGACAGCTTTGTCAAAGTAATTGATATCTTAAAAGAAAAAGGTCACGAAAACTTTGCAATCCAAACAATCTCTGAGTAAAATTTCAAACTATAGTGGCCTAGCGGTATCAGCGATAGTGCATGTAGCAGCGGCTTATTTCTTGCTTTCACATAATTTTAGTGAGATAAAGATAGGCGAGCAAAAACCTATAAAAATAGCTCTAAATTCATTCACTCCGGTGCCGCAAACTACGGCTCCGCAGATAAGCGAACAAGTGATGATACCAGAGCCAACACCCCCAGCTCCTCCGCCACCGCCCCAGCCACCAAAACCAGAACCCAAGCCTGAGCCAAAGGTAGAGCCAAAACCAGAACCTAAAAAGATAGAAAGGCCTAAACCAGAGCCAAAAAAGGTGGAGAAAAAGCCACTACCAAAGCCTGAGCCTCGCCCTGAGCCTAAAACCGAGCCAAAGGTGGAGCCACAACCTGCTATCACTGTGCCAGCTCCTATCGCGACTCCAGCACCTGCTGTAAATTCAAATTTACCAGCAAATAACAAGTCTATCGCCGCAGCTCCCGCTCAAAAAGTAGCCCAAGAGTTAAATTTATCAAACGCACAAAGCGATGAGGACTTTAGCAAGGTCATAGCAGCTGTGAAAAAGCATAAAAGCTACCCAAACAACGCTAGGAGGATGAAGCATCAAGGCGTTGTTGAAGTTAGATTTTTGCTTAAAACAGATGGCAGCATAGAGGAGCTAAAGGTTACTAAGAGTTCAGGCTTTGAGTCGCTTGATAATGGTGCTTTAGAAAATGTCAAAAAAGCAAGCTCTGAGTTTCCAAAGCCAAAAGAAGCTCGCTATCTTCGCTTTCCTATAGCATTTACGTTAAGATAAATTTTAAGCTCATTTGAGCTTAAAATTTCTTACATCAAGTGTTTAGATCAGGATAGTCCCAGCAGTTAAACTCAGCGCTCAAATCGTCATTTTCTTGCCCTTTGCAGCATAGCCACTCAAGCCCTGCTCGCCTCTCCATAACAACCTCTTCGTCAAGTCCAGCCGCCTTTGTGCCATTTACTCTTGCATTTACACACGCCCAGTGGTAGCGATAAACTAGATCGAGCTTACTTAAAATTTCATCCATGCTGCGAAGCTTTGAGCGGCTTTTTAGCCCGCCCTCTCTAAAGACATTCATCACAAACTCGCAGTCGCAAATTTTATCCATCTGACCGATATCTTCGGCTATGCCAAGCGCCCAAAGCAATATCCAAAGCGACTCATATTTCCAGCCCATATTCACAGCTGTGTCCATATCAGCTCTATCTTCAACGACCTCTTTTTCTTTTACGCTAAGTCCGTCGTAAGCTTCGCCTAAAAAGCTCTTTGCCCACGCCATATTTTCTTCGCCCAAAGAGCCTTCATCACGGATCGTGCAAGCGCACATGATCGCTGTAAATGAGCAAACTGCGCGCTTTATTATCTCGTCAATGTCTCTTGGCGTAACCTCACTATTTTCATAGCGAAGCGGCAAGCTCTCAAGCACCGCCACGCCCTCTTGCTTTAAAATTTTTATGTTCTCATCTTTTCTTTGTTGTGCTGTTTTTGGCATATCCGCACCTCCTTTTAAAAATATCAAATACTCCCATTTCCTACCCAAAAAACTCGGCGTTAAATTTCTCTTCGTCGAAATTTTTACCCAAAAATTTGCAAATTTCCTCCATATCAGCCCTCGCCGTTTCAAAACAGCTAGTAGCCCCTGGACTTGGCGTCATGTTAAAGCTTATGCCCTCGCCTGTGCTGATCTTGCCCTCGCCAAGCTCGAGCCTTTTTTTATTGCGGTCGATCACCTGCGGCCTTACGCCACCAAAATTTACAGCGTAGCTTAGGTCATTTTCGCTTAGGCTTGGCACGATCTTTCTGGCGTCTTTAACAAATTCTTTTTTGTTGATAAATGGCACTTCAAACAAGAAATTTCTTAGTATATAGGACCTGATGTCTCCATCTTTTAGTAAATTTGTAAAGACTTCAAGGACGTTTTTGTCAAATTTTAAGCACTTTAAGAAGTCAAAAAAGCTAGAACTTCCGTGAAATCTCTCAAGCTTTGGTATGACAAGGGCAGTTGGGCCAAAGCGAGTGTTGCCATTAGCTAGGATGTCTGGGTCGCCGTGAAGTGCGGCAAATGGCAGCTTGTCGTTTTGCACCATATAGACTTTGCCGTTTAGCAGGCGCTTGTTAGCAAAGTAAAAGCTTCCAGCAACTGGCAGCGTGCTAAGATGTAGCCCGTAACCCATCTTGTGAGCTAGAAATAGCGAGTGCGCTCCAGCATCGACTACAACGTAGTTTGCAGTGATCACTTCGCCGTCATTTATCTTGATGTGAAAGGTATCGCCCACCTTTTTCATATCAGTCACTTCTGAGCTTAGGCTGATCTCATAGCCATCTCCGCCCAAATTTAGCGCATTTTGAACGAGCGAATTTGCCACGCCGCCAAAGTCCATCGTCGTAAATTGCCCATTTTGCGCGCCTATTGCGATGATATTTTCTGGGCGCTCATTGCCATTTGCGTCAAAAACGACGTTTGGCTCGATCTGCTTTAACTTCTCTTTGTCATAAATTTCAAGATAAGGAAATAGCTCTTTAAAGCTCTCATATCGCTCCTTGATGCGCTCTACTTCGGCATCTCCGATGGCTAGCGTCATCTTTTGATGAGCGAACATATATTTGCCCTCTAAGTTGTATTTTAGGGCATATTTTACTGGCATATTTGCCACTTGCGAGACCTTTTTTGCCTTTTCTAGCGTGTAGTTTGTCTCGATATCGCCGCAGTGGATGGTCTGCGAGTTGCCCTTGCCACTTGAATTTAGCGTCGCTACGCCGTCATATTTTTCTAAAAGTGCGACCTTTTTTATATCGCTAAATGCAGCCAACTCGTAAAAGAGTGCCGTCCCGCTAATGCCCGCTCCAACAATTGCCACTACAAAGTGCTTTTGCCTCATTTTCTCCCCTGAAAGTTTAGTCGCACAAATGATACTATATTAAATTTAAATCAAACAGCAAAAAGCGTGGCGTGAAAAATAGGCTGTGTAAAAGTGAAATTTGGCAAGGCTTTCACCTTGCCATGAAAATTTAATATGCCCTTTTGTAGGCGTTTTCTATTTTGTCATTTTCGCTAAATTCTTTCATGGCGCCAAAAGCAAAATATGGGTTGCGTAGTAGCTCCCTGCCAAGCGCCACGCCGTCGCAAACATCGCCAAGCAGCAATGCCTCGCACTCGCTTGCCTTTGTGATGAGCCCAACTGCGATAACTGGGATATCAACTGCATTTTTCACAGTTTTTGCGTAGCCAGCCTGATAAAGAGGCGTAAATTTAGGCGCATTATCAACTTTTGCATAGACTCCGCCAGCTGAGACGTGGATGAAGTCAGCTCCATTTTTCTCTAACTCACGTGCGAGCTTCACGCTCTCCTCTACGTCCCAGTCACCATTAAGCCAGCTACTTGCACTTATCCTCACGCCAACTGCGATGTTAGCGCCAGCCTTGATCTCTCTTAAAATTTCAAGCAGCAGCCTTATGCGGTTTTCAAATGTGCCGCCGTATGCGTCACCTCGCTTGTTCGTGCCAGCACATAAAAATTGATTTATCAAATATCCATGCGCTGCGTGTATCTCCGCAGCCTCGTATCCTGCGCTCTTTGCCCTAATGGCCGCATCCACAAAGCTTTGCTTAACGTTTGCGATATCCTCTGCGCTCATCTCTTTTGGCGTGGCGTAGTCTTCACTAAATTTGATAGCACTTGGCGCGATGATGCCCTCACAAGTGCCCTTTCTGCCAGCGTGAGCTAGCTGGATGGCCATTTTGGCGCCGTATTTGCTGCAGCCTTTTACCAGCTCCGCGTGAGCCTCGATCTGCTCGTCACTCCAAAGCCCAAGGTCTTTTTTGGTGATCCTGCCGCGCGCCTCCACAGCCGTCGCCTCAACGATGATCATGCCGACACCGCCGATCGCCCTTGTAGCGTAGTGAAGCTTGTGAAAGCACCTTGGACGGCCATCCTCTTTTTTGACCTCGTACATGCACATCGGAGCCATGATAATGCGGTTTTTGATCTCGAAATTGCCTATCTTAAGTGGTGTAAAAAGCTTATTTTGCATGAAATTTCCTTTAAATTTTTTTGGTTATTTTAGGATATTTGTTTAAATTCTTGGATTTGCAGGAATTTATCTCTTGCGACTACAAAAGTGTTTAGTAAATTTTAAATTTAAAAACCTGCTCAAACGAGCAAGCAAGGTTTTAAATTTACGAATTTACTTTGTCAAATTAGGTAAGTGTTGAGTAAATTTTAAAATTTTATGAACGAGTAATTTCGGCTCTAAAATTTGAGCTAAGCGATAAGCGAAGCCAAATTTTAGTAGTCAATCCTTAGGGGTGAATGAAAGTTTTAAAATTTGTAAAATAGTGTGTTTTCTTTTTTTGAAAAATGGACTTTAAATTTAAAAGCTTTTCTTCAAAAGGAAGACAAGGGGACTTGAATTACGAAGCCGTCCCCTTATCTCCCTTTATATCCCACAATCCCCTCGCACGTTCAAAGGGCATGCGATAGCACTATAGTGCCACATGCGGTTAAGATACTCTGATAAATTTTAAAATTAGAGCTGGCATATCACGGCTCTAAATTTAGTGGCGAATACCTATGAGCCCTAAATTTAGTAAGTTGCTAAGGCGAGTGAGTAAGATTTTAAAATTTGCAAAAGCAGAAATTTACAAAATCAATCCTATTTCTCCCCCTTAAACAAAGAAGCAAAATACTCATCGATATTAACGCCGTCTTTTTTCATATCTTTTAGTCTTAGCCTTATGTCGGCGTCTTGCCAAAGAAGTGGTGGTAGCGCAAACATCACCTTATCAAGGCTAAAATTTCTTACATCATCTCGCCAACCATCCCAGCGGTAAAGCTCGTAAAATTTGGATATATCCCCACTTAGCGCCCAGTATAAAAACTGCGAGTAGCCAAGCTGCGTATCTTCCCATTTGCCGCTATCTGGTGCGTAGTAAAAGACGTTGCCAGCCTTGCCACCAAAGGCGCCGCCATTTACCGCGAAAAATCCGCCCAAAACATCATCCGCCACTAGCAAATAGCCAGGCATCTGTCCTACTTCGCTAAAGCTTTTGCCAAGGTTAAAGCTGTAAATTCCGCGCTTCATCCGCTCACATCCTGAGCCAAGCAGGCGCAACCAACCGCCATCTATCACTATGCCGCCGCACCCATAAACAAGCGCGCCCATCGGTGAACGAGTGGTGACCTGAAGCCCTAAAAGCTCACTTTGCGCCCTGCTCTCATCGCGAGGCAAAATTTCATAGTCGTTTTTGGCCTCTTTTAGCCACTCTTCGATCAGCGCCCAGCCTGACTCATTTGTATCTATAAACTCATCTAAAGCTCTCATTTTCTGTCCTTGCGATAAATTTGGTGAAATTTAAAAGAAGAATTTGGCGAGTCGTCCCGCCAAATTTATATCGGTAGATTATTTTGCGTCCCAAGCTAAGATCGTGTTGCCCTCGGCGTCGGTAGCCACGTCGCCCATGCCCATGATGTTGTAGCCACAATCTACGTAATGAACCTCGCCTGTTACGCCGCTAGCTAGGTCGCTAAGCAGATACATAGCGCTGTTGCCGACGTCTTCAGTGGTGACGTTGCGTTTTAGCGGGCTATTTACTTCGTTGTAGCGCAAAATCATCCTAAAATCGCCTATTCCGCTTGCAGCAAGCGTCTTGATAGGGCCTGCGCTGATCGCATTTACGCGGATATTTTTAGCGCCAAGGTCGTGCGCTAGGTAGCGAACCGAGCTTTCAAGTGCTGCTTTCGCAACGCCCATGACGTTGTAGTGTGGCACAAATTTTGGTCCGCCAAGGTATGTAAGAGTTAGCACCGAGCCGCCCTCTTTTAGCACTGGTAAGACCGCACGAGTAAGGCTTAGTAGTGAATAAACGCTAGTGCCCATCGCTATGTCAAATGCCTCTTTTGTTGTATTTACAAACTCGCCCTCAAGCGCTTCTTTTGGTGCGTAAGCCACAGCATGCACGACAAAATCGATCTCGCCAAGGTCTTTTTTGATTTGATTTGCAAGCCCGTCTAGGTGAGCTTGGTTATTTACGTCAAGCTCGTAGACAAATTTGCTACCAAACTCCTCAGCGATCGGCTCTACGCGCTTTTTAAGAGCGTCGTTTAGGTAAGTAAATGCCATCTGCGCACCTTGATCGTGACAAGCTTTTGCGATGCCGTAAGCTATTGATTTGGCATTAGCAACGCCTACGATCAGACCTTTTTTACCTTTTAGTATCATCATTTCTCCTTTTATTTTGTTTGACTTTTAAGCGATATTTAAATTTTAAACCAAATTTAATAGTGGCAGTATCGTGAGATGAATTTTAATGTTGTGTAGAAATTTTAGGTCAAGACTAGGCAAATAGCCTGTCGCAGACTTAAAATTTCGAACTCATTAAAAAGCGCTCACGAGACAACGCGTATCAAATTTAGAAAATTATTCGCATCCCAGCTGGCTGTGCCTACTAAAACCCCATCGCAGCTTTTGATACCTGCGATATCAGCGATGTTTGCCGCATTGACGCTTCCACCGTAAAGTAGTGGCACATTTGCCTTTGTCTTTAAAAAACTTAGCACCTCATCTATCTGCTCTATGCTAGCGCTCCTGCCGGTTCCTATCGCCCAGATCGGCTCGTAGGCGATGACTAAATTTTTATAATCTAGGTCTATATTTTCAAGCTGACGGCTTAGAAATTCTTTGGTAGCTCCGCTTTCGTTTGTGCTTAAATTTTCGCCGATGCAGTAGATGACATTCCAGCCATTTTTTGCGGCAAAGTCAAATTTCGCTCGCAAAAACTCCTCGCTTTCGTTTAAAATTTCACGTCTCTCAGAATGGCCGATAAGCACATCTTTGATGTCAAATTCATCAAGCATCGCCTTGCCGATCTCGCCGGTAAATGCCCCACTCTCGCATGGGTAGAAATTCTGCGCTCCAAGCCTAAAAATATGCCTTTTTTCATCAAAGGCACTAGCTGGAGCAAATACGCTCACGTCGTCGTTTGCGCTTAAATTTTCGTCTAAAATTTTCGCGTACTCTCTAAAGCTCTCTCTTGTGTGGTTGCACTTTAAATTCGCTAGAAATTTCAAGACCTACTCCTCTTTTCTAAGCGGCTTTATGCCAGGCAGCTCTTTGCCTTCTATTAGCTCCAAGCTCGCACCGCCGCCAGTTGAGATAAATGTCATCTCATCAGCGTCGCCTGCGCGCTCGACCACGTCAGCCGTATCGCCACCGCCAACGACGGTTGTCGCGTGAGTGTCGATGATAGCGTGGCTCATTTTGATACTGCCTTTGCTAAATTTATCCATCTCAAAAACGCCCATAGGTCCGTTCCACCAGATGGTTTGCGCATCGGCGATGACCTCTTTAAATAGCCTAATCGACGCTGGTCCGATGTCAAGCCCCATCCAACCATTTGGGATCTCTTGTGCAGGGACATATTTTACGGCACTTTCAGCTGAAAATGTCTGAGCAGCGACGACATCTACTGGTAGGTAAATTTTTACTCCTAGCTCTTTGCCTTTTTGTAAAATTTGCCTCGCATCTTCGATGAGCTCTTCTTCAAGGAGCGAATTTCCGATGTTTTCGCCAAGTGATTTTAAAAATGTAAATGCCATGCCACCGCCAATTATGAGCTTATCGACGCGTGGCAGAAGGTTATGCAAGGCTTGAAGCTTGCCACTTACCTTTGAGCCGCCCACGACTGCAACAAATGGACGTGATGGATGTTTTATCAAATTTTGAGCGAAATTTATCTCTTTTTGCAACAAAAATCCCGCTGCTTTGTGCTTCTCATCGTAAAATTTAGTGATCGCCTCGACCGATGCGTGAGCCCTGTGGCAAACGCCAAATGCGTCATTTATGTAAAATTCGCCAAATTCTGAAAGCTCTTTTGCCAAAGCCTCATCGTTTTTAGTCTCGCCCTTTTCAAAGCGTAAATTTTCTATCATTAAAATTTCGCCTGGCTTTAGAGCCGCAGCCTTTGTTTTAGCGTCATTTCCGATCACATCTTCAGCAAATATCACCTCTCTATCAAGAAGCCTTGATAGCCTCTTAGCCACGCCTTGAAGTGAAAATTTCTCTTCATAGCCGTTTTTTGGACGCCCTAAGTGACTAGCCAAAACCACGCTGCAGCCATTATCCAAGCAGTAGCGGATAGTTGGGATCGCCGAGCGGATCCTGCGGTCATCAGTGATGTTTAAAAACTCGTCCATAGGCACGTTAAAATCGCACCTTATAAAGACTTTTGCACCATTAAGCTCAAGGTCGTTGATCGATAAAATTTCACTCATTTTTCACCCTTTAAATTTACTTTGTAGCCACGATCTTAGCAAGATCAACAAGCCTTGTTGAGTAGCCCCACTCGTTGTCATACCACGCAAAAACCTTCACCATATCATCAGCGATAACCTGCGTAGTGTCGCTCGCTACGATGCTGCTAAAGGTGCTTGTACAAAAGTCGCTGCTAACTCTATAGTCGTCATCGACGAATAAAATTCCCTTTAAATTCGACTCCGCAGCCGCTCTAAATGCCTCGTTTATCTCATCTTTACTAGCTGGTCTTTTTAAAACTGCCGTTAGATCAACCATAGAGACGTTTGCTACTGGCACGCGGACTGCTTGACCGTGCAGCTTGCCGCTTAGCTCTGGGAGCACTTTAGCGATCGCTTTTGCAGCTCCGGTGGTCGTAGGTCCGATATTTAGCGCTGCAGCGCGCGAGCGGCGGAAGTCTTTAGCTTTTACATCAACTAGGCTCTGACCATTTGTGTATGCGTGGATAGTGGTCATTAGCCCCTTTACAATGCCAAATTTATCGTTTAGCACCTTTGCAACTGGAGCTAGGCCGTTTGTAGTGCAACTTGCGTTTGAGACGATCGCTTCGCCTGCGTACTTATCGTCATTTACGCCAACTACAAAGGTCGCTGTGTCGTCTTTTGCCGGAGCGCTCATGACGACTTTTTTAACGCCGCGAGCAAGATAAGGCTCACATTTTTCAGTGGTTAAAAACTTGCCAGTGCACTCTAAAACCACGTCTACGCCGTAGTCTGCGTAGCTAAGCTCGTTTAGATCTCTTGTAGAAAAAACTCTTATCTTTTTGCCATTTACTTCTATAAAATCGTCGCTTATCACCTTAACGTCTTGCTTAAATTCGCCGTGTACGCTGTCATATTTAAGCAAATACCTCGTCATATCCCTTGTTGCGGTGTCGTTAATAGCGACAAGCTCAACATCATCACGCTCTAAAATAATACGAGCAGCACACCTACCGATACGCCCAAAGCCGTTTATTGCTACTTTAACTGACATCTTAGCTCCTTTTGATATAATTACGCCTAATTCTACAAAAAAGAATTTTAAAACAAATATAAACAAGGCACTTTAATAGATGAAGTTAGCACTTTTTGGCGGGAGCTTTGATCCGGTTCATTTAGGACACGATAGTATTGTGAAAATGGCACTAAGCAGCCTTGATATCGACAAGCTCATCATCATGCCAACTTTTATAAGTCCCTTTAAGAGCGAATTTTCAGCTCCGCCAGAGCTTCGCCTAAAGTGGATAAGAGAAATTTGGGGCGGCCTAGAGAAGGTCGAGATATCAGACTATGAGATAAATTTAGCTCGCCCAGTGCCTACCATAGAGACGGTTAAGTATTTGTATGAGAAATTCAAGATAGAGAAATTTTATCTCATAATAGGCGCGGACCACCTAGCCACGCTTGATAAGTGGCATGGTTACGGGGAGCTTAAAAATTTAGTGCAGTTTGTGATCGCCAAACGCAATCATATAGAAATTCCACAAAATTTACAAAAAATGGACGTGCATGTGGATGTTAGCTCATCGCAGATCAGACACCAAAAGGGGCTTGATGAGCTACCTAGTGAGATAAAAGATGAGATTATAAATTTTTACCAAGGATTAAAGATGCAAGAGAGATCGATGCAAGAGCGCACCGAAAGTATAGTTAAGGTTTTAGACGCAAAAAAGGCTGAAGAGATACAAGTGTTTGATATGAGCGGGGATGATTATTTCGTAAAGGCCGTAGTTATCGCTACTACGCTTGGTGAGAGGCACGCTTACTCGCTGGCTGAGGATCTAAAAGAGGAGCTAAAGCCTCTTGGAGAGAAATTTATAGGCACGGAGAGCTCGCCTGATTGGATCGTGATGGACCTTGGCGACATTTTGATACATCTTTTGAGCCCAGCCTACAGAGCAAAATACAACATCGAAGAGTTTTTGCAAAAGCTAAAAACTAGCAAAGAGTCTTAACAAAAATAAGCGATGAGCAAGTAAGCCATAAAAATATAAAAAATGCTAACAAAAATGGCTTTTTGCCCGTCGCTTTAAATATACTCCTATCTATCCCAAACCCCAAAGCACACATCGCCACGCAAAGGCAGATGCTAGCGGCTAGCTTTAAAATTTGCACCAAATTTTCAGGGAAAAATGGCAAAGACCTAACGCAGATCGCCACTAGGAAAAATAGCGCAAACCAAGGTATGCTCTTTAGTTTTGAGCTGCCGCTATTTTGACTTAAATTTAAGAAATTTAGCAAAAACAAAAATGGCACGAGCATGATGACGCGAAGCATTTTTATGATGAGGGCGGTGCTGCTTGCTGCGCTATCAAATGCCGCTGAAGCTGCCACTACGTGGGCTACTTCGTGAAGTGAGCCGCCGATAAAAAAGCCAGTTTGCTGCGGCGTGAGAGCTAGAAATTTAGCGATAAATGGATATATAAACATGCCAATACTCCCAAAGAGCACCACCGTGCAAATGGCGATAGCAAGCTTGTTTTCGTCTGCTTTTATCTCATTTTGCGTAGCCATAACAGCAGCTGCGCCGCAGATACTTGACCCTGAGCCAATGAGCACGGCACTATCTTTGCTAAGTCCCAAAGCTTTAGCGACAAAAAGAGCAAAGCAAAAGGTCGCAAAGACCATAAAAGCTGCGTATATCACGCCTAGAGTGCCGACACTTGCGATCTGGTTAAGGCTTATATTAAAGCCAAAAAGTATGATGCCAAGCCTTAAAATTTGCTTCCCAGCGATCGCTACGACGCCGCTATTTTTTAAAATTTGAGTCTGTTTGGTAAAAAGATTTGCAAAAATGGCGCCTAAAATAATAGAGATGATGAGCGGGCTAGTGTGAAATTTAGCCAAAAGTGTGTTTGAGAGCGCAAAAGAAACGCCGCATATGAGCGCTAAAACCAAGACAGCGAGAAATTTGTGATACATATTTTAACCTTAACTCTTTTTTTAAAAATGCAATTAGCACGTTTGGGTATAATTAGACGAATTTTATAATGCAAATTTAAAATAAAGATAAAGGGATAGGCCTATGATCATCCTTGGCGAAAAATATACTTTCACCAAACTAGAGCTAGAGAAGCTTAGGAAGAAATTTGGCCAGGTGAATTTTTTATCCCCTGAAAATAGTGACGCTAAAGCTTTGCGAAGTGCGCTAGAAAATCTCATAAAATCGGGCGATCAAAGGCTAATAGTGCTAAATACCCAAAAGCCTGTTGATAGCAAACTGGTGAGATTTCTCACACTTTTGCAGTTTAAAACGAAGTATAAAAAGATCAAATTTCTAAATGTGGAGAGCTTTTTAGAAATTTACTTGCAAAAGTGCTACATCCCAGAAAATGGCGAAAATTTAAATTTTTTAAACGATATCAAGCCTTATAATGCCCTTGAATACGCTCTAAAACGCGTGATCGACTACGCAAGCTGCTCACTGCTTCTTGTGATACTTTTTGTGCTTAAATTTTACGTAAAGAAAAAGATAGACGAGCAGTCCCCTGGCAGTCTTTACTTCTTGCAAAATAGGGTTGGGCTGGATACTAAGCATGAAAACTCAGAACGTAATCCATAAAAGTATAAAAATGACTTATTTAGTGCGTCGTTTATATTACAAATAAATCTAAGAGTACCATCTCAAAGTTCGTAAAATTTTTGAGATAATTTTATTTAAAACGGTTAAAGAAAAAGCATCTTTAAAAGACATATCTCTTAAAATTCTTAGAATTTCTCTTGTATTAATATCCTTCAAAGAAAATAAAATTTCTTTTATATCCATTATGGCCTTTGCTTCATCTAGCCTTTTTAATATATCCTTCTCACTATACATATTCTTTAATTTTTTTAATACAACTTTCACCTCTTTGATGTTATCAAGGCGTTTTGTATTGGAGATACTATTTGCATTAGAAGCCCTATAATATGCAAGTGGCTCATCTATATAGCATGCCTTTTCGTTTTTTAAAAGCCTAATAAAAAGATCATAATCTCCTGGAAAATTTAGGCTTGAATCAAACTTATCTTCAATATTATCATATGCTTTCTTGGAAATCATAACTGTTAAAATTCCGATAGAATAATTAGCTATTTGGTGTTTAAAAATATATCCTGATGGCTGAGTTTTAACAAATAATTTTTTATTCTTATTTGGGCCCATAATATAAAAGTTAGTGTAGCAAAGCCCAAAATCACTATTATGCATTAATGAAATTTGTTTTTCTAACTTATCATTTTTCCACAAATCATCACAATCTAAAAATGCAATGAAGTCACCCTTAGCTTCTTTAACGGCATAATTTCTAGCGCCATAAAGTGGAGCAAATGTTGGGGCATAAAAATACTTTATTCTACTATCATTATACGATTTTGCAATGTTTGCACTATTGTCAGTTGATTGATTATCCCAAAAAATTAATTCCCAATTTTTATATGTTTGGTTTATTACACTCTCGATACTTTCTCTTAAGAATTCATCACTATTAAAACAATTCATAATCACCGATACTAGTGGTTTATCTTGCATAAAATGTCCTTATCTTATTTACAATAAATTTTATATCGCCCATTTCCAAGTCAAAATGACACGGAAGCGTTAAAATTTCATTATATATTTTTTCGCTTCTTGGCAGTGAATAACTGGTATTAAATTTTGTTAGAAGATGATTTGGCTTATAGTGAATACCTGTTTCTATGCCATTCTCTAGTAAAAAATTTCGCAATCCATCTCTATTTTTTACCTTTATGACAAAGATATATGGAGCAACATCATCAAAATCAAATTTTAAATAATCAACTTCATCTACATCTTTAAGCAAATCCACATATAGTCTGGCTAGCTCTTTTCTTTTAGCTATGAAGCCATCTATCCTAGAAAGCTGAGCTATTCCAATTGCAGCCATAATATTGCTCATGTGATATCTGAAACCTTGAAGCTTCACATCAAAATCCCAGCTTCTTTGACCTGAGTATCTTTTTTCACTATCTTTTTCAACTCCAAGAAGCCTCATATCTCTAACTTTTTGTATAAATTTTAAATCACTAGATAAAATGGCTCCACCTTCACCACAAGTAATATTTTTTACTCCATCAAAACTAAAACAAATTATATCGCCACTGATGCCAACTTTCTTACCATTCCTAAGACAGCCAAATCCTTGAGCAGCATCTTCGATAACCCTTAGCCCAAACTCATTTGCAATTTCATAAATACTTTCCATGCCCTTAGATGAGCTGGCATAATGTACTGGCATAATGGCTCTAGTTTTTTTAGTAATTCTTCTTTTTATATCATCTTTATCGATAAAAATCGTGTCAGGATCTACATCACAAGGAATAGGTTTTAACCCCAAAGCAGAAATAGCCTGAAAAGACGCAACATAAGTAATAGTTGGAACTAAAATTTCATCATTTTCGTTAAAATCAAGCGCTGCAAGAGCCAAATGAAGAGCAGAGGTTCCAGTGTTTACACATACTACTTCCATATCGGTAGCTAAATACTCTTTAATAGCAATTTCAAATTGCATAACATTTTTACCCATACCAAGATACTCTTCATCAAGTACCTTCAAAACGGCTTGTTTTTCTATATCACCAATTGAAGATTTTGAAAGTCTAATCTTTCTCATTTTTAATCCTAATCCAATATGCTCCATGTTTATGAGTGCCATAAGTTATATTTTCAAAACCAACCTTTTTAAGAAGTATGATATGCTCATCAATATTTCTTAAGTATCCCCAAAACTGACCCTTATTATATAATCCAAGTAGTGATAAAACAGTTTTTACAATCTCTTTTATACTTGCAACAAATCCTTCTGCTGGCATAATAACCTCAGCTAAATAAAATTCTTTAAATCCATATTCATAAACACTTTTTAAAAAATTAGTATACTCTTCATTATTAAAAACATAGTCTATGGTGCTACAATAACCAAATTCATATTTTTTCTCATCTTTGACACATTCCGGGAAAAAGCCTATCACGGTTTTACACCCCCCCCCATTTGTCAACCACTTAAAATTATTAGAAGGCTCTATTGCTAATATATTTTTATCGCTATTTTTAATTATAAAATTTTCAACAAAACCATTACCGCAGCCTATAGATAGGATATCCCTATAATCTTTTGAAAAGATTATAATATCTCTTGCAACATTTGTTTTACGTTCAATATAATCTTTTGAAAGGTCATTATATGAATTAAATTTTTTATAAAATAGTTCATAAAATTTTTTATAAAACTCATCATCTGCAATTTTTTTAGAATCAAGCTTAGTAAATTCATTAAATTTTATACCAAACCACTCCTTTTGATATATTTTTTTCACTTAAAGCCTTTAAAAATTATATTTAATGTTATTAATGTCCATGCTAATAGACTCGTTAGGATTATGCTCTATGCTTGCAATATTTAAAAGCATATTATTCTTTCCGAGACCACAAAAAGCCATCCATAACCCGTTTTTTATAGTCAGTCTTTGATAATTTTCATGAGATAAATTTACACTAAAGAATTCTTTTTTTATATCATCATAAATTACAAATTTAATCTCTCCCAAACAGACTACAATATTAAGCACCATTTGATTGTGTTTCTTCCAGCCTTTTATCTCTTTTTCGTTTATAGTTGAAAAATACGCCTCTCCAAAACCACAAAAACCATAATCACTTTGTTTCATCGCATGAAAAATGTCACCCTTTGGATTATAAATTTGTTTTAATGGTGTTAAAATCACTCCGTCCATGATAACGCTCTATTTTTTGCAATATTTTCATATTCTATTATTTGTTCTGTTGTCTTTTTAAACATATCTGAGTTTTTTTTATAAAAGTCATAATACCACTGTGAGGTAAACTCAATTGTTTCTTTATACTCTAAGCTTGCATGCCATTTAAGATAGTGCAACGCCTTGTCGCAATTTAGCTTTAGTAATTTAGCTTCGTCAAAAATTATTTCATCTACAACATTATATATATTTTTTAAACTCCAAATTTTACTAAGATCCATCAATAATTCTGCCACACTGTGATTTTGTTCAGCTCTTGGACCAAAGTTAAAACATTCGTGATTTAAACTATCGTCTAAAGATAGTGCCATAGCCAAATTTAAATAACCACTAAGTGGCTCAAGAACATGTTGCCATGGTCTTGTAGATTTTGGAGATCTGATATTTACAGCCTTGTTTTTACTCCATGCCATCATACTATCCACTACGATTCTATCTTTAGCCCAATCCCCGCCACCAATTACATTTCCTGCTCTTGCTACACCTATCCTTATATTTTTAATCTCTTTAAAAAATGAGTTACAATAGGATTTAATAATAAGCTCTGCTGCACCCTTAGACCCACTATAAATGTCTTTTCCGCCAAGTGCATCATTTTCTCTATATCCCCAAACTTGTTCGATATTGTCATAAGCTTTATCGCTTGTTATAATTATAGCCGTGCATTCATGCTCTGCTTTTCTCAATATCTCTAAAATATTTGTAGTGCCCATAACATTTGAAGTTATGGTTTCTATTGGATCTTTATATGAAACAGAGACTATTGGTTGAGCTGCCAAATGAAAGACAAAATCTGGTTTTTCATTGAAAAAAATTTCTTCCATAATTTCTAAGTCGCGAATATCAACTCTATAATCTTTTTTAATCTTATCTTTTAAATTTAATAAATCAAACATAGATGGATTTGTTGGGATATCCTTTGAAATTCCAATAACTTCTGCCCCTAATTTTAAGAGCCATGTGCCAAGCCAACTACCCTTAAAGCCAGTATGTCCAGTAATTAAAACTTTTTTATTTTCAAAAACATTTTTGAACATTTTTTATTCCCAAATTTTCCATTCAGCTTTATTTTCTCGCCACATTTCATTTAGTTTATTTTTATCTCTTAGCGTATCCATTGGCATCCAAAAACCATGATGTTTGTAAGTAAAAATCTCTCCATCTCGAGCAAGTCTCATGAGTGGCTCTTGCTCAAAAACAGTACTTTCATCGTCATCTATATAATCAAACACCTCAGGCTCACAAACAAAAAAACCTGCATTTATCCAACTGCCATCACCTTTTGGCTTTTCTTTAAATTGTAGCACTTGATCTTGATCTGAAATTTCTAAAGCGCCAAATCTTCCATCTGGCTGCGCTGAAGTCATTGTTACTATTTTTTTATGAGATGAGTGAAATTTTAAAAGGTCGTCTATTTTTATATTAGCTACACCATCTCCATATGTTAGCATAAAAGCATTATCTCCTACGATTTTTTTAGCTTTTTTGATTCTAGCCCCAGTCATACTATTTAAACCTGTGTCTAGTAGAGTAACTCTCCATGGTTCGCTAGTGTTATTTAATATCTCCATTTTACCACTAGCTATGTCAATAGTTATATCACTTCTATGTAAAAAATAATTTGCAAAAAATTCTTTTATATAGTAGCCCTTATAGCCCAATAAAATTACAAAATCATTAAACCCGTAGTGGCTATAAATTTTCATAATATGCCAAAGGATAGGCTTACCACCAATTTCAACCATGGGTTTTGGTCTAGCGTCTGTTTCTTCGCTTAGCCTAGTCCCAAACCCACCAGCAAGTAACAAAACTTTCATAAATAAAATCCTTTTCTAATTACATGTTTATTAAATTATTCGCCTCATTGTACCAAACATAATTTTTTTTTGGGACTCTCCAATCTTTACCATACGTCATTTCTAAACATTTTTCAGAATCTATTGGAACAGGAACAACTTCATCTAAAAAAACAATGTTTTTAAATTTCATTAAATTTATATCATAGCTATATCCAGTATAGTAAAAGCTTTTTATAGCATTTTCATAGATTTTTTTTCTAGTATTTTTTTTGATGAATGGCTTTATTAACTTTGTTACTTTTATTAATAAAAATTTTAGTAAATCTTTTATGTTTTTAATCTCAAGGTCAATAACAATATTATTATCAAGTGAATGCATAATCATTGCGATAAAATTTAAGAATTTATTTTTTAGATTTGTTTTTTTGGGAACGACCCATCTAACTGAAGCAACATTATCTTTTACATCATAAAAACTAATATCTACTTTTTTAGAACCGTTTGTAAAATGCAAACAATCCATCTCACCTAGAATAATTTCTTGTTTAAAACCACTATCTTTAAAAAGTTTTTCTATGTCTTCCGTTTTTACTTTTTTTTTCCAAACAGCGAAATCTATATCATGATCCCATGGTAAAATCATATTATCTCTTATTATGCCCAATAAAGTACCATGACAAACCCAATACTCACACTTAATACTACGTAGAAGCTGATTTACTTTTTTAAATAAAATTTCATCTTCACCATATGAATAATCATTTTTCAAGTATTATCCTCATCAAAACAGGATTATCATTCTTATAAATGGATAAGTTATTTTTTTCTGTAAAATATCTTAGCTTAAAGCCAAGTTTCAAAGTATGTTTCAAAAAAACATCCGAATTAATAAACCGTCTATTATGATCAGTAAAGAATGTATCGTCTCCCATGTTACATCCAACACCGTATAATGGATCCTTTGTTGTTCTTACCTCTATACAAAATAACCCATTTTGCCTAAGATTATCATATACTTTTTTTACTATTTTTTCTTCTTCTGTCTTTGTGATGGCATGCATCGTAAATCTAGAATAAAATACATCTATATCACCATATTTAGAATAATCATCGGTTACAAAATTAGCTACTTTAATAGTTAAATTATCTTTTAAAGAATCGTCCTCCTTGCTTTCTATTACAATATCGCTTTGATCAATTGCTATAACATTATGCTTTTTAGCAGCGAAAAAAATAGAATCTCTACAATTTCCAGAACCTAATTCAATAATATTCAACTTTTTATCTTTGAAAAATTCTTCTTGACAAAAACTAGCAAAAGTACTTTGTTGTTTTATAACACTATCTCCAGTATGTTGCTTATAAAATTCATCCCAATAACTCTTATCCATACTTTTTATCCTTTTAATTTTATATAAACAAATCCCACTATCTTCTTTAAAAGCATTTTCACATCTTCTGGCTTCATAGCAAAAACCTGTGGAAAAGTGATTGTTCCTATTATACATAAACAAATATAAAAAATGCCACAAGCAATGAAATTTATAACGATATTATCGAAAATAGCTATATATCCTGATAAAATACCAAACAAAACAAAAAACAAAAGTGAATAAATTTGATGTTTAATAAAAAATAATATTTTTATGTTTAAGTCTTTGGTGGCAAAAAAAAACATTACATTTGCACTTATCGCTTGTAGTAATACCATCTTAACTACTAAACCTGTTGCACCTAAATTTAAAAAATATATCACTATTACGCTAATTACAGATCCAATAGGCATAAAAAACAAAGCTATATTTCTATTTAATTTTGTTTGCAAAGTGGCATGACAATAACCTCCTATTATCTGACTATAAGTTTGGTGAAGCGGGTAAAAAGCCATCAAAGACAATGCCAGCCAAGCACCTTTAAAGTCATCATTTATAAAAATAGCAAGTATTGCATCGGAATGAAAAGATACAAAAACGCTAAAGAAAGTAGCTATAGAGTAAAGCATAGGCACATACCTTACAATTAAAAATCTCAATCTCTCATAATTTTTTACTGCATATTCTTTAGAAAACTCTCTTATAATAATCTGAGTCATTGAACTAGTAAATATAAGTGCAACAGAAACAAGACCATATACAAGACCATAAAACCCACTTTGAATACTCCCTGATACTTTTTGCAAAAGCCAAATATCAAAGACTGCTGCACAAGTAGTAACAATAGTATAAAAAAACAGTGGGTGACAAAAAGAATAAAATTCTTTAAAAAGATCTTTTAACTCTTTTAAATTTAAGCCATATATATCTCTAAAAATTCTTATTTTATAAAAAAATAAAATGAGAATAAAAATAAATGAAATATAAAAAATAAAATTATATAAATAAAATAATTTTAAATCGAAAGAAAGTTTATATACAAAAAAAATAAGCAATAAAAGCATTGAAATTTTATGAACTATCTTAACAAATTCAACACCAACAGTAATAGCATATGCATCTGAAATTTTGATAAAAACTTGACTTAACCACAAAAGAAAAGAGTATAAAAAACCTATCAATATAAAGTTTTGAGGCACATTTGGCATAAAATGCTCATTTAGTTCTAATAAATTTAGCGCATAAATAAAAAGGATAGAAAAAATAAATATACATAATATGTAAATAGAATAAAATACAAACAATGATTTTCTAGAATTATTTGCACTAAGCTTTACAAAAAAGGCACTTGACGTGCCAATATCCAAAAATCCCATCATTTGATTAAAGAAATTTTGTAAATACATGAAAAGCCCATACGACATTGGCCCCAAAGCTTTTGGAACAATAAAAACTATTGCCATATTAACAAATGCACTAATTATATTTGAAAAAAGCTTAGCTAGATATCTTTTTTTTAAGCTTTGTTCGCGCATCCTCTCTCCAAAAGCATATCAAATTCTTTAATCCACTCTTCTACCCAGTTTGATGATGTTCTAAAATATTTATGCAAAAACAAATTTTTAGCATTTTGAACTTCTTTGGTATTCCACCATACCTCTATTTTTTCATAATTCTTATTTATAAAGTCAGCGCATTCTTCGGCACCTATGAATAAAATTTTGGCATCTATAAGATCACTGATATATGGTTTTACTTCTTCCCTAAATGAGTACACTCCTTTGGCAATAAAAATAAGTGTTGGTTTATTTAAAGATAATGATTCAAGATAGCCTGTGTGCATATGGTCAAACACATTGAGTCTTGATGAAGATATTTGTTTATAATAATTTGTTTTTGTATCAAAAAATAACTTTTTTCCACACTCTAAAAGTCTATTTTTAACATTCCACCCATAATCTCCATGATAGGTTCTAATATTCAATAAACTGCCATATTTTAATTTATTCAAAAAAACTTTTGTATTTTCAATATATTGCAACATTTTAGCACCATCTTCTATATATGCAATGCAATGTAAATATCTCGGCATGCAAGTCATTACTAAAACTATCTTATTATTGTGAACCCGTCTTGGCAGCGGCTGCTGCGGTAAAATACCGCAAGATGCTCCCTGTTTTTTCCAACCATATGTATAGTAAATATCACAAAATTTACTTTCTATTTCTTCTTGAATATCTATTTTATCTATACCAAAATCACCTCCATGCTGTCCATATGCCACTACAATATCTTTTCTATATTTAGCACAAAAAAATCTAAAAAATTCGTTATGATACAATGCATTCGCGCTATATACTACTTTAGAGGGTTGTAGCTTTAACCCATCTATCTTTTTGTCAAAATCTTTATAAGCCTCTAAATATATAATGGGAAAATTTTGTTTAAAAGAATAAAATAAAAAATTCTTAAACTCGTCTGTAAAATTAACATTGCGAAAAAGCTCTTTTCTAATGCTTAAATTTGGTTGCACATCCATAGAAATAGGATAGTTCATATTGTCAAAAACTATCCTAAATTTAGAATAAATAAACAATTTTAGACAATGCCTAATAGCATGAAATTTAAAATATGGACTTACTATTACTACTTTTTTGTTAAAATTTAGTCTATTCAAAACACTAGAAACTACTCCTAATGCCTTTTTAATTAGTGGTTTTTTATTACCAATTTCTATTTTTGTTTGTATTCTTGGATGATTTATACTTATTACATTACTCTTTAACTTTAAAAATTTAACAACTTGCGAATAAAGCTGAAGATTAAAATAATCATCACTATGTGCATGCTCAAAAAAATCATTTGTAGTCGCAGTAAAATTAAAATCATCTTCGCTCAAAATATTTGTATATAAATCTTTATGTTCCATATATACCATTTTAATATGCATATATCTATCATAAATCGTTAATATATAATATTGTAGCCATGGCAATAATAGACCTTGCCAATATTTTATTGAATAATTTACACCATGATAATCATTGAGCAACTCAGCAAGTTTTTCAACAATCTCTTCAAAAATATCAATGCAATATTTTAAAGCACGATCAATCTCTCCCTTATCGCTCCAAATATATTTAAAAATCTGATAATTTAATTTCTCGTAGTATTTTTTTTTATCAAAAAGTCTGCAATGTTCTCCTAAAAACAATAGATTATCTGCACTAGCATCCCATGTATCCTCTAAAGCAGTTGTACACAAAAAAACACTCTTATCACTCATCATCAAATCTCATCTTGATAAAATGAGCGGGAACCCCCCCCCATATACTATACTCAATATCTATACTTTTCGTAACTACAGAATTTGATGCTATTATAACTCCTTTTGCTATCTCCACCTTTCTAGCACCAGAGTTTATGACGCTTCCAAATCCTATCCACACATCATCATTAATAATAAGTTCATTTGTTTCATTTTTTTGTAGATTCATGGGTATATATCTATCTTTAAAGCCATGATTTGATGTCATTATATTGCAATTTGAAGCTATCATCACATCATTTCCTATCTTCAAATTCGATAGAGATTGAATTATACAATTTCCGTTTATACTAACATTATCGCCTATACTCAAATTTTTAGGATAATAAAAAAATGTTCCAGTATGCGCTCTAAAATTTTTACCTAACTTTCTAGCAAAAATTTCAACATATATCCATCTTAATTTATCTCCAATAATTGTTGGAGATAATGCAATTATCTCCAATATAAAGTTACAATATAAAAATATAAGTATTTTTTTAAAAATTTTTATCACTCACCAATCCTTTGGCAAATAGAACAATTTCTTAGACTATCATCCAATATACCTTGTCTAATATTATTCATTTTTTTACTATTGAATGCATCTTTTATAGAAATAATCTTTATGTTGCCTATTGGTATGTTTCTACCAAAAAAATTACAGCAAGGCAATATATCACCATTCGACAAAATAGCCACTCTAGCAAACGGGGAAAAACAATTCCATTTCTTGTGCATAGAAAAATCAAATTCGCCATTGATATCTATATTGTAATTATCAAAAACCTGTATATCTATAAAGTCTACTTTATCTCTCCAAAATTCTATAAATTTCTTCTTTTCATCTCTATTCTTTTTCATATCTACAAAAGAAACTCTAGTTATTGGGAGTATACTTTTTCTAAGAGATCTTTCCGCTAAAAATTTTTCTAATGAACTTTTAACTAAAGACATGCCTTTGCCTCTAATGTCATTGTATGTATTTTCATAAAATGCATCTAGCGATACAAAAAGATTAACTAGCCCACTATCAAAAATATCATCTATATATTTTCCTAGCATTAACCCATTTGTAATAATCCTTGTATCTACAATACCATTATCAGTTGCATATTTAATCATTTTAAAAACGTCTTTATTTAATAGTGGCTCAGCAAAAGCACCAAGATTTATAGACCTTAAACCATTGTTTTTTCCTTCATCAATAGCTTTCTTAAATAAATCAAAACTTAATTTGGAATTTGTATTTACTTTATAATTTATATTTGGATGTTTTTTGGTATTTCTTGGACACATTATACAAGACTGGTTACAACTATCTTGCATTTCAAAATCTATATGTAATGGAAAATCTGGAAAGTTATTATAACTAATACTATTCCATTCCTTCCTGTAACTAATATATTTTTCACCTAGTTCATTACTTAAAATATTATTTAAGTCTTTTTCTGTGTATCTTGAAATATTATCTTGCATTCTACTCCACCATATTCCATTTTAAAATATCGTCTTCACTTATATTACAAAATGCTCTTCTGCCTACAATATCATCTATAAATTTGGGACTTACCCCCATTGCTGGTCTTTTAAAGGTGAGATCATCTCTTTTTATAATATCACCTTTTTTAATATCTTTTGATGCTACCAAGCTTCTTCTAGCATTATCTCTAGCTAGTTTTTCATCATCAAGCGCACTAACTTCAAATTTTCCCAAAATTTTAAAAGTTTCTTCTATATCTTTTTTAAATTTAGTTAAATCATTTTTATCCATTGCGTGATAATGATCATTTCCAGTCAAAGTCTTATCATGAGTAAAATGCTTTTCAATAATAGTAGCCCCAAGCAAAATTGCGTTTTTACAAATTTGCATATCTTTTGGCAATGTATGATCACTATAGCCTATAATTTTGTCAGGAAATGCTCTTTTTAGCCCAAGTATCATACCCAAATTTGCATTTTCATCAGGAGTTGGGTAATTGAGCACACAATGAAGCAGAGCCAAAGTATTGCCTGCTCTTTCTATCCAGCTAACCGACTCTTGTATTTCGTATAAAAAACTAGCGCCAGTTGATAGTATTATTGGTTTTTTAAAGTTGCATATAAATTCTATAAAAGGCTTATTTGTTATGTCGCTAGATGAAATTTTAAAAACATCCATCAGATCATTTAAAAATTTAGCGCTCTCAATATCAAATGGGGTACTAAGAAATTCTATACCAACTTTATCACAATGGCTTTTAAGCTCTTCCATCTCTTTTTTCCAAAATTTATCATGTTTACAAAAAAGTTCATATTGGCTAGTCATAGGCTCCTTTCTAGTATCCCAATAAGCAGGAGAATTTTTGGAAGCTATCGTATTTGCTTTATATGTTTGAAATTTAATCGCAACAGCACCGCCTTCGCACGCCTCCTCAATCAACCTTTTTGCAATTTGCATACTTCCTTCATGATTAACACCAGCTTCAGCTATTATAAAAGGCTTATATAGCTTTGGTTCATAGGGATTTATGCTATTCATAAAATCTATAAGTTTCATTTTATTCTCCAAAAATTTTAACTAGGTCTAAAGAATTAACATTGATATCAAAATCTTTCATTGCTAACTTATAATAGTCGTCAAGCGTATCTATATCAAATTTTAGATCTGGTCTTTTTAAAATTTCATCATTAGGATCAAATGTTTTTATTATATACTTTTCTTGATTGTCCCAGATATACGATAATGCATGTTCTTTATGCTCAGCTAATGTAACTTTATGAAAAATATCAGAAAAAAGCTCCGAAGATATTATTTCTGCACCAAGACCATCTGGGTATAAATTACCTCTTGGTATATGATTGTAAGCGTAGTCGCAATCGTTATTTTTATAAAATTTGATTAGATTATCTATCTCTGCTGGATCTATCAGTGGATTATCTGCACAGATTCTAACAAAATGTGTAGATAGGGTGCCTTTAAGAGCATCATAAAATCTTTTTAAAACATTACTTTCATCACCCCTAAAAATTTTTACATCTAAGCCTTTTAGATATTTTTCTAAAATATCATTTTCCTTAGTATCAGGTATAGCAACGATAATCTCATCTAAAGACGATCTTTGAACTCTCTTTACAACCCACTCTATTACTGGGTGTCCATTTAAATTTAACATCATTTTACATGGTAATCTTTTAGATCCTATTCTAGCTTGAATAACACCAGTTGTTTTCATAGCAGCTCCAAGATTTTAGAAATAACTTTATTCTTGTTGGATCTGAAATCATATTTTTTGATATTATTAAACAAAAGCTCCCTATAATCTATATCTTCAACCAATTTTTTAAATTTTTCTTCTAGTTTTATGGCTGTTTTTTTATCAAAAATACCAAGATTGATAAAACCGTTTTGAAGGGATGTAAATGTATGAGTAGCCTCTCTCTCATGATGAGATATAACAATAGTTGGAATATGCATATCTGCTAGTTCATACGCAGTTCTACCATTTGATGAAATAGCGATCTGACACTCTTCCATTATTTTTGACATAGCAACACTATTAATAAATAAAAAAATATTTTTATATTTACAATTTGCAATAAAATCTTTCAACTCTTCTTCGTAAGCATATGCACTTCCACAAACTATATTTATTTTTAATTCATATTGCATACATATTTTCAATATAGACTTTAATGCCTTTAGTGTTAAATTATTTGGATCACTACCACCAAAAGACAATAAAATACTATTTACATTTTTAAAATTATCATTTCGCTTTGCATCATCAAATTCATCTCTTAATAGTGTATATTTATGCCCCCAAAAATAGTTTTTTCCATCTTTTTGTGGAATTTCAAATAATTCATTAAACACCAAATCAACATATCGTGAACTTTCGCTTATATCTTCAAAACTTACAATTTTTACATTGGCATTCTTAAGACTATGAATATACATTTCATCATTATTAAGGCAATCATTTATAACAAGATCTGGTTTTAAATCAAGAATTGTTTTTAGCACATTACTTGACGAAAAAACTTTATGGTATTTAGAAGCAATATTATTGACAGCAAAGTTATATTTTTCATCACAAACAAAAATTATCTCATGGTCGTTTATTTCTTTTGCTATAGTTAACGACCTATAAATATGCCCCATTCCAATACGAGAATCCCCTATAACATTAAACACTATACGTTTTCTTCTTAAAATTTTCTCACATACCCACCAATCTTGATAGCTTTCGATCTCTATACATTTTTCACTATCTAGAATATACGGCTTAAAATCTTTTAGCGCGAGGTTTTTTTTTGAAAATATATAAAACGCCTTTAACTCCCCATAAGAAACATCTCTTTCGATAGGTTTTAGTGTATCATTCTCCATAAAAAAGATATTTTTATTGTTAGATTTAACTGACATTAAAATTTTTAAACTGTCTCTTTTAAAAGTAGCATAAGCATCTTTTAAAATTTCACTATCGACAAGTGGAGTGTTCGATCTATAAAGAAAAATATTATCTTCTTTATATGACTTTACAATGGAATATATTATTTCTAAAATATTCTCAGAATTTAAGCGCAGGTCTTTGTCTTTATAAAAATTAATACCATTTCTATCACATATTAAAGAAATTTCTTCAGAGTCGGTAACTACTAAAATCTTATTTGTGATATCCAGTGCTGTATTTATAGCTCTTTGAAAAAGAGTCACTCCATTTAGCTTTCTAACTAATTGATCTGGAATAACAGCATTTTTTTTAATTGCAGGAATTACTAAAAGTAAATTATCCATTAAAGTCCTAATTCTACTGCTACTTCTTTTGTTGATTTTATCATATAAGAAAAATCATCATCACTCATCCAATGATGAAACGGAAAAGAGATCATGTTATCAAAAAAAGTATCAGAATTTGGACAATTTGCATTGCCAAATCCTAGCTTTCTATATAAAGGATAACGGTTTAGTGGACAGTATTGAACAACGCATTTTATGCCCTTTTCATATACCAATCGCTCCATCATTTGATCTCTCTTATTGTCTTTAATATATGCAACCAGCAGATGATAATTATGGCTCTCATTGTCTACTCTATGAAAAACAATACTTCTAAATTCCTTTAAACTATCTATAAAATCTACAGCTCTTTTTCTCTTAAACTCATTCATCTGATCAAGCCTATCAAGCAGTTTTGTTCCCAATGCACATTCTACTTCACCTAAACAATAGTTATTTGGCATCAAATCTATACCATTTAAATTTGGGATATCAACATTACCCATTGCTGGTTTCCAGTATTCTTTTCTTTCACCTTCAAAAGCACAATGTCCGTTATGCCTCAACATTGGAATTATATCGGCATATTTTTTATCCTTAACTGCTATAATCCCGCCTTCTCCAAGTGTTGTAATATTTTTATGTGAATGAAATGAAAAAATACTAAAGTCACCAAAAGTTCCGGCTTTTTTACCATGTGTTTCGGTCCCCATTGCTTGGGCAACATCTTCAATTAATAAAATATTATTTTCTTTTGCAAACTTGGCAATTTCTTCAATATCTGGGATCATAAAACCATAGAGATGAACGACAACGATTACTTTAGTATTTTTAGTAACACATTTTTTTATATTTTTTAAATTTACAACTCTAGTATCTAGGTCTATATCACACCAAACAACTTTTGCTCCCTTTTTGACAAAAGGATAAACACTGGAAGTAAAGGTATGAGACGGAGCAATAATTTCATCATTTTCTTTAAACAAACAAAGCTGAGCAGCCAATTCAAGAGCAGCGGTAGCATTACAAACACTAAATGCAAAATCATTTCCATTATACTCACAAAATGCTTTCTCGAATTTATCCCTATATATTCCTTGAGTTAGTGGATCTGCATCTTGCATAGTTTCCAAAACAACATTCAACTCTTCTTTGGTATACTTGTGACCAGTTCCACTAAAATTTATTTTAAATTCCATAATATTGTCTCAACTTTCTATATCGCATACTCTATATAAAAATATTTATAGAAGTAAATATCATTAAAGCAAAATCAAAAATATTGTTTTGATTTAGCAAAAACAATTACAGACTTTTGCACACTAAGGCTAACATGTTCTACAATTTCAAAATAATATCTTATACTATCCAACAATTCGGATTCACTTTTGACAAATCCTATTGGATCATTTGGCAAATATAGGCTTATCATAAAATAATCACTGACTTCAGATATCTCTTTTAGCAATTTTTTATAATTTGAAAAATAAGAAAAAGCCTCGCTTGAAAACACCAAGTCTAATTTACCCCCCCCCTTGCAAATGCCTCTTGTTAATATCAAATCAGAAAAAGCTCCTATATTATTTATGTCACACACAACAAAATCAATATCGTTAAACCTTTCTTTTGCAACATCTATGGCAGTTTGAGATATATCTATGCCCAAGCAAGTATTGTTTTTTTTCTTTAAAATATGTGTTAGAGCCCCTTTACCACAGCCAATATCTACTATAGTATTAAAATTATACTGATTTAAAATTTCTAAACATATCTTACGCTGTAATTGCCTACTATCATCTTGATGCCATGAATCAAATTTCTCAATAGACTCATGTGCATACATATTTTCAAAATCACCTATAAAAGTGCGCTTTTCTACATCAAAAACATACTTATGATACTTTGCCATTACATTTTCCTAAATATTTCTTTTACTTTTTCAAAAGTCAAAATATTTTTAAATCGATCCCCTAAGGCATTATTTAATGGCTTTTCATGAATTATAGTTGATGCATAAAGCTTTTTGTATATATCTTCAGAAACACTACTGGCAATTCCTCTAGGGATACTAACATTTTGTTTTTTTGCCATCATCCAAAATTCTTCCAATTCATTTGGATAAAATTCATCCATTGCAGTCATTGCGATACAGTTTCCAATACAATGATGCGTATCAAAAACAACGCTAAGACCAGCAGAAAATGGATGAACTAATCCGACATAACTGTTTGCTATCGCACATCCACCAAGGTATGAAGCAGCCATTAATTTTTCCCTATTTTCATCACTCATCATATCTTTACTTAAAAATATTTCTCTACATAAATTTATGGCTTGATGAGAAAAGGCATCGCCTATTGCATTACGATAACTACCATTTAGTGATTCAATACAGTGTAAATAAGTATCCATTCCGGTATAAAAATACTGATCTCTTGGTACACTTTTTGTTAAATCAGGATCTAAAATAAGTTGATCATATATGGTAAAATCACTATTCATTCCAAGCTTTAAACCATTTTCAGGATTTGTCATAACACAAGTTCTACTAGCTTCAGCCCCAGTGCCAGAAATTGTTGGTATACCTATCTTATAAACAGCTTGATTTTTTACTAAATCCCATCCCTGGTAGTCTTCGGCATTTCCTGGATTTTTTAATAAATTTGCTATTGCTTTTCCAGTATCAAGAGTGCAACCACCACCCAATGATACAATCGCTTTTGGATTTATTTTATTTTTTACAAGCAAATTATCTCTTAAAAGATTAATACCTTTAGTTTTAGGCTCATCCTTTGTCTGAACAAAGAAAATTTCATCTTTATTTGTTATAGGCAAATTTTCTAAAATTTGATTACCTTTAAAATATTCATCAATAAAATACACAACATAATTATCACCTTCGGTTCTAGTGTCCAAAATTGACTTCAGATTAGAAATAGATCCTTTGCCAAATATATATCTTAAAACATTTTTTGAATTATTCATGCTGGTTACATCCTATCTTTAGCTGTGATTCCCATTATATTAAACGCTGTTTTTATCGAGACAGCAACGACCGCAAAGACTTTCAACAAACTATCTTCGTTTTCGTTTCCAACCACGCGGTTTTCATTATAAAATTTGTGAAAGCTAGCAGCCAGCGACTTTAGATAGTCTGGTATTTTTTGAAGCTGCCTTGAAGCAAAAGCATCCTCTAAAATTTCAGGCAATATAAGCGCTTCAAAAAGTAAATTTTTAGCATTTTCATCTAGGCACTCAAAGTCCGCATTTATCACGTCACTAACGCTTTTTCCAGCCTTTGCAAAAATTTGATTTATCCTAGCGTGAGCGTAGTTTATATAAAAAATAGGGTTTGAGCTATCCTCTTTTTTAAGCTCATCCACGTCAAATTCCAAACTACTCGTGTTTGCTTTGCTTATAAAGATAAATCTAAGCGCCTCAGCACCGATCTCGCTCGCGATATCACTCATCAGCACAGCATTGCCAGCGCGCTTGCTCATCTTGTATGGCTTACCATCTTTTAGCAGGCTAACCATCTGCATAAGTATCACTTCAAGCCTATTTTCGTCGTATCCAAGAAAATTTATCGCAGCCTTTAGCCTTGCGATATATCCGTGGTGATCTGCACCCCAAATGTTTATATAGTGATCAAAATTTCTTTCAAATTTAGCGTTATGGTAGATGATATCGCCAGCTAAATATGTCGGTCTGCCGTCATTTCTAACCACAACCCTATCGTTATCGTCGCCAAGCGTGGTAGAAGCGATATAGGTAGCGCCCTCTTTTTCATACATTTGATTTGAGCGTTTTAGCTTCTCTATAGTTGGCTCCAGGCGGTCGTAAAGTGCTTTTTCGCTGGCCCAGCTCTCTATAAAAATGCCAACATCAGCCAAGTCTTTTTTGATGATCTCAAGCACGATATCCTTGCCAAACTCGGCAAGCTCAAGATTTCTGCTCTCATCATAAAAAATTTCCTTGCCAAATTTCTCATTTGCAAGCTTAGCAATATCTAAAATATAATCCCCGCGGTAGTATTTCTCTGGATAAACGACGCTTTCGTTAAAAAGCTGCTCTTTAGCTGCAAGTGATATCGAAGTGCCAAGCAGATCTATTTGATTGCCCGCATCGTTTATGTAGTATTCTGTTGAGATAGCGTAGCCAAGTCTTTTGCCAAGTCTTGCTAAAGTATCGCCATAAACTGCGCCTCTAACGTGTCCGATGTGAAGCGGCCCAGTCGGATTTGCGCTGATGTATTCTATTAAATAGCTGTCTTTTTTCACATCTTCTTTTGCAAAATTTTCACTATCTAGCAAAATTTGCTTTGAAATTTCATCTAAAAATTCGCTCTTAAGCTTGAAATTTAAGTAGCCATTTACCGCGCTAGCTTCCACTATCTTGCTATCACTAAATTTATCAGCAAACTCGCTAGCTATTATAGCCGGCGACTTTCTTAGCTCTTTTGCGAGGCTAAAAAGTGGCGTCGCATAGTGGGCTAAATTTTTATCCTTTGGCTTTTCAAGCACAAATTCTCGCTCTAAAACCTTTGAAATTTCTGCTTTTACTTTATCTTTCAACTCTAAAACCTACGCGTTTTTAGTTGTTTCTTCTATCTTTTGACTAGTAGCACTCTCTTCTTTATGCTCGACTTTCTCGCTCTTTTCAGGGGTTGTGTCCTCCATCTCAGCCTTAAAAGTCTTTATGCCCTTACCTAGTCCTTTCGCAAGCTCTGGGATCTTCTTTGCTCCAAAAAGTAATACAATGATCGCTAAAACGATCAACCAGTGGCCAATACTAAAAGAACCCATCTTTTCTCCTTATCAAATTTTCTCAAAATATTATCATAAATTCCTGAATTTCTAACAATCTATCCACTCGTCGATGACATTTCTTAAGTTAATCTTAGCACTTTTTAACCTCATCGCTCGAAGGATTGATTTTAGCCCTTTATAACTCTTTTCTATATCATCATTTACTAAAAAATAATCATACTCTAAAATGTGCTCCATCTCACCAACTGCGTTCATTAGGCGATTTTCTATCGTCTCGTCGCTATCTGTTCCGCGGTTTTTCAAGCGCCTTTTTAGCTCTTTTTTATTCGCAGTTGTTATAAAAACTGAAGTGATGTAGCTTTTAAATTTCTCAAGTGCGATGTGAAAGCCCTGCACATCGATGTCAAATATCACTATCTTACCAGCTTCAAGTGCTGCTAAAACTGGCTTTAAGCTCGTACCATAGTAGTTTTTATGCACCTGCGCCCACTCTAAAAACTCGCCTTTTTCTATGCCGCTTTTAAATTCATCTTCTTTTATAAAATAATAATCCACCCCATCAACTTCGCCTTCTCTTTTGGCTCTTGTTGTGCTTGATATAGAAAAATATAGGTCTTTCTCTTCCTTTAAAAGACGGCCTAAAAGCGTGCTTTTGCCGCTTCCACTAGGTCCCGAAACTACTAAAATTTGTCCTTGCAACTACTTTTCCTCGAAACTTATATTTATCTTAATATTCATATCTTTTAGCACATCTCTTAGCGAGCTCTCATTTAGCGACTCGTGGACGTGTTTTGTGATCTTTTTAGTTAGCTCTTCTTTGTAGTCTTCTTTTGCATCATTTTTTGAGCTTGTTTGAGGCATATCTTTTAGTCCAAATGCTGCTAACATCGTGTTTTCATCTATATCATCTATCGATGCCGCGTCAAAATTTAACTCACTTGATGTCGCGTCTTTGCTCTCTTCTTGCGCGTTTTCTTCTTGAGCATTTTCTTCTTCGAAAGTTTCATCCGCAAGGCCTAGATCTTCTTTAGCTTCTGGCTCGCTAACATATTCTAGCTCTTCTACTGGCATCTCACTAGAAGCGTTTTTGCTATCACTAGACTCTAAATTTTCTAGCTCTTCACTTGAAATTTCATCCAGAGCCTCTTCTTCTATATCCTCTTCTGCTTTTTCATCATCTACTTGAATTTGCTCTTCATCAGCCTCAGAGATCTCATCTAAATTCTCATCATTTTTATGCTCATCTTCTAAATTTATCTCATTTTCAAGGCTATCCTCATCATCAAATTTAGCTAGCTCGTCTATATTTAGCTCTTCTTGCTCTAAATTTTGAACATCTAGCTCAGTATCGTCTAAATTTTTATTTTCTTCGTCAGCCTCTTCACTATTTAGCTCTTCATCAAGCGAATCGATCTCACTAAGCTCAAATTTACTCTGATCTATCTCATCAAGCTCGCTACCCGCGTTCTCTTCATCAACCAAGCCTGCAACGTCATTTTGGCTAATAATATCATCTAAATTTTTATTTAGCTCTTCATCTGCTTCAGACTCTTCTGGCATATTTTCTATCTCATCGACAAGTGCGCTAAGCTCTGCTAGATCGCCATCTTTGCTCTCTTCGCTCTCATTTGCATCACTTATCGCTTCGCTAGTCTCTTCATCCACGCTCTCATCAGCAAGGTCTTCGCTAGCAAGCTCTTGCAGGTCCTCAAGCTCTTCTAAAGACTCCACATCGCTAGCTTCATTTTCCTCTTGCAAGTCACTCTCGTTAATCTCCTCACTTGGGCTATCTATGCCACTTTCTAAAAGCTCTTTATCAAGATCTGCAAAATTTTCTAAATTTGTATCTATATCAGGCAGCTTAAACCCTGACATCTCGTCAAAATTTATAGCCTCGTCACTAAAATCACCAAAGTCGCTTTCGCCCTGCTCACTAGCATTTTGCTCGGTAGCTGGCTCATCTTTTGGGATATTTTGCTCAAAAACACTTATAAATTCAGTTGGTAAAAATGGTTTTTCAAGCATCAAAGTAGCAAATTCTGGTTTGCTCTCGCCACGACTTGCTAGATACATCACCTTTTTATCTGTAGCTAGCTCGCTACCATCCACGTCACTGTCGATTATGATAAAGTCAAACTGAGCATCGTCAAATCCATTTAGATCCTCAAATTCGCTATATTCGGTGCCGATTTTATTCAGACTTAAAGTTATCAGACGTGAAACTGCTGGATTTTTATTTATTAGAGCAACTTTCATCATCCCTCCTTGTAATAGTAAAAGCCTATTCTATGATAAATTTCATTGCTATTTTCTTAAAAAAACAGAGCCGGCAGATCATTTATCACTTTTAAAAGTAGGTCGCTCATGATCTTCATAATGCCTGCTAAAATGGCTATCAAAACAGAAAATCCGATCGTCACCTTGATAGGGTAGCCGATGACTAGTAGGTTAAACTGCGGCATCGTCTTCATGAGCATGCCAAAGATAGAGTCTGAAAGCAAAGAGAGGGCGATGATGGGAAATGACATGATAAAGCCAAACATAAACAAATTTGTAAATAAATTTATCGCATAGCTCATGATGCCAGGGCGTGGATAAAAATCGCCAAGCGGCACAACAGCAAGCGAGCTAGCGTAAAACTGAAGGAGCAAATGGTGACCATCAAATGCCAAAAATGTAAGTAGCGCGATGAAATTTATAAGGTTTGCGATGACTGGAGAGTTTGTGCCAGTTTGCGGATCAAGCACCGACGCCATCGAAAAGCCCATGACCATCGAGATTTGCTCGCCTGCCATTTGAAGCGTGGCAAAGATGATGGTTAGCATAAGTCCGGCACTTAGTCCCAGCATGACCTCGCCTAAGATCTCGCCGATTAAGAAATTTATAGAGTTTGCATGAGCTTTTGAGATGGGAAATAGCACGACGCAAAGGACAAAAACTAAAAGCGTTTTTACGCTAAGAGGAATTTGATTGTGCGAATAAAATGGAAAAAAAACGATGAGACCGCTTAGACGTGCAAACAAAAGCATAAAAACTATTGTCTTATCAGCTCCAAAAAATTCTACTAGTTCCATTTTGCTCTTTTAAATTTTTTGCTAATTTTACAAAATTTTACTTTGTTTTTTAAATTTAAGCGGTAGTTTTTAGAAATTTGAAGCTAAATTTTAAGAAATTTGCACAAGCTCTTTGTTCTCAAGCTTGTATGAATTGTCACATTTTGCGGCTAGGTCGTTGTCGTGAGTAACTAGCACAAGTGCAGCGTTATTTTCATTTATATAGTCAAATAAAACTTGCATCACTTCATTTGCTGTTTGCTTATCAAGGTTGCCTGTTGGCTCGTCTGCAAAGATGATCTTTGGCTTTTTGGTAAGCACTCTAGCGATACTCACACGCTGCTGTTGACCGCCACTTAGCTCGCCAACTTTTTGATTTATCACACTTGAAATTTTAAGCGCTTCAAGATCATTTTTTTCTATATTTTCGCCAGATAAGATGCTTGCAAGCTCGATATTTTCATAAGCACTAAAACCTTTAAAAAGATAGTGCGACTGAAAAATGATACCAAAATGAAGCCTTCTAATGGCCAAAAGCTCGTTTTGAGAAAGCTCATAGATCGATCTATCTTGGTAGATGACCTCGCCAAAATTTGGCTTTAAAAGTGTTGAAAGTATGTGTAAAAGAGTTGATTTGCCACAACCGCTAACACCGGTTATCGCAATACTTTGTTTTTGATTGAGAGTTAAATTTATATTATTAAAGAGCGTATAATCATACGCAAAGCCTAGATTAGACGCTCTTAAAATTTCCATTAGCCTATTTGAGCAGCAACTTCTGCAGCAAAGTCATCTACTTTTTTCTCTAAGCCTTCGCCAAGCTCGAAACGAACGTATTTTACGATCTCGATCTTGCCACCAAGCTCTTTGCTCTTCTCTTCGATAACTTGTTCGATAGTCTTTTTATCGTCCATTACATAAAACTGACCTAAAAGTGTGAGGCGTTGGTCAAGCACTGTGTTATCAGCGTAAAATCTCTCGATCTTACCAGGGATAATCTTGTCCCAAATTTTCTCAGGTTTGCCCTCAGCTTTTAGCTCTTCTTCAATCGCTTTTGTAGCTTTTGCAAGCTCAGCCTCACCTATCTGGCAGCGGCTAGCATACTCAGGGATGTGGTGAAGTGGTTTGCCTAGGCGTTTTAGCTCTTCATTATCTTTTTCAAGTTCAGCGCGAAGTGCGATAAATTCTTTCTCAACAAAATCTTTATCAAGGTCTTTGTAGCTTATAACGCTTGGCTTCATAGCAGCTGCGTGCATACATAAATTTCTTATAAATTCAGCTGCCTTGTTTGCGACTTCAGCACTTTCGCAAGCTGCACCAATAAGTACGCCAACGCGGCCATTTGAGTGAACGTAGCCATTTACCACGCCCTTATCATCAGCGCTAATAGTCTCAAAGCGGCGAACTACAAGGTTTTCGCCGATAGTTGCGATCTGAGTTTTGAAGTATTCTTCAAATTTAACACCATTTAAAGTGCTTGTATTTAGCTCTTCAACTGTTTTTATGCCACTTGATTGGATGTGAGCTGTTGTATCTTTTGCAAGCGCTTGAAACTGTGGGTTTCTAGCAACGAAGTCGGTCTCAGAGTTGATCTCGCTGATAGTTGCTTTTTTGCATTTTGAGCAAACTTCAACACTTACTAGGCCCTCGCTTGCAAGGCGGTCAGCCTTTTTAGCAGCTTGGCCTAGGCCTTTTTCACGAAGGATGTCAACAGCTTTTTCCATGTCGCCATTTGCTTCGCCAAGTGCCTTTTTACAGTCCATCATGCCAGCTCCGGTTGATTCGCGGAGCTCTTTTACCATTTGTGCAGTTATTTCCATTACTCTTCGTCCTCGCCAAAGTCTTCTTCGCTCATAGCCTCAGCTACAACTGCGTCTTTCTCATCTTGGCTTACTTCTTCGCCAGCAGCTTGCTCGCCACCATCTTGCTCAAGAAGTGATTTACCTTCATTGATCGCCTCAGCCATCTCTTGGCAGAAAAGCTGAACAGAGCGGATCGCGTCGTCGTTTCCTGGGATAGGATAATCAACAACGTCAGGATCACAGTTTGTATCGATCGGTGCTACAACTGGGATTTTTAGGCGGTTTGCCTCTTGAACGGCGATCTTTTCTTTAACTGTATCAACAACAAATATCATATCAGGTAGGCTTTTCATATTGCGGATACCACCAAGAGTTGCGATAAGCTTCTCTTTTTTGCGGCGAAGCATCAAAGCCTCTTTTTTAGTTAGTAAATTTATCGAGCCATCTTCTTCCATAGTCTCGATAACTTCTAGTTTGCGGATAGACTGGCGGATAGTACCGAAGTTTGTCATCATACCACCTAACCAGCGGTGATTTACATAAGGCATTCCACATTTTTCAGCGTACTCTTTTATAGCGTCGATAGCTTGTTTTTTAGTACCGACAAATAGTACTGACTTACCTTCAGCAGCTGCGTCACGAACGATGTTGTAAGTGTAGCGGAAGTAGCGGATAGTCTTTTGTAGATCTATAATATAGATACCTTTTCTCTCACCAAAGATAAATTTTTTCATCTTTGGGTTCCAGCGGCGTGTTTGGTGACCAAAATGTACGCCACACTCTAATAAATCTCTCATAGTTACCATGAGTTTCTCCTTGTTTTAGGCATTTTGCCTTGAATTTAGTTTTATCCTCCACGACCATTAATGCTTTCGCACAACCAAATTTAGGATTGTCGTGTGTGAAATAAAGCTTGGATTATATTGAAACTTGGCTTTATTGAAGCTAAATTTAAAGATTTCTTTAGCTACAAATAAAGCTCAAATTTCCATAAATTTACTCGAAAAAGCCTTTTTTTACGGCCTTTTCATCCTTAACGCAAAACTCGCCTTTTGCGATCACGTCATATAAATTTAGCTCCTCGTCAAAGACGCAAAGATCAGCGTCGTTGCCGACTTTTATCTCGCCTTTTTGGTTTAAATTTAGATATCTCGCCACGTTTTTGCTCATCAAAGCCAAAGTGTCTTCTATCTTTAAAATTTTATTTCTTACCAAAGCTTGCAATACCTCTAAATTTGACGCACATGACGCGCAGCCATATCCGATAAGCTCGCCATTTTCGTTAAATTTAGGCACGCTGCCGTTTCCGTCTGAGCTCATCGTTAGGCGCTCTAAATTTAGACCATTTTCAAGGCCGTAAGCCACCACCTCATGAAGCGGAGCAAATTTACTTCCGCCGCTTGTGATATCGACGTTTCCGCCCATTTTTTGAAATTTCAAAGCCTCGTTAAACAAGTCTTTCGTCCTAGCGCAGTGCGTCGGCGAGAAGTAATGAACTGGGAATTCGTAGTCTTTTATCACCTTAAAGACGTTGTCAAATTTCTCACTCAGCCCTCCCATGTGCATGTGAAGCACGCCGCCTTTTTTAGAGACCATGCCACCTATGCGTATCTTGCTTAGAATTTTGATGAGCTCCTCTTTTGAGACGTAGCTGCCGCGGTTATCGGTCAGCGCGATCTTTACGCCGATAACTTTGTCGATTAGTATGAGGTCTTTTGCGATGTCACCGGTAAATGTCACACAGGGGCTTGCGTATGAGCCGGTGTGGATGAAGGTCGAGATGCCCTCAAACTCGAGCGCTTTTGCTTTGGAGTAGAGATTTTCCAGGCTTCTAGTCACACCATCTGTCCCCAAAACGCCAACAAGCGTCGTTGTGCCGTATTTTACGATCTGGCTAAGCGTGATCTCAGGCGTTCTTGAGTGATATCCAGCCTCGCCGCCACCACCCGTGATATGCACGTGCTGATCGATCAGACCTGGAGCTAAAACCTTGCCCTTTAGGTCGTAAATTTCTAGCCCTTCTACGCTAAAGCTTATCCCCTCGCCGATGGCTAAAATTTTACCGCCACCTACCAAAACATCGCACTTGCCAAGAAATTTTGGCGTGTATAGATTAGCATTTTTAAGCAAAAGCATATTTTCTCCTTTATTTGCTAAGTTGAACTTTCTCTTCTATCTCCATCAGTTTTATAAAAATTTGCTCGATATTTTCCCTATCCGCGGCACTTAGCTCCATCTTTTTTGAGCTAAGTAGTATCTGTACAAACTCTTCATTCATAAGCTGCTCAAAGCCCAAATTTCTAGCGTTTTGAGCTATTTTTGCCGCTAGTGGATTTTTAAAGCTCTCATATCCCATTTTTATCCTTAAATTTCACTGCAAATCCGCAAAATCTACCGCACACGCCATCTCTTCGGTATGAAAAATATCTATCGTCGCAGTGCGTGCAGACTTCGCTAAAGTTTAAATTTTTAACCCCAAGTGCGCTAAATTCATCTCTCAAGGCTGCGTTCATATCAAAATTTCTACCTATCTTATATGCGTTAAATTCTCCAAGGTCAAGCTCGCCCACCTCGTAGCAGCCGCCTTTTATATTTGCTCCGACAAAGACGCTGATGTCGCCCGCTCTTGAGCCAAATTTCTCGCCCATAAGCTTAACTGCTTTTGTACAAATTTTTAGCATCACGCCGGCTCTTCCTGTATGAGCCACGCAGATAGCGCCCTGCCTCTCATCTATCATCACGACTGGCGAGCAGTCAGCCACCAAGACGCATATGCCTACATCACTTAAATTTGTGATCACAGCGTCGCACTCTGGCAGCTCGTCTTTTTCATCTTCAAGGACAAAAACCTTGTCCGAGTGGATCTGCTTCATAAATTTAAGCTGCCTAACGCCTAAATTTCTAGCCAAAATTTCTCTATTTTTTATGACGTCTCTTGGCTCATCGCCCACGTGATCGCCTAAATTTAGCGAGCTAAATTTAGCTTCACTCACGCCGCCAAGCCTGTTTGTAAAACCAGCCATGATGCCATTTTTATCAAAAACGATATCTAAATTTTCACGCATCTTCGCTCGCTTAGTAGAGGCTTGAAATTCTCTCGACATCGTCCCAGCTAAGGCCGTCATTTTGCTTAGCTTCAAGCATCCTAGCCACGTAGCGAGCCAGCAGGTCGCTCTCGATATTTACGCGTCTGCCGACCTTGAAAGTGCCAAAAAGACTATCTCTAAACGTGATCGGTATGATGGTTAGCCTTATGCCCTTTGGCAAAATTTCATTTATCGTAAGGCTCACGCCCTCAACGCCCACCGAGCCCTTGTTTGCCATAAGAGCCATCGCCTCTCGCGGCAGGTCTATGTAAAAATCAACGCCATTTTCATGCTTTTTTATAGCCGAGATCACGCCGATAAAGTCGATGTGTCCTTGCATCAAATGCCCATCTACGCGCTCTCCAAGCTTCATCGCTGGCTCGATATGCACCAAGCCACTTAAATTTTCAACCGCGACATTTGCCCTGCTCTCTGCGCTTAGCTCCACGCTAAAGCCATCATCATATAGTTTTATGACACTTAAGCAAGCGCCGTTTACTGCGATGCTATCGCCTAAATTTGGGCGAAATTTAGCCTTTAGTCGTAAAACATTTTGCGAGTAGCTAATGACCTCGGCAAGCTCCCTGATTAAGCCATTAAACATATTTTGCCTTTAAATTTTTTAAGGATTTTACTAAATTTTGCCTAAATTTGGCGCATGGATAGATTTGCTAGTTTTGTGAAATTTAAGCCGCACTACACAAATTTATGACGCCACGCCAGAGCGTAAAATTTCGCTGTGAATTTTAGGCGGCATGCCAAACATCCTTGCGTATTCGCGGCTAAACTGCGACGCGCTCTCGTATCCCACGTCAAATGCCGCCTGCGCAACGCCGATATTTTTATTTACGAGCAGATTTTTAGCCTCTTCAAGGCGGATCTTTTTTTGAAAGGCTACTGGGCTTAGCGAAGTTACGATTTTAAAGTTATGATATAGCGAAGACTCGCTCATATCGCACTCTCTAGCGACATCTTTCATGCTTAATTTTTGCGAAAACTCGTTTTTTATCTTTGCTACGGCTCGTGAAATTTTATTTGAAACGCTGTCTTGCATCGCAAATTTACTTAAAAAATAGCCACTTTTATCGTTTGTTGCGAGCATGTAAAGTATCTCTTTTTTAGCAAGGTCTGAGAGAAATTTGATCTTATCTTTTGGCTTTTCTAGCAGCCAAACAAACCTCAAAACAGGCTCTAATATCTCATCCGTTAGCTCACCAAAAAATATGCCTTTTTCGCTTTTTTGCAAGCTCTGCTCTTTTACATCCACGCCCTTTAGCACTTCATAGACCTCATCTAGGCTAAATTTAATGCAAAGCGAGATGTAGGGCTTCTCTTTTGAAGCGTCTGTTAGGCTTACATTTAACGGCACATGAGTAGAAGCTAGCGCGTAGGTTCGCTCGTCATATCCATACATCTCATCACCAAAGCCTATCGCCTTTGCTCCTTGCAGTATTATGCACAAAGACGGCTCATAAACCGTGCTGATAAAATCATGCGTTTTATCGCTGATATAAAAGTCAAGCGAGCCAATGTCGCTTTGCGTAGATCCAACTATGCCGTATCTATCTAATAAAAACTCTTTTGTCTGCTCTTTTAGCAAATTTATATCAGCCATTTTCGCGCTCCCCAAGTCAAATTTTGCAAGATTATACAATTTTTTAGAAATTTTGCAGGATTAGGCATGGAATTTAGAGGATCTTTCTAACGTAAAATTTATGATACAGATATAATGCATCACAACAAAACTATATTTGAGACAAGCAAAAACCAAAGCTCGCCAAAATATCAAAAATATATGTTGGCACTTGTAGCGTCAAGTTTTATTTTAGGAGGAAATGCAATGGCTAACACAAACGTAGCAAAATCACCGCTAGAAGCGGTATCTATGGTAAGCGAGTGAGACAAAGTTTCCGCTAAAAGCGATAAGGTAGATCACAAGAAAGTTAAATTTAAAAATCGCTACGGTGTTGAGATAGTAGGCGATCTTTATACGCCTAAAAATTTGCATGGCAAAGCAGCTGCGATCGCAGTTAGCGGACCTTTTGGCGCTGTCAAAGAGCAATCAAGCGGCCTTTACGCCCAAACTTTAGCCGAGCGCGGCTTTATCACGCTTGCCTTTGATCCAAGCTACACTGGAGAGAGCGGCGGCGAGCCAAGAAATTTAGCAAGCCCAGAGATAAACACTGATGATTTTAGCGCGGCGGTGGATTTTCTAGGCACCCAGAGTAATATAGACCGAGATAAAATCGGCATTTTAGGAATTTGCGGCTTTGGCGGTTTTGCTTTAAACGCAGCTCTTGCTGATCCTCGCATAAAGGCGGTTGCAACCAGCACGATGTATGATATGACGCGAGTGATGGCAAAAGGCTACAACGATAGCGTGGGCACCGATGAGAGATATGAAACCAAAAAGAAGCTAGCCGAGCAACGCTGGCTCGATCTCCAAGATGGCAAACCAGCATATACTGGTGCGATAAACGTTGATCCAAAAAAGATAGACGCGAGCACGCCGCAGTTTGTCGCTCAGTATGCGGACTATTACCGCACGCCACGCGGCTATCACAAACGCTCTGTAAATTCAAACAGCGGTGAGAGCGGCTGGATAGTTACAAATCCTATCTCGTTTATAAATATGCCAATCCTTGCCTACGCAAGCGAGATGAGGACTCCAACTCTTATCGTGGCTGGCGAGAAAGCGCACTCAAGATACTTTAGCGAGGATGCCTTTAAATCTCTTGGCAACAAAAATAAAGAGCTAGTTATCGTCCCTGGCGCCGTGCACACAGACCTATATGACAATAAAAATAACAAGATACCATACGATAAATTTGAGGAATTTTTCAAAGCAAATTTGAAATAAACCGCTGCCCCTGCACCTTGCAGGGGAAATTTAAAAAGGAAAACAATGGAAAATTTTACATTTTATAACCCAGTAAGAATAGAATTTGGCAAAGGAAAAGAGGCTCATATCGGCGAGTATATGAGAGAATTTGGTGCTAAAAAAGCCCTTGTGCTATACGGCAGCGAGCGCGTGAAAAAGAGCGGACTGCTTGGCGTAGCTACCGATAGTCTAAAGGCAAATGGCATCGAATTTACTGAGCTTGGCGGCGTGAAATCAAACCCGGTGCTAAGCAAAGTAAATGAAGCGATCAAAATAGCCCGTGAATTTGGCGCTGATAGCGTGCTAGCTGTTGGCGGTGGCTCGGTGCTAGACTCTGCAAAGGCAGTCGCTGCCGGAGCTAAATACGATGGCGACGTGTGGGACTTTTTCGTAGGTAAAAATCCGGCCGAGTCGCTTATGGTATTTGACATCATCACGCTAGCAGCAACTGGCTCTGAGATGAATCAAAACGGCGTCGTGACCAACGAGGCGGCTAAACTAAAGCTTCATCTGGGCGCGCCGTGCCTTTTCCCAAAAGTATCTGTCGTAAACCCGCAGCTACAAGCCACCGTCAGCCGCGACTATCTAGTTTATAGCGCAAGCGACGTTATCGCGCACAGCATCGAGGGCTATTTCACGGCTACAAACTATCCGCTAATCGCCAGAATGCAGGTAGAAGCAAACATCAAAACTATCATCCGAACGACTGAAATTTTACTTGCAAACCCTGATGACTACGACGCTAGAGCTGAGTTTGCCTGGGCTGCGACGATGGCGCTAAATGGCATAACTATGGTCGGTACTTCAGGCATCGAGTATCCAAACCACATGATCGAGCATGCGATGAGTGCGGTAACGGACTGTGCGCACGGAGCTGGACTAAGCGTGGTTATGCCTGCGTGGATGAAGTGGTATAAGGATAGAAATTTAGGCGTATTTGAGCGTTTTGCGAGAGAAATGTTTGGGCTTAAAACCGCAGATGAGGGCATAGAGGCGCTAAAAGTGTGGTTTGACAAAATAGGCACTCCAACAAGTCTATCGCAGCTAAAGATAGATAGCGAGGCGCTTATTGACGAGGTCGCGGGTGTTGCTTTTGAAAACGCAAAGGCGTGGGCGATGCAAGAGCTCTATCCAAAGAAAAATATCGCTCAAATCCTTGAACTGGCAAAATAAATTTAAAGTGAGTAAAAATGAGAAAAATTTTAGCCGTCTTTATGCTTTTTGCTGGGTTAAATTTGGCAGCAGGAGAGAAAATGCAAAATTTAAAGATAGTCCTAAAGAGCTCTAATGGCGAAGCGACGGCTATCTTAGATGATACGGCAGCAGCAAGAAGCTTTGCCACACAGCTGCCGCTAACGCTAAATTTAGAGGACTACGGCGGACACGAAAAGGTCGCTAAGCTACCAAAACCGCTTGATACAAGAGGCGCTCCGAGCGGCAGCGACGGCAAAAAGGGCGAGATCTCGTACTTTGCTCCGTGGAACAACTTTGTCATCTACTATGGCTACCAGCCCTATTATGAAGGCATCGTGCGCTTGGGGGTGATCGAGGGCGACGTGAGTTCGGTCGCAAAAGACGGGCAGATCAAGATCGAGCTAGTAAAATAATATAAATTTTAGGATGCTTGAAAATCTTGATCAATAAAATTAAAACGCTTAAATTTTAGTTAAAAGACAACTGCCACCCTCGACAAGGTGGGTGATAAATTTTTGCAGACGTCTGCCTAAGATCACGCTACTTTTTGGCGCGACACACACATCACGCAAAATTTTACACTGGCGCAACTGACAGCAAAAAATAACGTGGATAAAGCATTTAAATGAAAAAAAAAAAATACAAAATTTGATCAAAAATTTGCCTTTGATTTTGATATATTTTATTTGCCAATGACGATAGAAAGAACTTTTGCAGTAAAATTAAGCACTTTGTGCAACAGGACTAGCTTTTTAGTGGTTGCACCAAAAAATTGCGAGTATAACTAATAAAAGATTGCAAAAATTCACTTAAAGAGCGAGATGATTAGCAAGCAAAAATTTAAAGAACATAAGGGCGCTGGAAATTTTAGTGATGAGCCACTAGCTTGGTAGCAAAAGTCACTTGCAAGGTAAATTTGGCTGGCGGCAAATTGCAAAAAATTTAAATTTGATCTAGCTAGCATAAATTTAAACTGCCATTTGCCTTTAAATTTACACGCTCTAGTCGCAAAATTTAGATAGCGTGCTAAAAAACAGCAATAATAATTTTACTACCAGACGCATGTCAAAAGCTTTTGGCTAAATTTCGCCCCTAGCTTGTCTGCAAAACTAGCCACGTCTTGCTAAAGTCGCGCGACGCTAGGTCATCCCTCTTTATCCACAGATAAACTCTGCCCTCTCCGTCCCAGTCCATGTCGCTATCCCAGTCGCTATCTATCTGCAAAAGCAGCTGCCACTGGGCGGCATTTTTCTCAAACTCCGCGATATTTGGGTGGTGATAAGCGCTGCCATCGCCGCAGTCAAGGCCATTTGCAACGAGCTCGCACTCTAGCTCCATGCCATCTTGAATGTTGTCAGAGTGACCAAGTAGCTTGTTTTCTTTGGCCTGCCAGCTTGGCTCGATGATCTCGTGATAGGCCTCCCACTCCTCCTCGCTAAATTTACCAAATGGCACGAGCGAGCTTTGCAAACTTGGCAAATTTAGCTCGTTTTTAAAGCTAAGAGAGCGTGCGCCAAATGTGAAATTTCCGCCCTCCATGTTTTGGCGAGCAAGCTGGTCTTGAGCTGCCTCACTAAAAATCACAGCAAAGCCCTTTTTATCAGCAGGGTCGTAACCCCAAACACGCAAATTTATATCATAAAAAAGATAGAGCATGCCACTTTTTGGTAGTAACCCGTCGGTGTCAAATTTGCTGACTTCAGCAAAATTTATCTGCGCCACAAAGCTAAGCGCGCCGTTTTCATTTGAGGGCCAAGGCACACTAGCTGGTAGATCTGGCTGCCCGCCAAATTTAGATGCTCCAACAACGATATCGCCGTCATCTTTAGCCTGCGTATCTATTTTTATAGCATTTTTGGCCATTGGCTTTAAAAACTCAAAAAGCCCATCCAAACCGCGCTCTTTGCAGCCTTTAGAAATTTCATTTAGATCCATATTTTTCCTTTCTAGCAAGCATCAATGTAGATGTGATACTTTTTGCAGTGCAAGCAGCGAAACAAATATCCAGCAAAATCGCCGCCAGCTACAAGCAGCTCGCGAGCCATTTTCGCGTCGTAATCGTCCCTTTTTGCGTAGTCCGCAAAGACCTCGTCTGCGATGCCAAACTCCTCAAGCTCCTTCGTGCCCACATCGCCCAAAAATGCGCAATAATCATCACAGCACGCCACCCAGTGCTCACCCTGCCAGCTCTCATAGCCTGGTGTTCTTTCAAAGAGTTCCTCATCTTTTTTGGCGTCATCCATGGCAAGCTTGTCGGCGCCCTGCACAAAGGTAGCGTCAAATTTGTTAGCAGCTTCGCCATTTGCGATGCAGGCTGGGCAAAGATAAGTGACATCTTGCTCGCTATAGACGCCATTGTTGTAATAAATTTCTGTGTTTTTACCGCAACACTCGCAGATGACACACATATCATCTTTAAATGCGCCAGTTTTTAATGGCTCGGGGTGATAGCGAAATTTTGGCAAGGTGGCAGCCTTTGCCTTTTGAGCTAAAATTTGCTCTTTGCTCTTTGGCCTTGGCACCGCCCATTTGTCGCCCTCATCTACAAACTGCACAAGATAACCAAGTGTTTTTAGCTGCTTTTTGTCATTTTTATCGTGTATCTTTAAAAGTAGCTCGTAAGCACTCTTTTGCATAGACAAAATTTGATAAATATCTACTAAAACTTTCTTTGCCTGCATATCCTCGCTTGCCTCAAGCTCTTCTTTGAACTGATACAAAGCCTCCACGCTTGCCGCATTGCCGTTATTTTTGTAGTAATCTTTTGAAAGCTTTATATATTTTCCTTGAAATTTATCCACAAATAGCCTTTATGAAATTTGCTAAGAATTTTAGCTTTAAAGACTTAAAAGTCGCATAGATGAGTTATTAAAATTTAAAAGAGTGGGATAAAAATATAAAATTGTTTAATTTTTAAAATTTAAAAAAAGGTATATTAAATTTAATGTAAGAGAGAATCACAAGCGAATTTACATAAATTTCAACTCACTTGTGACTATAAATTTTACTCTTCGTAAGCCCCGATAGAGAGGATTTTGTCTATTCTTTTTGCGACAAGCTCGTTTATATCAAGCTTCTCAAGCTTGGCTAGCTCTGAGATGAAGTAGTTTGCAAGTGCTTTTGCAGCACCGTCTTTATCTCTATGAGCTCCATTTATCGGCTCGTTTATCACATCATCTATAAGCGATAAATTTTTTAAGTCATCAGCCGTTATCTTCATAGATTTTGTAGCTTGCTCTTGTTTAGCTGGGTCGTTCCAAAGTATCGCTGCACAACCCTCTGGCGAGATGACTGAAAAGACAGAGTTTTTCATCATAGCAAGTCTATCAGCCACACCTATAGCTAAAGCACCACCGCTTCCGCCTTCACCGATAACGACAGCTATTATTGGTGTTTTTAAATTTGCAAATTCAAATAAATTTCTAGCTATGGCCTCACTTTGACCTCGCTCTTCAGCACCAACGCCAGGATACGCACCTGGAGTGTCTATCAAAAATAAGATAGGTAGGTTAAATTTTTCAGCCAATTTTGCTACGCGTAAAGCCTTTCGGTAACCCTCCGGATGAGGCATACCAAAATTTCTTTTTAGTTTATTTTTAGTGCCACGACCTTTTTGCTCACCTATAACGACAGCCTTTTTGCCTCCGATATAACCGATGTAGCAAACTATTGCTGGGTCGTCGCGAAATGCCCTGTCGCCATGAATCTCATAGCCATCAACTAAAAATGAATTTATATAATCAATAGCGTATGGTCTATCTGGGTGACGAGCAAGTTGCAAACGTTGATATTCGTTTAAATTTTTATATACTTTTGATATCTCTTTAGATAGGTTCTTATTTAAAATTTCAACAGCATGTTCATCGCCTCTGATCTTAGCATTTGCTATATCTTCATCAATTTGCTTTATGCTCTTTTCAAAATCTAAATAATTTGACATCTTAATCCAACTTTTTAAATATCACGACGCCGTTTGTTCCGCCAAAGCCAAATGAGTTGCTCATAACAGCTTTTATATCAGCTTTTCTAGCTTTATTTGGAACGTAGTCTAGATCGCACTCTGGATCTGGCGTTTCGTAGTTTATCGTTGGAGGAATGATGCCATCTCTCATTGCCATTATAGATATGACAGCTTCGATCGCACCAGCACCGCCCAAGCAGTGTCCAGTCTGACCTTTAGTTGAACTAACTGGTGGGCACTTACCACCAAAAACAGCCTTTAACGCAGCTGTCTCATTTTTATCATTTACTGGTGTTGAAGTACCATGTGCATTGACATAGTCTATCTTTACGCCTTTTGCCATATCAAGCGCTTGCTTCATCGCGCTTAATGGACCTTCAAGTGTTGGTGATGTGATGTGGTGTGCATCTCCGCTCTCACCAAAGCCAACTACTTCAGCGTAAATTTTAGCACCTCTTGCAACAGCCGACTCATACTCTTCAAGCACAAGTGCGCCAGCGCCTTCGCCCATTACAAAGCCATCGCGGTTTGCATCAAATGGTCTTGATGCCTTACTTGGTTCATCATTTCTTGTTGATAGCGCTTTCATCGCTGCAAAGCCACCTATGCCAACGCCACAGATAGTTGATTCGGCACCGATAACTAGCATATTTGTTGCTTGACCGATCATTATGCATTTTGCAGCTTGTGATATAGCATGAGTGCTTGCTGCACAAGCTGTTACGCTTGATAAATTTGGACCTTTTAGTCCGTGGTTTATTGAAACTATGCCACCTAGCATATTTACAAGTGCAGATGGGATGAAAAATGGCGAAATTCTCTTTACGCCTTTTTCAAAATATGTGATTGAGTTTTTCTCAATATTTGGCAAACCGCCTATACCAGCTGCTGAACTAACGCCAAATTTATGAGCGTCAAACTCCTTAAAATTTGCATCAGCCATAGCTTCGTTAGATGCTTTTATGCCAAGCTGTATGAAACGATCTACTTTTTTCACCTCTTTGCCGTCTAAAATGCTATTTGGATCAAAATCAGTTATCTCGGCAGCAATTTTAACAGGGAATTCGCTTACATCAAAGCTCGTGATCTCTTTCACACCTGTTTTACCCTCGCAAATAGCCTTAAAAGAGCTCTCTTTATCAAGACCAAGTGCGTTTATCATGCCAATACCAGTTACAACGACTCGTTTCAATACATCTCCTTAAATCAAACTATGCAAATTTAAATTATTTGCCTAGTTTTTCTATATAATTTACAACGTCTTGAATGCTTACTAATTTCTCTGCTTCGCTATCAGGAATTTCTACTTCAAATTTCTCTTCTAAAGCCATAACTAGCTCTACAACGTCAAGTGAATCAGCGCCTAAATCTTCGATGATTTTAGACTCTAGTTTTACCGCTTGTGGATCTACGCTTAGTTGCTCTACAACTACGTCTCTTACGTCTTCAAATACTGCCATTTAAGGTCTCCTTATAAAAAATGTCTGTTATCTTATAATATTTACGCTTTTATTTATTTTAAATTTCAAAACTTGTTGAAATTTCATTACATATAAAGTCCGCCGTTTATTTTTAGCGTCTCGCCAGTCACGTAGCTCGCGTGATCACTTAGTAAAAATGCCACAGCATCGGCCACCTCACTAGCGCTGCCAAAGCGTTTAAGGGGGATATTATCGTTATAAGTTTTTTTCACCTCATCGCTTAGCCCATGCGTCATATCAGTCTCGATAAAGCCCGGAGTTACGCTGTTAAAGCGGATATTTCTACTTGCGCCCTCTTTTGCAAAGCTCTTACTCATGGCGATTAGTCCGCCTTTGCTGGCTGAATAATTCACCTGTCCAGCATTTCCCATCTCACCAACGATAGATGCGACATTTACGACCGCTCCAAAGCGCTTTTTACTCATCACTTTTAAAGCCTCTCTGCATCCTATAAAAGCTGAAGTTAAATTTGCATTTATCACATCTGTAAATTCGCTAGTTTTCATGCGAAGCGCTAGCTTGTCATTTGTGATGCCAGCGTTATTTACGAGGTAGCTTAGCTCGCCGTCGCTATCAACTATCAAATTTATACCTTTTATAAACTCATCTTCGTCTGTTGCGTCAAATTTTATCACTGCTGCCTTGCCGCCATTTTGCTCGATTTCAGCTTGCAAAGCGTCTGCTATTTCAGGCTTTGAGCGGTAGTTTATCCACACTTTTAAACCCATATTTGCAAGCGTCTTTGCGATTTGTGCGCCGATACCTCTGCTTGCACCTGTTATTAGCACGTTTTTTCCACTAAATTTCATAAATTCTCCTTATAAATTTTGCTTATATTATCAAATTTAAAATAACGCCTCGTCCATTTCAGCTGGAATTTCAAGCCCCATGAGCTTTAAAACGCTAGGCGCGATGTTGTTTAGGCCGCCTTTTTTTAGCTCTTTAATCCCATCAGCCATCACAAAGCAAAAGACGTCATAAGTTGTGTGGTTTGTCAGTAGCTCGCCGCTGCTATCACGCATCTCTTCGCAGTTTCCGTGATCGCTCGTGATGATCATCGCGTAGTTTTTCTCTTTTGCCTTGGCGTAAATTTCTCCAAGAGCCGCATCCACCGCCTCAACCGCCTTTATAGCGGCCTCGTAGTTGCCAGTGTGTCCCACCATATCGCCATTTGCAAAATTTACTACGATAAAGTCTTGCTCATCATCCATGCCCTTTAGCACGGCTTTGCAAACCTCAGCAGCGCTCATCTCTGGCTTTTCGTCGTATGTTTTGACCTTTGGACTAGGGATTAGCACCCTTGTTTCGTTGCTGGCTAGCTCCTCGACGCCACCATTAAAGAAAAATGTTACGTGGGCGTATTTTTCAGTCTCAGCCGTGTGAAGCTGCCTTAGACCAGCGGCTGCTATGACCTCGCTTAGAGTGTTTTTTATCTTTTCATTTTTAAAGAGCACTTCAAATTTAAAATTTGCGTCGTATTCGGTCATGGTGATTAAATTTTTGATAGCAAAAGGTCGCTCAAACTCGCTAAATTTCTCTTCGCCCAAAGCCTCGCAAATCTCTCTTGCTCTATCATTTCTAAAATTTATTACGATCACGCCGTCATCTTTGCCTATGCCCTTAAAGCCATTAAAGCTTGCTGGCTTTACAAACTCGTCAGTCACGCCCTCATCGTAGCTTTTTTGTAGATACTCGCTTGGTGCTAGATCGCTTAAATTTGCCCCCTCTACCAAGCTATCATAGGCCTCTTTTACGCGCTCCCAGCGTTTATCTCTATCCATAGCGTAAAATCTCCCACAAACGGTCGCCACCTTAAATTTAGCCTCTAAGCTTTTTATGAAATTTAGACCGCTGTTTGGGCTAACGTCGCGTCCGTCAGTTATAGCGTGGGCAAAAACTTCGCAGCCACTTTTGCTAGCAAGCTCGCACATGCCATCAAAATGCTCCATGTGAGAGTGCACGCCGCCGTCGCTATAAAGCCCTATGACGTGGATCTTTTTGCACTTTTTAAAAAGAGCTTTTAACGCTTCATTTTCTGATATCGAGCCGTCATTAAAGCCTCGTGAAATTTTGACTAAATTTTGATACAAAACTCGTCCGCTTCCTATGCACATGTGCCCTACTTCGCTATTTCCCATCTGCCCCTCAGGTAGTCCCACAGCGTTTCCAGAAGTTTTTATGAGTGAGTTTGGAATTTCTTTAAAAAATTTATCGTAGTTTGGCTTTTTGGCCGCCTCAAATGCGTTAAATTTGCCATTTTTGTTTGAACCAATGCCATCAGTTATTATAAGTATAGTTTTTTGAGCCATTTTTAAATTTTATCCTTAAATTTAGATAATTTTTAAGGCCATTATACTAAAATTGCTTTTTTTTAAAATAAAGGCCCCTATGTTTTACTATATCTATGAAATTTTAAATTTTAATATCTTTCAGTATATCACCGTTCGCGCTGGCATCGCGTTTTTCATAGCATTTATCTTGACAGCTTATCTGATGCCTAAATTTATCGCTTGGGCAAAGGCAAAAAACGCCGCCCAGCCTATCTACGAGCTTGCCCCGCAAACTCACCAAAAAAAGGCCAAAACGCCAACCATGGGCGGACTTGTCTTTGTCTTTACAGCCGTGATCGCCACGATCATCTGCGCTAGGCTTGATAACGCCTTTGTTCTAGCATCGCTCTTTTGCCTAGTTTGCTTTACTCTGCTTGGCTATAAGGATGACTACAGCAAAATTTTAGGTGCGAAAAACCACGCTGGCCTAAGTCCAAAGGCAAAGCTCTTTTTTCAGTTTCTAATCGCCTTTTTACTCGCAGCATTTCTCTACTTTAGCAAGGAGCTAAACACCGAGTTTTACCTGCCGTTTTACAAGCAGCCAATCTTTGACATGAAAATTTTTGCCATTTTCTTTTGGACGCTAGTCATCGTCGCAGCCTCAAATGCGGTAAATTTAACAGACGGACTTGACGGACTTGCCGCCGTGCCATCGATATTTTCACTTTTAACACTTGGCGTTTTTGCCTACATCTGCGGCCACGCTGTCTTTAGCTCGTACCTACTTTTACCAAAGATCGCAGGCGTTGGCGAGAGCGTCGTCGTGGCTTCTGCGCTAATTGGCTCACTCATGGGCTTTTTGTGGTTTAACTGCCATCCGGCCGAGGTCTTTATGGGCGATAGCGGCAGCCTAAGCGTTGGCGCATATATCGGCTTTATGGGCGTTGCGACCAAAAACGAAATTTTGCTCATCATCATCGGCCTCATCTTTGTCGTTGAGACGCTTAGCGTCATCTTGCAGGTGGGTAGCTTTAAAATTTTTAAACGCAGAATTTTCTTAATGGCGCCTATACATCACCATTTTGAGATCAAAGGCTGGGCGGAAAATAAGATCATCGTGCGCTTTTGGATCATCGCGCTTTTAGCAAATTTGATCGCACTAACGGCGCTAAAGATCAGGTAGATCATGCGAGCGCAGATAGAACCTGACTTTGAAGCTGCTAGAAAAAAATATGATGAAATTTTGGAGCAAATTTTAGCCTACACCGACTATTGCGACGAATTTGGCGATGAGGACGGCGAAGAGTACCGCAAGGTAGAGCAGCGTTTAGCCAAGATAAGCGGCAAAGATATGAGTAAATTTAGCCTGCACGAGTGGTGGGAGGCTGAAGGCGCTGAAAATCTCGCCTTTGATATCGCTTTGCCAGAGCCAAAAGTGGTGCCTGATATAACAAAAGACGAGCTTAGGCAGATCGTGGAGCGCATGTTGGCGCCTGTGCCTGAATTTGATGATGATTTTTTAGAGGCATTTTATGTAAGAGTGACATTTGCTTGCAAGGGTGCTTATTTTGCAGAGTTTTTAAAGCTAAATTTTGCCAAAACATTTAGCTTTGAGCTCTTTGATCGCCGCGAGATAGATGGCGTGATGCGTGAGCTAAGTGCTAACGAGATAGTAGAAATTTTATGGGGCAAAAGAGGATAAAAGTATGAGAAAATCACTATTTGGCTATGGTGGCACGACAAAGGCGATCGCTAAAAACTTCGTAAATGACGGCTTTTGGGATATATATGATGATAAATTTAGCGAAATTTCTAAGGACGAGTTTGGCAACGCTCTTTTGCCAGTTAGCGAATTTGACCCAGCAAAAAGCGGCCTAGAGATACCAAGCCCTGGCATACCGCCTCACCACGAGCTTATCAAAAAAGCTAAAAATTTGATCAGCGAATATGACTATTTTTATGAAATTTACAAGGCGCATCTGCCATTTAACGTCTGGATCAGCGGCACAAACGGCAAGACGACGACCACAAAGATGATGCAGCACCTGCTAGAGAGCAAAGGCTCAGTCATGGGCGGAAATGTCGGCATCGCGCTAGCAAATTTAAACCCGCACGCTAAAATTTGGATACTTGAGACTAGCTCATTTACCCTGCACTACACAAACCGCGCAACACCTGGCATCTACGTGCTTTTGCCGATCACTCCAGACCATCTAAGCTGGCATGGCAACATGAGCGAGTATGAAAAGGCAAAACTTAAGCCGCTTGCTAGCATGAGCGAAACAAGCGTAGCTATCGTGCCTGAAATTTATGCTAAAACGCCTACAAAGGCCAAAGTGATCGCCTATAAGGATGAGAGCGACTTGGCTAAATTTTGTGGTGTAAATTTAGGCGATATAGCCTTTAAAACGCCGTTTTTGCTTGACGCACTACTGGCACTTGCGGTGGAGAAAATTTTATTTGACCGCTGCGATGTGGGGCTTTTAAACACATTTGTTATTGAAGCAAACAAGCTCGAAGAATTTACTGATAACAAGGGCAGAACCTGGGTAAATGACACAAAAGCGACCAACATAGATGCGAGCATTCAAGCTGTAAAACGCTACAAGGATCACTTCATGCACCTAATCTTAGGCGGCGACGACAAGGGCGTTAGCATGGATGAGCTATTTGAGATTTTAAAGGATCTTAAAGTCAAAATTTACGCCATCGGCTCAAATAGCGACAAGCTTATGAATTTAGCTGCTAAATTTAACGTGCCTGCCATAAAATGCGACTTTTTACAAAACGCTGTAAATGAGATAAGCAAAGAGCTTAAAAGTGGCGAGATAGCGCTTCTAAGCCCAGCAGCTGCGAGCCTTGATCAGTTTAAGAGCTACGCCGAGCGAGGAGATAAATTTAAAGAGTTTATAAGGGCTCTTTAACAGCTTTTACAAAAATCACTCTTGTTATTTTTTTAGTTTAGATAAAAATTTATTTTTTCTTATATAAAAATTTAGTAAATTTTTCCGATATTACAATACACACATTTTACAGGGATGAAAAAATGCCAAATTTTGACGCCATAAGGATCGGCGTTATCAAAAAGATCAAGGGTGAAGCCATCGCCATAAGCAGGGACGGCACTATGAGGGTGCTACACAAAGACGATGAAATTTACCTTGGTGATGATATAAAAACGAGCGAAAACTCGAACCTTACCATTGTTTTTGATGACGGCGAAAAGGCTTATGTCGGCTTTAGCTCGGTATTTCACACTATAAATGTCTTTGCTGAGCATAAGGGCGAGCTAGTCATCCCAAAAAACGCAAACATCCTTGAAAATCACAAAGAACACGCAAATGACGATGATCAAATCTCCCATCAAGAGCTATCTTCTCACGGCTCATCATCGCACAATTTCGCCTCAGTGGGTAGTGGTGGCATCAAATTTGAACTAGGTGGCCACTACTCAAATATCTACGACTTCTACACTGGTTTGCGCGCTCTTGAAGCTAGGCATGACGAGGTCAAATGGCCAGTTGGCGAGGCTAAGATCGGCGGGGTCTCTTACGCTGGATTTGGCGGTCAAAACCTAAATTTTACACCGCCAGAGCCAAACATCGTGCTAAATTTCAACCTTACAAGCGACACTGGCGAGAAAAAAGGCTTTTTAGGAGGAGCGCAGCTAAACTCACTACCAAAAACTCCTGATGGCAAGAAAATCATCACAAGCATAGGGGTTGATATCCCAGACGTTGCTAAAAATGGCGACATCATCACGATAAAGACAAATATGAAAGGTGGTGGCAAAACTAGCAACTACAAAGTAAATACGATAACAAACGAGCTAATCCCAGTTGATAGTACCGGCACGCCTACTGGAGCACCTCCTATACCTATCGTAAATGGTAAAGCAGAGATCACTGGGGTTGAAATTTTAAACCATGGCAAAACGACCGTGACAAGCTCATACACCACTGGAGGCAGGACATTTACCGCGCCGCCAACTACTTATGAGCTAAACGACACGCCAGCCATCTCAAAAGTGACAGCCACGCTTGATCTTGATAAAAATGGCGACGGCGTGATAGATGCGACCGAGCTAGGGTATGGTAGCGGCACGCAAACTAGCGGTATGAAATTTATAGTGCCTGATGAGCTTAGCACTGGAGATAAGATCACGTTTAAGCTAAATGAACCGGGCAAACCGCCAGTCGAGAAGAAATTTACGCTAGATAAAGAAAATGGCACGGCAACCGACGAAGACGGCAACACCTATACATTTACAACCGATGAAAATGGCGCGGTTAGCTTTAGCGTGCCAAATATCGCAAACATCACAGCAGGAAGCAGCATAGAAACTGGCGTAGTTGATAAATTTGGCAACGTCTCAGCCACAAGCACTACGCCAAGCAGCAGCGTAAGTGACACCGTCAAAGTGACGCTAACAGCCGATAAAAACGGCGATGGGCTGATAAGTAGCGACGAGATAGGAGACGGCACTTCAAAGGTTGAGATAAATTTACCTCGCACCATAAAGCCAAAGGAGAGCGTCACTATAAACATAGGTGGCTCACCAAAAGAATTTGTCGTAAGCGACAATGGCACAAGCGTCTATGATAAAAATAACCCAAGCATAGTTGTGCCAATAGTTAATGGTAAATTTGAAGTGCCAGGCGTAAGCGTGCCAGTGACACCTGGCTCAAGTGTATCTATAAGCACAACGGTTAATGACGAGCATGGCACGCCAAAACCAAATGGCACAAGCAGCCAAACCACCCCAAGCGTCGTAGTAGCTCCACCTGTAAAATCAGCCAAGATAAGCTTTGATAGTGACTTGGGCTCTAGTAATAGAACACCAGATGGCAAGATAGACACTTCAGAAAACAGATACAATGACGGCGATCCAACAAAAACTGAGGCCTCTATAAAAATCCCAAGCGTGATAAAAGAAGGCGATAAGATAGCCATCGATGTCACCAACCCAGACGGCAGTAAAATGCACAAGGTCTATACATACACTAATGGCAAGATAATCGCCCCTGATCACAATGAAGTGCCACTAAATGACGGCAAATTTAAGATCACAGTGCCAATAGAGCATGGCAAAACCACAAGCATAACGACGACCATGATGGACAAGGCTGGCAACAAAGGCGAGAGCGATACAAATGAGATAAAATTTAGCGACAGCCCAGTGGCTAAATTTGTCAAAGACGCTGACGGAGATGGGCTCATAGATGACACCACTGGAGCTATAACGACCTCTGATGTAAAGGTCTATCTCCCAAGTAGCGCAGTGCCAAAAGATGAGCTAAAGATAAGCATCCTAAACCCACTTACAAACAAACAATCAACCGTGAGCTACATCCTAGACGATGATGGCGTGCATATGATAAACAAAAAAGATCCAAGCGATATAAAAGTGATAAGTGACGGTGCTATCACCATACCAGACGTGACGGTAAGTAGCAAGCGCCCGACCTTAGTCGATGCGACCCTTATAAAAGATGACGGGAGTGCAATCTCTGGCACTTCAAGTGGTAGGCTATTTGCCTTTGGAGTGCTTGACTATATAGACGATGTAAAGCTTGTTACAAAGATAGATAATGCTGATATCCACTCTGCAAAATACCTAAACGAAGAGGACTACGAGCACATCATCTCGACAAGCCAGTATGAGTCAAATTCAACCCAAAAGATAAACTACAACATCGCTCTTACAAATGACGAACAGCCATACATTAAATTTGGTATAAATAAGCCTGATACCACAAGTGACGGCAAAGGCTACGTGCTAATCGAGATAAAAGACGAAAACGGGAATATAAGCGATAGCTTTATAGCCAAGATCGAAAACAACACCGTCATAGCAGACTTTGAAAAAGCTGGCAAAAAGCTAGATAGAACTCACCACATCATAGACGCTACCTACGTGGGGACTGACGGCGTGCCTCAAAGAGATGATAACCTAACTATCACAGTCGATCTTGACTCAAAGCCTGACAAGCTAATAGAATCTGACTTTGATAATATAAAAAACGGCTCTGGTAGCTACGCTATAAATTTTAGCGGCAAGGGCGAAGCTGCAAATAATCCACACGATGAAAAATCAAAAGATGTAGAGGTCATAGACGCTGAGACATCTGAGAAGACGACACTGACACTTGATAGAAATTTAAGCTACTCTGGAAGCTTTAACGTAGCGCAAAACACAGGCAGCAAAAACTACATCGTAGAAAGACTAGATGATGCGGGAAATTTAGCCGTTCAAACCGTAACTATGGTGGCAAACAAAGGCCTTGATGTTGATATGTGGTTTTATGATTGTACGAATAAAGAATTTATAAATAAATTTATGTATCCTGGACCATTTTTACAAACAGATAGTGCAAATTTATTTTATGTAAAGCATCACTATAAAGAATGGATGGAGTGGGCTGGTGTTAGTGCAACTACTACATTTAGTCAAGTTACTTTTAGATCAGGTCAAGATTATAATAGATCTTGGACTAGACCACACTCAGGTGAGCTAAATACAAATGATATGGCAAGGGTTGGGCATTCTCCAGATGCAAGCAAAACAGATACATATGGATTAGATCCCTATACGGTAGATACAGAAAATTATCCAGTAGATTATTCGAAAAAAGATGCCTCTGGAAAATACAGAGAAGATTATTTAGAAAATTTTAAAGGAAACTATACATTACTGGAAGCTGAGACAGTAGGAACAGACCTTATCATGCATATGAGCGGCTGGATATATGTAAGTGAAACAGCCAACTACTTATTAAAATTGCAATACTATCAAGACCTAGCAAGCCTTAAAATATCAAATCATGAATTGCAAGGCGCTTGGTGGTCTGGTGGTTATGGCAAACATAAGACAGAAGCTAGTTTTCACCTTGAAAAAGGCTTTCATAAAATAAATATTGACTACATTGATCAAAGAACAGATCTAAATTTTGATATCGCTATTAAAAAAGATAGCACGTATAAAATAATAGGCTCACAAGGAAGCGGCACACATCTTTTTAGTGATAGCTATGTGAAAGCTTTGGAAGATAAAGGATATGTCAGCAGAGCTGATGCAAATGGCTACAGAAAAGCACTAAATGGCTATGGCAATGATCCAGATGATTTTAACAAAGTAATACACCTAAAACACAACACAGATGCTCTTGAAGGTAGCAACCTAAACGATATATTTATCTATAACGGCAAGAATATAGACGCAAAAGGTGGCGTAGATAAGCTGATATTTGTTGAAGATATAGACCTTAGCGAAGTAAATAATCTAAAGGATAAACTAAAAAGCTTTGAACGCCTGCAACTAGGCACAGAGAGCCAAAACGTTTCAATCGCATTAAACGCAAAAAGCGTTCTTGACATCATAGACTCAAAAACGACAAAGATAACAGAGGGCGAATACTCAACCTTAAGAACTATACCTGGAACAGAGAGTGTAAATACAGTTTTAAAGATAGCAGGTAAGGATGGCGACATAGTAAAACTTATAAATTCTGGAGTTAATAAATTTGAATTAGCAACGAAAGAAGAGGTGACTTTACTAAACTGGAAGCATAGCAAAGCCATAGGGGATAGCTATAACAAAGTAGAAGTAGATACGAATGGACATGCGGTCAATCAAGTCTATAAAGGCACATACGTAAAAGATGGCGAGTTAAAGACATTTTTTATTGAGATAGACAAAAATGTCAAGACCGTAGCGCAAGAGCGCAACTACGACGACACCTTTACATATAATGCCACCAAACCTATAGACGCAAAAGATGGAGTAGATACGCTCATCTTTACAGCAAATACCGACCTTAGCAACATAGATGTAAAAGATAAACTAAAAAGCTTTGAGAGGTTGCAACTAGGTAAGGATAATGAAGCGGTTGCCCTCACTCTAAATTCAAAAAACATACTTGACATCGTTGATTCAAAAGAGACCGCCACGACCATCGAAACAAGCGGCACGAAAAAAGAGATACAAGGCACAAAAAGCATAAATACAGTCTTAAAAATAACAGGCGATGAAAGTGACGCGGTAAAACTCATAGGAAGCTTCTCAAAAGCAACTGATGAGGAAGTGACGATGCTAAACTGGAAACACAGTCAAGTCGCGGGCGATGAATTTAATAAAGTCGAAGTCACAGATAATAGCGGTAGCAAAACCTACCCTAATCACAGCAATGTAACTTACAATGCAAGTGCAAATGCAACGATACACGGCATGGATCACGCGGTAAATCAAGTCTATAAAGGCACATATACCGATGGAGCTAACACAAGGACATTTTTCGTTGAGATAGATAAAGGCGTTAAATTTACACGCGAGGGGGATGACAAAGATAATAAATTTATCTATGACGGTGACCAAATAGACGCAAAAGGTGGCGTTGATACGCTCATCTTTACTGAAAATATCGATCTTAGCAGAGTGGCTGACCTAAATGATAAACTAAAGAGCTTTGAAATTTTACAGCTTGGTAGCAAGAGCACTCAGGCGGTCTCCATAGGACTGGATGCCAAAAGCGTGCTTGATATCATAGACGCACAAGTAACAGATGGTGGGCTAAAAAGTGTAAATACCGTGCTAAAGATCAAAGGCGACAATAACGACAAAGTAGCGCTAGAGGGCAAATGAACTATCTTCACGCAAGCAACAGACAGCGAAGTAGCGGCACTAAATTTAAAACATAGCGCTTTAGGCGATACACACAACCAAGTAGCAGTTGATGCAAGTGGTCACACTGTAAATCAAGTCTATAAAGGCGTATATGGTAGCGGAGCTGGCGCACAAACATTTTTTATCGAGATAGATAAAGATGTAAGTGTAGTAAATTTGGTGCATTAAATCTTTTGAATTTAAATAAATTTCTGTCACTTCTTAGCTTAATAAACATTTAAGCTAAAATCATAAAATTTAAATTTTATAGTTTAAAATCCGCTTTTTTGAGCTAGTTAGCTTAAATTTTCATAAACATCCCTAGAAATAATGCTTCACAAATAATAATTTTTATTATATACTAAAATAAAATTTACTCTAAAAAATATCCATAAATCACTAAAATAAGGAAAATATGAATAAATTTAATTTATGATAAGAATATCTAGGTCTTTATATAAAACTTAAATAAAATAATTAATCTTAAAACTATAAACTTTTAATGAAAATTGTCGATTTAAAATAAATTTAAAAATATCACAAAGGGATAAAAATGCATATCGTAGCCTTAAAAATAGCCATCGTTAAACAAATAGTAGGCGAAGTCATAGCCATCTCACCAGATGGGAGCACAAGAGTGCTTCGCAAAGGCGATGAGATATTTTTAGGCGATATCATAAAAACAGCTGTAGATGCCAAAGTAAGGATCGTTTTTGATGATGGCGAGGTTGCGAACATCGGCTTTAACTCTACTTTTAGGACAACAAATGTCTTTGTTGAGCAAAACGGCGAGCTCGTCATCCCTGGTCTACAAAAAGATGAAAAAGGTGCAGAGTATGAAAACAACGAGAACGAGAGCAACATCCACCACGGCGGATCAAATTTATCTAGTCAAGCATCGCTAAATAACGCAGGCTTTAGCAAAAGCGGTCACTATACAAATATCTTTGATAACGTAAAGCACGCACTACGTGAAATTATAAACTCTGAAAAGTTTTTTAACGCTCCAGTCTCATCTGTAAAAGGTGCGCCAGCACAAGCTACAAAACCAAGTGTGCCATTTATCGATAATGTCCCTAAATTTTTCCTCGAAGCTGACACAAACAAAGATGGCCTTTTAGATAAAAACGAAATTTTAGCTTCACCTGAAACTACAAAAAATAACAATAAATTTTACACTCCTGTGGTTGTCACTTTGCCACCAGCTGCAAAAGATGGCGATATCATCAAGATAAAAAGCGGCTCACAAACTCTAAAATACAAGATCGATCTTACAAGTAGCAAACTCGTTCAAGTAGATGATAACGGATCGCCAGTGCCAGCGCCTACCTCAACCCCAACAGCACCTACTTTTATCTCAGTGCCACTTGCTAATGGCAAAGCAAAGATCCCAGATGTCGAGATCCCAAATGGCAAGCCTATAGATATCGCTGTAAATTTAGTTGATAAAAACGGACACGAAAGTGGTTCAAATTTAAAGATTGAGACAAACGACGTTCCGCCAGCATCAAAAGTAAGCGCGACACTTAGCATAGACAAAAATGGCGATGGCGTGATAGACGCTACCGAAATGGGCGTAGGAGAGGACTCTGTAAAAACTGACGTGAAATTTCTAGTGCCTGACGATATGAAAAGTGGCGACAAGATTAAGTCTATAGTCACGGATGCAAACGGCGACACGGTTACTAAAATTTACACCATAAACAAAGCAAACAACACTGCCACCGACGAAGCTGGCAATGTCTATCCATTAAAACCAAATGGCAAAGGTGCTATGGAATTTGATGTGCCAAATGGTGCCACTATCACGCCAGGCACTGTGATCAAAACTCAGTTTATAGACCGCTTTGGCAACGAAGGCGTGATCAAGCAAAAGCCAAACACCATAAGCAACAAAGCCGAAGCGACACTAAGCGCTGATACCAATAACGACGGCGTTATCAGCAAATCCGAGCTAAAAAATAGCGAATCAAGCGTAGATATCCATCTACCAAACACCATGAAGCCAGGTGAGAGCGTAAAAGTTACCATAGATACAGGCAGTGGCACACCAACGCCAAAAGAATTTATCCTAAGCCCTGATAAAAAAAGCGTCTATGACCCAAATGATCCAAGCCATACACCTATACCTATCGAAAATGGTAAATTTATAGTCCCAGGCGTAAAGATACCTATCAGCGAGGGCACAAATGCCACTATAAAAACTGAAATCACCAAAAACGATGGCTCAATAGAATCCAACGAAAATACCGCAGCTACCGACATCACACCACCTACAAGATCGGCCAAGATAGAATTTAGCAAAAACCTCCCAAATGTAGATGGCAAGAGCGACAACAAGCTTGATACATTTGAAAATGGCTACGGCAATGATAGCGACAAAACTGAAGTAACCATAAGTATCCCAACTCAAAGCAAACCAAACGAAAAGATAAGAGTAGCCATAACAAACCCAGATGGAAACACAGAAACAAAAGAATTTACTATCGGCGAAAATGGCAAAGTCATAGCACCTGATGGCAACGAGATAGACGCAAGTAGTGGGAAATTTAAGATCAACGCGCCTATCAAAAATGGAGTAAAAACTAGCATAGACACAACAGTCATCGACCAGTTTGGCAACGAAGGTGCAACTGACAGCCAGTTTATAGTATTTGACGACAAGCCAAAGGCTAAATTTATAAAAGATATAGATGGCGACGGACTGATAGACGGCACAAACGGCGTCACCATCACAGGCTCAGACGTCCTAGCCTCGATCCCAAGCACAGCTAAAGTAGGCGACGAGCTAAAAGTCTCCGTGCTAAATCCAAATACAAATAAACAAGAGATAAAAACCTACATCATAAAAGAGGCAAAACCAGGCGAAACTCTCACCACATACGAGAAAAAGCCAGACCCAGACATCGAGTATGAAGCCAAAACCAAAACACTTACAGACGAATACATCAAAGTAGTAAATAAAGACGATCCAACAGATATTCAGCTAGTAAATGGCAGTCGTTTCTTACTCAAGGATGTGCCAGTAAATACCAGCAAGCCAACTCTTGTTGATATAGACCTTGTAAGAGATGGCACCAAAATTTTCACTGGCTCTTCTAGTGGTAGATTGTTTAAATTTGGCATTCTTGACTATGTGGATGACGTTAAGCTAGTTACCTCAGTAGATGGCGGAGCGAGCAACCCAGCCAAATACCTACTCGAAAAAGACTTCGAGCACATCATCTCAACAAGTAAATTTGACGATACATTTAACGAACGCATAAACTACAAGATCGCCCTCACAAACGACGAAAGTCCGATGATCAAATTTGGTATCGCGCAAAAAGACACAGACATAACTACTGGTGGCGACGACGGCAAAGTGCTCATTGAGATAAAAGACGAAGCTGGCGTTGTAAAAAATAGCTTTTACGCAAATATCAAAGATAATGTCGTAGTAGCTGACTTTGAAGCAGCTGGTGTAAAGCTAGATAGGGCGCACCACATCATAGACGCTACCTATGTAGATAAAAATGGCGTAGAAAGACGAAGTGAAAATTTAACCATCGCAGTTGATCTTGATGCGACGCCAGATGGACTAAAAGAGCCAAGCTTTGGTGGCTCAAAGTCTGGCTCAGGTCAAAGCTACAAAGTGACCTTTGGTGGTGAGGCAGACGCGCCAAACAGAGTAGAAGACAAGACGTCTATAAAGGTAGATGTCGTCGATGTAAATAACTCATCTAAACAAATTTTGCCACTAACTGACCTAAAATATGAAGGCGAATTTCTAACGACACTAACCAGCGGTAGCAAAAATTTCATCGTAAAAAGGCTAGATGACGCTGGCAATATGTCAGTCCAAACCGTCTCAATGATCTCAAACAGCGGCCTTGATGTGGATATGTGGTTTTATGACTGTGCAAATAAAGATTTTAACAACTATTGTAGAAGCAAAGGCTGGATAAGAGGCGGAGACAATCCAACTTACAGTGGTGGCTGGGGGCTTCATGTAAAAAATCACTATAGTGAATGGGCTGACTGGACAAACGTAAGTGCTACCACAACTTTTAATGAAGTGACATTTAGATCAGGCAAAGACTGGGACCTCCCAGAAACAAAACCAAAAAAAGGTGAGCTAAATATGAAAGATATGGCAAGGGTCGGCCACTCACCAAACGCAAGCGATACCGACCACACTGACACAAAATACAATGTAAATCACACTGGAAACTACATGCTACTAGAAGCAGAGCCAGTAGGAACCGATCTCATAATGAGAATGCAGGGTTGGATATATATAAAAGAGACTGGCACATATACCATAAAAGCTAGTCAATATGAGTCAGCTTTTAGTATAGACATAGCGGGTCAAGGTTTTAAAAATAATACATGGGCTGGCGATCGCAATAAAAGTCAAAATTTCACCCTAGAAAAAGGCTTTCATAAAATAAACATCCAATATGTTGATGATGATAGAGATGTAAATTTAGATGTTGCTATAAAAAAGGCTGGGGAGAGCGACGCTAACTATAAGATCATAGGTTCTGCTGGCAGTGGCACGCATCTTTTTAGCGATAACTACGTAAAAGCACTAGAGCAAAATGGCTTTATAGATCATGAAACAAATAAATTTCACAAGATCATCCAAAGAGATGGCAAATACTACGGAGATGATACAAACGACTTTAACAACATTGTGCAGTTAAAACATGACGCAACAGAGACCGTAGGAAGCAACCTAAACGATGCCTTTGTCTATAATGGCAAGCCAATGGACGGCAAAGGCGGCATAGATACACTTATCTTTGTAGATGATGTTGATCTTAGTAAAGTAGCCAACCTTGACAAAAATTTAGAAAGCTTTGAGCGCATACAGTTAGGCACAAGCGACCAAGCGGTTTCTATAGGACTAGACGCCAAAAGCGTGCTGGATATCATCGACTCAAGGGTCACAAAGATAACGGGCAAGGCTGGCACAGAAAATATCAACACAGTGCTAAAAATCTTTGGCGACAGCGACGACATAGTAGCCCTAAAAGGCAAAGGAACTATCTTTACACAAGCAACAAATGATGAAGTAACGATGTTAAATTCAAAACATAGCGTTATCGGAGATGAATACAACAAAGTAGCAGTTGATGCAAGTGGTCACGCTGTAAATCAAGTCTATAAAGGCGTATATGGTAGCGGAGCAAGCGCACAAACATTTTTTATCGAGATAGATAAAGATGTAAGTGTAGTTGATTTGCATTAAATTTAATCTCATTAGGCTATAAATTTATAGCCTAATTTTAAAAATAAAGCATCTTTTGGATTTTTAAACTTAGTTTAAATATTTAAAATGTATAATCCAATTTCTTTTATCAAGGTGGTTGGATAGCTCAGTCGGTAGAGCAGCAGACTGAAAATCTGCGTGTCGGCAGTTCGATTCTGCCTCTAACCACCATTTCTTTTTAATAAAATTTTTCATGAACGTGGACAGATGGGTGAGCGGCTGAAACCACACCCCTGCTAAGGGTGCAGCTCTTAATCGGGGCTCGAGGGTTCAAATCCCTCTCTGTCCGCCACAAACCCCAAAAATACGGCATTTAATAACAAATTTATAAAATAAAAAAATCCCTATGCCGACCCAAATTAATAAATCGAAATATCTCGTTTAAAATCTTTTAAGTTTGAATTAAGATAATTTACATAGACATCATAAACCATCTTAGGAGTAGAATGCCCCAAAAGCTTTGATAACTCTACTGGAGTAACATAATTACCATAAAGCATAGAAGTAGCATAAGTATGTCGCATGTTATAAAGTCGCCTATATGGTAAATTTAACTCATCTAAAATAGGTTTCCAAAAATCAGAAGTAAAAACGCCAGTATCTCGGTAAGGTTCGTTATATTGAGTTTGTAAAAGATAAATATTATCCTGGTAATTCTCAACATATTTTTTAAGCTTATTATACAAATTATCAAGAATAGGTATAGTTCTAATTGAATAAATGGTTTTTGGTGTATTCTCGCCAAATCTGGAGCGAGTAGAATTAATATTTATAACCCTATTTTCTAAATCAACATCTTTCATTTTTAAAGATAATATCTCGCCAGTTCGCATGCCAGTAAAAAAACCAACATATAAAAAAATTTGAAATTTATCATTATATCTAGTAGATAATCTTAGAATATCATTTACCTGCTGGCTAGTAAAAGGCTCTATTCTTGGTGTTTTATGAACTATGCTTTTAATATGTATGATAGGATTTTTATCAATAATTTCATCTTCCAGAGCAAGCTTTAAGATCATAGATAGAGAATTCAAATAATGCTTCTTGCTTTTATTAGAAACGTCTTGAATTGAATTTAACCACAAACGAATAACGCTAGGCTTTATTTCGTAAATATCTAAATCAAAGAAAACATTTAGCCTATTTTTTACAATGCCCTTATTCTTGCAATACGTCGATAATTTCCATTCAGACTTACCGAGCTTAAGATATAAATCGGCATAGTATTTAAATTTAACGTTTTGCATAGTTAAAACTCATTACAAACCATTAAATTAGCTTAAAACAATCATAATCAAATTTTTTAGCAAAAGCATCAAGAAGATCATCAAAACAAGAAAAATCACATAACCCATATTCAGAAAAAGAATAATAAGTTTTAAAAGAGGTATCATCAAAATCTTCATAATCATATAACTCAAATTCTTCTACAACAATACATAAACCTAATTGTGGGAAAAAACAATAAGGATAACAAGAACAATCAACTAATAAATTTTTCATAATATACTCCTTAAAACTCATTACAAATTAAACATCTATCTACAAAGCTATCAATGTCAGGGGCATTTAGATCATGTTTTTTGTGATAGTGCGTGAAGTTGTCCAAATTTCTATCAAGCATTAAATTTTCAACATAAGCCAAGTGTTGAACATTTACATCACCGCCCAAGCCTTGATAGTAATTAACTAGCTCGTAATCTCGCATTTTACTTACTGGCTTAACTCTTTTCTCGGTCTTAAACAATTCATCGCAAATTTTCAATACCTGCTTTTGTTTTAGAGTATTGCCAAAGCTCTTTATTTCATCGCTTGCATCCTCATATCGTTTAATAGTATTGCTATCTTTAATAATCCTAATTTTTTGCCAAAGATCGCCAAATTCATCAAATATTTTTAAAGGTTTCCTAGTATCAGGATCAACGACAACAGTAACCAAGCCTTTATTATAGTTTTTAGTAAGAGATATTAGGTCAATACTGCCGTTTAGTTTTCTATAAATTTCAAGACTTACAAACGTTCTTGACATTGTAAAACGCCTAATTTTATGCTTTAAATACCAGTAGCTAATATCGGTCAAGTTATCCAAATCAGGATTTTGGCGTAAATCATCAAGAGTTTTAAAAATATATTTCATAACATACGAAGTAGCGTTTTTAATATCAGTTTCAACCCTGCTATGAGTATCTAAAAAACGACTTTTAATAGCAGAAACGCACTTATCCAAATTTTCTTTAGGGACAAAAACAAGCAAATTTAAATGACAAGTTCCGTCTAAGTGCGGTTCTTTAGTAGTTATAAAACATCTTTGATTTTTTGATAAGCTTCTAAAATGCAATGAATTCATAATGCTTCTAACCAAAGCTTGAAGCTTACTAGCACCTGCGCTAACGCTATGATCTTCATCATCGATAAACTTTTTATTATAAACAAGCTTTTTCTTACCACTCTTAAGAGTTATAAGCTTTTGTCTATGATACTCACTGGGCAAGGTAAAAACTGCAAAAATAGGGCAAAGACCTTGACTTAGAGCATAATCATTAAGGCTAGCTACTCGGTTATTAAGTTCAGCAATATATCTGTTTGAGTTATGCCAACTAGAAAAATAAAAATTAGAGTAAGGAACATACTCGCCATTTATCATAAAGAAATTGCTATCAAGAAATTTCTTTTGATTTTCTAGCTTAGTTTTTAAAAAGATTTTATCGGTTTCACTAATACCATACATCTTATTAACCTAGGTTACACAATTATATTATATTTAGCCAAGAGCGCACGCTCATTCCCCACTACGTGGGGCCCCTTTTGCGTTGCGCGCTGCGCTCGTCAAATAGCGTTCTAAAGCAATGTGTTTATCTGCTGGATCGTAATAAAACTCTGAAAAAATATCTTTCTCAGATGGTAACATAGTAATAAATATGCTAAAGCTATAATCGCTAGTTTTTTCGCTTTTATAAGTCGTTATATCGCCAAGAATAGGAATATTTTCAATAAATGGAATAGTCTTTGTTGATTTAATCGTTTCTTTGCTATTAATACCGCCAATAAGAAATGAATTTGTATCAGTAAGATAAACATTTGTCTTTAGATGCCTACTTGAAATTCTAGGGGTCAATGTATCATCAAGCAAATTTTCAATATATAGATCCAAAGTAAAACTAACACTATCATTAGTAATCAAGACACTCGAAATATAAAGCTTTAAGCCAACATCTTGATATTCAACTTGGTTAGTAGTAATGCTTTGACTATTTTGAATATCGATTGATGATTTTTGAATAGGGGTTTTTATAACGCTCTCAATTACGCTATCTTTATTATCAATAACAGTAACTCTAGGATTATAGATCAGATCAGAAACGCCCTTTTCTTTAAGTAAATTTATAAGACTGGTGACAGAATCTTTATTAACTTTGGTGCTATCGACCGTAAGAACGTTGGTAATAATTTTAAAGTAGAAATGATCTAAAGGACTTAAGATAGATTCTATACGTGGTCCAATCTCTTTAAGCTTTGTGTTATCTGTGCTAATAATAGTAAAGCTAAGCTGTCGTAATTGATAGCTAGTATCAAGCCCATTAATAAGATTATCAATAATCTTATACTGGCTTTCAGTAGTAATAAGCAATATCCTATCACTATAAACAGTGTATTTTATATTTTCACTAAACAAAGACAAGGCAGATACAACATCTTCTTTGGATATGTGCTTAAATTTTATTATGTAGTCTTTCAAAACTGGCTTATCTTCAACTTTTGGATTGTATATTAATAAAACGCTATCTTGAATTAGATAGTCAAGCCCATTAACATTTAAAATATCTTTAAGCAACTTAGAAAAAGTATCGGTATTGCTTAAATCAAGCGTAGGTAAAAACACATCAAAGTTAGTATCAACATTGCCACTAATAACAATATTTTTACCAGTTATAGAACTAATCTCGCCCAAGAAATCGTTAAAAGTAATATTTCGATATTCTAAGGCAGATAAACTACTTGTGAGTAGGAAACATAGAACTAGAATCAGTTTGTGGAGATTTTTCATTGCAAACCCTTTGTGATGAATTTTCTAGACCTTTTAAAACTCTTTCAAATTCTGCATTACAAGAAACAAAGTAATCAATGTAGTTGCCTGACTTCTTATCATGTAAGAATATATGGCAGTTAGAAGAAGAAAGAAGCTCCAAAAAGCTATCTAAAGATAAATCAATAGCGTAATTTCTAAATTTACAACCGCTTGGAAAACAAGTTATCCTTAGATAGATTTTATTATCGTTAAAAATAGTGGTGTTAATATCTGAATTATCTACACTATTTGAAATTGTTTTAGGCTCTTTAGAATCAGAAGTATTTAAATCAACAAACCTAGTTTCTTGTTTAGTTGATTGAGCTGGCTCGTGCTTAGGCTCGAGGAATTTATAAATCAAATAAGAAAAAACTATGAAAGCTAATAAAAATAAAATCTTTTTAGTTGCATAGCTTTTATAAATTTCTTTTGAGCCACTACTATATAAATCTGATATTTTTTGATTAAATTTCAAATTCTCGGAATTAATAAGGTTATCATTTACCTGCGATGAAGTGCTATAAACTTTATACTTAAAAAGCTTGCTAAAAAGCCTTTTACCGCTAGGCTGAGCCATATACATTAGTTCTGTATGAACTAAATACTCTCTATTTGTCTGACGTTTAGACTGGAAAAGAAAGATAATATCGATCCCAAAATGTCCGTGATAGCTTAAAAACCTACCCAAGCTCTCATTAAACGTTTTCGAAAAGGTGTTATAAGCTTCGTCAAGGACTATTAAACAATGATGATAATTTTCATATATGCCACTTTTTAAAGCATATTCATCATAATTATCTACATTGTCTAAAAAGCCATTTTCGTATTGAGAGCTAAGCGTATATTCTTGACTAACTGCGGTAAGAAAATCATTTTTATCATATTGTTTTACAAAGCCATCAAAATGATCAAATTTTAAACCATTGATATTAGTGTAAATAAATCTATACTTTGATTCGCCTTTTAAGTGCAATTCATATTCATCATTAATAAGATGAACGGCTTTATATGTTTTTCCAGAACGTGGCGGACCAATAATTAAGCTAAGCATGCTATCTAATCATTAAGGTTAATAGATCGGTTATGATCTTTGTCATATTAGCCCTAACATACAAGATAACCTTGTAGAGTTGTAAGGCAAAGAACAAGCTAAGAATAGATATAAACAAAGTCATCGCAGTCGAAAAAGCAGAAGCTAAACCACTTTGGTGCAAAAATTCCATAGCAGAATTTAAAACAGTTTGATTAGGCAAGCCGCCAAAAGAACCGCTAACGCTAGAGCCATAATCAAACATTTTAGGGATATATTCCCTAAGTAAATTCCAAATTTTCATAATAAATAAAATGGCATATCCAGCAAAAGCGATAAGAAAAGCTACAAATGAAGCATAAATAGGGACTATAAAAGCTAAAATTGTATTTCTTATGCCAATTTTCTTTACCAGGAATTCAATAAAATTAACTATAAACCCACCAACGGCACCGATTAACCATTTCATGATTCACCACCTACCTTAAAAAGATATTTCAAAGAAAACATAATGATCTCGAAGCTAAACCAAATCGTGAAAAATAAAGTAAGAATAGACTTATAAGGAGCAACGAAACGACAAGGATCAATCTCAAATAAATTCTTAGTGTTGCTACCAGGAGTTGGACCACTAATAGTAAAAGGACAAGTGCCTTTAGGAATATCAGGGGAATCAATGCCTTTATTAATAATATCAAGCGACTCGTTAAAGTTATTCATTAAATTATCAATGTCGCCCTTAAAATTGTTAAGAAAATTAAAGGCATCATTAACAGACACATCAAATTTAGTAAGCTCGCTTTGTAAAGAAGCAAAAGAAGTGGCAGTATTAATATTAGGCTCATAACTCCATTGCTCTTGCTGTTGATTTTTTATAGAAGTCAAAGTATCGTTTATTGTATCAAGCTTGGCACTATTTCTATTTATAGCTTGCTCCAAAGAGCTTAAATCGATAGACTGGGTAGGCTGGGAAGGTGTAGTAGTAGATGATGAACCGCCACTACTTGAATTAGACGAACTACCACCAGATGAACTTGTTGATGTGCTATCTTTTGGAATAGAATTAGTCAATTTATTGCTTGAATCAATAGTGACAACATAGCCAGTTGAAAATTTGCTACTACCGCTTGGGGTCTTATAAATATAAGAATAAGTTACATCTTGAACTTTAGAGCCACTTGGATTAGAAGTCTCAACAACATCAACATCAATAACGCTATTATCAGGCGTAACAATATTGCCTTTATAGGTTGTCTTGTTGCCAGCATTGCTTGTTTGCTTAATCGTCATAGGCAAATTTGGAGTAGGTTTATCAGAAGCCTTAAACATAGTATTTAGATCATAATCAAGATTTATTTTTTTAACTTCATTTGGAACAGTGATCTCTTTTGTAGGAATAGGCTTAGATATATCTTTAAGCTTTGCGGTAACAATAGTATTGTTCTCAATTTTGGAAACTGAAGCATCCTTTGGCAAATCAAATTTTCTTAAATTCGGCGAAACATCGGCTAATTTTTGTGGAGATTTTATAATATTTGATGAAGTTGAAGCAGTAGGATCAATCTTGCCAGTTTCTCTAAAGGTATTATTTAAAGCAATAGCGGAGTCATCAACTGGCTTAAAATCAAAAACTGGCTCAGGACCAGCCTTAGTAGCTTTAATATCAACTATTTGGGGGCGATACTCTAATAAATTTAAATTAGTAGGCTTAGCACCACCAGAGAAAAGACCTTTAAAAAAAGAGCCCAAAGAAGTAAGACCATTTTTAATAGCATTAATAGGCAAAGGGATCATAAATCCGCCCATAATGAAAAGATCATTTTCAAGCTTTATTTCAGCTTTAAAATGATCGATAGTTTTAGAGGCATAACAACCGCTAGGAATACTCATACAAGTTGATAATTCATAACCACTAAGACTATCATCACAACCATGAAAATACATATTTCTTTTTTTACAATCAGCTTCATCAATCTTAGGATCAGGGAGACACTCTTCAACAATTTTATCTCTTAAAAGAAGCTCAACCTTTCTTTCATTGTAAATCATAGGTTTAGGACACCAATCAGGGCGTTTTTGCTCTGGTTCACACTTTTTAGTTTCTAAATTTAAAACTTCATCATCAGAACAGTTATAACGATAAAATGGAGAAAAAGAAAGAGAATTACCAAGAAAATCATGTTCTGAATCATCAGGATGTCGATAAGTAGTATTACCAGTTATATTATATAATTTTCCATCATAAATAAAATGCTCACCATCAGAAACGGTGTAACAAGTAGGTTCAGGACTTTGAACAATCTCTGAATCAATAACGTAAAAAAGAGAATTACCACGTTTAAAAACTTTATAGCCACCTTTTTCATAAAGAAAAGAAATTTTTGGAGAAAAATAAAATGGCTGAATACAAACATCGGCATAAGCAGATGAAAAAGAAAAAAGCATAGAAAATAAAAGGAAAAATGATTTTATTATTTTCATAAATTTAAACCTTTAAAAAATTTAATACCTGACGCCCTGCGGTTGTCGCTTCATTTTTATTCTGCGAAAAAAATGAAGTGTAAAACGCTTCGCGTGCTATAAAAAACTACTTAACGAAAGAGAGAGCTATGACGTATACGAATATAGGAACAAAAAAGAGAGCAAAAATATTTAAGAAATAATTAAAAACATCATTATTGAAAACTTCAATCATCGTGTAGCTCCGACTATAATTAACCCAATAAGAAAAGAAAATGCTATAAGTATCGCAGAAAGACCCATTAAAAAATTAAATTGATATTCATATATACCTAAATTTGGAAGTAAATCATTTTTTTGAATGTAGCAAATATTAGTTTCAGTGTTAAATACATAGTTTGTTTGAAAATTAGAAAATGAATAATCAGAAGTAGAAACGCTATCATCAAAATTTACTAAAAATACTTTTTTATCTTTTATGTAGAAATCTTTAACGCAGATATTTAAATTAGGGATATATATAGCATTTTCTTTCATTATTTTAACCTTACAAGGGGAGTTAAAGCCCCCCCTAATACCTACTTAATGAAGCCCTTAACTCTACGAGCAATCATAAAGATGAAAGCGACAGCGATAACACCAGCAAATACGTAGTCAAATAAAGCATAGTCAGCTTTTAACGGCGTAGTTGGAACTACTGGAGCATCACCAGCGAAAAGAACAGGAGCTGAAAGCAATGTAGAGCCAACAGCAGCAACTTTAACCTTAGTAGATTCTAGAAAATTTTTAGCTTTTCCCATATCTAACTCCTTTTTAAAATATAGAGATCAATCTCTACAAAATTTAAAGAATAAACTTTGTAGAAATTGAGAAAGGCGGGAGAGTGGTTTGCTACTCACATTAAGGCATAGCCCCCGCTTCTAACTATTTAGATGATTTAGTTTCTTTCAAAAAAGGATTTTCATTGAAAACTTGGAAACTTAAAGTTTCATCAGGGAACATATATGCACCATTGCGAGTATTTAAAAAGCGATATGGAACAGCGATATATTTGCCTTTTACAGAATCAAATTTTGGCTTTAATGAAAAGTCATAATTGATAGTTTCGGTTGATTTGACAAGATAGCCATGTTGATCACGACTTTCAAAAGTGATAGTTACGTCGATAGATGATGCAACTTCACCAGTTTTCTTGTCGATGCGAGAGATAGGACGAACTTCGTCACAAAGGCCTAAAAGATAAGTGTACATGTGTAGCTCCTTAAAAAATATTTGTTTGTAGCTTAGTATTTTAGGGGCAGAGCTACACCACCCCCAACAGTTTTACAACGTATTAAGGTTGTAACAAACAAGCCCCTAAACATCTCTACTCTGTTGCGGGCGGTAAGTTAAGTTATAAATTCATAAGATATTGCTAAAATCCTCTTGCTTAATTAGAATTATTGCAATTTCTTAAAAGGAATTATTGCATAATAATTATAAAACAAATCTTAAATATTGGAATAATTTCAAGAAATGAACAAAAGAGAAGTAGCCGAATTCATCGGAAAAGATATAAAAACTATCTACAACTGGGAGAAAAATAACCCAAACCTATACAAAATACTAGAATTTTATTTTCAAAAAAAAAGTGAAATTAATCCAAAGCATAAAGAGCTAATAGAACTATTTGATAAGCTAAGTGAAATAGAACAAGAATTTTACCTATCAGACATAAAAGCAAGGATACTTAAAAAAGAGATAGGGGGATAGAGTGAGAATACTAAAAGCTTTATTATTACTTTGCATTTTTTTAACTGCTGATCCCATAGAAATACACGTAGAGAAAAACAAAAACCAAAACAAATACATAAAAGATTTAAATTTAGTAGGCGACTGGAACATACAAACGGAGAGATACTTTATAGATTTTATACTCACAGCAGGCAGTAACTGGGATATAAGTTTTGAAAAAAATAATGAAATTTTACTCGATAAGCGGCCAAGAGAAATGTTTTGGAAATACGACAGCGAAAAAGGGAAAATAAGCATCTACAACAAAAAAGAAATAACCATATACGGCGGAGATGAAATAATTTTAAAAGAATACATAGGAAATAAATGCTTTAAAGCAGAACTAAACAAAAACCACCAAATAAAAATGTGTAAAACAAAAGGAAAAATACTAAATAACGTAAAAGACTTGATAAAAATAGAAATGAAATAAAGTATATAGTATTCAAATCCCTCTCTGTCCGCCACCAACACAATATTTTTCTTTCCAACTTCCCTAAATTTCGGTGTTTTAACTGCATTTATTAGCAGATATTTTTGTCTTAAATTTCAGACAAATCAGCTTTGTTACAGAAAATTTGCACTTTTGTTACAGAAACTATTTGGATCATTCTATGAGCTCTAGATTGATCACAAAGGTTCCCAACAGACCAAATTTTTACTTTTTTGATACAGCTCTTAAAGATGGCAAAAAGCTAACTGTTAAATTTTGCCTTTTCACAAAAGATATAGATGAGACGGTAAGACTAGCAAATTCTATAAAAGCCGCAGCCAACGAAGCTCTTTCTAAAAAGATAACCACGACGCATGCAAACTCTAAAAGTCTAAGAGCCTTGATAAACATTAAAAGACAAAATGAGCGGTGCATTAAACAAAATGGCCTATTTTTAGATGTTAGCGAATATAAAGAGCTCTCACAAGAGGTGATAGCTAAATTTTATAATCTCATAGCTCCAGAAGAAAAGCTTGAAAAAGAGCTCAAAACATTATTGGATGCATCTTTAAATCCAAAAGAAGCCACACCGATATCTTTTGAAGCGGTAGCTAAAAGATATGTGCAAACAGAGTGTTTAAAGCTAAAATCTAGTGATAAAACCAAGGGCTATTATGTTAAGACTGGCAAGCTCTTGGATGAGTTTTTTAAAGATCATCAAGGTAAAGAGTTTAGCTACGGCGATGCTGAAAATTTTCAAACAACTCTAGCAAGCAAAAAGCTCAATAAAAAGACCATCAACAACTACACATCTTACTCAAAAAGGCTCTTTGACTATGCCATAAAGATGGGCAAACTTACGACCAATCCTTTTAAAATGCTTACATCTTTTAAAATTTCAGCTGACGAGAAGTCGCCGAAAGACAACTTTAGCCTAGATGAATTAAAAATAGTTTTTGCTACAAAAAGGCTTGATCTACAAAACTATATGATGTTTGCTCTTCATACTGGGCTAAGGCTTAATGAAATTTGGCAACTTGATAGCAAAAGTGTAGGCGAAGAAGATGGCATAAAATTTATAAATGTTAAGACCGCTAAACAAAAAGGAGGCGTTAGCAAATATAGGCAAATTCCACTACATCATAATATTGAGCATTTTGCTGACTAGCTCAAAAAACAGCCAAAACTTTTGCATTAGTCAGCTAAAAGAAATACAATACATAAACTCTCAAGCCAGCTAGTGATCACAGAATTTAAAAGTTAAAGCCAACAAAAGCTTTTAGCTGACGCATACAAACTTTAAAAGTCTAAGAGTCTTTATAGATTTAAAAAATAAAGATAGCACTTCATAGCAATTTTATAAAAATAACCCATTCTTACTATAAAATTTCATCTAGAAACAATAGAAAATTTTAGTTAATAAAAGTTGATTTGCTATGAAAATTTGAATTAAAAATTCAAGGGCATTGCGCCCTTGAAATTATGATCTAACAGGTGAAAGATAAGGTTTTTCAGAGTGCATAGACATCTCGTTTTGTTGTCTAAATGCTATATACTCTTCTTCGCTTAACCTTTTTATGTTAGCTATAGTGATCTTAAGAGGTGTGATACCTGAGAGTGGGTCGTGGTCTTGTGCGTTTGCAAGCTCGTTACCGTCAGCCTCACTATAGTGGAAAGTCGTAAATATCGTGCTTTCTCTAAGGTCAGGATTTACACGAAGTTTAGCTGCTATCCTGCCGCGTTTGTTCTCTACCATTGCGTAGCAGCCATCTTCTAGCTCCCTTTCTCTTGCGATATCAGGGCTTACTTCGATTAGCGGACCTTCGATGCCAGCACCATACTCTAGCGGTGGGCACTCTCTAGTCATCGTACCTGTGTGGTAGTGATAAACTTTTCTACCTGTTGTAAATAAGCAAGGATAAACCTCGTCAGGTACTTCGCTCATCGCGCCTGAACCTACTGGATAGCCATCAGGTATATGCATTTTGGCTTTAAATTCAGCCTCCATGCTCGCACGCTTATCTTTATCGTCAGCGTAAAGTACTGGAGCTAGGCGGAATTTACCATCAGGTAGCATTGATTTGTGATCGGTATAAAGATCAGGTGTGCCTGGGTGATCTTCATCAGGGCATGGCCAGCTGATGCCACCTAGTTTTTCAAGTCTATAGTAGCTGATACCGCCAAAGAATTTAGGCATTAGTTTTCTAAGCTCGTCCCAAACCTCTTCTGCGCTTAAGAAGTCAAATCCCTCAAGTCCCATCGCTTTTGCGATGTTGCAAACTACTTTCCAGTCAGGCTCTACGCCAGCTACTGGTTCGCTTGCTTTTCTAGTTCTTTGAACGCGGCGAGATGTGTTGATAAATGTACCATCTTTTTCGCCCCAACCAGCTGCAGGTAAGACGACATCGGCCTTTTGAGCACTTTCAGTGAAGAATAGATCTTGCACGATAAAGCAGTCTAGGTGATGCGTAGCATGCACAAAGTGCTCTGTCCAAGGGTCACTCATAACAGGGTTTTCGCCATAAACGTAAAGCACTTTTAGCTCGCCGCTATCCATCTTATCAGGTGCGTATGTTAGTTTAAAGCCAGGCACTGGATTAAGCTCGAAGTGCCAAACTTTGCGAGCTTGCTCTTGTGCATAAGCGCTATTTACTGGACCTGCTGGGATGACGTTAGGTAGTGCGCCCATATCGCATGAGCCTTGAACGTTGTTTTGACCACGAAGCGGATTTACTCCAGCGCCTTTTTTACCTAAATTTCCTGTTAGGATCGCTAAATTTGAAAGCGAGAATACATTTGATGTGCCGTCGCTAAACTGAGTGATACCCATAGTGTAGCAAATAGCAGCACTGCCAGCTTTTGCATACATCCTAGCAGCCTCAGTGATAAGCTCTTTTTTGACGCCAGTCTCACGCTCAAATCTCTCAGGAGTGAAGTCTTTTACGGCTTCTTTTAGATACTCAAAACCCTCTGCATATTTTTCGATAAATTCTGTATCTTGTAAATTTTCAGAGATGATGACGTTCATCATTGTGTTTAGTGTTTTGATGTTTGAGCCAACTGGAATTTGCAAGAATATATCGGCTTTTTTAGCCATATCGGTGCGTTTTGGATCCACGACGATCATTTTTGCACCACGCTCTAAGCCTCTTTGCATCTGCATAGCGATGATCGGGTGGCATTCGCTTGTGTTTGTGCCTATTAGTAAAAATACATCTGTATCAGTCGCAAATTCAACAAGATCGTTTGTCATTGTTCCGTTTCCAAGGGTGCTGGCAAGACCTGCCACTGTTGGAGCGTGTCAAAGACGAGCGCAGTGATCTACGTTGTTACTTCCTAAAGCACGAAAGAATTTTTGAAATACATAGTTGTCTTCGTTGTTTGAACGAGCCGAACTAAAGCCCATGATAGAGCTTGGACCATATTTTTCAACGCTATTTTTAAAAGTCTTTCCTAAAAATTCATAAACCTCTTCAAAGCTAACCTCTTCGAGTTTGCCCTCTTTGTTAAACTCTCCGTTTAGTTTTCTCATCATTGGTTTAGTTAAACGTTTTGGAGAATTTACAAATTCCCAACCAAACATACCTTTTAAGCACAACTCGCCATCATTTACATGGTGGTTCTCAGTCGGCTTTGCATCGACTATCCTACCGTTTTCTACGATAAGGTCTATGCCGCAACCAGTTCCGCAATACGGACAGGTTGTTTGAACAATCTTTTGCATAGATTTCCTTTCAAGTAATATTTCTAATAGTTCGGTTATTATATACCTTATAAAATAAAAGTAGTTTTAAAATTAATTATTTTATTTAAAAAAATTTTAAGTAATATGCAAATTTTGCATATTACTTTGACGCTGAATTTACGGAGCTTTTTATAGTTTTTTACCATATTTTAAATTTGATTTTTAGCTTAAGTGATTAAAAATAAATTTAAAAAATATGAAAATTTATAAAAAGATGGGCGATTGCTCGCCCTTTGAATTAGTTTTTGCGTGTGTTTGCGTCTGGAGTGAAAAGTGGCTTATCAAGAAGCTTGAAGTCGCCTATAAATTTCTGACCCTCTTCGCTTGTCGCCCATTTTATAAATTTCTCTGCATTTTCGATGTCAGTTTTAGGGCAGTGTTTTGGATTTACTGCGATTAGAGAGTAGAAGTTTTTAAGGTCGTTGTCGCCCTCGTTGATGATGACCATCTCAGGATGACCTTTTTGGTTTGCTTCATATTTAATGTAAGTACCGCGATCAGTAAATGTGACGCCTTTTTGCTCAGCAGCAGCATTTATCGTAGCTAGCATGCCTTGACCTGTTTGCATATACCAGCTATCTTTTTCAGGGACTTCGCCAGCGATCTTTTTCCAGATGCCTTTTTCTTTATTGTCTGTGCCTGATTTGTCGCCACGTGAAAAGAATTTGATACCATCTTTTTTGATAAGCTCGAAGCTTTGTTTGATATCTTTACCTTTAAATTTATCAGCGATTGATTTATCAGCGATAACGACGAAGTCATTGTACATTACGGCATTTCTTTTTAAGCCAAAGCCTTTTTCTACAAATTCTTTCTCAACTTTTGGTGAGTGAACGAAAAGTATGTCAGCGTTACAGTCTTCGCCAAGCTTTAGAGCTGCACCTGTACCAACAGCTGTCCATTTTATATCAACACCTGTTTTTGCTTTATAAGCTGGGTAGATCGCATCAAGCAAGCCAGTGTTATCTGTACTTGTTGTAGTCGCCATGATTAGTTCATTATCAGCGCCAAACGCCAAAACTGCGGCTGCTAGTGAGCCTAAAATAATCTTTTTCATTTTTCTCCTTTAAAAAAAATTGTGATATTATAGCACATTTAAAATAATCTTAAGAAATATGCTAGGAAAGAATAATTGGATTTTTTACTTAATGGCTTTACAGAAGCCTTTAATCTACTTTTAAACGGCAACCTTGAAACATATTCGGCTATCAAGGCTACCCTTTACACATCAAGCGTGTCGATACTTCTTGCCGTTGTTGTTGGCTTTCCACTTGGTTTCATGCTTGGCTTTTATGACTTTAGGGGCCGAAAAATTTTACGCCTTTTAAGTGACACGGCTCTTGCCATGCCAACAGTTGCGATCGGTCTTATTTTATACGCATTTATCACTAGAAACGGCCCGTTTGGCAGCTTAAATTTACTCTTTACGCTAAAAGCGGTCATGCTAGGCCAGTTTGTGCTCGCTCTTCCTATCATCATCTCGCTTACTGCAAGCGTGGTTGAAAATATGGATAGAAAACACTATCTAACTATCCTAAATTTACGCCTTGTGCCGGCAAAGCTAGTTTGTTGTGTGCTTTACGAGCTACGCTACGCTCTCATGGTCGTCATCGCCACCGCATACGGCAGGATCGTGGCTGAAGTGGGCGTTGCGATGATGATAGGTGGCAACATCAAGTACTTTACTAGAACGATCACCACAGCCGTTTCGCTTGAGACGAACAAGGGCGAATTTGCCATGGGTATAGCGCTTGCCATGGTTTTGATATTTATCGCATTTTTAGTAAATTTAGCGATCTTTGCGCTCAAAAAACTAGACAAATAGGAGCAAATTTTGATAAAGATAAGAAATTTACACCTAAGCTACGGCAAAAACGAGATCCTAAATATCCCAAGCCTTGATATAAATACCAAAAAGATAACCGCTCTAATGGGCAGTAATGGCAGTGGCAAAAGCACGCTAATAAGAATTCTCTCGCGCCTGCAAAGCCCAGATAGCGGCGAAATTTCACTTTGGGGAGAAAATAGACCAAGCCTTGAAATGCTTCGTAAAATTTGCGTTTTGCTGCCTGAGCCTGCCCTTTTAAAAAGAAGCGTTAGAGAAAATTTCAAAGTCATCTTAAAAAGTAGAAATTTACTAAGTGAATTTGATGAGCGAACTAGCGAAGCACTCGCCCTTGTGGGACTTGATGAGAAGTTTTTAAACAAGCGCCACTTTGAGCTAAGCTCAGGTCAGACGCAGCGCATCGCATTTGCACTTGCACTTTCTTTAAGAGCGCCATTTTATCTGCTTGATGAGCCGACAAACAGCGTTGATATCGGCACTTCAAAGCTCTTTAGCAAGGCTATAAATTTGATGCACGAGAGATATGGCTGCGGCTTTGTCATCGCAAGTCACGACGAAAAATGGCTTAGCATGCTAGCAAACAAGTGCGTGTTTTTACACAAAGGCAGAGTCTGCGAGTTTGAATACAAAAATATCTTTGAGATAGAAGGTGGCGTGCTAAGCTTTGGCGACGAAGCACGGCTAAATTTAGCTTCAAATTTTAAAGGTAAAAGCAAGATAACGATCAACCCAAACAAGATAAAAATTTCTAAAACAGGTGGTGAGGGTCAAATTTCAGGGGTTTTACACTCGGCCTCGCTTTATATGGGCGATGAAAAGCTTTTGAAGGTCAAAGTTGGCGACTTTTTGATCAAAATTTTTAGCCACGATGATGAAATTACAAAGATTGGAGAGAGAGTATTTTTAGAATTTGAAGATGGCTCGATGCTAGCTTTGGAGTAAAATTTACTCCCACTCTTTAAATTTAGCTCAAATTTAAAAATGGATATCAAAAAATAGCTAAATTTTAATAATTCTGCTAAAAAATCATATCTTACATAACTCCCTAAAAATGGCGTTTTTAAATATGCAATTAAGGCATATTTAAGCTTTTTTTAACTTTTCTAATTTATTTTATTTTAAGCCACATTAATAAGGCAATTAATTGTATAGTTTCAGTGTCGTTAAAAAACTATTTAAGGAAAAAGGTGAGCACAAAAGAGGAATTTGCAGCTGGCAGAAAACTTTACTACGCTACTTTCTCTAAATTCTTCGTATTTAGTGAAGATGAAAAGAGATTTGATGATCTTAGTAAAATGCTTGATCTCATCGAAGAATATAGCTTAAACGATGAAGTATCGCGAGCTGTTGCAAATATAAAAAGTAAATTTAATGAAAAAAATCCAGAGAATTTGATCACCGAATTTGATGACATTTTTCACACTCCGCCAAGTCCGCTTAGAAACTCACTCTCTTTTTACGATGAGGGTTATGAAGTGGGTCATGCTTGCGCTGATGTGCGTAAAATTTTAGCTAAGACAAACATCAGAAGAGATGAGAGTAAATTTAAAGAGAATGAAGATAACGTGGGCTTTGTCTTTACGCTTATGAACGAGTTTATCGGTAAATTTGACGAGTGTGAAGAGGAGCTTTTTAAAAATATTATAAATCCAAACATTGATGAGTTTATAGAAAATTTATATGAGCATAAAAATAGTGAAATTTACAAGGATGTAGCCGTTTTGCTAAACGAATTTATCGCGTTTGAGCGCGTAGCACTAAACTCACCAAAACCAGTCAAGATAGACCACAAAAAGAGCGATGGTCTTTCAAGATCAGAAAGCATAAGAAGAGAAAAAAATAGGATAAGAAAACTAAGAACGGAGGGTACATATGCAAAATAGACGCGAATTTCTAAAAAAAGTCGGTCTAGTTGGCGCTGTGGCAGCAAGTGGTGCGGTAGCAGCAAATGCTAATGAAAATTTAAAATCAGGAAAGAGTAAAAAGACCGAGGTGCTTTATAAAAGAACCAAAAACTGGGAACTTTACTACAAACAAGCAAAATAAAATTTGATAGAAATTTAAGAAAGGATGAAAATGTCTGAAGCTAGATTAAACGCTACGCCAAACAACATCGGCCGTAGATCGTTTTTAAAAATGGCTGCATTAGCAGGTGCTAGTGGAGCGGCCGGCTTTGCAGCAAGCAATGTCACAAGAGAAGCAACAGCTCAAGAGATGGCAAACCCATTTCCAGACTCAAAAATAGTAAAAACTGTCTGCACAGTTTGCTCTGTAGGATGCGGAGTGCTAGCAGAGGTAGAAAATGGTGTATGGGTGCGTCAAGAAGTAGCACAAGATCACCCAGTAAGTGCTGGTGGTCACTGCTGTAAAGGGGCAGACGTTATCGATATGGTGCGCTCACACTGCCGTGTAAAATATCCGATGAAAAAAGTTGGTGGCAAGTGGCAACGCATCTCTATGACGCAAGCACTTGACGAGATCGGTGCAAAACTAAAAGCTTACCGCGAGAAAAATCCAGAGCAAGTAATGTTCTTAGGATCAGCAAAAGATAGCAACGAGCAAAGCTACTATATAAGCAAATTCGTTGCGATGTTTGGGACAAACAACCTAGATCACCAAGCACGTCTTTGACACAGCTCTACAGTCGCCGGTGTGGCGAATACTTGGGGTTATGGAGCTATGACAAATCACCTTGGAGATATCCAAAACGCGAAGTCTATTTTTATAATCGGATCAAACCCAGCGGTAAATCACCCAGTTGGTTTTAGACACTTTTTAAAAGCAAAAGAGAATAATGGCGCAAAACTAATCGTTGTCGATCCAAGATATACAAGAACAGCGGCAAAGGCTGATTATTTCGCACAAATTCGTCCAGGAACGGATATACCTTTTGTATATGGCATGATGAATCTCATCTTTGAAAATGGCTGGGAGGATAAGAAATTTATTGATGACCGTGTTTATGGTATGGATCTGATTCGTGAAGAGGCTGCAAAATGGACACCAGAAGTCGTTGAAGACGTGACTGGAGTGCCAGCTGCAACTCTTAAAGAGATCACAGAAGTCTATGCTAAAAACCGCCCTGGCTCGGTCGTTTGGGCGATGGGTCTAACCCAGCACACAATAGGTAGCTCAAACACTCGTATAGCTCCGATCTTGCAACTAGTACTTGGCAACATGGGCGTAAGTGGCGGCGGATGTAACATCCTAAGAGGCCACGATAACGTTCAAGGTGCAACTGATATGGCAAATTTACCAGATAACCTACCTGGTTATTACCCTAAAAATGAAGGAAGCTGGAAATATTTTGCAAAAATGTGGAAGGTTGATTTCGAGTGGCTGCAAAAGAATTTTATCAAGCCTGAGTGGATGTTTAAGCCAGGATTTTCACTTGCACGCTGGTGGGCTGGTACGCTAAATGGTAAAGATGGCAATGATGCGATCGATAATGCAGGAGATAGCCTAAAAGCTCTTGTAGTTATAGGAAATGGTATCACATCTACTGCACAGCAAGCAAAGGTTCAAGAGGGTCTTGATGCGCTTGAGCTACTTGTTTGTGTAGATCCGTTTGTAAATGACGCTGCCGTTATAACAAATAAAAAAGATAATGTATACATCATCCCTGCTTCAACTCAGTATGAAACTAGCGGCACAGTCGTAGCTACAAACAGAAGTGGCCAATGGAGAAGCCAAGTATGCAAACCACTTTATGAGAGCATACCTGATCATGAATTGTTATTTGAACTAGCTAAACGCATAGGCTTTTATGACGAGCTAACTCGCACTATAAGGGACGCTGATGGCAAGATAGAGTGGCCAGAAGCTGCTACTCACGAGATAGCAAATATTATAAAAACTATCGGTATGACTGGCTGGACACCTGAGCGCTTAAAACGCCACCAAGAGAACTGGGATAAATTTGATGAAGTAACATCTCTTGGCAAGCCTGGCACTCCTGTTGAGGGCGAATACTACGGACTTCCATGGCCATGCTGGACAGAAAATCACCCAGGTAGCCCAATACTTTATGATACACATAAATCAGTTCGCGAAGGCGGAATGGGCTTTAGAAACCGCTTTGGTTTAGAGCACAACGGTGTTAGTCAGCTAGCAGCTGAAGGCTCAGCGCCAGTTGGTTCATCTATAAATGGCGGATATCCTGAGATTAAAAAAGACAATATCGAGAAAATTTTAGGCATCACACTAACTGATGATGAAAAAGCAAGGATTGGAGCCAGCTGGTCAACTGATGATAGTAATATCATAGCAACAAAATGCTTGGAGAAAAACATCGCTCCGTATGGCAATGCACGTGCTAGAACTATCGTTTGGACATTTGCTGATCAGATCCCTAAGCATAGAGAGCCGATCCACTCACCAAGACCAGATCTAGCCAAGAAGTATCCAAGCTTTAAAGATAAAGCAAAACAATACCGCGTTGATACCAAATTTGAAAGCTTGCAACAAAGTAAGGACTTCTCAAAAGAATTCCCTATCAACCTTATTACAGCTCGTCTCGTAAATTTCAGTGGTGCTGGTATGGAGACGCGTGCTAGTAAGTATCTATCACGCATTACGCCTGAGATGTTTGCCGACATCCACCCAGAGCTAGCGGCTAAACATGGCATTAAAAATTGGGATTTTGTTTGGGTTCATTCACCTGAGGGTACCAAGATCAAGGTTCGTGCAAGGATCGTGCCATCGGTCAAGCCTGATATGATCTTCTTGCCATTCCACTGGGCTGGATATATGCAAGGTGTTGATATGACTGGAAATTTCCCAGAAGGAACTTTGCCATTTGCGGTTGGCGAGAGTGCAAATACCGTAACAAACTATGGATATGATATCAACACTCAAATTCCAGAAACAAAAGGCGGTCTTTGCCGCATAGAAAGGGCATAATATGAGCGCATTTAACGATAACAATAGACTTAAATTTTACTGCGACACAGATAGGTGCATTGATTGCAACGGTTGCGCGGTAGCGTGTGATGAAGCTCATGAACTACCTATCGGCGTTAGAAGACGCCGCGTTATAACGCTAAATGAAGGTGTGCCAGGTAAAGAAATTTCAACGTCAATCGCATGTATGCACTGCGAAGACGCGCCTTGTTCGCTCGTTTGTCCGGTTGATTGTTTCTACATCAGAGCTGATGGCATAGTGCTTCACGATAAAGATATTTGTATAGGCTGCGGATACTGCTTATATGCTTGCCCATTTGGTGCGCCACAATTCCCTAAAGATGGTGCCTTTGGTGCAAGGGGCGTAATGGATAAATGCACCATGTGTGCAGGCGGTCCGCTACCAACTAATAGCGAAGAAGAGCGCGAAGTATATGGACAAGATAGAATTTCTGAGGGCAAGGTGCCAGTTTGTGCTGCGATGTGCTCTACAAAGGCTTTGTTAGTTGGCGAGTCAGATGTCATCGAAAAAATCTACAATGACAGAGTTGCTGCAAGAGGTTATGGCGAAAAGAACCTAAAACAAACTACTGTTTGGAAGATCGCTTACTACGCTGGCGACAGACTAAAACTAAAAGCGTAAATTTATAGGTGCTTTTTGCACCTATAAAATTTGTTATTTTCTCTAATTTTATACTTTAAGAAATATGCCTATTTTGCATATCAAATTTTAATTATAATAACGTTTATTTCGTATCAAAATACGTTTAAGCTTTTTGCTTTGTTTAAGCAAGTTTTTACTACAATCCAAAATTAAATTTAGCTTTTTGGGCTATCATTTGTGAAAACTTCAAGGAGCAAGATGGAACCGATTTATAAAACACAGATCATCAAATATAAAGGCGAGCAAAAAGCACAGGTTGATGATATTTTGGTGCGTGAGATCAAGCTTGAAATTTACATAAATGACAAAAAATTTGGTGCCGTTATGGCAACGCCTACCGATCAAAAGGCGCTTGCAGTGGGCTATTTGATCAGCGAAAACGTCATCACAAAGCCGGAGGACATAACAGAAGTTAGGCTCTCAAGCGACGAGCTAAGCGTCTATGTAAGCGCCAAAGTGAACGAAAAACGCCTAGAGCAGTTTGACGAGGAAAAGGTCATAATAAGTGGCTGCGGCAGAAGCTCAACGGCAAACATTGACCCACAGGCGATGGCAGCAAGAGCCGTAAAAAGCGGAGCTAAATTTAACAAAGATATGATCCTTGCTCAAATGAGGGAGTTTTATACGCAGTGCGAGCTTTATGAGATGACTGGCTGCGTGCATACGGCAAAGCTTTTTGTGAGCGAAGATAAATTTTATATAGGCGAGGATATCGCTCAGCACAACACGATCGATAAGGCCGTTGGCAAGGCTGTTTTAGACGGGGCTAACTTAGCAAATTCATTTTTGATGGTGAGTGGCAGACTTAGCTCAGAGATGGTCGCGAAAGCCGTTATGCACGGGGTGCCAGCACTTATCTCAAGGACAGCACCGACTAGCCTTGGCGTTGTGATCGCTCGTAAATTTGAGCTTACACTTTGTGGTTTCGCAAGGGGCGAAAATATCAACGTTTATAGTGGCGAAGAGAGAATTTATGAGTAAAAATTTAGAAGAGCTAATAAAACAAACACTAAATAAAAGCGGCAAACTTGACTGCGGCACGGCTTTTAAGATCGCTAGCAAGCTTGGTATAGAAGTCGGCGAGGTAAGCGACGAGGCAACTAGACTTGGCATCAAGATAGACAACTGCGAGCTTGGGCAGTTTGGTGGTTTGGATAAAGACCGCGGTAAATTTACATTGTCACTAAAACTAAAAGAAGTGAGCGACGAAAAGGGCAGAGTTTTTTGCAAAGATGCAAGGGATATGGCGGTGGCTAACGGCGGGCTAAAGACCATGCGCTCGACGCTTAGAGACTACGGCTTTGACGTGAAGTACTGTCAGCTAGGCTGTTTTAAGGAAAAGAAAGGCAAAAAGATGAGAGTAAAGACGAAGACTTGGATAGAAAACGACGAGGGCGAGCTTATATTTGGCAAGGGTAAAACCGAAGTTTTAGACGTTATAGCCGAGGTTGGCTCGATATCAAAGGCAGCTGAAATTTTAGGCATGAACTATAAAAAATGCTGGTCACATCTGCAAATTTTGCAAAAAAATTTAAAAGAAGATCTCTTTACAACCAAGCAAGGTGGCGGAGATAGTGCTGGCACTACGCTAAATGATAGAGCCTATGAGCTCATAAACGCCTATAAACAGCTTCAAAATGACATCGAAGACTATGCAAATAAGCGCTTTAAAGAGCTATTTTTAAAACAAGACGAGAAGAAAAACGATAAAAAATAAACCAAATTTTTAAAAGGAGAAAAACATGTATGTAAAACTAAATGACAGGACTTATCTAAACAAAGATAAGATCACTAGAATCAAGATCGATAGCGTTCAAGACGGCATTCGTATCCGTTTTTATGAGGGTGCAAACCAAGTTGCTAAGAGCCAAAGATTTGAGAGTGAAGCAAAAGCTAACGAGTGGTTAGAAAAAAACTTCTTAAACAAATAAACACACGAGTGGGCGCCCTGCCCGCTTGTAACCTCACTTTATACAAAATTTCATTATAATCGCACTTTTAACCAAAGGGAAAATCGTGCCAACTATAGATGAAGTAAGAAAAAATATCATTTTAAAAGATGGAATTTACTATTTTGACTACACGGCCTCAGGGCTTGCCTATGCGCCTATCGAAGATGAAATTTCAAAATTTTTAAAAACCTACGCAAATACTCACTCAGATAGCAGCTCAAGCGCCGTGCTAACGCAAAAACGCTATGAAAACGCAAGGGCAGAGCTAAAGGAGCTTTTGGGGCTTGATGAGAGCTTTTATCTAATAGCAACAGGTCAAGGTGCAACGGCTGCGATAAAGAAATTTCAAGAGATAATGGGAATTTATCTGCCGCCAACGACAAGAGCCTTGATCGGCGAAGCAAATTTAAGAAGCGTAAATTTACCACTCGTGCTTGTTGGGCCCTATGAGCACCACTCAAACGAGATCAGCTTTCGCGAGGGACTTTGCGACTGCGAGCGCATCAGGCTTGATGAAAATGGCGAGATAGACTACGTGATGCTTGAGAGGACGCTAAAACTAAACGCAAAAAGAAAGATCATCGCCTGCTTTAGCGCCGCCTCAAACGTCACAGGCGTGAAAACCGACTACAAGAGAATTTACTCGCTCGTTAAGAAATTTGGCGGAGTGGTGGCATTTGACTGTGCGGCGACCAGCTCGCATGAAATTTTAGACGCAGCATACTTTGACGCAGCCTTTTTCTCGCCTCACAAGCTACTTGGTGGAGTTGGGAGTTGCGGGCTTTTGGCGATCAAAAAAGAGCTTTATACAAGCGACATACCAAGCTTTGCAGGTGGCGGCACCATCGCGCTTGCGACGCCATCAAAACACCTTTTTATAAAAAACGCCGAGCAGCTTGAAGAGGCTGGCACGCCATCTATCTTGGGGCTGGTGCGAGCAAGTCTAGCCTACAACTTGCAAGCAAGTGTCGGAGTAGAAAATATCAAAGCACGCGAAGAAGAGCTGGCAAATTTCTTTGAAAAAGAGCTTAGCAGTATCGAAGATATCACCATTTACGGTCCTAAAAATGCAGAAAAGCTGCCTATTTTTTCATTTAATGTGCGTGATATTTCGCCTTATGACTTTGCTGCAACGCTTAGCAACAACTATGGCATACAAAGCCGCGCTGGCGTGATGTGCGCTGGGCCTTATGCTTTTGACCTGCTGGGGCTTAAAGAGAATAAGATCTTAGAGAAAAAGCCAGGTTTTGTAAGGGTGAGCATGCACTACACGCACACAAAAGAGGACGTGCTCTATCTCATAAACGCTATCAAATCATCTATCAAAAAACACCGCGAGCTTTGGGGCGAGGAGAAGGCGATGTATGAGATGTTTGGCGGAAAAATTTAGGCTGAATTTGTTGTTTTGGGTTGAATTTAACTATCAAGAAAAGTTAAAAATTTAAATTTAGATTGCCATTTTAAAATGTAAAAACAATTATATTTTTTGATCTGAATTTACTCGTTCTTCCCATTTAAATTTTAACTGTATCAAATAAAATTTACCATCTTGGATCAAATTTTGCCAGCAGAATTTAAAGCAAATTTGCTGTTTTTGTACAGAGCTATACCTGCTCGGTCTTAAGAAACTCTAACAAAACACGCCACCATTGTGAGTGGACAAAAAATATTAAGCATTTTATCTTGCTTTTACATCTAGTTAAATAGAAATTTCTCAAGATCTTTTATGCGGTAGTCGTTTAAAATTAGCAACAACTAGTTTTTATGTTGATTAAAAAAGAGTTAAAAAAATAATTTTCAATCACTTCTTCAACCACCAACCATAATTTAAATATACTTTAGGAATTTCATCATTATCAATATCTATTCCTAATTTTTCCATTTTGTCAAACCATTTATCTCGTTTTGATTTTGGTAATTTTGTACCACAAAAAGGGCAAAATTTGATTGAAATACTGCTTGTGCCACCATCGTGAACGATAATTCCATATTCATCAAATTTAGGATAATACGAAATAAGCACGTCTGGACAATCATAAATATTGTTATGAATCTTACAATTTAATTTCGTTGCCTCTTTCATTTGAGAGCAACAGTGTTTTACCTTAACCATTTTTTCTTTATTTATGATATTTACGTTTTTCAAATTTTACTTTGAAATTTCATCTTTTATCTTTTGATAAAGCTCCAAAATTTCATCTTTTTTAATGATAAAACTATTTTTATTTGCGATCAGATAGGCTGAGCTTTGCATGATGTCGCCAGCCACTTTTAGCCCATTTTGCTTCATGGTTGAGCCAGTCTCGACCACATCGACGATCGCGTCGCTTAGCCCAACAAGTGGCGCTAGCTCGATCGAGCCATATAGTTTGATGATCTTCACGCCAACGGCAAGCTTTGCAAAGTAATTTCTAGTGATATTTGGCATTTTTGTAGCGATCTTTAGCTCAGACCTTAAAAAATCAAGCTCATCTTCGTTTTTTATGCCGATGCAGACCTTGCACTTGCCTATTTGCAGATCAAGTAGCCTTACTACATTTGGCTTATGCTCTTCAAGCACGTCAAGACCGACCACACCGATATCCGCCGCGCCTTCGGTGACGTAAGTTGGTATGTCTTGGTTGCGAACCATTAAAAATCTAAAATTTCCCTCTTCAAGGATGAGTTTTCTATCCTCAAACATAAAGCTCGAACCAAAAATTTTTCTAAAAATTTCAAGTGTATCTTCTGCGATCCTGCCCTTTGGCAAGGCTACTGTTATCATTTTAAAATATCCTTTTTCTCATCGATTATTTTTTGCATGGCACGAAAGATCAGCATCTTGTCGCAAATGGCATTTTTAAAAAATTTAGACAAAAAGTCACCATCTCCGCCAGTAAAATAGACTTTTTTGCTGCCTGCTAATTTTGAAATAAGCGTGATAATGGGCTTTATGATGCCATAACTCACAGCGTCGCTCGTCTTTTGAGGCAACGCATCGATATCTATTTGCGAATTTAGCGTCACATCAAGGCGTGGCGAGATGCTTTTATAGGCATTTAACATAGTTGCGATGCCTGGCAAGATGTAGCCGCCAAGATGAAGTGAGCTTGCCATTATATCGACGGTTATGGCACTTCCGGCATCTACTATAACGCCATCATTTATCATATAGCACCCTGCTTTTCTATCTACTCCAAGACCTTGATAGATCGTGTCTATCTCAAAGTAAGGCTCTAAATTTACAAACATTTCGTCATTATCTATCATGCGCAAAATTTCTTCATTTACGCAGATAAAATAGACCTTTTCGTTTGGTTTATAGTTCTTAAATTCACTAACTTTTATGTGTGTGATCTTGCCATTTTGTAAAAAAGAGGCGTTGGTGTTGCCGATATCACACAAAATCATAACAGCTCCAGCCTTCTTCTTTGAAGTAGTTTAGGGATTTTGAGCAAATTTGAGAGTTGTAAAAGATAACACGTTTTTTGATCTTGGTTTGAAATTTCTCTTCAAATTTAGTACAAATTTCATTTATCTCGCTGGCTTCTTTGAGCAAAAGTCTGCTCTTTGCACTTCTTAAAAAAACGATCTCGTAGAAATTTTTTGTATCAACACCAAAAAACGCCTCAAGCGAGCGTTTCTTGGTAAATTCGCTAAGATCAAGCCTTTTTATATCCCTTAGCAATATCTTTTTAGCTTCAAAAAGCTCCCAAATTTTTTGGTTCATTGCCCTAGATTAACATACTCGTTATCGTAGTAAAATGCGCCATTTCCCATGAAGCTTTTATCTTTTATCTCGTCGCTAAACTCATAAATTTCAGCTCCGCTAAGATCTAAATTTGTCTTTATAACATAGCCTGTTTTTTCGATGACATAGAGCTTATTATTGATGATAGTAGCCGCTGAAAAGATAGCAAATTTGAAATTTACCTTATTTTGCTCTTTTAGCATGAGGTCTGTTCTTACTATCGTGCCATCTTTTTTAAAGATGTAAATTTCATCGTTATGAACTAGCACGTCTTTGATCTCACCGTCATAATAAACTGTCTGGCTTGGGTTGATGACGATTAGTTTTTTGGCTGTTGCTGCGATTAGATTATCGCCTTCAACGCCTAAAAATATGATGTTGTTAAAGAAATTTTCAGAGCTTACGACAACGTCGCGTAAAATTCTACCAGTCTCTTTTTGCACGATGTAAATTTTACCATCAAGCGCTGGATAGACGATGAGTGAGCTCATGAAGTAAGGCGCCACAACTCTTGAGTCAACCGCTGCGATGTCAGAAGAGCTATACTCCATTAGTGTCGTAGCAGTGCTTATATCGATTAGATAGATGTGGTTTGATGCGCTGATAGCTGCAAGCTGGTTTTGATCAAGTGAGGCTGCTACGATCGCAGTTGGGAATTTACCACTATAAACGCTGTGGCCGCTAGGATCAGTCACGTTTAGGTCGCCATTTATGCTAGCTGAGATGACAAAGCCGTTGTTTTCGTTTAAGAAGTTGAAATTTTCAGGCAAGGTAACGCTTTTGTTTAACCCATTTTTCGTGATGATGTTGCCATTATCCAGCGTTGCGCCATTTGCATTTGCTGATTTGATGTAAGAAGGAAGATCTTTTGATAAAGATATCTCGCCAGAAGTTTGCGCAGGCTCAAAATATTGTCTTTTTGTGCCGCATCCGCTTAGAACTAAAGCCAAGGCAAAAGCCAAGAATAGTGTAAGTTTTTTCATTATTTTATTCCCTGATAGTGTTTTAAATTTTTAACTAAAGTTTGTAGTTGCGAGTCAAGCGCGATCTTGTCAAATTCCACATTTGCCTCTTTGATTTTATTTTGTTTTAAAAGCTCAAAACCTTTTAAAAGTGCGTTATATTCGCTTAAAATTTGAGTATTTGCATCGCCAGTTTGCGAAAGAATGATATCTTTTACGATCGGATTTACTTTTAAATTTGCAAGCTCACTAATGCCCTTTGTATCGTTTTTATCGAGCATTTGTCCAAGTGAAAAAAGTGCATACATATTTGGCTCTTTCTCCTTTAAAACATTTAAAGCGCTTGCGTCATTTGGATTTAAGATAAGCTTTGAATAGGCTAAATTTGCCTCCTCAACTCTGTTGTCGTTTAAAACCTTACTAGCGTAAAATCCGATGAGTGCGACGATAGCTGCCACGCAGAGCACGATCAGCAAAGTTTTGTATTTCCTAAAAAAACGCTCTCCCTTTATCATACTCTCAAGAAACTGCTCTTGGGCGTCGATCTCTTTTTTTATCTCGGTTAAGTCTTCTTTTATAGCCAACGTTTTTCCTTGCTTTTGAAAAATTTTAATTCGCAGATTTTAGCATAATTAAATTAAAAGTAGCCCAAAATTAAAGCTTGAATGTGATATAATGCCTCAAAATCAATTAAAAGGTTGCTTAATAATGCAAATAGACGACACTCTCTTAAATAAACTAGAAAAACTCTCCGCATTACAAATTAATGATGAAAAAAGAGAAGAGATCAAGAAGCAATTAAGTGAAATCGTATCTTTTGTCGATGTTTTAAACGAGCTTGATCTAAGCAGCGATGAGGCCGTAGTTAGTTCTATAAAAGGTGGCACTCCATTAAGAGAAGATGAGCCACATTTAAGTAACGTTGTCGATGAAATTTTAAAGCACGCCCCTTCACGCGAGGGACACTTCTTTGCCGTGCCAAAGATCATAGAGTAAAATATGGATCTAATCGAACAACTAAGAGCGCAAAGCTCGGATGCCCAAACCAAAGCATCAGAGAGCAATCTCTCTGGTGACATCCAAACGCTTCTAAAAACCGTTGTTTTCAATAAAGCTAGTGACCTCCACCTAGTCTCGAGGTCTGAGCCTCAAATAAGGATAGATGGCACTTTAAGGCCGCTTGAATTTGGCGTGCTAAGCGGCAAAGATATAGAAAATTTATGCTACGCTCTGATCACTGACGCCCAAAAAAGCGAGCTTGAAAATAATAAAGAGCTTGACTTTGCCATAGAGCTTCCAAATATCGGTCGCTTTCGTGGCAACTACTACTACACGATGAATGGCGATCTAGCCGCAGCTTTTCGTATCATACCTATCGACATCCCTTCGCTTGATGATCTAAATGCGCCACAAATTTTTAAATATATCATCAAACGAGAAAAGGGCCTTATCCTGGTTACTGGACCAACAGGTAGTGGTAAATCAACGACGCTTGCTGCGATGCTTAATGAGATAAATTTAAATTATAGAAAGCATATCATCACCGTTGAAGACCCAGTCGAGTTTGTGCACAACAACAAAAAAGCCCTATTTTCACATAGAAATGTTGGCACCGACACGCACTCTTACTCAAAAGCACTAAAATTTGCACTTCGTGAAGACCCAGATATCATACTTGTTGGCGAGATGAGAGACAAAGAGACGGTCTCTACGGCTATAGGGGCAGCTGAGACTGGACACCTAGTCTTTGGCACTCTTCACACAAACTCAGCCATACAAACTATAAATAGGATCGTTGATAGCTTTGATGGAAGCGAGCAGCTTCAAGTAAGAAATATGCTTAGCGTTTCGCTAACTGCTGTCATCTCACAAAGTTTGATACCAAAAATAGGCGGCGGAAGGTGCGCTGTGCATGAAATTTTGATAAATAATATGGCGATATCAAACTTGATACGTGAAAACAAAGTGCATCAAATTTACTCTCAAATGCAGCTAAATCAGCAACAAACCGGTATGAGCACACAGACTCAAGCCCTGATGAAAGCGCTAAAAGAGGGCTTGATCACAAAAGAAAACGCGCTAGCCTACTCAACTAGCCAGCAAGAACTTCAAAATTTAATAGGAACTGTATGATGGATTTAGTAACTTGGTTTGACATTATCGTCATCGCCCTTGTCCTGATACTTGGTGTAAAAGGCATAATAAATGGGCTTATAAAAGAGGCATTTGGGCTTATCGGGCTAATAGGTGGCCTAGTTGTCGCTAGTAGATTTTCAGATGTAGCTGAGAGCTTCATAAGTAAAAATATCTATAAATTTGAAAATCCTTCATTTTTACAATTTGTCGCATTTATCGGACTTTGGCTAGTCTTTTGGCTAGTTTGTCTGCTAGTTGGCAAATTTTTATCAAAGATAGTTTCAGTAAGCGGACTTGGCTTTTTAGACAGGCTTGGCGGATTTGTCATGGGAAGTGGCAAAATTTTCCTCACATTTTCAGCAGTCGTTGCCGTAATGTCAGGCACTTCGCTAAATAAAATGATCGAGCCATACTTCACAAATAGCAAGGTCTATCCGCTCCTGCTTGAAACTGGTAGATGGATAACAAATATCGATGTGAAAAACATCAAAAATGAGCTAGATGAGATGGTAGTAAGACCAAAGGATACAAACAAGAGTGATGCATTCATCTCAATGGATGCAAATGCGAGCACAAACACCAACACAAACGTCACTAAAGGGGAAGAAAAATGATAGAAAATTTAGAATATGATGCCTTGCTTGAGAAATTTAAAAGAGTTCTTCGCGACAACGGTTTAAAATATACAAAACAGCGTGAAATTTTACTAAAAACGCTTTATAACAACGACGAGCACTTTACGCCAGAGAGGCTATATCTTTTCATAAAAGAGACCTATCCTGAGCTAAATATCGGCATCGCAACTGTTTATAGGACGCTAAATTTACTAGAAGAATCAGAGATGGTAACATCTATCAGCTTTGGCTCACAAGGCAAGAAATTTGAGCTTGCCACAAAGCCACACCACGACCACATGATATGCAGAAAGTGCGGTCTTATCATAGAATTTGAAGATCCTATGATAGAAAAAAGGCAAATAAGTATCGCAAAAGAGCATGGCTTTAAACTAACTGGTCACATGATGCAGCTTTATGGAATTTGCGAAAAATGTTCAAAAAATAATATAAAGGGAAAGTAAGGTGATATTTGACAACCAACATGAAATTCAAAGATTAGAAAGCATAGATGAGCTTAGAAATTTAGGCATAAATCCATATCCACATTTTCTTAGAAGAGATATGAATATCTCTAAATTTAGACTTAAATTTAACTATATAAAAGATACTGAAGAGAAAAAAGCAGAGGGGCAGCTAGTTGGTCTTGCAGGCAGGATAAAGCTGATCCGTGACGCTGGTAAAGCGGTCTTTGCAAACATCGAAGACGAAAATGGAAATTTACAAATTTATTTTAGCAACAAGACGCTTGATCCAGAGTGGTTTAAAATCGTTAAAAAATATGTAGAAATAGGCGACATCGTCTATGTTAGAGGCTACGCTTTTATAACAAGAACTGGCGAATTTTCAATGCATGTAAATGAGCTTAGCTTAGCTACAAAATCGATCAGTCCGCTTCCAGAGAAGTACCACGGGCTAGTTGATGTTGAGACAAGATACCGCCAAAGATACCTTGATATGATAATGAACCCTGAAGTTAGGGCTGATTTTAAAAAGCGCTCGGTGATCATTAGCACGATTAGAAGATTTTTTGAAGAAAAGGGCTTTTTAGAGGTTGAAACTCCGATGCTGCACCCAATAGCTGGCGGCGCAAATGCAAAACCATTTGTGACATTTCACAACGCCCTTGGAGTTGAGAGATACCTAAGAATCGCTCCCGAGCTATATCTAAAACGTCTTGTAGTTGGCGGTTTTGAAGCTGTTTATGAGATGAATAGAAACTTTAGAAACGAGGGTATGGATCTAACCCATAACCCTGAATTTACAAGCATAGAGTTTTACTGGGCATATCACAACTACCACGATCTAATGGGCATCACAGAGGATCTGTTTAATGTCATTTTAGAAAAACTTGGCATGGAGAAAGTGATAAATTTTGATGGTATGGAGATTGATTTTAGCAAGCCATTTAAACGCATAAGCTATAAAAAAGCCTTAGTTGAGATAGGCGGACTTGCTGAAGATATCGTAAGCGATAAGGCTAAAATTTTAGCAAAACTAAGGGCTGATGGCTTTGAAGCAAACGAAAAGCTCGACCTTGGCCACTTACAGGCTGAACTCTTTGACAACTACGTAGAGAGCAAGCTCATCCACCCAACTTTTGTCATCGACTATCCGATCTCTATAAGCCCACTTTCAAGAAGAAGCGATACAAATCCTGATGTGGCAGAGAGATTTGAGCTATTTATCGCTGGTCGTGAGCTAGCAAATGGCTTTAACGAGCTAAATGATCCAATCGATCAATACAACCGCTTTAAAGCGCAAATCGATGCTAAAAACGCAGGCGATGACGAGGCGCACGAGATGGATGAAGACTATGTAAAAGCCCTAGGATACGGCATGCCACCAGTTGCAGGCGAGGGCATAGGCATAGATAGACTTGTGATGCTTCTAACAGATAAAAAATCAATCCGCGACGTTGTTCTCTTCCCAGCGATGAGACCACTAAAAACTGAGACAAAGGAGAATGAAAAATGAGTTTGCAAAGCTACGATAAAGAAATTTTTGACCTAGTAAATTTAGAGCTAAAACGCCAGTGCGACCACCTAGAGATGATCGCTAGTGAAAATTTCACTTATCCAGATGTTATGGAGGTGATGGGCTCAATCCTAACAAACAAATACGCTGAAGGCTACCCTGGCAAAAGATACTATGGTGGTTGTGAATTTGTCGATGAGATCGAGCAAATCGCGATCGATAGATGTAAAGAGCTCTTTGGATGCGAATTTGCAAACGTTCAACCAAACTCAGGCTCTCAGGCAAACCAAGGCGTTTATGGTGCTTTGCTTAATCCAGGCGATAAAATTTTAGGTATGGATCTAAGCCACGGCGGACACCTAACTCACGGCGCAAAGGTAAGCAGCTCTGGCAAGATGTATGAGAGCTTCTTTTATGGCGTCGAGCTTGATGGTCGCATAAACTACGATAGAGTTATGGATATCGCAAAGATAGTAAAACCAAAAATGATCGTTTGTGGCGCAAGCGCATACACAAGAGAGATCGAGTTTAAGAAATTTAGAGAGATAGCTGATGCTGTTGGCGCGATACTCTTTGCAGACGTTGCTCACATCGCTGGTCTTGTAGTAGCCGGTGAGCATCAAAATCCTTTCCCGCACTGCGACGTCGTAAGCTCAACTACGCATAAAACTCTAAGAGGCCCAAGAGGTGGCATCATCATGACAAACAACGAAGAGTATGCTAAAAAGATAAACTCTTCTATATTCCCAGGCATCCAAGGCGGCCCACTAGTTCATGTCATCGCCGCAAAGGCAGTTGGCTTTAAGCACAACCTTAGTCCTGAGTGGAAAATTTACGCCAAACAAGTAAAAGCAAACGCTAAGAAACTTGGCGAAGTGCTAATAAGCAGAGGCTTTGATCTAGTAAGTGGCGGCACTGATAACCACCTAATCCTAATGAGCTTTTTAAACCGCGAATTTAGCGGAAAAGACGCAGACATCGCTCTTGGAAATGCTGGCATAACTGTAAATAAAAACACAGTCCCAGGTGAGACAAGAAGCCCGTTTATCACAAGCGGCATACGTGTAGGCAGCCCAGCCCTTACAGCTCGTGGTATGAAAGAGGCTGAGTTTGAGCTAATAGCAAACAAGATCGCTGACGTGCTAAGCGACATAAACAACGCATCTTTACAAGAGAAGACAAAAGCCGAACTACTCGATCTTGCTCATAAATTTATAATCTACGATAAAGCGACATTTTGATGCAAAGTATTGATACATCTCTTATAAAGATAATAACGACCCACTACTACATCAAACGTGACACGATCGTCAATAAGATAGAGTATAAGGGTAAAATTTTCTTTGATAAATTTGAAAAGATCAACGAACCACTGACTTATAGTGTCATGAAAGAGCATGAGGAGGGCAAAGCTATAATCGCCCACTCGCTGATTAATGCAAGTGATAAGGTCGAAAATATAGTCTTTGACTACAACGGCAGAACTCCAGATAGGTTTTGGCATAGAGCTCAGCTTCTTTTAAGAGAAGAAGGCTTTATAAATTTCACAGCCTACGAGACCAAGACGCCGGGACATTTGCACCTTTATGTGCATAAAGGTCACACTACACTAAATGAGGCTTGCACGCTTGCAAATATGCTAAGCGCAAAGCTCTCACAAAAGTTAGCCAAAGAGTGGAGAATGTTCCCTAATCAAGATATGCCAAAAGAATTTAACATTCTAACTTTGCCATATAACCTCTATCAAAAAGAGCGTGGGGCAAGTTGGTCAAAATATATGTAAGGAGAAATAATGGAAAACGAAGAGTTAAAAGATATACTTTTAGAAAAAGATGATGAGGCAAAGGGTGCAAAACTAAAGAAACTTCTTATGTTTATAGCAGCTCTTGTTATACTTTTTTTAATCATCATCGTAGCCATGAAGCTTATAAACTCAAGCGACTCAACACAAGCACAAAATGAAGCTGACTCAAGACTAGTTCTGCCTCCAGTGCCAGCAGAGCAGCCAGTCGATACGCAGGTACCTGCACAAGACACAAATTCAGATGTTAAAAAAGGCGATACACAACTTTTCGAGCAAGTGCCTATCGTGCCTGAAAACAAGCAACAAGATGATTTTGAAGATATGATCAAAAAGCTAAAAGATAAAGAAGGTGCAAAATCAGCTCTTAAAACTGAAGAGCCAAAAGAGGTAGTAAAAGCTGTCGAGCATCCAGCTGAAGCACCTAAAAAAGCTGAGACAAAGGTAGAGGCTCCAGCTAAAAAAGCTGAAACAAAAAGCGAAGCTAAAGCAGATAAAAAGCCTGAAGCAAAGCCAGCCAAAACTGAGGTAAAAACAGAGAAAAAAGCTGAAACTAAGCCCGAGAAAAAAGCTGAAACAAAGGTAGAGAAAAAGGCTGAAACTCCTGCAAAAGCAGAAAAAGTAGAGAAAAAAGCTGAAGCTCCAGCAAAGGCTGAGAGCGTCGCAAAAGGCTCTTATGTTCAAGTATTTGCGACTAGTAAATTTAACCCAAATGCCGACTATATGAAAAAAATAGCAGCCAAAGGCTATAGCTACAAGACTATAAAAGCTGGCGAGCTAACTAAAATTTTAGTTGGTCCATTTGATGAAAAAGGGCTACAAAAAGCTGTAAATGACATAAGAAAAGATGTCAATAAAGACGCTTTTGTCTTTAGAGCAAAATGAAAACCTTCGCAGTTTTTGGAGATCCGATAGCTCACTCGGTATCTCCAAGACTACACAACAAAGCCATTGCCGATCTAGCTCTTGATGCCCTTTACACAAGGGTCTTGCTAAAAGATGGCAATGAGCTAATCAATAAATTTAAATCCCTAAAACTAAACGGTGCAAATGTCACACTCCCACATAAAGAATTTGCTCTAAATTTAGCCGACGACGCCTCAGAGGCAGCCCAAAAAATAGGCTCTGCAAACACTTTAGTGCTAAAAAATGAGAAAATTTATGCCTACAACACTGACGCACCTGGTTTTTTAAAAGCGATATCAAATTTCAAAGAGGCAAAAAGCGCCATCATCCTTGGAGCTGGAGGCACCGCAAATGCCCTAGCCTACGCACTTAGATCGCAAAACATAGATGTTTGCATACTAAATAGAAGCAAGGCAAGACTTGATAAATTTAAAGATCACTATGAGTGCTTTAGCTGGGATGATTATAAAGAGCATAAATTTGATCTAGTGGTAAATTCGACCTCAGCAGGGCTAAAAGATGACCTTTTGCCAGCACCAAAAGAGATTTTAGATGGCATTTTAAAAAGCGCTAAATTTGCATTTGATGTTATTTACGGCAAGCAAACGCCATTTTTAAAAGAGGCAAAAAGGCAAAATTTAGCATGCAAAGACGGAGCTGATATGCTCTTGTACCAAGCGGTCTTGGCGTTAAATTTATTTTATAATGGCAGCCTCGATGAGAAAAAGATAGAAATTTCTATGCGAGAGGCTTTGAGTTTATAAGGCTTGCAAGACCGTATCGTTTAAAATCAAAATGGATAAATCATCAAGCTTGATAAATAAGGCCCTAAAGCTTAGCGATATAAATTTTAACTCCTTTAGCCACTCTAAAAACTGGATAGGCTTTTTTGAGATAGAGGATGAAAACTGGGCTTCTGGCATAGATACCGCACTAAAGCTATTTGATAAATATTTTAATAAATTTAAAAATGAAGCATTTGTCATAAGCGCCTTAAACTACGACGATACTAACTTGAGCGATGGAACGCTTGAAGTAAAAACTTTGCACGATAAATTTAAAAAGTTAGGCATCTTGCAAGAGCCAAATGAGCACTTTGATCTTGGTTTAAATAGTGAGATTTTACTGCCTGCCATCTGCCTTAGGATAGATGCTTTGAGATTTGATGAGATCAAAGATCTAGCTAAACTACTCATGCTCTATACATACTCCTTAAACGAGTGGTGCTTTTTCATCTTTCCAAGCCTAAATTTAGCGCTTTATCCGCATGATGAGAGAGGTTTTGGATGTATCGGACTAAATGACGATACAAAAAATGGATTAAATTTTCTAGAGTTTTGTAAAAGAGAGAAAAATGCAAAGGTTATTTTAAAAGAGCAAAATACCAACTAAATTTTAAGATCACACAAAACTAAAAAGCCCTCCCTTGCCGAAGCAAAGGAGGAAAAAATTTATTTCTCAAACGCTTTTTGCAAGCTAAACGGAAACGCTTGATAGCCCATAGCATTTGTCATCTTTATCTCGATGCTAGGCTCTTTTGCGCCCCACTCAAACTCATCGATGTGTGGGCTAGGAAGTCCTACTGGGCGACCTTTTGCGATGTCAAACTGCATGCCAGCAACAGCTGAATAGACCATCACGCTATCAAGGTCATCTTGATACTGCGTAAGGCTAGTAACTGAGCTATACCACTCTTTGCCACGCTCTTTGCCGTACTCCCAGATCTGCTCAACGGTCTTTTTGTTCTCATCGATCTTATAAACGACCGCACGAGAGTACTTCATGCCAGCGATGGCTGGTTGCTCCATGCCCCTTGTGTCGCCGTTGTCAAAGACACTTAGATAAATTTCGCCTTTTTTAGACTTGCTATCTATCCTAAATGCCGTGTGCTGCGTCCATTGCCAGTCAAAGCCACCTTTGTCGCTCTCGTATCCTGGGCATTTTGAGTACTCATCTTCGCAGACTATCTTGTTGCCTTTGCTATCGACTGGCTGAAGAAGCTTATCTTTAAATTTATCGCTCCAGCCCTTGTGAGCTCCCATGATCCATTTTACTTGTTTATCACGGCCGATCTTGATAACTGCATCTTGGTGGCGGCTTGAGATGATGATGCTATCATCGCTTGGGTCGTAATCCACGCTATTTACGTGTGCCCAGTTGCGTCCTGGACCAGCGCCAACTATGTCGCCCCATTTATCGTGCGTATCCATAGACTGAAGCTCATCAGAGCTTGCTGTGTGGCCTGCTTTTTTAGCGTCGATGTTTAAGCAAACTGCGCCTTGATCAAGTGTTTTTAGCACGATATCGCGGTAAGGGTCGAGGATTTCATATAGTCTAAAGTCATCAACTACGTTGCCGTCGCGGTCAAGCTCAACGATGACGTCGCGCACTGTTCTTACGTTTTTGCCATCAGCCCTTTTGTAGTCGGCATTTGCCACACGCAAGAAGTAGTGTCCGTTTTGTGCTACGTCCATTGAGTGAGAGAAGTCGTTGTAGCTAGCTGGTAGCTCGCGGTTGAAAATTTCTCTACCCATGATGTCGTATTTTGCGTATCTTTGGCCGTATCCCCAAGTCATCGCGCCGTCGTCATTTTGCTTAAAACCCATCATAACGCCAGCGTGAAATGGCTGTTTTAGGTCGTAAATTTTGCTTGGCTCAAGGTACCATCTAACCTCGCCTTTTGTATCAAGGATGAAGTTATTTGGGCTGTAGTTCCACTCGATCGCACCGCCAGCTGGGTTGTTCCAAACGACTTTTGTGCCCTTGCCTGTTTTATTTACAAAGTTATTTACATAGTAGAGGCGGTTTGCAAATTTAGCGCTTGCTGGCTTAGTAACCTCGATCTTGTCAAATAGTGCGCCCTTTTGATTTGGCGTGCCAGCACTCTCTAGGTAGATAGCTGGGGCGTAAATTTTATAGCTCTCTTTTATATGCTCAGTCTTGCCCTTGTAGCTCTTGTCATACTCGACCTCAACGGTGTTTTGATAGTCAGGATACATGCCAAAAACTGGGATGCCGCCATGTGTGCGAAGATGCTTGTCAGCCACTTTGTAGCTTATCACCTGACCGCCTTGCTTCGGCACGATAGTGACCTTAGCGTTGCTTAGTGTGTAGCCGCCATTTTTGATAACTGCTGTAAGTGGCGCTGTGTCGTATGGATTTACCACTACTTCGCCGATCTGCCCAGTGATAGCGTAGTCAAGTTTAGCTCCGCTTGGACCGCCTATCGCAAAAGCGCTCGAGCAAAGCACAGAGGCTAGTGCAACACAACTCAAAGTCTTTTTCATAACATCTCCTTTAGATAAATTTTATAAACTCTACTCATAAAGCTTATAAAATTTAGAAAAAGCCTTGGCAAAAACCAAGGCCTCAATCAGTAAAAGGAATAACAAAAATGATTTGCTTTGTGTGTAATTGTAGTAAATCTTTATAACATAAATTTCACGCTAAAGTTAATACTAGCTTAAAATTTAAAAATATATTTAAAATTTATTAAATAGCGTATCGAGCCTCGTTATCTTCGCCATTTATAATGTCAAATATAATAAAAAATGATGCTAGCAAATTTACCTAGTCTTATTACTACTTTACCTCTCTTAAAAACCTATGTTCTTTAAAAAATTTTCGGAGTGATTTTTGCTCTTTTGGACCGATCTTGTAGCTTATAAATTTAAGATACCACTTGATATCTTGCTCGCTTATGTCACGGCTTTTAGCATACTGGGCTAAGATATAGTTTGGGATCTTTACGTTTTTTTGCAAAAATTTTGCGACTAGCCTTTTGTAAAACGAACCATTTTTTACGTAAGAAAATCTACCAAAAACAAATGGCAAATTTGTCTGTTCGTGCCAAATTTGACCAAGGTCGTAAAAGCACTCTTTGCCCTCGCTTAAGTATGCCTTTAGCGCCCTGTCGCCTATGATCACCTCGCCATTTAGACCAAGCACCTTGGCTAGGGCGTTTGAGCTAGCTGAGGCAGGATCTGGCTTTGGAGCTGAGTTTTTGCGCACAAGCACGCTTTTGACATCTTTTTTGGCGACTATCCCAAAATTTAGCTTCTTTAAATTTGCCTTTTTGCTGGCTATGCTTGAGATCACCGCAGCGTCGATCTTTCTGGCGTTTAGGGCTCTGTTTAGCTTGCTTGGCACGCCCTTTTTAAACTCGATCGCCTTTTTTATCTGAGAGCTTAGTGGGGCTGATTTTAAAAAAACGTGAAATGGGAGTAAATTTAGATAATCAATCTTTCCAAATATCATTTTTCATCTTTTACAAGCTCAAATTTAACTAGCGCGTTTTCACTGCAAACATCACGAAATAGCTGGGTTAAGCTCTCTTTTGTGCCATTATCCAAAGCACTTTCATTTTTTAGCTTTATAAGCGTTGGCTCATTTATCTCGCAAAGGCAGTCAAAGAGTGCGTCTAAATTTTTGCCGTAGTGTTCTGGTAGGTCAAATTTCTTCGCCAAATACTCATGCATCTTCTCTTTTTCGACCATCTTTTTGGCATCTAAGATCACGCTTTTCATTGCATCCTCTTCTCATAAAGCAGGTAAAAATGCTCGTAGTGATCGGGCGTGTAGTAGATAAGCCCGTCGTTTGAATATAAAATTCTCTCAGCGCCGCGCCTGCCACCATTGTAATTTACATCGCACTCAAACCACTTTCTACCATCAGCCTCAGGCAGCCTCTTTTCTCTATTAGAAAATCTATCTCCACCGATGCTTTTGCCGCCGCTTATCTGCCATAAATTTCCGCTTTTTGCGTCCCAGCCAAGTTCAAGTGCCTCTTTTTTAGTTATGAAATTCTTTGGTAACTTGTTAAATTTATAGATATAAAGTGCGACCTCATCTTTTGAGATGTATGAGCCGTTTTCTGCGAGGCTCTGGCTCTTTTGTCCCTCTTTGTTTAGCTGCTCAAGTAAAATTTGAGCGTTTTTATTTGCCTCGCCGCCCTCTTTTGAAAAAAAGAAAGTACCGATGATGATAGCAATGACAAAGGCGACTAGAGCTGGCAAAAGTCTTTTGTTCAAATTTAGCCCTTAAAGTGTGTTAAAAACTCTATCGCCAGCATCACCAAGACCTGGAACGATATAGTTTTTCTCGTTTAGTTTCTCATCGATTGAAGCCGTATAGACCTCGACGTCTGGGTAAATTTCGCTAAATCTCTTTAGCCCCTCAGGTGCGGCGATGATAGAGATAAATTTGATCTCTTTAACACCCTTTTCACGCAAGAACTTAACCGCGTCTATCGCCGTGCCGCCGGTCGCAAACATAGGGTCTATGATGATCGCCATGCGCTCTTTTGCGTCTTTTGGAAGCTTTGCGTAGAAAAACTCAGCCTGCGCTGTCTCTTCGTTTCGTTGAAAGCCCAAAAATCCCACACTCGCATCTGGTATGATGGTAAAGACGCTATCAAGCATACCAAGAGCAGCCCTTAAGATAGGGCATATCATCACCTTTGTAGTTAGCCTTTTTGCGTCTGCCACCGCAACTGGTGTTTGGACTTTGACATCTTTTACCTTTAAATTTCTAGTCGCCTCAAAGATCATAAGGTAGCTGATCTCATCAACTAGCATGCGAAACTGAAAAGGCTGGGTGTTTTTATCACGTAAGATTGTTAATTTATGCTCGATCAATGGGTGTGAGATGAGCTTCACGTTTTGCATTTTTTGTCCTTAAATTTACTGTTTTTACAAGGTTTGTCTTTTACAAAATGCCAAGAGGAGAATTTAGCCCAAAATTTGGGCTAAATTTGATTAAAAACCTTTTGCAAGTTTAGCTTTGTAAGCCTCAACATCAAACTCTTTTACTCTCGCTACGCCATCTTCAACTGCGGCTTTTGCAACTGCTGGAGCGACCGCTGTTAGCACGCGCTTGTCAAATGGTTTTGGGATGATGTACTCTTTGCCAAATTTTAGCTCGCTAACACCACTTGCTTTTAAAACTTCAGCTGGCACTGGCTCTTTTGCAAGCTGTGCAAGTGCTTTAGCTGCAGCCATTTTCATATTTTCAGTGATCTTTTTAGCCCTAACATCAAGCGCGCCTCTAAAGATAAATGGAAAGCCCAAAACGTTATTTACTTGGTTAGGATAGTCGCTTCTGCCTGTGCCCATCATAACGTCATCTCTTACAGCTACGACGTCCTCTGGGAAAATTTCAGGCACTGGGTTTGCCAAAGCGAAGATGATAGGCTCTTTGTTCATCGACGCAACCATCTCTTTTGTCACAACACCAGGCTTAGAAAGACCTAAAAACATATCAGCGCCTTTCATCGCATCAGCCAAAGTCCTATCCTCGGTCTCAAGCGCAAATTCAACCTTCTCTGGAGTTAGGTCTGTTCTTTTTGAGTGGATAACGCCTTTGCTATCTATCATCACGATGTGTTTTGCGCCAAGTGCTTTATACATCTTTGCGCAAGCGATGCCAGCTGCACCAGCGCCGCTAACTACGATCTTTATCTTAGATATATCTTTGCCAGAAATTTCCATCGCATTTATAATGCCAGCGCTTGTTATCATCGCTGTGCCGTGCTGATCGTCGTGCATGACTGGGATATCGACTGCTTCTTGAAGCTTTCTTTCGATCTCAAAGCACTTTGGAGCGCGGATATCTTCTAAATTTATACCACCAAATGTAGGAGCTAGAGCTTTGCAAATCTCAACGATCTTATCAGGATCATGCTCGTCTAGCTCGATGTCAAAGGCATCAACGTTTGCAAATTTCTTAAATAGCACCGCCTTGCCCTCCATAACTGGCTTACCAGCGATAGCACCGATGTCGCCAAGTCCAAGAACAGCCGTGCCATCGGTGATGACAGCTACTAAATTTGCTTTATTTGTATATTTATAAGCTAGTTCAGTGTCTGTATTTATCTCACGGCATGGCTCAGCAACGCCTGGTGTATAGGCCATTGAAAGGTCTCTTGAAGTCTCGCAAGGTGTCTTTACTCTGATCTCGATCTTACCGCCTATGTGGTAGTTTAGCGCCTCTTCTTTAGTTACATGTGTCATTTCTCTTCCTTTAATAAATTTTGTATTCTGTTTTTGATCTCGTTGCTGCCTACTACTTCAAGCACCTCAAATATACTTGGGCTCACGCTTGAGCCAGTTAGCGCTATCCTTAGGGCCTGAGCTAGGTCTTTTAGTTTTAAGCCATTTTGCTCTAAAAATTTATTAGTTAGCTCCTCATAGCCCTTTGCGTCAAGGTCACGGTCTAAAATTTGAGCAAATTTCGCCAAAATTTCTTTGCTATTTTCATTTATAAATTTAGCCCAAGCTTTCTCGTCGTAGCTTTTTGGAGCGTTAATGATCGCATTTGCGCTGTTTGCCATCTCAATTAGTGTCTTTGACCTCTCACGGAGAGAATTTAGCAGTAGCTCACCCTTTACCAAAGCCTTAAAATCCACGCCAAATTCAAGCATATCATGCGCTAGCCTCTCGTAAGGCAAAGTTTTTATATAGTGAGAATTTAGCCAGTCAAGCTTTTGAGCGTTATAGGTGCTTGAGCTTTTGTTGATATCGTTTGGATTGAAGTATTTAAGCATATCCTCGATAGTAAAAATCTCATCATCGCCGTGACTCCAGCCAAGACGAACGAGAAAATTTAAGAGTGCTTCAGGCAAGTAGCCCATCTTTTTATACTCCATAACGTCAGTCGCACCATGCCTTTTGCTAAGCTTTTTGCCGTCCTCTCCGTTTATCATAGCAACGTGATAAAATTTTGGCACCTTAAAGCCAAGCGCCTCGTAAAGAACGATCTGTTTTGGGGTATTTGAGAGGTGATCATCGCCGCGGATAACGTCTGTTACGCCCATTAGTGCATCGTCTATCACAACTGTGAAGTTATATGTCGGTGTGCCGTCGCTTCTTGCGATGATGAAGTCATCTAAGATATCTTCAACCTTAAATTTAACCTCGCCCTTGATGCCGTCATGTATGACGATCTCGCCGCTAAGCGGGGCTTTTATACGGATGACTGGCTCGATACCAGCTGGAGGCGTGCCAGTAAAATCTCTATATCTATTATCATATTTTGGGCGCTCTTTTCTAGCCTCTTGGCTAGCTCTAAGCTCCTCAAGCTCCTCTTTGCTCATGTAGCATTTGTAGGCTTTGCCCTCATCAAGCAGCTTTTTAACGTACTCTTTATAAAGATCAAATCTCTTTGACTGATAGGTCACTTCGCCGTCGTGATCTAGCTTGCACCAAGCAAATGCCTCTTTTATGGCTTGCGTGGCCTCTTCTGAGTTTCGTTTTAAGTCAGTATCTTCGATGCGGAGCAGAAATTTTCCATTGTTAGCTCTTGCGTATAAATAATTATAAAGAGCTGTCCTAAGTCCGCCTATATGTAGGTATCCAGTAGGCGACGGAGCAAATCTAGTAACTATCATTTTGTGCCTTATTTTTATGTTATAATTGCCCAAAATTATATTTACTAAATACTTAAATAAAGGTTTCATTATGAAAAAATTGCTCTTTTTGGCTGCTGGCGTGTTAAGTGCCTTAAATTTATATTCAGCTCAGATGATAAACGGCATCGCAGCTATCGTGGAGAACGAGCCTATCACGCTTTACGAGGTTTATAGTTTGAAGGAACAGCTAAAAACAACAGAGCAGGACGCTTTAAATTTGCTTATCAGAGATAGGCTTGAAGATGCACAGATAAAAAACTTAAATTTAAGCGTGACACCTTTTGAGTTAAACGACAGGATCGAAGCGATCGCAAAGCAAAATGGTATGACAAATTCGCAATTTAGAAGCTCTATCCAAGCTCAAGGCATGGACTTTTTGGACTTTAAAAACAACTTAGAGCACAAGATGCTTCAAGAAAAGCTTTATAAAAGCATAGCTGCTGAGGCTGGCAAAAATATAAATGAGCAAAAAGCAAAGGCGTATTTTGACGCTAATCCTGATAAATTTAAGGTCTTTAGCACCGCTAGAGTCGTAGTTTATAGAGCAAAAGACCCTGATCTGCTTGAAGCTCAAAAGACAAGTCCAAAGCTACTAGACGGCGTGCAAACACAAGAGGTGAGTTTGGACTATCAAAGCATAGATCCAAGACTTGCTGCGATCATCTCAAGCACAAATAATGGCGACTACACACAGCCTTTGCAAGGACCTGATAGCTTTGATATGTTTTTAGTAAAAGAGAAGATCGGCTCATATACACCAAGCTTTGCTGATGTAAAAGATAACGTTATAAACGAGCTTTACCAAGGCGAGCAAGAAAAATTAATGAGTGATTACTTCGAAAAACTCCGCGCAAAAGCAAAAATTCAAATCCTAAGATAACTTCAAATTTAGCCACTTTGGTGGCTAAATTTCTCTAAAATTTAAATTTAAAATTTATAAGCAAAAACCTGCAAAAGCAGTCAAATTTAATTACGATTTTTAGTGAAAAATCCAATGTAAATAGCGTAGATGTAAGGGCTACTACAGCTTAAGGAGCAAAAAGTGTGATGCCAGCTCCTGAGCTTGCTAAGATAAAGTTATGACTTATAGCAGCACCTGCGCCCATGCCTAAAACAAAAAGAGCTAAACTTCAAAGTCAAATTTGTATTGATTTAGCACTAAATTTGTGATGCTTGCGCAGATGATAATAGAGAGATGCCATAAAACATCAAAAGTCACGCTCGAAAATTTTACTGATAGCTCCCACTGAGCAAAATTTACTTCTTTGCAAAATGCGCCATTTTCGCCAAGTTTTAATAAGTGCTATCAAAAGTAAAATAGCAATAATTGGTAGCAAAAGTCCTATCGCCTTTGCAGTGTATTTGCTACTTTTTTGGGCGTGGGATCATCTAAAATACGGCAAATTTGTAGGTATAACTCGCGCCTTATCTCTAAAATTCGTAGTATATCAGCCTGCCAGTTGGGCTTGCTAAGATGAATATTTTTAGTTCTTGCCTATTTACCACGCTTAATGCTAGGGTTTGGTGTGCTGTTTTGCTTGGAGTTGGCTACTTTCTAGACTCAAATCCTGACAAACAGGCGCTTCTAATAATAACGATCACCATTTTAGCGGTGGTTGCGGTAATAAGCGCGGTCTATATAATGAAGCAGTTTCGCTCTCAGGTAAAATGTAGCTGTTTTTTAAATTTATCTTAGAAAAGCCAGAAAAGACGATTAAATTTAACTATTTGATGACAAATGAGATTAGTAAAAATTTTCTATCAGGTCTTTAAAAACTTCATAAAGTTTATTTATTTCATCAACGCTAACTCGTTCGTTTTTGGCGTGTATGCGGTCGTTTATGACGCCAAATTCTATCGCATCTACACCAAATTCAGCAAAGTGCCTTGCATCGCTTGTGCCGCCCTTTGTATTTAAAAGTGGTGCAGCACCTGTGATCTTTGTGACAGATGCCATTAAATTTCTTACGATTTTGCTATCTTTGTTGGTTAAAAATCTCTTCGAGCTTTGCTTTATGCTAAGCTCGTAACTAAGCCCATCTAAAACGCTTCTAAGATAGCTCTCAACGTCATTTACATCGGTTAAATTTGAGTTTCTAACGTTAAACATTATGCTAAGCTCGCTTGGCGTGACGTTGCAAACCTGCATGCCACCACGAATGTCCGTCACCACGATCTTACTTGGGCTAAAAAACTCGCTCCCTCCGTCCATATCGTGGTCAGCTATCTTGCTTAATAGTGGAGCTATTAAATTTACTGGATTTACACATTTTTCTGGGTATGCCACGTGACCTTGAACGCCCTTTATCACGATCTTGCCATTTATCGAGCCACGTCTGCCGACCTTTATACTATCACCAAATTTCTTATCACAAGTTGGCTCAGCCACGACGCAAAATTTGGGTAGATCCCCTATCTCACGCAGATACTCAAGTGCCAAAGGTGTGCCGTAAGTGCCATCGCCCTCTTCGTCACTTGTTAAGATGAGGCTTAACCTGCCATCAAATTTAGCCTCTTTGCACGCACAAACAAAGGCAGCCACGCCGCTTTTCATATCCTGCGCGCCCCTTGCGTAGATGTAGCCATCTTTTTCTAGTGGTGTAAATGGCTCGCTCTCCCAGCCATCACCTGGCGGCACGACATCAACGTGTCCTGCAAAGGCTAGATGTTCGCCGTCTCCATAAATTTTAGAAAGTATGAGATTTTTTGTGCCGTTTTTTTCTATAAATTTAGCCTCAAAATCAGGCAAAAATTTAGCGATAAACTCCAAACTCCCAGCATCATCTGGCGTGATAGAGCAAAAGCTTAAAAGCTCTTTTAAAAAACCAACTACCACTAAAACGCCTTTTTAGAAGGAAGTCCCAAGTAAAATCCCTGGAATTCGTCGATGCCTATCTCCTTACAGACGTTAAAGATTTCTTTAGAATGAACATACTCCGCGATCGTTTTTATGCCAAGATCCTTTGCAAATGCCACGATCGCGCTTGCGATGGCGTATGAGTCTTTATTGATATCGATATCTTTGATGATAGAGCCATCGATCTTCACGTAGTCTGGCTTGATCTTTATGATGTAAGAGAAATTTGAGTAGCCAGAGCCAAAGTCGTCGATCGCTATCATAGCGCCCATGCTCTTTGCACGCTCAACAAAGACTGAGACGCGCTCAGCGCTCTTTAGCTCCTCGTCTTCGACTATCTCAAAAACTATCCTGCCAGCGACATTGTGCTTGTTTAGTAAATTTAAAACAAGTGCGCTAACGTCGCCATCTATCATATCTCGGCTGCTTAAATTTATAGAAAGAACCAAATTTGGGTCCTCTATCAAGTGGTCAAAACACTTCTTAATGAGCTGTTTTTCAAGGTCTGCGTAACGCTTGATACGCTTTGAGATATCCAAAAACACACTTGGCGAGATGACGTCGTCGCGGTCTAAAATTCTTATTAAGCATTCATATTTTATAGGGATCTTTTTCTCGTCAAATATCGGCTGAAAATACGGCACAATGTTGTCATTTATCGTAGCGTTTTGGATAAGCTTTGAGCGCTCGATCTGATTTGCGTATTCATCTTTTTGACTTAGCCCTTTAAAGTAGCAAACATAGTCTTTATCAAGCGTCTTAGCTGATTTTAACGCGATGGTTGCCTTTCTTAAAGTCTGGTCGCTATCAAGCGCAAAGCCTATGGTGTTGTGAATTTCTATATCATCGACCTCTACGCCATTTTCATCTTTTATGCTAAGCATCCTGCCTTTAAAGATATCTAGTAAATTTTCAGCAAGCTCTTCGTATCTGTCGATAAAGTCGTTATTATCTTCGACCAAAGCAAATCTGTCCGCCTCGATACAATAAGCCTTCATATTCTCATTTTTTGCAAATTCTTTGATGAGATTTGCCATCTGTTTTAGTATCTGGTCGCACACGTATTTGCCGTAGTAGTCGTTCATCTTGCCAAAATCATCTATATCCATAAGTATCACTTTTGGATATTTATACTCGCTCACATCTTTTATGAGTGCTGCCTTGTTAAAAAGTCCAGTCATCGGATCGATATATAGCTTCTCTTGTAGCTGGGCGATCTTAGTAGTGCTCTCTTCTTTTACTTTTAGATAGTCAAATTTGATGTTTAGATACTTAAATACAAACCAAAGACAGACCGCAAGCCCTAAAAATAGACCAATCGAGCTTAAGATCAAAGTGACAGCCATGTTTTTCATCAGCCACTGAAAATAAAATTCATCGCTAGTGCCAGTTATCCTTTGATCGATATGCGCTTTAAAGCCTAAAATATATTCATTTACTGCGACAAACATACATACTTTGGCGCTGTTTTCTGGCAAAATTTCAGCCCAAAAATAATCCTTTTGAAAATCATGTGAGTAGATGTCGCCACAGCTCTTGTCTTCGTAGTCTTTATTTACGAGGTTTTTGTCTGACGATGCCTCTATCTTAAAGCCATTTTTACCATTTTCTTTTAGCAAAAAGACATCACCAAAGGCGGCATTGCTTATGTAATTTTGAAAATCTAAGACACTAAATTTACTTATATTTTTAAAGTAATTCACATATTGATCTGTTAGATACTCAGTCTTTTTTTTGAGGCCAAAGTTGTTTGTAGAGAGTGCGTTATTGTATTTATACGAATAGACGATTAAATTTTCAGTTACAAAGAAAGCAAAAAGCAAAACCACGACCAAAGCGACTATTTTTACCGTACTAAAGTGCTTTTTTTGCGATTCGTCACCTGGCATAAAGTTTAAACTTCCTTTCTTAAATTTAAATTTTTCTACTGGATTATATCCAAGCTAAATAAAAAATTTCTTTCATTTTTTAATTAAAAATTTAGCTCAAAGCTTAACGATCTTTGCACCGTATCCGCCTTGATTTGCCGGTGCATCGTGAAATTCTTTCACGCTTGGATGCTCTTTTAAGAAATTTTTAACAGCAAAGGCGAGCTTGCCAGTGCCGATACCGTGAAATACGCTAACCTCGTCAAATCCCATAACAAGACTATCTGAGATAAATTTATCAAGCTTAGCTATCGCCTCGTCAGCTCTCATGCCGTGTAGATCAAGCGAGAGTGAGGCCGTTTTTGGCTTATCAACATTTAGGCTAACGCTGCTTTTTTTAGGCGGCGCCACTGCCACTTCGTTGCCATTTTTTCTTAAAAGCTCGAGTGGCACGCGCAAATTTATGCCATTTGACTCGATCATCGCGTCATTTTTAGAGATGCTTAAAACCGTGCCTTTTATATTTTCATACTTCACTCTATCGCCTACTTTTAGGCTCTCTCGCTCAGTTTTTTTGGGCTTAACGATGGCAGCTTTTTTCTCATTTGCCACATTTAGCGCTCTTTGCTTGTCTTTAATGTCCTTGAAATTTATAACAGCTTTTGCCGCATTTATCGCTTCATAATACTCTTTTTCAAGGCGCGAAATAGTCGCATTTAGCCTGATCTCATTTTTCTCTTTTAGCTCTTTTTGCTCCTCAAGCAAGCGCTCCAGCCGCTCCTCTTTTGACGTGACCTCTTTTATCCCCTCATCAAGCTTGGTTTGTAAATTTAGCGTCTTTGTGATGATCTCGTTTAAATTCTCTTTATCTTCGCCATAAATTTTCTTTGCCTGCGCCACTAAATTTTGAGATATGCCATATCTTGCCGCCGTTTCAAAGGCGTAAGACTTGCCGATCGTGCCCTTTAAAAACTCAAATTTAGGCCTTTGAGCCGCCTCGTCGTAAAGTGCCGCCACTAGCTCAACCTCTGGGTTCTTAGCTAGCAACATCGCAAGGCGCTTGTGGTGGGTCGTGATGATCATTTTGATATCTTGAGTGATGAGACGCTCTATCATGACGCCATACAAGCTCGCAGCCTCCTCAAAGTCGGTGCCAAGCTCGATCTCGTCGATGCCTATGATGATCGATTTTTTAGTAAAAAGCTTTGCAAAATGCACCATCCTGCCAGCAAAGGTCGAGATGTCGTTTTTCACGCTTTGCGGATCTTCTATGATCGCGTCAAATTCTTTAAAAGAGCCGATCGTTGAGCGGTTTGCGTCGATACGCATAGGCAGCAGATACTTTGCAAGCAGCGTGGCTGAGATGATTGATTTTAAAAGCATTGATTTACCACCAGCATTTACGCCAGTAATGAGAAGCACCTTTTTACTAAAATCCACACTCACGCTCTTTGGATTTTTTAGCGCTGGGTGAGCAAATTTCTCAAGCTTGATAACGTGCGAGCTGTTTGGCAAAACAAACTCATAGTCACGTGATCTAGCCAAATTTACACGCGCTTGATACGCGTCAAACTGATCAAAAGCGTTATTTATAAATTTCAAAAAAAGAAGGCTCTTGCTCATCTGCAGGCTAAATTTCTTGCAGTGCTCAAAAATGATCTCCTCTTTTCTATCAAGTAGCTCGCTTTGCTCCTTTTTTAGGCGCTCGGTGCTTGCAGGTGCGACGTAGAAGTAGCCGCCTGAGCTTCTAGCGATCACGGTGCCTTTTAGGGCGTGATTAAAGCCGCCACGCACCAAAAGTGCCTCTTGCGAGTTGATGTAGTGCGTCTGGGTATCTACAAGATAGAGCGTGATGTGCTTTGAATAGATGAGTTTTTTAAGCTCAGCGTCGATCTGGCGCTTTTTCTCGCTAAAGGCCTGCTTTATCGCAGCAAATCTCTCATCCACGCTGTCACTAAACTCGCCGTTTTCATCAAAACTGTTTGCCATCTGGCTCATCGCTTCAGGGATTTCAACCTTTGCGATCCACTCGCCAAGCCTGCCTTCAAATTTTTGCTTTTTTAGATATGAAAAATACTTAATGATCTTTGCAAACTCGTAAATTTCGCTGATGTGAAGCACTGCTTGCTTGCTAAGTCTCATAAGCGCGTCATCAAGCTCTTTTATCTCATCAGGTGCCTTAAAATCATACTTTGAAAGCTCGCTAATGTTTTCAAAGTGGATTTTGCTGTCACCTTGTAAAAATAGCGGTTTTTGCCTTGCTAAAAAGGAGTTAAATTTATCCAGATACTCGCCTAGATCTAGCTTTAAAAATATCTCTTCAGTCATTGCTCGCAACTTTTTATAGGTACGATGACGCCTGAAAGCTCGCTAAATTCTCGCTTTGGCAAAAAAGACGCCGTGCCAAATTCGTAGTTAAATTTCTCAGCGCTCACGTTGTATTCGCCACATTTTAGTGTTTTACCCTGCTTAAAGTCGGTCACTAGCTTTGAGATGGTGTCCTCGCTTTTTGATAAATTCTCTTCATAAAAATATACACAAACAAGGACCGCTACAAGCACCGCACTCACGGCTGCTTTGATGCTTTTGCTGATCTTTTCATCTTTTATCGCCCAGATCGCTCCAAAAAGTAGCATCACGCCGGCGATTATTATCAAATTTCTTACCATTTTACCCCTTTATATTTTGCGATGAGCTCCTTGTAAAGCTCAGGATGAGGCTTGATCTTTTCTAAAATTTCCACTCTAACTTCGCTGATATCTTGCTTTTCAACCAGCAAGCAAACGGCTAGATACGGGGCATTTGGCAGCATATCTTTTATCTGAACACTACTTAGCTTTTGTGACCTTGCAAGGGCTATTAAAATATCTTTTTTGCCTAAATTTATAAGGCTAGAAATTTCATCCTCGCTTAGCTCTTTTTCTTTTATCTCTTTTAAAATTTCATTTTCATCTTGAGGCTTAAAAGTGCTTAGATCCATTAGTAGCCGCCTCTTAGTTGCACGCTGATATCGCCCGCTCCAAAGCCAACTACGATGCCGTCGCTTAGGCGGTTTTTCACGCCAAATTCATCTGTAAATTCTATCCCCTCTTCAACCCTCTCGACCTTGTCTGTAAAGATCGGGTTATACTCGCTAAATTCGCTCTTCATATCAACTTCGATCGGATTTTCTCCGGCTGCATAAACTGGCAAGATGACAAGCTCATCAACGCCCTTAAAGCACTCTTTAAAGCCAGGTAAATTTGTGCTAAGCCTTGTGTAGCGGTGTGGTTGAAATATCGCTGTGACGCTCTTTATACCTAAAATTTTTGCGTATTCAAAGACTGATTTTAGCGTCGCTTTTATCTCGGTTGGATGGTGCGCATAGTCGTCAATAAGGACAAAATTTTTGTTTGCACTAAGTATGTCAAAACGTTTTTTGATACCTTTAAAATTTGATAAATTTTCTCTTATGTCTTTTAGTGGCGTCTCGTGCATCGCAGCTAGAATAGCCAAAGATGCGTCTATGGCGATGTGCTCGCCCATGCCAAAGGCTTCAAATTTGCCTAAATTTTTAAGGTTAAAGCTGGTGTATGGCTGATAGTCTCTTACAACCATCGTAAGCTCGGTGATATCACTGCTTGGATAAAGCCTGATCGCATCAAGCTTAAGCGTGCTCAAAAACTCGTCCTCAGCGTTTATCACTCTAACCTTTGCGCGCTCCAAAAAGCCCTTGTAGGCTGCGTAAAATTTAGCTAGATCATAATCGTAGTGCTCCATGTGCTCTGGCTCTGCGTTTGTTACGATAGCTAGATATGGGTTTGAGTTTAGAAAGCTAGAGTCGCTCTCATCAGCCTCAAATACGACGTTATCGCTTTTGGCGTAGCGCATATTTGAGCCAAACTGCTTTGAGATGGCGCCAATGATGACTGAGCCTTCTATTAGGCTTGCTAGCATCGCTGAAGTAGTACTTTTGCCGTGCGCGCCAGCTACTGCAAAGACGCACTTATCTTCAAGCACATAGGGCAAAATTTCTTTTCTTGAAAAGCACTTTATGCCCTTTCTTCTAGCCTCCACTAGCTCGATATTGTCCTCTTTTATCGCAGCTGAATAGACCACAAAGTCTTGGTCTTTTATCGCCTCTTTGCAGTGTGGCGTGATGACCTCGATACCTTCATCTTTTAGTTCAAGCGTCGTCTTGCTCTCTTTGATGTCGCTGCCGCTTATCTTGTGGCCTTTTTCGTGTAAAAATCTAGCGATGGCTGAGATGCCGATGCCACCGATGCCTATGAAATGGACTTTTTTGATCTCGTTGTTTAGCTCTTGCAAATTTTATCCTTAAGTTTTTCGTGATTTTAACAAAAACTACTAAATTTAAGGCTGAAAAATGGCTTTTATTTGCTTAAGCTAAAGCTTTCATCTATCAGGTCAAAAACGGTTTTTTGCGAGATTTTGGAGTTTAAATTTACGCTTATCCAGTGCTTTTTATTCATGTGATATGCTTTAAAAATTTGCCGCTCATCAACTAGCACCATGGCTAGATCTGGGCTACATTTTAGATTTAAAACCTCTATCATCTCATCACTTTCAAGACCAAGCTTGCTAGCGTTTAAATGCATAAGTAGCGCAAACCACTTCTTGTTTTTCTTGTGACGAAAGACGCTAAATTTTGGATATTTTGGGAAAATTTGCTCACCTAAAATATCAAATTTCTCTTTTACATATTTTTCAATCTCACTTCGTTTCAAATTTCTCTCCGAAATAAAATTATCATTTTTTTAAATCCCCTAAACCCCTCGCACGTTAGAGATTGCTGTGCTTCACACAGGTTTAGTGATTTGTAAATTTTAAAATTTCATGAGCGAGCAATTTCGGCTCTAAATTTTGAGCTAAGCTGTAAGCGAAGTCAAAATTTAGTAGTCAATTCTTGTGAGCGAATGAAAGTTTTTAAATTTACTAATAAAAAACAAAATTTTAAACTCTGTACCGATGATATGGAGGCTAGCATTGCCTGCCTAAGCCAATGACAAAACAAACTGCCTCCAAATTTAGCACGAGTAAATTTAGATGTTCTCCCCAGCTATCATGCCAAATGTCAAGCAGTCAAGTATCGCGCAACTACCAAGTCTGCTAGCTCCGTGCGTGCCGCCAGTGACCTCTCCAGCAGCGTAAAGTCCTTTGATCGGCTCATCGTCGATGTTTAGCACCTGAGCTTTGGTGTTGATCTTTACGCCGCCCATTGTGTGGTGAAGCTTTGGAGCGCCACGCATAGCGTAAAATGGAGCTTGTGAGATGGTGATGCCATCAGTTAGCTTGATTGGCTTATCAAAATCCTCATCCTTGCCTTTTTTAACAAATTCGTTGTATCTCTCAACCGTTTTTTCTAGCTCGCCAACTGGCATTTTGTAGTATTTAGCAAGGTCTGCTAGCGTGTCAAATTTCATTATGACGCCGTTTTTCATAGGATTTGCAAGGTCGCTCTCGACTAGCTTTGCAGCAGCTACTGAGTCACATAAATTTATAGGATAGCTATCATTTTTAGCGTCGATTATCCTAAACATAGCATCAGCCCTTATCTTGCGGTCAGCAAGCTCGTTCATATAGCGTTTGCCGGTCTTTGGATCGACTGAGATGCCGTATCTAAAGGCAGCTTGCGAGGCAAATTTACTTGTGATGCCGTTGCCTTTTTCGTCAGGGCATTTATATGGGATGTATTGTATCCAGCCGATTTGCACAGGCAAAGCGCCTATTTTTAGGGCTGAGATCAAAGCACCTGCAGTTGCGCCTGGGTGGTTTGTGGTGTCAAATTCAGGCACAGCGCGTGGGTCTTGAAGCTTTCTAAAAAATTTATCACTGCAAAAGCCGCCGCTTGCTAGCACGACGCCCTTTTTAGCCTTTATAAATTTACGCTCGCCGCTTTTATTCTCTTTGTCATCGCTAAATAAATTTTTGTCAAATTTATAGTCATTTCGCACCGCAACGCCTACTATTGCGCCATTTTCATCGGTTACAAACTCATCAAATTTGCACCTTGTTCTTAGCTCGCAGTCTTGTAAATTTTTAAACGTCTCAGCTAGAGGCTGAACGATGCCAGAGCCGCTTGTGTTTTCGGTGTAATAAGTCCTTGGCACGCTGTGACCGCCCTCAAGAAGTAGCTTGTCTAGGTATTTTGCGCCGTGTTTTACGGTGAAGTTAAAAGTATCGACCGCTCTATCAGCAAGGATGCCAAGAAGCTCCACGTGGTTTAGCCCAAGGCCAGCTTTTACGCAGTCTGAGATGAAGAGCTCTTTTGAGTCTTTGACTCCATTTTTCTTTTGAAGTTCGCTGTTTGGCACGGCAAAAATTCCGCCATTTATTACAGAGTTGCCACCAACGCGTCCCATTTTTTCTAGAATAAGCACCTTGTTGCCGCGCTCATTTGCCTTGATACCAGCTGCAAGGCCTGCAAAGCCGCTACCGATGATAACGACATCCCACTCCTCGTCAAATTTGACATCTTTATCCCTGAAAACTGGCATATCGCTCGCATAAACTCCGCTTGCGGCCAAGGCTGAAACAGCACCAAATTTTATAAACTCACGTCTTGAAACTTTACTCATAGCGTCTCCTTTTTAGTATTACGCCAAAGCCTGTAAATTTTAAATTTACACCTTTGTTCAAACCCTTTGTGATTACTAAAATTATAGGATTATTTATGGTAAAGATTACTTAAAATTATTTATTTTACATTAAGATTACAGTAGTGGCGAGCTTAAATTTTGCCCTTGCAAAAGCACTCGTTTTCGTGATCATCGATGACGCCAACGCCTTGTAAAAATGAGTAGATGATCACAGCGCCTACAAATTTAAAACCACGCTTTTTCATATCTTTTGAGATGTGCTCTGAGAGCTCACTGCTTGCTGGCATGTCCTTGGCGCTTTTTACGTCATTTATCACGCGCTTGCCATTTGTAAATTTATAGATGTAGTTATAAAACGAGCCAAACTCAGCACAAAGTCCTAAAAAAGCCTTGGCATTTTTTGGCAGAGAGTAAATTTTAAGGCGGTTTTTGATCGCTCTATCGTCGCTTAAAAGGCTTTGAAGCTTTGCCTCGTCATAGCTAGCGATCTTTTTTGCGTCAAAGCCATCTAAAATTTGAACAAGCCCGGCTCTTTTTCGTAGCACATAGTCCCAGCTAAGACCTGCTTGAAAGCCCTCTAAAATGAGCATTTCAAAAAATTTCTTATCATCTTTGACCGCCCTGCCCCACTCACAGTCGTGATAGCTCTTGCTAAACTCGCTCTTTTTGGCCCAGGCGCAGCGCTTCATCTTTTAAATTTAGCCTCTATCTGCATAAAGCCCCAGGTGCTTCTAGCCTCGCTAAGCTCCTTTTTACTAAGCTCATCGATCATCATCTCTTCATTTTTGCCAAGCCTGTTTTTAACCTCGCCAAATGGGCTAATAAGCATCGAGTCGCCGTAAAAACTCCACTGCTCGTCCTCGCTCTTGTGGCTCCCCACGCGATTTACACGAAGTACATAAACGTTGTTTGTAAAGGCTCTAACCTTTAAAAGCTCCTCCCAACGCGCCTGCGAGAAAAACGTGCAAGCCGTTGGCACAAGCACGATATCGACCTTTTTAGCGCTCATATACGCCCAGCACACGTCAAAATGCGCCTCAAAGCCAAACATAACTCCAACCTTAAATTTATCGTATGTAAAGATAGGTAAATTTAGCTCCTCGCTTGCGTTGCTAAAAAACTTTGCCTCGTTCCAGTGCGCGTAAGGCATGAGGATCTGCTGATCATATAGCTTTACTTGAGTTTGGCTAAATTTAGCTAGGCTCTTATAAATTTCTTTGCCTTTTAAATTTATGATAGGTGCGATGATGTTTAGATCGTACTTTTTTGCCATCGCAAAGAGTGCCTCTTTTTTGCGCTCGCTCTGCTCTTTTATGAGGCTTTTTGGCATGCTGGCAAGCTCTTTAAAGAAGCTATTTAGCACATATTCGCCAAGGACAACCAGCCTTGCGTTTTCATCAGCGCAAATTTTAAGGTAATAATCAAGCCTCGCCTCGCTCAAAGGCTGCGTTGGTAGCTGAAGGGCGCAAATTTTACTCATCATCCACCTGCTTTATGCTAAGTTTTGCGTTTTCTAAAATTTCTCTTGCCTCGTTTAAGAGCTTTTTACCCTGCTCGTGCAGCTTTATGCTGTTTTCTAAGCTCACATCATCTTTATTTAGATCGTTTAAAATTTTATCAGCTAGGGCTAATTTTTCTTCAAAACTTTGCTCTTTTTGCTCCATTTTCTATCCTTTTAATATATTTTTTATATATCCATCAAATTTTTCTATCTCAACCAAAAAGGCGTCGTGGCCGTAGTTGCTATCTATCTCTACAAAATTTGTCTTTGCGCCTCTGCCCATCTCGCAAAGTGCGTCATAAATTTCTCTCATGCAGCTTGGCGGAAAGAGTAGATCACCTTTGAAAGCGATTAGATGCAGATTTGCTTTGATCGGCGCAAGGGCGTCTTTTAGGCTATCGTAGTGCCTTGTGCAGTCAAAGATATTCATCATCTTTACGATATATAGGTAGCTTAGTGGGTCAAACCTCTTTGGGAAGTTGTAGCCGTTATACTCCATGTAGCGATCGACCTGAAAATGTCCAAAAAGATCGTAAAGGCCGTCGGTTTCGACGTAGTTGCGTCCAAATTTTTTATCCATGCTATCAGGGCTTAAGAAGCTGATGTGCCCTGCCATCCTGCCGTAAGCCATGCCTTTTAGCCCATTTTTTCTTATAAATTCCGCGTCGTATTCGCCGTTTTTGAAATTTTCATCGTTTAAAATGGCTTCGATGGCGATCTTGTTAAACGCTATCGCCCAAGGCTTAGTCTGATAGGTGCTTGCAAGCATTATGATATCTTGCGCAAATTCTGGAAACTCGATAGCGTAGCAAAGTGCCTGCATACCGCCAAGACTGCCACCTATCACGGCTCTTGCCCTTGTGATGCCAAGCTCGCTAAATAACCTCATCTGCGCCTTTACCACGTCACTTATGGCAAGGACTGGAAAATTTAGCCTATACTCTTTGCCGCTACTTCGATCAACGCTTAGCGGCGAGGTCGAGCCAAAGCACGAGCCTAAGATATTTACGCAAATAACGTAAAATTTATCGGTATCGACCGCCTTTTTGCTGCCTATTAGCCCGTCCCACCAGCCAGCTTTCTCATCGCCTGCGTAGGTGCCAGCAGCGTGGTGCGAGCCAGTTAGGGCGTGACAGATCACGATAACGTTGCTTTTATCAGTATTTAGCGTGCCGTAAGTCTCATAAATAAGCTTGAAATTTGATAGCATACGGCCACTCTCAAGGTAGAGTGGCTCGTTAAATTTAATAGTTCTAGTTTGCAGGTCTAACACTAATTAACTTTGTAGTTTGGTGCCTCGTGAGTGATAACCACGTCGTGGACGTGGCTCTCTTTTAGTCCTGCGCTTGTTATCTCGACAAATTCAGCTCTTTCTTGAAGAGTTGGGATATCTTTTGCACCGACATAGCCCATAGCGCTTCTTAGGCCGCCTATTAGCTGATGGATCACATCTTTTATGCTGCCAGCAAATGGCACACGGCCTTCGATGCCTTCAGGCACAAGCTTGTCTTGAGCGGTGCCCTCTTGGAAGTAGCGGTCTGAACTTCCCTTTGTCATAGCGCCGATTGAGCCCATGCCGCGATATACTTTGTACTGGCGACCTTGGAATGTTATAAGCTCGCCCGGGCTCTCTTCGCAACCTGCAAGCAAGCTACCAGCCATAACGCAAGCTGCCCCTGCTGCAAGGGCTTTTGCCACGTCGCCTGAGTATTTTAGTCCGCCGTCAGCGATAACTGGGATGCCATATTTCGCTGCTTCGCTTGCGCAGTCGTCAATCGCTGAAATTTGAGGCACGCCAACGCCAGCAACGATCCTTGTGGTGCAAATAGATCCTGGTCCGATACCCACTTTTATGCCGTCAGCTCCTGCTTCTGCTAGGTCTTTTACGGCTGCTGGGTTTGCGATATTGCCAGCTACGACATCAACTTTAAAATTTGCTTTTACCTCTTTTAAAGTGTCGATGATGCCCTTTGAGTGGCCGTGAGCTGAGTCGATGACGATGACATCTACGCCAGCATCAACTAGCGCTTTGGCGCGGTCTATCTGACCCACGCCAATAGCCGCAGCCACGCGAAGTCTGCCGTAGCTATCTTTGTTTGCATTTGGATACTCTTTTCGTTTTTTTAGATCTTTTATGGTGATAAGGCCGTCAAGTCTGCCATCTTTATCGACGATAGGTAGCTTCTCAACTCTATTTTGAGAGAAAATTTTCTCCGCATCATCAAGCGTGCAGCCCTTTGGCGCAGTGATAAGCGGTGCTTTTGTCATGCGGTCTTTTACCAAAGTGCTCATATTTGTCTCAAATCTCAAATCGCGGTTTGTTAAAATTCCTATTAGCTTACGGTCTTTGTCGATGACTGGAACGCCTGAAATATGAAGATCTGACATAAGGCTTAGAGCTTCAGCCACGGTCGCTTCTGGATTTATAAAGATAGGATCGATGATGACGCCACTTTCGCTTTTTTTGACGCGTTTGACCTCTTTTGCTTGGCTTTCGACGTCCATATTTTTGTGGATAACGCCGATACCGCCGAGCCTCGCCATCATGATAGCAGTTCTATGCTCAGTCACCGTATCCATCGCAGCAGAGACCACTGGGATATTTAGCGTGACATTTTTGCTGATTCTGGTTTTCACATCAACTTGCTTTGGCAAAATTTCAGAGTATTGTGGCACAAGAAGCACATCCTCAAATGTTAAAGCTCTCTTTACTATCTTCATATTTTTATCCTTTTATTAAATTTTCTAGGCTCTTAGCACCATTTATCAAGGTCTGTTCGTCCCACGCTTTTGCGATGAGCTGGGCGCTCACGTTTAAATTTTGATCGTCTTTGCCAACTGGCACAGAGATAGCTGGTAGGCCTGCTAAATTTACGCTGATCGTGTAAATGTCGCTTAGATAGGCTTGAAGCGGATCGCTGTGTGCTCCAAATTTATAAGCTGTGCTTGGAGCAACTGGCATGAAGATGAGATCATTTTCTTCTAAAATTTTCTCGTACTGAGCTTTTATATGCGCTCTTGCTTTTTGCGCTTTGATGTAGTAAGCATCGTAGTATCCGCTACTTAGTACAAATGTACCAAGCAAAATTCTTCTTTTTACCTCTTCGCCAAAGCCCTCTGAGCGTGAATTTACATATAGCTCTTTTAAATTTCTAGCATCTGCGCGTCTGCCGTATCTTACACCGTCATAGCGACTTAAATTTGCGCTTGCCTCTGCGGTTGCTATGATGTAGTAGGCTGCGACATCATATTTTGAATCTTCAAAATTTGTGTAAGTTACGCTGTGTCCGTGTGATTTTAGCTTCTCGATCGCTAAATTTAAAGCGACTTTTGTCTGCTCGCTTGCGTTTTCTACGTAGTTTTTGATGACACAAATTTTTAGCTTTTTGTTGCCGTCTATATTGTCGCTAACGCTAACAAATGGCACATCTGCGCTCGTGCTATCTTTTGGGTCATGTCCAGCGATCGCGTCATATAAAATGGCTGCGTCTTCTACGTTTTGAGCGATTGGACCTATTTGATCAAGGCTGCTTGAGTATGCGCCAAGGCCATATCTGCTCACTCTGCCATAAGTTGGCTTAAGTCCTACGCATCCGCAAAATGCCGCTGGCTGGCGGATCGAGCCACCAGTGTCGCTACCAAGTGCGGCTACTGCAAGGCCAGCTGCGACTGCTGCTGCTGAGCCACCGCTACTGCCACCTGGGACGTGAGCGTGATTTAGTGGGTTTAGTGTTTTGCCATAAAATGAGCTCTCAGTCGTGCTTCCCATCGCAAATTCGTCCATATTTGTGCGGCCAAATGGAGCTAAATTTTTGCTAAGTAGCTTCTCTATAACGGTTGCGTTATAAGGTGCTACGTAGCCTTGTAAAATTTTAGAAGCGCACGTGACACTCCAGCCTTTTACTTGGATGTTGTCTTTTATAGCGATAGGCACGCCCTCGCCTAGTTTTGCGATCTCTAAATTTGCTAGCTGCTCGACATAAGCGCCAAGCTCTTTTTCTTTTATGATCTTTGCCTCAAGCTCGGCTCTTAAATTTTTTATCTCTTCAGCTGAAAATTTCAAAGCTTCTTTTAAAGTTACCACTATTTTTATCCTTTAAATTTATTAACCAAAAATATGCCAAACAAGCTAACAACGACCACCGCAGCGATCGTTGCTATTATGATAGTTGCGCTTACTGGCTCACTTAGCACTTATGACCTCTTCACATCTTGGGCATAGCGCGTCTTCTTTGCTAGCGTTAAATTTCCAGCATCTTGGGCATTTGTGAAGGTTGCTTGCTATGATCTTAAATTTATCGCCCTCAAGCTCAAACTCGGCTAGTGGCTCGCTATCATCATAAGTTCTAACCGAGCTCACCATGTAAAGATCTGCCACTTCGCGCTCGTCGTAGCTTGTGATGTTGTGGCTAGTTGTCTCTAGACTTAACTCTAGGGTTGATTTTATCTTTTTATCCTTTTTAAGAACGTCCACGATCTCGTTAAATTTCTCCCTGCTGGCAAAAAGCAGCTCATCTTCAAAACTAAGATCAAATTTGATTGGCTCATAGACTAGATCAAACGCGTCTTTTGCCTCGCCTTTTATGATCTTTGGAGCGTAGTCCATCACCTCATCAACGGTGTAAGTAAGCGTTGGAGCGATGAGTGGCAAAAGTGCCTTTGTGATGATCGCCATCGCGCTTTGAGCTGATCTTCTTCTTGGTGCGTCTTTTGCGTCGCAGTAAAGTCTATCTTTGCAAACGTCAAGATAGACGCCACTAAGATCGGCTGATAGGAAATTTAAAAGGATGTTAAAGCCCTTTGAAAAGTCATAATTTTTAAAGCAAGCGCTCGCCTCGTCAAAGACCTTTTTAGCGCGTGCTAATATCCATTTATCAAGAATGTTAAACTCTGTATTTAGGCTCTCAAGGTCATTTACATTTGCTAGTAAAAAGCGGATCGTGTTGCGGATTTTGCGGTATTGCTCGCTTATTTGTTTTAATATATCTTCGCTTATTTTTAGGTCGCTTGAATAATCACTCATGCCAACCCAAAGGCGTAAAATTTCCACGCCGTGAGTTTTGGCTACGTCTTGTGGGGCGATGACGTTGCCCTTACTCTTGCTCATCTTCTCGCCCTTGGCATCGACAGTAAAGCCGTGAGTTAGGATGCTCTCATAAGGTGCGTGAGAATTTATAGCTGTGCTTACTAGAAGCGAGCTTTGAAACCAGCCGCGGTGCTGATCTGAGCCCTCAAGATACATGCTTGCTGGGTATTTGCCAGCGTCGTAGTTGTCGCTTTGTAAGACCGCATGCCACGTCGAGCCGCTATCAAACCAAACATCAAGGATGTCCATCACTTTTTCTAAATTTTCAGCCTTGTATTTTGTGCCTTTTGGTAAAAGCTCGTCTATACTTAGCGCCCACCACGCATCAGCGCCTTTTTCTTTAAAGATAGCCACGATGTGGTCTAAAATTTCACTATCAAATATAACTTCTTTTGTCGCTTTGTCTCTGAAAAACGCGATCGGCACGCCCCAGTCACGCTGACGAGAGATGCACCAGTCTGGGCGATTTTCTATCATAGAGCCTATTCTTTTTATGCCTACGCTTGGATAAAATTTAACCTTTTCAAGCTCTTTTAGCGCTGTTTGTCTAAGTGTTTTTCCGCCTAGTTTAGCCTCGTCCATAGCTATAAACCACTGCTTTGTGGCTCTATAAATGACAGGCTTGTGCGTTCTCCAGCAAAATGGATAAGAGTGTCTAAATTTAGAGACGCTAAGCAAGCTTTTGCCAAGTAGCTCTAAAATTTTCTCATTTGCTTTAAAGATGTGCATGCCGACAAACTCATCTACCACGTCACTTCTAAATAGTCCGTGATGTTTTATGCTCTCATCGTAGCAGCCGCCATCATCAACTGGCATCAAAATTTCGCTAAAGCCATATTTCAAACATACGTAGTAGTCGTCCTCGCCGTGTCCTGGCGCTGTGTGAACAAGTCCAGTACCCCCGTCCATCATTACGTGATCACCTAGTAAAAATCGCGACTTTCTGCCGTTTAGTGGATTTATCGCGTGGGTGTTTTCAAGTAGGCTTGATTTAAACTCTTTTTTGATTTCGCCCTTGCTTAGGCCACTCTGCACAACGCTTTCAAGTAGTGGCTTTGCAAAGATCAAATTTTCAGCCGTTAGCACATAAATTTCATCTGGTTTTAGGCTTATGGCTTGATTTGCCGGAAGTGTCCAAGGTGTAGTTGTCCAGATGACAGCGCTTGCCTCTTTTACGCCAAGCTTTTCTAGCGCGTCGCCATCAAGCTCAAATGCTACGTAAATAGAGTAGTCCTCTTTCTCCTCATACTCGACTTCAGCTTCAGCTAACGCCGATCTAGCCGCCCAGCTCCAATAAACTGGCTTGCTTCTTTCTATCAAAAGGCCTTTTTTAGCGATCTCGCAAAGTGCTTTGTAGATGTCAGCCTCAAACTCAAATTTCATCGTCATGTATGGATTTTCAAAGTCGCCGATGATGCCAAGGCTTTTAAATTCATCGCGCTGGATATCTATAAATTCTCTCGCGTGCTGCCTGCAAAGCTCTCTGATCTCGACCTTGCTAAGCTCTTTTTTCTTATCGCCAAGCTTTACTTCGACTTGTTGCTCGATCGGCAAGCCGTGGCAGTCCCAGCCTGGCACGTAGCGGACATTTTCGCCGTAAAAATAGTGCGTTTTTGTGATGATATCTTTTAAAATTTTATTTAACGCGTGGCCGATGTGAAGGTGGCCGTTTGCATACGGAGGGCCGTCGTGGATGTTGAAGTTTTTAACCGCTTTTTGGCGATTTTTCTTCATTTTTTCATAAACCTTGCGCTCTTCGTACCATGATTTTAGTCTTTGTGGTTCATTTTGTGGGAGATTTCCGCGCATCGGGAAATTTGTCTCTGGGAGTAAAAGTGTCTCTTTGTAGTCCATTTTTTACCTTGATTTTAAAATTTGCTAATTTTACACCTGTGCTGGTTAAATCACACTGAAAAATAGTATAATGAGGCAAAAAAAGGAGCTTAAAAATGAGACAAAGTATCTTGATAATAGGCGAAGATCTTGAGATAAATAGAGAATTTCTAAACTACATTTTTCAAAGTTACGAGGATCATTTTGGCGAGCTTGGAGTGGTCAGTTTTGCTCCAAAAAACAGCAAAGAGCTACCTTTTATCATCGAAAATTTATCAAAAGATTACGACTTTGTAAGCATTTTTGGCTCGGATGAAAATTTTGCCATCGCTGCAAAGATCGTAGCGACGCTAACTGGGGGCTCGCTAGAGCTAAAAGATAGCACGACCCTTGCACTTAAAGATAGCTTAGATTACTCTAAAAATAGCTTTTTAGCTAGCCTAAATAACGCCCAGATAAATCTCATAAAAGCTAATCCAAATGAAGAACTAGGCGAGTTTCTTACTGGCTATGAGCCTGATTTTAGCTACTTTCATCTAATAGACATCGACGCAGATAGCGCGAAGATCCTTATGCTACCACTTGCTAAAACTTACGAGGTCGATATAACCCTTGCGCAGATCCTGCCAAATTTGATACTAGTAAGGGCAAAAAGCAATAAATTTGGCCAGATCGAGAGCTTTTTACAAGGGGTAAAAACGCTATTTTCACAAAAATTTATCCCACAAAAAGATGTGATCAAATTTGTAGCAAAAAAGCTCATGCAAAAGGGGCTTAAAATTTCATTTGCTGAGTCTTGCACGGCTGGGCTTGCGGCGGCTAAATTTGCAAGATATGGAGGCGTCTCGGCTAGCTTTGATGGCTCGCTAGTGACCTACGCAAATCACATAAAACACGAGTGGCTGGGCGTTGAGGATGAAATTTTAGATACTTACGGAGCTGTGAGCGAGCCTTGCGTAAAAGCGATGGTAAAAGGCACTCTAAGCACGACAAATGCGGACTTTGCGCTTGCCATTAGCGGTATCGCAGGACCTGGTGGGGGCACAGCTAGCAAGCCAGTTGGCACAGTATATGTCGCAGCTGGCGATAGAAATGGCAACATCGAGGTTGAGAGGCTACTTTTAAAAGGGGAGCGTAACTACGTAAGAGAGCAAAGCGTGCTAAGCGCCTATCTATGCTTACTTCGCCTAAAAAGTGAGATATTTTTCGCATAAATTTTATCTTTCTAAAAATAGCACTAAATTTAACGGCGAAATTCATAACAAAATATCAAGAATAAAAAGCCAAATTTAGGAGGCTAAAGATGCTTAAAAAGATATTGTTACTTGCTATTAGTGCGTTATTTGCATTTGGCACTGAGGCACAGGTGGGCGAGATAAAAGCAAGCGACACGCCTTTTGGCTACGCTAGCATTGGTGCGGAGCAAAATTTTGGCGGATATGCCGGTAAAGGGAGTAAAGAGGTCACCGTAAAAGAGAGACAATAGCTCGTAAAATACGCCAAAATGGGTGGCTACGTCATCTATGTGGATGGGCTTATAGACCTTAGCGAGAGCAGGATCCCACAAAATGACAAGAACGAGGGGCTTGATAAATTTATAAGTGAGATTAGCGGTGGCGAGTTTGACACTTATACCAAATTTATGCAGGCTTACGGCGCTTCGTGCCATGCAAATTTAGATGGTTCGCAAGATCCAAAGTTAGCAGCGCTTCGCAAAAATTTAGCCAACGAATGGAAAAAGCTCATCGTAGTGCCGGTAGCTAGCAATACCACGATAATCGGCCTAGGCGAAAACTCAGGCATAAAAGGTGGCTCATTTTTGCTAAAAAATGTCCAAAATATCGCGATCCGCAACATGTTGATCGAAGATGCTTTTGATCCATTTCCAGATGTACAAAAAAATGATGGCTTTAACGCGCAATATGACGGCGTTAGTATAGATTCAAGTAAAAACATCTGGGTAGATCACTGCCATTTTAAGGATACTGTGGATCTTAGCCATGTGCATTTAGCAGGCGGAGAGCTTACTAAATGGCAAACTTATGACGGACTATGCGACATCAAGGGGGATAGTGCGGCTATCACGATCTCGCACAACATCTTTGAAAACCACGACAAAACGATGCTAATAGGCTCAAGAGACTCAGACGGCAGCAGCGAAACAAGGACGATAACGGTCGCTCATAACATTTTTGACAACTGCGCGCAACGCCTACCTATGGCACGCAATGCAAAGGTGCACGTCTATAACAACTTTTATGACTCAAAAGATGGCTTTTATGACCAAAAATACGCCATTGGTGTGCGCTTTGGATCGCTAGTATACGCTCAAAACAACTACTTTACAAATGGCGTCAAGATAAGCTACAAATGCAACAAAGGCACCATCTTTGAAAGCGGCAACATAGACCTTTCTAAAAAGGGCAGCGTTTGCGAAAAGCTAACCAAGCCGCCATTTGAGCCTCCATATAAATTTGAGCTCCTCGAAGCTTCAAACGTCCAAAAAGAGGTAAATCAAAACGCAGGCACAGGCAAACTAGCCGTTATAAAGTAAAACCAAAGCCCCGAGCTAGCCAAAACGCTTGGGGGCTAAATTTCTCAGCCTCAAAGCCGATAAAAAGATAAATTTCACCCTTTTTTATAGGCATTTTCAACTATTTTTTTATACTCTTTTGCACTTTCAAGTGCTCCTATAAACTCGCCGCTAACCGCCCTTAAAGCGTCATTTTGAAGCTCACTCTCATCTTTAAACGATCTAATCCTTGGCGTAAAATGGCCTCATCATCTCTAAAATCAGCCTCTTTTAGATCAAAATTTAAATTACTTATTTTGCTATTTAAGATATGCAAGGCACATTTTCTTGGTCCAAAGATGAAATTTCGCTCTTTTAAAGGCTTTAAACTCCTTACCAAAATGCCGCCATAAAGCGCTGGCTCGCTCTTAAAAGAGATGTCAAAACCAAAGTTGTGAAAGTAAATTTCGCCCGCTTCGCACGATCTTTTGTAGGTATTTGCATCAAAGCAGGTGTAAATTTCAAGCTCGCTAAATTTATACTCCACGCCGCTTACAACAAGGATCTTGCTTTGCATCAGCTCACGTAAAAAGCCCTGAAATTTCGCTTCAATATGCGCTTTAAAGCCTGCTATTTTAAAAAGTTCATCTCTTTGACTCTTATCTAAGCTTTTAAAGCCATCTCGCCCAAGTACTTTAAATTTCTCTTTGTCAAAAGAACTTTGCTTTAAAAACTCGCTAAGCATTGCCACTAGATCAAATTTAGCAAAATGGCTTTTAAGTAGTTCGCCTGATAGCATTTTTGCTCCTAATTTTTTGGCATATTTTAAGAAATTTAGCTTTTATATGCAAATGCTGGGTCTAAAAATTTATAAAAAATAATTTTGATTTACAAAAATAGCGAATTTTTGATTTAAAACTTATGCGAAGCACCGCATGCGATCTAAAACTCAAGTAAATTTTAAAATTTCATGAACGAGTAATTTCGGCTCTAAAATTTGAGCTAAGCTGTAAGCGAAGCCAAATTTTAGTAGCCAACTCTTGCGAGTGAGTGAAAGTTTAAAATTTGCAAAATAGCTTTATTAAATTTGTAAATTTCTTTTTATTCAAATTATTCAAAAGGGAGACAAGGGGACTTGAATTACGAAGCCGTCCCCTTATCTCCCTTTATATCCCTCAATCCCCTCGCACGTTAGAAGTGGCATGCGGTAGCGCTTTGCGCCGCATGCAGTCTAAAACTCTAGCAAATTTTAAAATTTGCAAAGGGTAGTGAAATTTACTTCTAAAGCAGGCAAATTTTACCAGCTGCCACTAGCTCCACCTCCGCCAAAACCACCGCCGCCGCCACTAAAGCCACCTCCTCTGTTACTTGAGCGACCGCCACCTCCATTTGAGTCTGAAATATCACGTCTAAAGCCCATTGGCAAAGAGCCACCTTGGCTATTTCTCTTAAAAACGTCTTTTAAAATAAAGAAAAATACCGCAAATATAAAGGCAAAGGCGCCAAAGATGATAAGGTAGTTTTGCACGCCAAATCCCTGCTCAAGCGCGGTTGATACAAGTCCAGCAAAGCACGTGCTAAAGCCAGTTCGCATAAAAAATTTGCCAAAAATAACGGAGGCAAAACAAGAGAGCATGCCAGCAAAAAAGGCAAACACGCCAAAAGGCAAGTCGCTAAGGCCGGATTTACTACTAAATTCCTCGCCGCTAGCCACTTTTATGATCGCCAAAACGCCCTCTTTCACGCCTTCGCTCATCTTGCCATTTTTAAACTCAGGTATCATCACGCCATTTATGATCTGACTTGAAATAGCGTCAGTTAGCACCCCTTCAAGACCATATCCAACCTCGATGCGGACCTTTTTCTCATTTGGAGCGACCACCAAAAGCACGCCGTTGTTATCTTTTTTTTGACCTAGTTTGTAGCCTCTAGCAATCTCTAGCGATAGCTCTTCAATACTCCTGCTTTCTAGTGAATTTAAAGTCACTATGGCGATTTGCGTGGTGCTATTTTGCTCGAAATTTTGCACTAAATTTAAAAGCTCATCTCTTTCGTTTTGTGAAAAAATATGAGCCTCATCGTTGATTTGCTCATTGAAATTTAGAGCAAAACAAAAGCTAAATGCAAAGAGCAAAAGAGCAAGAGCTTTTTTCATCACTGCTCAAACGAAACTTTTGGATTTTTCATATCTTCGCTGCTAACCTCGATGCCTTGCTTTGGCTTCATCTCTGGATGAAAGATGCTGGCTATAAATTTACCTGGAAAGCTTCTAAGAGCTACGTTATACTCTTTTACAGCCTCGATGTAGTCGCGTCTTGCTACGCTTATTCGGTTTTCTGTGCCTTCAAGCTGGCTTTGGAGTGAGAGGAAATTTTGATTTGCTTTTAGCTCTGGATAGCTCTCGCTAACTGCCATTAGCCTGCCAAGTGCGGAGCCTAGCTGACCTTGAGCTGCCATAAATTCTTTAACCTTTGCCTCGTCACTAAGGCTGCTTGCGTCGATGCTTACTTGCATGCTCTTGCTTCTTGCGTTTGCCACGTCTTCAAAGACCTTTTGCTCGTGAGCTGCGTAGCCTTTTACGGTCTCAACTAAATTTGGCACGAGATCGGCTCTTCTTTTGTATTGATTTAGCACCTGAGACCACTTCTCGTTGGTGTTTTCATCAAGCACGACAAATGAATTTGCGTATTTGAAAGCGCCAAAAACAAGTGCGGCGATGACCACAACTATGGCTATTAAATTTTTCATGTCTTCTCCTTTAAAAGGGGTGATATTAGTAAAATAAGGCTTAAAAAATGATGTAAATTTGAAGTTAGGTTAGTGAAGTGAGTGCTTAGAGTGCACTCACTTTTTTGGGGTTATAGGTCTGTTTGGATCTTATTATTTTTGCCAAAAAATTTTCTTGCCAAAGCCTAGAGTGTTACTCGTAAATTTAACCTTTTCAAGGCTTATAGACCAAATTTTTGGATCCATCGCTTTTGCATAAAAAAATCTTTTAAAGTAAATTTCTCGCTCACTTGCGCTAGCCTCTCTCATCACCCCTTGAAACTGCACACCCTCTATCTTGCCAACGATCTTCGTATCAAGAGCGATGGTGCCAGCAACGAGCTTTGAGTTTTTTAAAAATTTGATATGTGAGCTCTCATCAGAGCTAGCCAGCAAAAGGCAAAAATTTAGCTCATCAAAGGCGTAAAATGCGCTAAAAGCGTAAGGCTGCCCATCTTCATCAATGGCGCAGACACTTGCAAGGTGCATTTTTTTTAAAAATTTAACTATCCTCTCATCCATCTAAATTCCCCTAAAAATGCCAAGAATGGTTTGAAATTTAAAGATGACTATGGCGATTATAAGCACCCAAAGCGTAAAAATAATGAGCTCTATTAGAGTAAATTTATCTTTTGCAACCTTTTTAAAAGCAAGCATTGTTAAAAATGCCCCAATAAAGCCACCAATTAGCGAAAAATAGTGGATCGCATTTACTTTTACGAAGCTTGGCAAAAGCCCTTTAAAAAATAGTGAAAACATTAAAATGGCAAGTAAATTTGCAAGTATCAAGTAGTAGCCAACGACTGGTAAAACTGGGCAAAGCTTAGCAAAAACGAAGCTTAAAACAGTTATAAGCATCAGCAAAAAGATCCTAGTCCCAAAACAACACATCGCTCATCCTTTTTTGACGCATTTTACAAAATTTTGCTTTATGAAATTAAAATTTTGCCGATTTAGCCTCAAAAGGATTTAAAAATGCAAACAAATTTTTACTCTCAAGGAAGCTACAACAACATGAGCTTTTCGATGAAGACTAGCTCAGGCGACGAGATAAGCTTTTCGATGTATGACAACAAAAACTTAGAGTTTTCAAGCCAGAAAAATGGCACTTCAAGCCAAAGAAGCCTAACTCTAACGCACGAATACGGCTACGAGTTTGCCTATAAAGGAAACGGCATAGACGAGCAGGATATGAAAGAGATCGAAGAGGCGATGAAGCAAATTCGCCCACAGGTTGATGAGTTTATGAAAAATGTCAAAGAGGGCGACAAGATCGCAGGTAGCAGCCAAAGCATAAGCGATCTTTCAAACAAGATCAAGCAGATGTTGCCTGACGCAAAAGACCTGGATCACAAAAATTTCATAAATGACAATATGCTAAAGATGTTTGACGAACTTTTAGCTAAAAATGATGCTAATAAAAACCTACTAAGTGCGACAAAAAGGCTATTTGACACATTGCTTGATGAGAGCAAAAAAGTATCTTACTACGCATAAATTTAGAGCTTTTGGCTCTAAATTTTAACTAGCGCCTCTCTTTGATAAAAGAGGTGCGACAAGACTATCACAAAATAAAGCTGAAAAAATAATCCCACAAGTGGCACAAGCGAGATCAGATAAAATAAAAGTGTAAAAGCAATAAATTTAACCCCACCGCCTTCAAGCAGTGCTAGCTCAAATTTATCGCTATCAAGCGTGTTTGAGCCAACGTCTATGAGTAAAAGCTTATAGTAGATGTAAAAAAACGGCACGTTGATGATGAAGAAATTTAAGACCGGTACAAACAAAAGTGGCAAGCAAACGAGCAAGATCCCAAGAAATTTCATGATCTCAACCATCATCGCTTTTAGTACTCTAGCCGTGCTAGCCTCGCTTTTAAGCACGTAGTTGTAGTGCCTTTTGTTTATCTCTTTGGCCACGACTGGCGTTAAAAAGCCAGCCACGATTAGAGCGATCACGATGCTAATAATGATCGTTAAAAAGGTGCTTAAGACGTAAAAGAGTATGCTAACTATCCACTTTGTAGCGCTAAAGCTTAAAATTTTAATAGCTATAAAAGATAGCGTCGAGTTTGACTCTAAAAAGGCGAAATTTTCGTTTTTAGCGCCATCACTTAAAAAGTCAAATATCTCGCCACCTCCCCAGATGCTTAGCCAAGCTAGACAAAGTATGCTAAGACAAAGTGGCAAGATAGATAGCGTTATAAATTTGGCTGTAAAAAAGTCCTTAAAGCCAAGACGGAGAAGATTTATCATTTTACCTTTTTGTACTCGCGCTCAAGTGCGGCGTAAATTTCATCTATCGTGCTAACGCCATTTGATAAAATTTCACTCATCACTTCGTTATCTTCGCGTCCGTTCCAAATTTTCTTATAGCTTCCCTCTTTGTAGCCATTATTTTGGCGGAAGCGATTTAGCACGTTTTTAGCGATGTAGCACTCATAAAGCGAGTATAAATTTACGCCACATTTTAAAGACATTGAGAAATAAATTTTAAAGATATCAAAGATGTCATAGTCAAAGCCGCTGCACTCATGTATAAGCATCTCAACGTCGTTCATGATCTCATAAATGCTCTCATCTTCGACCTTTAATGGCTCTTTGCAATAGTCACTAAAGCCACTTGACTGACAGATATCATCAGCTAATGTCTCAACATCGCCAAGCTGTTTTGCCTTGTAAATTTGTAGCGCTAGGCTCATTATAAAGTGCCAGATATCGACAACCTCAATGCGTAAATTTTGCTCATCAGTCTTAGCATCTATGCTCTTCCAGTGCTTCCAAGCAAAGCTATCAATGAGCTCAGCGCACTCCATATATATGCAGCGCCTCCAGCTTATGAGTTTGTTTTTATTTGTATAGCCATTTTCCCAACCAAGCCCGTTTGTCTCGTCATTTAGGCTTTGTTGCATCTTTAACATCTCTAAAACAATAGTTCTTTCATCCATTTTTAAACCTTTTAAATTTTAAATGATTATAACAAAAAACAATTAATGCTTAAGCGACAAGCTTGACCCAAATCATCTTAATGCAAGCTTACAAGATGTAAAATCACCCAAAATTTCAAAGGAGAAAAGATGAGAGAGAAAGATCTAGTAGTTTGCAACGTTTGCGGACTAAAAAGCAGCGATGATAAAAATGCAGTTTTCATCCACGCTCACAAAAACGGCGAAGAGGTTGATATCTGCACAAGCTGTATCCCAAGCGTGATACATGGCTCAGGCATGGTCGTAAAATCAAACGAAGAGATAAAGGCTGAAATTTAAATATCAGCCACCATGTGAGAATTCTGCCTTAAAGAATTCTCAAACTCCTCCGCACTCATCGGACGAGATAAGAAATATCCTTGCATTTCATTACAATTAAGCTCTTTTAAAAGCTCTTTTATCTCGTGGCTTTCCACGCCTTTTGCTGTCACTTTTAGCTTCATTGATTTTGCTATATTTATGATAGCAGCGACTACTTGCATATCTTTTTTATTTATCACTGACTGAGCGACAAAGTCATTTGCTATCTTTATGCGGTCGATCTTATACTTTCTGATATAGACAAACGACGTATATCCAGATCCAAAGTCATCTATGCAAACATCTATGCTATTTTTCTCTAAAAGTGAGAAAATTTTATCAAGCGTTTCATTATCGTTTTGCCATATACTTTCACTAAATTCGAGCTCAAACTGCTTTGGGTTTAAATGATGAGAATTTAAAGCAAGTATAAAGGCGCTTACAAATTTTTCAGATGTGCTTTGTATCTGATCTACATTTATACTTATCTTTGGTATCTTTATACCCTTTTGTCTCCACGATACGACTTGTTCTATTGATTTTAGGACAGCAAGAGTGCAAATTTCGTTTAAAATTTCACTATTTAAACTAGCTATTTCCATAAACTCGCTAGCCTCTTTTAAGCCAAATTCTTTCGAATGCCATCTCAAAAGTGCTTCGGCACAAGATATCTTTTGATTTTCCATATCAACAATAGGCTGAAAGTAGATTTCAAAGTCCTCTTGTAAATTTGCCCCTTTAAGAGCTATTTCGATAGCTGAATTCCTATACGTTTCCTTATCTATATCTTGGTTATAAACCATAGGATTTAAAGCTGGATTATTCTTAGCATAATACATCGCCATGTCAGCTTTTTTGATGATATCCCTAGGTTCGGTGATATTTCCTTTATTTACAATATAAATTCCCACTATACTTTTAAGAGAAAAGTGATACTTATCTACTTGCAAAGGCTTTTCTATCGTCTCTCGTAGCTCCAAACCAAATTTCATACGCTTAGTGTGGCTATTTTCTTCCATATTTGAAAGCACGATAAACTCATCAGCGCTTATCCTTGCTATAAATTCTTGTCTATTACACGCTTCACGTATGCGCTTTGCCACCATTTTTAGAATTTTATCGCCGATTCCATGACCATAAGATGTATTTATGTTTTTAAAACGACTTATATTTATATAATAAACTACAATTTCTTGTTCTTCTTCTATGTTTTTACACATCTCATCTAGCTTATTTAGCAAGGAGTCTCTATTATCAAGAGATGTGAGATAGTCCTTTTCAGATACATTTTCTAAGCTTAAATTTATGATCTCTAGCTCAACCATTTTGCTACGCTTTTCTTTGTTTTTCATATCATGTAAAAGCTTTTCAGCATCGTATGCTTCATCACTTTCGTTAGAAGCTCTACAATAATAGCCCAAAACAGCGCCAATAACAATAATAACTAATGCTAGTAGATCAGATGTAGTATCTATATCGCCTTTTATCAAAAGCAAAAAAGCCGAAGTAATTGGTATTAGTTTTGACACAAAACCAACGCCAACATTTGACATATTTATATCTTTGTTTTTACCTTTTAGATAAAAACTTCCAACCATTAAAATAGCAAAAGGAACAAGATATAGCGAATGAAATCTAATTTTAAAGTCATTAAATAAAAAACCATTATAAAAAACATATAAATTTAGTAATGTAAAAATAACACTTCCAGCAATGAAATAAAAGCCACTATATCTAAGTCCAAAAGTAGTGCTTGTAAAAATTTCACTAAGCGTTATAAATAAAATTAGTAAATTTATAAAAAAAGCAAGACTAAAAACGATGTTGTTTATATTTTTTGAAAGCATAAATTCTTTAAGATAGCCAAGATCCCCAACCATACAATAAGTAAGAATGCAAACTAATAAAAAAACATTAAAACTATCGGCTAATATCTGTTTCCATTTTTTTTTGGGAAGTGTATTGATCTTAGTAATAAAAAATATACCAACAGCGGCCAATAGTAAAAACATAGGGAGTAGATCAAAAAAATCAAGATAAGAAATTTGCTCTTTGCTTCTTAAAAGAAAGTCTTCATTTACGCTTCTAATGGCATCAATAATCGTCCAAAGAAAGACCCCAAAGCATGCAGCAAGCCAGTGCATAGCTTTAAGCTTTGATCTGTTCATAGAGATGTAGATACCAAGAACTACAAGACCAAAGCCAAAAAATATCAACAAATTTTCAAAAATTTTATAGTTTAAGATGCCGGCAAACTGAGAAAATATAAAAAGAGCTATAACGGCATAGAAAATTTGTTTTTGTCTTACGATAAGTGACGAATTTGACGTAAAAAAAATGTTTCTCTCCATTGTTTATTCTGTTTCAAACCCTATTTTTAGTTATAATTTTACAATTTTTTCATTAAGGTTTATTTATGAAGCGTAACATCGTCTTATCTGGAGAAAATTTAATAGACTACCAAGCATTTAATCTATTTTTCTCAAAAAAGGCTAGAAAACAGTATTTTATAAATGTTTTTATGATTTTTACGGAGGTTATTATAGCTGGATTTGTCGCTGATATGCTTTTAAAAACCAAAATTTTTACCGTTATTGGCATCATTTTTGCCATTTTTTGGATCATTTTTTATCCAATTTTTTTAAAAAATAGACGAAAATCGGTGCTAAAAAGCTTAGAAATTTCAGACTTTAAAAAAAAGATGATCTTTGAAGTAGATGAGAAAAATTTGGCATTTTACGAAAATGAGCCAAAAGAAAATGAAATTTTTGACATAAAAGATGTAAGTGAAATTTACGAGCTTAAAAATATCTTTGTCATCTTTGTGAGCGAAAAGATCCACCTCATCATCCCAAAGGGTAACGAGAGCTTGCAAATGATCCAGCTACTAGCCAAAAATGTCAAAAAACCAATACTAAAATTTGAAAATTTAGACTACAAAAGCGTTATGAGCTAAAAACCCATACAAATTCATAAAAAATTTTCTTAAAAAGTTATTAACCTCGTGAAAAACCTGTGAAAAACTTCTGTTTTTTAGACAAAAGTTTTAGGCACTTAAATATTAATCAAATCTAACTATAAAATTTAAATTTACATTAGTCCAATGTGCTTCTTATAAGCTCTTCAAAGTCTTTAGCATTCATCGGCTTGCCCCAGAAATAACCTTGTATCTCATCGCAGCCTAGCTCTCTTAAAATTTCAAGCTGAGTTTCATCTTCAACACCCTCAGCGATCGTCTTTAGCTCGATATTTTTAGCTAGCGTTATAACGCTTTTTACAACGTCTCTATCGATCTCATTTATAGCGATGTTATCAACTAACTCTTTTGCGATCTTTAGCCTATCTAGCGGATACTTTTTGATGTAGTTCATCGATGAAAAGCCGGTGCCAAAGTCATCGATCGAGATGCTCATGCCTTTATCTGAAAATTTCTTTAAGACTATTTGCATGATCTCTTCGGCATTGACGAGGCTTGCCTCTGTAAGCTCGATATCAACGCACTTTGGATCCATGCCAAATTCTTCGACATAGCCAAAGATATCCGATGCAAAATTTACATTATCAACCTGTTTTGGCGAGATGTTGATGCCTACTTTTAGGCTGATGCCATACTTTTTGTTCCAGTAGCTCATCTGCCTTATGGCCTCTTTTGCCACCCATATTCCTATTGTATTTATGATAGAGCTTTGCTCGGCAACTGGGATAAATTTAGCCGGACTTACAAAGCCTTTTACCGGAGAATTCCATCTAATTAACGCCTCAGCGCCTATTATCTTTTTGCCATTTAGTAGATACTGCGGCTGGAAATTTAGGCTAAATTCCTCATCAAAATTCATAGAATTTAGCAAAATTTCTATGTAGTTTTTCTCCTGAATGATCTCTTTTATATCATCATAAAAGACATATTTTGTATTGACATCTCTTTTGGCTGCATCAAGTGCGGCTCCAGCTTGCATGATGAGATCATCAGCTAAAATTTCGCTTGTTTGTGTTGAGCTAACGCCAACCTTTGCTCCAAGAGCTATCTTATAGTCGCCAACAGAGATTTGCTCGGCTATGATGTTTAGCAGATAGTATAAAAATTCTCTATAATGCCCCTCATTTTTTTGCTTTAAAACTATCATAAAGTCATCACCACCAAACCTTGAGATGATAGCACCCTCTGGCAAGATAGCTTTGATATTTTTAGAAAGCTTTAAAAGCACCTCATCGCCCACGTAGTGACCGTATGAGTCGTTTATAGCCTTAAAGTGGTTGATGTCGATACTGTAAATATCTATCTTCTCACCAAGCGCTTTGGTCTTTATCATCTCTGATAGTTTGCTTAAAAATGACTGCCTATTTAAAAGCCCAGTGAGTGAGTCAAATTCGCTAAGCTGCCTTAAGCGCTCGTTTTTCTCTTCAAGCTCTCTTAAACTATCTTGGATCTCTCTATCTAGTTTTTTTATTATAGTTTTTTCTTCAAGAGATAGCCTTTTTATCATTTGCGAATAAGATATATTGTAAGTTATCGCAGAGTATATTAGTAAGGTCATAAGCAAAAATACAATCCACGATGAATATATCTGATCGGTGTTTGTAGTACCCAATGTGATGCAGCAAAGTATAAGCAAAAATGCGACTTTTTCTAACAAAACTCTTTGGAAATCTCGCCTAAATAATCTTATTTTAATATTCGCTTCATTTTCTATCAAATGTAGGCTTGCTAAAAATATAATAAAAAATGCGATTTTAAATAAACTCTCATAATGAATATCTGCACCACCAAGACCAAAATAAGGTTTAATTGAATAATATGCATCGCAACCGCATATAAACAAAGTGGCTAGTAGATACAAAAATAAGCCTCTATGCCTTTTTCTTGATCTCAATAAAAAGAAAGTGGTAAAAACTGCACAAAGCAAAAGTGTATCTATAGATATATATGCAAGATTTAGTAAATATTTTTTATCAAAAGCTACATTAAAGCTCATATGAAAAATAGAAAACCAAAGAAAGCTTGAAACGATAAAAATAATAACTAAAGTATCAGCAATTAACTGTTGCCATGAAACTTTTTTAAGACCACTGGTAAAAAGTCCAACAAAAGATGTAAAAAACATCAAGAACGGAACTAAAAATAAAATTTGCATAAATGTTCTATTAGAGACATTTTTACTAACAAAATTTAATCTATCATAAAACATCAGTAAAACATCAGCCACTACCCAAAAACCAAGAGCAAGAAGGACGTATATCCAATACGAATTTAAAACCCCCGCTCTTTTCAATGCGATAAATAAAAAAATAGTTATTGCCGCATCCACAGCAATAGAAGCGCCACTTAAAAGCAGCTGATCTCCCAGATAAATAGCAGAAAAATAAGCAATAATCAGGGCAAATATAAATAAAAAAGAGCCACTATGAAAATTTGTTATCCTATCAAGCACGGCTCTTCTCCGCTTCCTGGGCTAGTTTTTGCCACCTTTGCCACTCGCCGCTATCATCGACGTCGTTGCCGATAGCCTCATACCTAGCGTAAAAATGCTCAACAAATTTCTTGCACTCTTCATCTTTTGGCAGATAGCTCTGCTCATATTTTTGGCAAAATTTCTCCAAAAACGTGCTCGCATCATCTTTTTTAGCGTATGTTTGCGCTAGATCGAAGTAGTTTTGCAAGCAAATTTCTTTAAATTTAGCGTAGGCTTGCTCGCTCATATCCACACTTAGCTTGCCGTCAAATTTAAGCACCCCAGCCCTAAAAAGCAGGCTAAGATGTATGAGCCCCTCGCAGTAATAAGCCCTCACCTCATCGACCTTTCGCCACGCGATAAGCCCAACCGCACGGGCTATTAGCTCGTGAAAGACGGCCATTTTGTACTCCGCCTCTTCGTGCAAGAAGAAATTTACCAGCCCGCCAGTCGTCGCCTTGTACTCTTCTATAAATTTAAAAACGCCGCTTTTATTCATACTCATCTCAGTATCAAGTCCGATGAAAAGGATGTGCCCAAACTCATGGCCGATCGTTGAGATTTCATATACTTTTTTCCAAATTTTTGGCTTTAAAAATAAAATTTCCCTACCAAAATCCAAAAATTCTTTGCTAAAAATTTCAGCCCCAAGCTTCATAAAAGGCTTTGCCTTTGCGCCCTCGTAGACGTGATTTACAAAGGCAAAAATTTTCTTGCCGCATTTTGCGCTCACACTCTCGTCATTTGGCACGACCTGAGCACTAAAAAGCCCATTTAGCTCCGCCCCATAATAGATCATCGGCACACTTATATAAAGCTGCGTTCTAGCGATATTTTCGCTAACTGCCTTGTTTGTCTCGGCGTTATCAAATTTGATCTTTTCGCAAACGCTTTTGTAAGTTTTTGTCACTTTTTCTTTAAATTTAAGCTCATCAATGCCCTCGCTATCGACCAGCCTGATGTCCCACTCCAGCGCAACCGCGTGCGTGTAGGCATCCTCGTAGTACTCCAGCGGATGGCCTGGCTGAAGCGCGCCTTTTACATCCATCCACGCTATCTCAGCCTCTTGCCAAGCGTTTATCACTTTAGCATTATCCTCTTCGCAAAAGGCGTTTTGCAGCTTTTCAAGGTATTTTACATAAGATTTTTGCTCGTCATTTTGGGCTAAATTTCTTAAAATTTCAAGATTTTTTACAAATACTTTTTTAAGCTCTCTAACCTCATCTTTAAAGGCAAGCACATAAGGCAAAAAGCTAAATTTCTCGCCCTCTTTGCAAACTGCGCCATACGTTCTATCAGCCCTTACGCCGTTAGCGTCACACTGAAATAAGCCGTTTTTAGTGATAAACTCATTTGCCTCGCCTAAATCTTTAAATTTAGCTTCAAACTCTTTATTTGTGGTATCTATTATCTTTTCTTGCCATGAAATTTGCCACTCATTTAGACTAAGCCCAAGCTCGTGCATAGCCTCTACAAAGGCTTGATAAAACGGGTCTAAAATTTTCTCATCACGTGCCTTTTTTATAAGCTGGGCGTGCAGATTTTCATATAAATTTCTAACGTAGCCATAGATCAAATTTAGCACGCGTTTTTGCTCGTCCTCGCCTAAATTTAGCTTTTTTAGCTCATTTTGAAGTGGATCAACTTTAAGATCAACTATCCTTCTTGCAAGGGCTAGTCTTTGGCTCGGCGTGCCATCAAGGCCGCAAATTTTCACAGCCTCATTTATAAGTTCGTTGTCTAAATTTTTATAAATCGCATTTAGCTTGGATTTTTGCTCTTTTGTAAGTTCATTTAGTCTTTTAAAATCATTCATCTTTTCATCCCTTAAAGTTGCAGGATTTTAGCATAAAGCCATTAAAATTTGCTACAATTTACCAAAAATTTAAAATCTAAAAGGCAAAAAATGGACATTTTAAAGGACTTTGGCGAGCCACGCATCAAGCAAGTGATGCTACCAAAAGATACAAACTCAGCTGGCAATATCTTTGGCGGCTGGATAATGAGTCAGATAGACCTTGCAGGTGCGCAGGCTGCTAGAGAAATTTCGCCTGAGCGAGTTGTGACAATTTCTATGAAAGAGATCATATTTAAGCAACCAGTCTTTGTTGGCGACGTGCTAAGCTGCTACGCAAAGATCATCGCAGTTGGCAAAACATCGATAACAACGCAGATAGAAGTGACTGCACTTAGGCTAAATGACGGTGGTTTTAGAGAGAGCATACACGTCACAAGTGCCATTGCGACCTATGTTAGTGTGACAAAAGATGGGCACAAAAAACCGATAGATGAGAAGCTAAAAAATCTCCACGGCTTTTAAAATTTGGTTGCAATTTATGCAGCCAAACCCCTAAATTTATCACTATTTTTAAAAGAATTTGAAAAAAAGTAACACCAAAAAAGAGAAATTTCAACTTATTTAAATGCTTTATAAAGTAAAATCAGCCCTTACACTTTTTTGGGAGAAAGATGAAAAAATCACGCTTAGGGCTTTTACAAACGCATATTTTAGATATCTTAACACAAGATGAGCTGGAGAAATTTGAGTTTAAAGAGCTGCCAAAAACAAGCACGATCTACACCGAAGATATCGAGATCATCATCTTAAAAACTGGCTCAGCAAAGCTCTCATTTTTTGAAGATGGCGAGGAATTTATCCTTTATCATTTAGAAAAAAACAACATCGCCATACTCGATGACAACTGCGCCTTTGAAGTGCTTGAAGATGCCCAAATTTATGTCATTAGACTGGATAAAATAGGTGAAATTTTACATAATCCAAAAGCTGCAAGCGAGATCCTAACAACCACGCTAAACACCATCATCGTGCAGCGCCAGATCACAAAGTCGATACTCTTTGAGGACGCAAAGGGCAGGATCGCAAATTTCTTGATCGAGCTTGCAAACGAGCAAGATCTAAAACAAAACGGCTACCGATACGTGTTTTTGCCGTTTTCTCTAAAAGTGCTCTCAAGCTTTGTTGGTCTCAAGCGCCAAAGCGCCTCAACAGCCTTTAATGAGCTTATCAAAGACGACATCATCAGAAAGATCACTCCGCACGAATTTCTCATTATCGACCACGAAAAACTTGAAAGTTATACTAACTAAATTTAAAAATTTTATTTTTATTAATAAAACAATCCTCATTATAAAAGCAAATAGATTTTACAACTATCCAAAGACATTCTGCTAAGTAATATAAAAATTTCGTGCCGAATAAATTAAAGCGACACGAAATTTTCAAATATAAATTAAAGATATTTATTTTATCACTTCAAACTCAGCATCAATAGTCTCGCCCACGTCAAGCCATTTTTTAAAATTAGCCTGTGTCTCTTTCATGGTCTCTATATCTTTTTCTATCTCTTTTAAATTTGAAACAAGCTTTATATAGTCGGGAAAAAAAATATCAATAAAATTATCGCCGTTAATTAGATCCAATATCTCTTTTCTCTGTTTTTCGAAGCTATCCACCATATCACTAATAGCAGTCCTAAATTTACTTTCTCGTTCTTGTTTTTGAATGCTATCCCAAATTTCCATTCCAAGACCAATAAAAGAAAGTAATACATTTGCTCCAGCCGCAAATTTAGTTGCACCCCATGGTTTAAATTTCAAAATTTTAGACAAATCAACACCTATAAATTTTGCAGCGCTAACTATGCCATCTCGCGCTATCTTTACGTTGGTTGCGTTTATAATGCCTGAGCTTTTTAAATACTTTACCCCCTGACTACCGTAACTAAGCAAGGCAGAGTTAAAATTATCCACTTCAGCCTGAAAATTTACTTCAAGCCTACTTATGGCGTGATTAACCGAGTTTGTAAGCTTGTCAAATTCATTTTGTATGCGAGTATTCATATTTATACCTTCACTACCTATCTCGCGCTGAAAAAAATCATTAAAACTATCAATGCTAGTTCCCTGAACCTGCAAAATAATGTCACTAAAATATCCAGTTACAAATTCCCTTAATTCAACTCTTATTTTTGAAATTTTATTTGAGAGTGGCATTAACTCTTTACTTATTCTTTCCCTTGTATCGTTTAGAGAGTTTATATTTTTAGCTATTTCATGCTGTATTCCTCTTGCTACTGGAAGTTGTTTGTTTATAACATCCGCTATCACACTTTTTTTGCTTTCATTTACTATATTTACTATGCCGCCGTTGGTTTTTATCTTTGTGCTTGTAGCTTCTTGCAAATTTGATATATGCGACAACTTTTTAAACTCAGCTAAATTTTTTATCCAGTATTCTATGCCATTATCAAATGGATTTGCCGATACAGCTACGATAGATAGCCCATTTATTTCGCTTTGCGTTAGTTTTATTAGTTCACATAAGCGCTCGGTTACATTTTGTTTTTTGATATTAAATTCACTTTTATAGGCTGTGTCATCCTCTATGTCGGCCACTTCATCAAATTTACTAAGTACAAATATCGTCCTAGGTAGCAAATTTAATTCTCTAAAAAGCCAGTTTATGTCGCTTTCGTGGCTTTGTTTTATAGGATTTACCGGATTTAGCACGTATAATACTAGATGTGCTTCGCTTACGTATTTTTTGGTTATATCTTTATATTTTTGTATCGTATGTGCTTCGTCACTAAATTTTTCTTTAAACCCAAACAATCCCGGAGTATCTACAAGCTCGATTTCATCATCTACGTTATATATTTTGACTTCATCAGATGACTCCTCGTGGCTTATTTTCATAGATGCCTTATCTAATTTTTCAAGCCAAGCGGCAGCTATTGACGTTTTACCTTCGCTAAAGCCGCCTACAAGTGCTATTTTTAGCTTCCCGTCCTGCACGTTTTCCAGCGCATTTGCGAGTTTTGTTTTTATGCTTTTGTCTATGCTTATGCCGTATTCCTCGCCTTCCATTACAAACTCTTGCAACCTTGTTAAAATTTGCATCGCTTTGTCTTGTTGACTTTTAAATTCTGCCAAGGTACTATTCATCTTTTCCTCCTAAATTTTTGATATTTTTAAATATATTTTTTAATCTTTCTATATTTTCAATAAAAAGCTCTTCAGTACTTTGAGCACTTTGTACGAAAAGATATAAATTTGTCGTTATCTCATCAAGTCCCACCCTGATCTCTTCTAAATTTTTATCAAGACTTGGAGCGATATTATTTTTTATACGATTTGCCACATTGCATATATTGCCATCAGCTTTTTGCCTTTGCTGTGATTTTTTGTAATCACTATCAAACCATCCCCAAACTGACTTTAAAAAGCTTACTATTACAGTAACTACACCAACTCCAAAAGCTGCCCAACCCAAAGGATTCCAGGCATTTGTAAGAGTAAAAGTCATTATAAGACCACCTGCTCCTACCGCGCTCCCTAGCAATCCCATTTTATCCACACCGCTTTTAATATCGATGTTTATATTAAATGAGCCAATATTTACGCTTTGTAACTCATTCATGGTTTCATTTGCTTTTCTAGCAAAATTACTTAAATCTTGCTGCACCATTGACTCAAATTCATTAAAAATATTTTTAACAACATCAGGTAGTTTGTTTTGTAATTTTTGAACGTTTTGATTTAGGATATCTTCTAATTTTTGCTTAAAATCGTCATTACTAACGTCATCATCTATATAATCATAAATAGAACTTCTAGTCTCTCTTCTAAATTTTTCTATTTCTTTGTCTACGGCAATATTGGCATCATTTTTAAGTGATAAAAAAGCCGTATTTATATTATTTTTAGCATCTTGATATTCTCTAGTTAGCTCTTCCTTTAGAGGTAAGATATTGTTACATAAAATATCCTTTAAGATATCAATTAGCTTTTTTAGTACACCATTTGCTTTATAAAAATTTGATCTTTTTATCTTTTTTTGAGCATTATCCGCCAGCTCATTTTTTAAAAACAACCCAAATTCATCAAGGTTAGAGCGCTTAATAAGCTCATTTTTATCAAATTTTTCTAAAAATTTAGCTCTGTCTTGAGCAGCTTTAAAACCATCAAGCAAGCACTCAGCTACACCAAGAAACGCTATTTTTGCAGATACAATTTTGTGCGAAACATAACTATCTTGAATGATTTCTTGCATTTTTTCGTCTACTACTAAAAGTGATTTTTGCTCGCTTTCACTTAATAAATTTTCTTTTAGCTGTTGATGCGAGTTAATACGCTTATTAAACAAAACATAAACCTCACTTTGATCATTTAAGTGTTCTTTTATTTTCTCAAGCGTTCCTTTTTTATTGTTATCCCCTTTTTGTGGAGGAGTAACCGAACTAGTAACATAAAATATAGTATGTGCCCTTTTAACTGACGTTAATATTTCGTCTATTACTTTTTCTTCACTACCCTCAATACCAGGCAAATCAACTAATATAAAATCGTCAAATTCATAACTAGTTGCTTTTCTTGTAAAATCAGGTCTTCCGTCACCAATTATCGAGCCGTCAGCCAAATTTATCATCTCACATATTTCTGTGTTTAAGAATTTCCTTTTAAAATTTATTGTAAATAATTTCAGGTGGTTAGCCAGTGTATTAATTAGTGTTTTTCCATTTTGCTCGTTTTGCAGCAAAATAGCTAATTCTTGGTTATCAAGCTTATCCTTATATTCTTTAATTTGTATTATTTTTTCTATTGGAATATTATTAAATTTTTGTCTTAAACTATTAAATTTAAATATATCTTTAGACTTAGTAGACTCCCCAAGATATATACGTAACGCTTCTATTAAAGTCGATTTACCAGCATTTGTTTCTCCATAAAATGCAATAACCAGTTTATTCCACTCACTATTTTTCTTTAGCTCTGCTACTGCACTATCAAAAACTTGTTGTTTAAAACTTAAAATTATATTTTTTACCTGCTCTTTTGAGTTTTGCACAGATTCATTTCCGTCTTTTTTATCAATCTCCAATATAATTTCGCTAATAGTACTATCTATAAAATCATAAATTTGATTTGGTTCTTGAGGAATATATTTATTCATATTTTTTCCTTAAAATACTTTAATTTTATCAAAAACGATTTAGCATAAAACTATAATAATAAATTTTTACGCCCTATCCTTAAATTTAGCCAGCCTATCTCGAAGCTCTTTTGAAAGTGTAAATTGCGAGAGCTCATATCTATCAAAAATAACGATCATATCATCGCCAAGCGCTTGCACTAAGCCAAAACACGCATCTCTATCGAGGCGATTTTTTCTAAATTTAACACTTAGCGCATCGACTTTTTTCTTATCGCCAAAGCTTTTAATGGCGATCTCATCGATATCTTTGAAGAAAAATTTGATATGTTTTGAGCCTTTTTTTATGACAAATCCATCATCATCTATCTCAAAAAAGTTGTTTTGCAAGATCTTTCTAACGCAAAAAAAGGTTGAAATGGCGCCAACGATGACACCAAAAAGAGATGGTGTGCCAAGATCAAGATAAAAGTAGCTAGCGACGCTAAAGACAAAGAGCCCAAGCCCAAAGGCTAGTGCCCAAAAAACATCTTTTTTACTCTCTTTGGTTATCATTTTTGCCCTTTTTATGCCAAAAGTCCGGCGCCATTTATCGCTTGGCTGCGCTCTTTGGCGTAAATTCTCTCGCCATTTATCACGTCATATTTCCAGATCGGCGCATTTGCCTTAAAGTCCTCGACAAACTCGTTTATAAGCCTTAGCGCGACCTTTCTTTGAGGGCTCACTACACCTGCTACATAAGAGCTCGTATGCACCGGCACATCGCCTTTTGAGTGAGCAAAGAGCACGTAGGCATTTTCTTTTTTGGCTCGCTCCTGCCAAGCATCTAGCCATTTTTTAAGGATCGGCTCATAGATATCAAAGCTAAGTGCCGAAATCCCGCCCTCTTCTCTTACTATGCCTACAAAAGTGATGAGCGCACCGCAGTTTTTATCTTTAAATTTATCATACCACTCGTTTGTGATGCCTTGAACGTCCAAGCTTCCATTATAAATTTGCATCTTAGCCTCCACAAACTGGCGGCAATATAGAAATTTTATCGCCTGATTTAAGAGCGAAATTTATATCGCTTACGATCTCGTCATTTACAGCCACTGCGCAGATATTTAGCCACTTTTTAAGCTCTTCTTTCTCGCTTAAAGCCGCTTTTACCTCGCCTAAATTTTTTGCTTCTACTTTTATACTCTCAAGCCCGATAGGCCCAAGAAATTCGATCTCTACCACATTTTATCCTTTGAAATTTTTGCTGATTTTACTTAAAAATAAATTTAGATATACTTATTTGAAAATTTGCAAAAGAGATAGAAAATGAACGAAATTTTAAAAAGCATAAAAACCCCAGCCTACGTCTGCGAAGAGGCCAAAGTACGTAAAAATTTGGAGCTTTTAAAGTATGTAAAAGAGCAAAGCGGAGCTAAAATTTTAGTAGCTCTTAAGGGTTTTGCATTTAGCGGAGTGATGGATATGGTGGGCTCATATCTTGACGGAGCGACTTGTAGCGGGCTTCACGAGGCTAAATTTGCAAGCGAATACGTAAAAGGCGAGATCCACACGTATAGCCCAGCCTTTAAAGATGAGGACTTTGATGAAATTTTAAAAATTTCAAAGCACATCACATTTAACTCTTTTGCGCAGTGGCAAAAATTTAAAGACATTGCCCTTCAAAACGGCATCATCTGCGGCCTAAGGGTCAATCCAGAGGTTTCGCTCGCCCCAACTGATAGCTACAATCCATGCGGTAAATTTAGCAGGCTTGGCATCACAAGGGCAAATTTTAAGCCAGAGCTTCTTGATGGCATCACTGGGCTTCATTTCCACGCGCTTTGCGAGGAGAGTGCTAGCAGCTTGCAGGTCGTGCTGGAGGCATTTGAAGAGAAATTTGGTGAGTTTATACCAAAGATGAAGTGGATAAATATGGGCGGCGGTCACCACATCACGAGGGCTGATTACGACGTGGAGCTGCTTATAAAGATAATTAGGCGTTTTCGCGAAAAATACGGCGTAGAGGTCTATCTGGAGCCAGGCGAGGCTGTGGGCTGGCAAACTGGCTTTTTGATAAGCAGCGTGCTTGACATCGTGCACAACGAGAAAGATATCGCCATCCTTGACACCTCAGCTGAGGCGCACATGCCAGATACTGTGCTCATGCCTTACCGCCCAGCCGTTAGAGGCGAGAGTGAAAATGGCAAATTTGCTTATAGATTTGGCGGCAATACCTGCCTAGCTGGCGATATAGTGGGGCTTGAAGCGGGCGATGCGGAGTATAAATTTGATAGCGAGCTAAAAATCGGCGACCGCGTCATCTTTGAAGATCAAATTCACTACACCATCGTGAAAAATACGACATTTAACGGTATAAAACTGCCTGATCTTCTTCTTTTAAAAGAAAATGGCGAGATAAAGATGATCCGTGAATTTGGATACGAAGAGTATAGGCGCAGAAACTAGGCTTAGTTTTTGAAGGTAAATTTGACTTTTTTAAATTTAGGTCAAATTTATCTGGCTTGCAAATTTTGCCAAAATGGCTTTAAACTGCTTAAATTTAAAAATTTATCTTGAAGCTATTTTCGTTTTCAAAATTTAAATTCTCTAAATTTGAGAAACTTAAAACCAGACTGCGAACCGATTAATTTATTATCTATAAAATTTAGCTCAATACCTTTGCTAGAGCTATTTTGACTTGCTATCCTTATTAAATTTAGCAAATTTCTGACTTTATCTAAAAGTCACAAGCTATTTTAAATTTAATACCCATAAATTTTGGCAAATTTATCTATTTTGGAGCTTTTTTGCCAGTTGTATTCGGTCTCGTTTGCGATTTTTTGGGCTAGCTCCTTGCCAAAATGATCACTGATAAAGCCAAGCGCCATATCCATGCCAGCAGCCACGCCTGAGGCTGTGTAAAATTTACCTGCCCTCACCCACCTAGCGCACTCTTGCCACTTTACAGCTTCGCCGCAACTTTTTACCCACTCAAGCGATCTTTTATTTGAGGTAGCCTTTAGTCCGTCAAGCTCTCCTGTGCGAGCGATGAGCGCCGAGCCAGTGCATACGCTTAGGCAAAATTGTGAAGCCAAAACGCACTCTTTAAGTCTTGAGATAAACTCACTATCATCTACAAGCGTCCTCGTGCCTTGACCTCCAGGGAGTAGCAAAACGCTCTCATTTGGCATCTTGTTAAGTTTTTTGGTTTTTATAAGAAAGCCCTGCTTGCTTCTTTTCATCCCACCATCAAACGAGACGTAGCTTATCTTCATTTCAGGCACCCTTGCCAAAAACTCCACTGGCCCCATGAGATCAAGCGTCTCGTAGTCATCAAATATAAGGCAAAAAAGATGCATAGTGCGGTCCTTTTTCGGCTAAAATTTGGCTTTATTTTAGCTAAATTTTCAGATCAAAAACGATAAAAATTAACAAAACTTAAATGTTTTTTATAAAATTTTTAGTAATCTTTTTTGCTAAGGTTTGCTTGTGATTAGCTCTGATATAATAGCCGCAAAACGGCATAGCTGTGTGATTTTAGCATATTTAACCAAAGCTTAAATCATTTAAGCTTTAGCAAATAAAGGAATAAAATGACGAGAATTCTTACTCTACTTTTTACATTGTCCGTTGCGGCGATGGCCATTGAGGGACCAACTGGCGTCAATCAATTTGACAGCACCATTTGGGCAGCACAGAGGATAGAAAATATCAAGCCTTATGAGCATGGCTGGGGCCCGATATTTACTTTTATACAAGGCAACGACTACTTCGCGATAGCTGCACTTTCTATCATTTTAGCTGTTATCGGTGCGTTCGTGCTACACTTCTTGATCATCGGACCAAAACACTTTAGTCATGATGGCAAAAAAGTGCTTGCTTTTTCAGTATTTATACGTATAGCTCACGGCTTAGCTGCGATCTCTTGGATCATCTTGGTGCCAACTGGTATCATCATCATGTGGGGTGCAGAGCTAGGTGGTGGCACATTTGTGCGTTTCTGTAGATACTTGCACGATATAGCGACTATTATATTTGCTATTTCTGTGCTACCGATGCTCTTTAGCTGGACAAAAAGAATGCTCCCAGCAGTATACGACATCAGATGGATGATGATAGTTGGTGGTTATCTATCAAAGAAGAAAAGACCAGTCCCAGCTGGTAAATTTAATGCAGGACAAAAAGCATGGTATTGGATCGCTATCCCTGGTGGTATAGTGATGATCATCACTGGTGCTATCATGTACTTCATGGATTTTAAAGAGCCGGCAGTTGCTAGTTGGTTTGGTATCTCTCAAATCGATCTTTTAAGATATAGCGTAGTTATCCACAACTGCCTTGGCATCGTCTGTGCGGTATTTTTCCTAGTTCATATCTATATGGCTGCGATCGCTATACATGGCGCTATCTGGTCAATGGTCACTGGATACAAAGAAGAAGAAGAGGTCTATGTGCTTCACCACTACTGGTATCAAGAGCTTGTTAAAGAAAACAAGATCCCAGTATCTGACTACGAAAAATCTTACACAAATTTAAAATAACTAGCATTGACCTTGCGGCTTACGCATGGTCAAACTCTCTTTTATAGCAAATTTCACAGCACAAATCCTTTTAAAAAATTAATATTTTTTAGCTATAATCCAAAATCAGTTTCAAGGTTTGAAATACTAATCACAAAGGAAAAACAATGACAAGAACAATTGATTGTAGAAATTTAGAGTGTCCAAAACCAGTCATCATGACTAAAAACGCACTTGAGGGTTTAAATGAGGGAGAGAGCTTAGAGATCATCGTAAATGCTTTGGCGCCAAAAGAGAATATCTCGAGATTTTTGAAAAATCAAAATATAGAATTTAGCCTAGAAAGCAACGGCAATGAGACTAAAATTTTAGCCATCAAGGGCAAAAGCGCACTTGAGCTTACAAATTTTGATGAATTTGTCTGCGACATAACACCAAAAAATGAAAAGGTGCTCTATCTAAACGAAGAGCGTGCAGGTAGCGGCGAAGTTGGCATAAATTTGCTATCAAAATTCCTTGGCGCACTTCTTCAAGTAGAGAAAAAACCAAAGATAATCATCTGCGTAAATAACGCCGTTAAGATGACAACAAACCGCTCACATCCAAGCTTTAAGCCGCTTAAAGATCTTGAAGCTGCTGGCGTTCAAATTTTAAGCTGCGGAAGCTGCTTGGAGGCTTATAAACTAGTAAGCGATCTTGCAGTTGGCGAAATTTCAAACGCTTATGAGATCATCGACATACTCTCAACTCACGAGCAAATCAAACTATGATCTATCACGACAAAAAGCTTACGCAGTTCGTTAAAGCCGCTGGTTGAGCTGCTAAGCTTGACCCGTCGGGTCTTCACAAAACGATTAGTAGTTTAAATTTATCTCATCCAAACCTGCTCTCAAGCATCGGCTCAAACGAAGATGCGAGCGTTTTTAAGCTATCAGACGATCTTGCACTAGTTCAGACGCTTGACTTTATCACGCCAGTAGTCAATGACCCATTTATCTACGGTCAGATCGCTGCTGCAAACAGCCTAAGTGACGTCTTTGCAATGGGTGGCGAGGTGATAAACGCCCTAAACATCGTGGGCTTTGATAGCTGCAACCTTGCACCTGAAATTTTAGGCGAAATTTTGCAAGGTGGAGCCGATAAAGTAAGAGAGTGTGGCGGCGTCATCGTTGGCGGACACACGATAGAGACGCAGCAGATGTATTATGGACTAAGCGCGACTGGCAAGGTAGATCCTAAAAATTTCTGGGCAAACAACACAGCAGAAGTTGGTAACGTTTTGATCCTCACAAAGCCTCTTGGCAGCGGCATCTTAAGCACAGCGATCAAAGCTGATCTACTAAGCATGGAGCAAATAAGTGAGGTCGCTGGCATCATGGCTCAGCTAAATTTCTACGCTCTAAAAGCACTAAGTGGCATCAAGGTTTATGCGGCAACCGATGTGACTGGATTTGGATTTTTAGGGCATTTAAGCGAGATGTTAAACGACAAGATCAGCTTTAACGTCTTTGAAAAAGATGTACCAGTGATCGCAAGTGCGAAAGAATTTGCCGATATGGGCATCATCCCAGAGGGAAGCTATAAAAACCGCGAATTCGCAAAGCATTTTGTGAGCAAAGAGGCTGATATCGTGCTTTTTGACGCGCAAACTTCTGGCGGACTTTTGCTAGCTGTTAGCGAGAACGATGCGAGCTTAGCTCTAAAGCGCCTAAAAGAGGTTGGCTATGAGCGCTCAGCCATCATCGCAGAGGCGATACAAAAAGGCGAGTTTGATATATTTTTAAACTAACTATAGGCTAAATTTAGCCTATTTTAAGGCCAGCTAAAGTCTGGCTAAATTTCTTTTAATTTACCTAGTCGCTTTATAATGTCAAGAAATTTAATAAAGGAGATATGATGAACTATCTTGAAATTTTAAAATTTCGTCACGCTTGCAAAATTTTTGACGAGAACAAAAAGATAGGCGCTGGCGAATTTGACTTTATCCTAGAGGCTGGCAGACTAAGCCCAAGCTCGACTGGGCTTGAGCAGTGGGACTTTTTGGTTGTGCAAAACAAGGAGCTTAGAGAGAAGATAAAAGCCGTTTCTTGGAATCAAGTGCAGATCACCTCTTGCTCGCATTTGGTTGTCATCTTAGCAAAGATCAAAGAGGTAAAAGTTGGCAGCAGCTATATCGATAAAATGATCGCTAGAAGAGCCGACAAAAATATTGAAGCTACCGCTGCAAGGCAGAAATTCTTTTTACTATCAAATTTTAAAAACGACGATGAGCTAACATTTCAGTGGTCACACGAGCAATGCATGATAGCTGCGACAAATATGATGAACGCAGCCGCGAGCCTTGGGATTGACAGCTGCCCGATGGAAGGCTTTGATAGGCACGCTTTAATGAAATTTTAGGTCTTGATGAGAGCGAAAAAAGAGTGGCTATCGTAGTGCCATTTGGCTACCGCCTAAACCCACAACCAGAAAAACTACGCAGACAAAGAGCTGAAGTAGTTACTTGGATCTACTAACTCACGGGGCTAAACGCCCTGTGATCTCTTTAAATTTAAACAAAAAGGCATTTTATAAGCTAAAAAAAGTAAATTTGCGTTAAAATCATGGCTAGTTTTAAAAAGCGAGGCTTAAATTTAATGCAAAAAAATAGCGCTAAACCTGTTTTGCAGATTTTTAAGAGGTTCTATGTAAAGATAGCACTACTTCTTTTTGCCTTCATCTTTCTTGCACTTTTTGTCATATTTGCTGGCATAAACGATATAAAATATGAAATTTCAACGCTAAATTTAATCACTAGAAACAATATCGTCAATACATTTGTAGAGGTAAAAGACAATATCACCACAAAGGCAAGACTCATAGCAAACGGCGTAGAGCCATTTTATGAAGATACTGTTGTAAGTAAATTCTACGCCGCTTTTTACGTGATAGCAAAAGATAACTCCTTGCTTTATGAGCGTAAATTTGAGGGCGCTTTTGAGTTACACAACTACGATATCTCGTGGTTTTCAGATATAAAAGCAGGCGAGTTTAGGCTCTCTGATAGATTTTATAAAAATAGACGCTTTAAAGATATCTACATAGCTTACGGGCTAAAAAATGGCAATAAAATTCTCGTTCAGCTAAATCAAAATCTTTTAAAAAACAAGGTCGATACAGGCTACAATAAAAACCTTGCCGCATACGTCTTTTTGGTCGATAAAGATGGCAACCTCTCAAGAGATGAGTTTTATAGAAAATTTATAAAAGAGGACTTTAACAAATACATCTCACAAGGTGGCGAGTTTAAAGCTGACAAGATAATTTTTATACTAAAGGATATGAATTTTTACAAGATCAGCTACCTAGAGGAGCAAAAGCTATTTGTCATAACAGGCTCTAGTAGGCAGGCACAGATCTTTATCCAGCTAGTTCTAGTCGTGCTTTCGTTTTTCTGCTTTGTAGCATTTAGCATACTTTGGCTACGTGATAACTCATATATAAAAGATAAAATTCTCTCTCCATTTACTAGGATCACTCTTTTTGCGGCAGATAAAAGTAAGCCAACTGATGAAGAATTTGACATAAAAGAATTTACATCGCTAAACAACAGCATCAAAAAACTCTACGAAGATAGAGATAAAGCTTACGAGACAGCACAAAGCTACGAGAGTAGATTTGGCTATGTATTTGAAAAGAGCTTTTTAAAGATCGTGGTCCTTGACGCTTATACTGGCGTCATCACGGACATTAGCAACGCTCTTTTAGAAAATCTAGGCTACAAAAAAGATGATGTAGCGGATCTAAATATCAAAGAGCTACTTGAAGATGAGTCTAAAAATTTAGCAGAAGATAGAGAAAATGCTATCAATAATGATCTATCTTATGAAGCTAAGCTAAGGCGTAAAAATGGCGAGATAATCGACGTTTTAGCGACCCAAAGTAGCTTTGAGCTAGAAAACACAAGGCTAAATTTCATACTCATAAAAGATATCACTCAAGAAAAGATGACGCAAAGAAATGATGATATCATCAAAAGCTACGTCTTTTTATCACCAAATGTCATCGCCATCGCTTCGGCACAAGAGCCATTTTTGATCATCCAAAGTACAAACAATGTCGAGAGAATTTTTAACGTCCAAAGCCAAGGTCTCATAAATTTAGAAGATATCATCGCAAGCGAGGACTTTGATAGCTTTAAAGCTGCCGTGCTAGCAAGTAAAAAGGCCTTTTTGCAAGCAAGCTTTAAAAATGAAGAGCTAAATTTCATAGCAAATATGACAAACGCTTACGGCAAGAAAATTCCATTTAAGATAAAGGCTAAATTTATCGATGCAGATGAGCAAAAGGTCATCTACTCATTTACCGATCTTAGCGATATGCTAAAGCTTCAAGAGAGATTTGAAAAACAAAGCAAAGAGAGCAAGGCTCTGCTTTGGGCTAGTGAGGCAAATGTCTTTACTTGGGATAAAAGAAGCGACATGCTCAACATCTCAGACGAGCTAAGTAAAATTCTTGGCACGCAAAGCACTCTAAATTTCGAGCAAGCAAAGTCGGTCTTTGTCGATGAGTTTGATAGTTTTTATAGCTTTTTTGAGAGCTTAAGAGATGCTCAAACATACATCAAAGATATCAAGCTTTACAGCATAGATAAAGAAATTCTACACTTTAGACTAAGGGCAAAAGCGCTTGAATACGACGAATTTGGCGAAGTAAGCTTGATAAAAGGCACGTTAAGAGATCTTAGCCTAGAAGATAGCTTCTTTGTCTGCCAAGACCTGCTTGCAAAAATTTTCTCATTTAGCAAAGAAGAGGTCGTCTTGCTTGATGAAGAGATGAGGGTTATTGACGCAAATGACGCATTTTTTGAAAGTGCAGGCGCAAAAGATAGCGTATATCTAAAAGATATCACCTTTATAAAGCAAGGCTTAAGCGATATAAAATACCAGATCATAGAGACCATAAACCAAGGTGGCTCGTGGAGTGGCAAGGTTTGGAGCGAAAATAATAAAAACAAAAGCAAGCTTGAAGTCATAGAAATTTTACCGCTTATCGATGCAAGCGAGAAAAAAACTGGCTATATCATGCTAGCAATGCTTGCAAATAACGAAGCACAAAATGAAAAATATCTAGAATTTATCGCATATCACGATCCGCTCACAAAGCTGCCAAATAGATTTTTACTCTACAACAAGCTAAATTCTCTCATACAAAAAAATGAACAAAAAATAGCCGTCATCTACCTTGATATGGATGATTTTAAGAGCATAAATGACAACTTCGGCCACCAAATAGGCGATAAATTTCTAGTAGCTATCTCTGAAAAGATAGGCGCTATGTTTAATGGCAAAAATATCTTTGCAAGGATAGGCGGAGATGAGTTTGTAGGCGTCATAAACTACGAAAATTTAGGCGAAGTCTATGAGATAGCGCAAAATATGCTAAGGCTAGCTTCAGATGAAGTAAAGATAGACGAGCTAAAACTAAAAGCAAGCGCAAGCATAGGCATAGCCTTGGCCGATAGTGAGCTTGGGGCTGATGATGTGCTACAAAGAGCCGACTGGGCGATGTATCAAGCCAAGATAAGTGGCAAAAACAGAAGCTATACATTTGATGCGAAAAAAGATGTCTATTTTAAGAGCCAATACGAAGATGGCTCAAAAATTTTAAAAGCGCTTGACGCTGGCGAGATGTTTTTAGAATTTCAACCAGAGATCAGCTTTAGCACGGGCGAGACTTTAAGTTTTGAAGCGCTTATTAGATGGAGAAAAGATGGTGAGATCATCTATCCAAGCGACTTTTTACCACTCATAAAAACAAGTAGTGCATCGAGCAATATCGCTTTATTTACGATAAAAGAGGCGCTTTTAGCAAGAAAAATTTGGCTAGAAAATGGCATAAGCGCAAAAGTTCGTGTAAATTTAAGCGTTAAAAAGCTCTTTACGGAGGAGTTTTGGCATAAATTTAAAGCGATATTTGATGAGGATAAAAGCCTTGATCCAACTGGGCTTATCATCGATGTTATCGACGCTGCAACAGCTACAAATTTAGAAATTTTAGAAATTTATGTGAGAAAATATAAAGAGCTTGGCATACACTTCTCGCTTGATGACTTTGCATCATACTCAAGCTCGATCGAAGCTCTTGGTATGCTAAAGACAAACCGCTTTAATATAGATAATAAATTTTGCAAGCATATCTTTAACTCAAAAGAGGCGCTTGAGAGCATAAATATGATAAGGTTTGTGGCTGATAAATTTGGACTAAATGCGACTATAAAAAATATCGATGACAAAAGAACGCTTGAGTTTTTACTTGGTCTTGGTTTTGATAAATTTCAAGGCAACATTTTCTCATTAGCGCTTTTGGCAAAAGATGCTGCTTCGTTTAAATTCGAAAGACCATATCTACACATAAAAGACTATAAAAATAGTGAAAATTTCGAGCTTTTCAAAGGCTTAGTCGTGCTAAAAGAGCTTGCAAATGAAGTGATAGCAAATTTAAATCAAGACGACAAACTAGCACAAAGCTTGAAACAAAAAATAGAAGACGAGATAAAAAATATAGGTAAATTTAATCAAGAAATTTCTATAAATTTAAGCAAACTAGCAAGCAGTAGTGACAGCGGCGAACTCTATAATCTAGCCGTGTCCATCATTAAAGAGTGCGATATAAATTTAGGTTTTAGTAAGGAGATAAGAGTTGAGTGATGTAAATGTTTATGAGCACGAGATCCCAAACGGAAGCAAACTTTACTTTGCAAAAAGTGCGAAGCTAAAGAGAAAAATCGAGCAAAAAGCGAGTGAAATTTTAGAAGATGAAGGTTTTAGCGAGATCGTAACGCCGTTTTTTTCGTATCATCAACATCTAAGCGTAGATGCGACAAACCTTCTGCGCTTTAGCGACAGTCTAAACCACGAGATAAGCTTAAGGGCTGATAGCACGGTTGATACCGTTAGGATCGTGCTTAGAAGGCTTAAAGCAAACGAGCCAAAGAGGTGGTTTTACATCCAGCCAGTCTTTCGCTACCCAAGCCAAGAAATTTATCAAATAGGCGCTGAGCTTATCGGCGAAAACGACATTTTAAAGAGCATAAACATCGTTGCAAAGCTCTTTAGTGAGCTTGAGATCGGCGCTTGTTTGCAGCTTAGCAACATGCAAATCCCAAGGATAATTTGCGAAATTTTAAACTTAGAGATAGAAATTTTTGAAAATTCATGGCTAGAAAAAATTTTAGCCCAAAACGTGCCGTGGCTTAGCAAACTAGCCCTTTTAAAGGACGCTAGCGAGCTTGATGAGATAGTAAATTTAGTCCCTGATAAGCTAAAAGAGGCGCTAAAAAATTTACAAAGCGTAGCCAAATCACTAGAATATAAAAATTTAAGAATAGTTCCGCTATATTACTCAAAAATGAGATATTATGATAGTTTATTTTTTAGATTTTTAAAAGACAACGCCATCTTAGCAAGTGGCGGAAACTATGAAATAGACGATATTTCAAGCAGCGGGTTCGCTGTTTATACTGATGCATTGATAGAAGAAAAAATTAATTTAAGGAAGTAAGAATGAGAAAGGCTGATTTAGTAGTTGGTGTTCAATGGGGTGATGAGGGTAAAGGCAAGATAGTTGATATGCTAGGACTAAACTATGACATGATTTGTCGCTCTCAAGGTGGCCACAACGCTGGTCATACGATTTGGGTCGATGGCGTAAGATACGCACTTCACCTTGTCCCAAGCGGAATTTTGCACAAAAATATCATAAATATCATCGGCAACGGCGTCGTTGTCTCTCCAGAGGTGCTCATCACTGAGATGGCGCAGTTTGACAACTTAGAAGGCAGACTTTATATAAGCGACAAAGCACACTTAAATTTAAGCTACCACAGCCAAGTCGATCAAGCAAAAGAGCGCTTAAAAGGCGAAAAAGCGATCGGAACGACTGGCAAAGGCATCGGACCAACATACGCAGACAAGATAAGCAGAAGCGGCCACAGAGTTGGCGAGCTACTTGAGCCAGAGCGCTTGTGCGATGCTTTGATGCATGATTTTGAAACAAACAAATGCGTATTTGACGCTCTTGGTGTAAAGATACCTGAAGAAAATGAGCTACTTGAAGAGCTAAAAAGATATAAAGAGGTGCTTGCTCCATTTATCGCAAACACTACAAATTTAGTTTGGAAAGCGCTAGATGAAGATAAAAAAGTCCTACTTGAAGGCGCTCAGGGCACACTTTTAGACATCGATCACGGCACATATCCTTATGTAACTAGCTCAAATACCATAAGCGCTGGCGCTTGCACAGGCCTTGGACTAAATCCAAAAGAGATAGGCAAGGTAATAGGTGTCATCAAAGCATATACGACTCGCGTAGGACACGGACCTTTCCCAACTGAAGACAAAGGCACGAGCGGCGATAAGATGTGTGAGATCGGTAAAGAATTTGGTACAACAACAGGCCGCCGCAGACGTTGTGGCTGGTTTGACGCAGTAAGCGTAAAATACGCTTCAAGACTTGATGGCGTCGATACCTATGCGCTTATGAAGCTTGACGTGCTTGATGGCTTTGAAGTGGTAAAAATTTGCAAAGCATATCAATATAACGGCGAAACTATCGACTACGTGCCAACAGATCTTGAAAATGCAACGCCTATCTATGAGGAGCTTGCGGGCTGGGACAGTGTAAAAGGCATCAGCAGATATGAAGACTTGCCGGCAAACGCAAGAGCATATATCGAGCGTATCGAGGAGCTAACTGGCGTGAAGGTCGGCTATATCTCAACAAGCCCTGAGAGAAGCGATACGATCATTAGATGAAAAGTAAATTTACCTCCGTCGTCCGCGTCAAAAAGCAGGAGATGGATAAGGTAGAGGCTAAGCTCGTCGTTGCTAGGCTAAATGTAAGAAATGCTGAAGAAAAAATAGCACTCTTAAGGGCCAAGCTTAATGAGTTTAGCCTGCCAAAAAGTGGCAACATAGGCGAGCTAAGAGAAAATTTAGAGCTCATAAATATAGCAAGAGCCGAGCTAAGCGCGTGCAAAGAGAGCTTAGAGATAGCAAAAAAAGAGGTCTTGCACTACGAGCACAAATATAAAAATGCAAATTTAGAGTATGAAAAGATGAAATATCTAGAAAAAGAAGAATTTAAAAAAGAGATAAAACGCATACAAAAGGCTGAAGCGCTTGCTCTTGATGAGTTTGCGGTTATGAAATTTGCAGCCAAAAGCGAGGCGTAATGAGAGCTGCTTTACTCTTTTTTATGGTCATAAATTTTGCATTTTGCTTTGAAGTGCCGGTTGATTGCACTCAGATCTTTGAAGCTAGAAAAGAGGAAATTTCAAAGGAGCTTGAGATCATCGACGAGCAGCGCCAAGCCCTAGAGGTATTTCGAGCAAGCTCGGCTGCAGCTTATGAAGAGAACAACAAAAAGCTTGCCAAAAAAGAGGCTGATCTGAATGCGACGATGAAAGTGATCGAGCAAAAACGCAAAGAGATCGACGAAGTTGTCGCTAAAAATGAGAAAATTTTAAAAGAACTTCGCACGATGACGACTGATAAAGTCAATGAATCCTATGCCAAAATGAAAGATGGCGCAGCAGCCGAAGTGCTCTCGCAAATGCCTAGATCAAACGCGGCCACCATACTTTACGCCCTTGACGCAAAAAAGATATCAACCATCATGGCTAAGATGGATCCAAAGGTTGCCTCTGAAGTGACTGCGCTACTTCAAAAAGGGCCTCCATTTGTAGATGAAAAAGGCGATATGCCCGCTCCAGCTGGAAGCATAAATATGCAGTAAATCAAATTTAGCGCTAGAGTAAAAAACTAAATTTAACTGATAAATTTAACCTATTTGCTCAGCCGTCTCTTATTTTTACCCCTGCTCTTGTTGGCTTTAGCGTGCAAAAAGATGAGTTTTGGTTTAAAGAGCTTAGTGGCGTTAGTCTAAGTGCGGATGTAGTGATAAATACCAAAAATGAGAGCCATAAATTTAGCGGCGATCT